>JAFVGI010000025.1 GCA_017475005.1 Prevotella sp. | reverse complement strand
ATGCAAAGGTACTAAATTTTTAGCAAATCACAACGAGAAGAAGGAGGGCGTGGAAGGCACTGCCGTTGTTTATGCTGGATGCAAAGGTACTAAATTTTTAGCAAATCACAACACGACAGCACCCACAGCAGGACTGACAAGTGTTGTTTATGCTGGATGCAAAGGTACTAAATTTTTAGCAAATCACAACGGAATAATACAATAATACGCGAACTTAATGTTGTTTATGCTGGATGCAAAGGTACTAAATTTTTAGCAAATCACAACTGTCATAAGTTACTGCACTCCTACAGTCGTGTTGTTTATGCTGGATGCAAAGGTACTAAATTTTTAATAAATCACGAAATTATTACCCTAAAAAATGAACCTATGGTTAGTGAGGCATTTATATTGACTTCGTGAGTCAAGTAACCCAACTTAATTGGGCCACGAACATATGTTCCCTAAAATCACAAAAAATTCAACCAAACCATAGTGTAACCGTACTCCAAAAAAGGACTTCTCAAGCATTTGGCAAGGTGTTGGCAAGCTCAAATAGCTTGCTTGAGCTTGCCAAGTCCTTGCTAACACCTTGCCAACACCTTGCCTAGGGGTAAAAACGAAAAAAGTTCCTCCAAACAAAAAATCGGTCATTTCTTTTGATGTTTCAGATAATTTGTTTAACTTTGCAAATTGGATACTAACCTATGCAGAAATATAGCAAAAAAACTGGTTACTTTATATGCTGACAAATCCCAACTTTCGCAAGGTTTAATAAATTTTTTATATGGTACAGGATTTATACATTTTGATGATTACGGCCGCAGTGGTCAGTATCGTATTTAAATTATTGAAGCAACCGGTGGTATTAGGCTATATCGTTGCTGGTATCTTAGTAGGCCCGCACCTGTATGGCGAGACCCTTGTGAATGGGGACAACGTTAAGGCATGGGGCGACATCGGCGTATTGTTTGTGTTGTTTTGCATTGGTCTGGAGTTCCGTCTGAAGAACCTCATCAGTAGCGGTAAAGTGGCAGCCCTAGGCGCATTGACCATCATCTTGGGCATGATGGTGCTGGGCTACCTTGTGGGATGGGATGCAAAATTAGATATGGTCAACTCCCTTTTCCTGGCAGGCATGCTTTGTATGTCGAGCACCACTATTGTGATGAAGGCTATTGACGAGGCTGGCATGAAAAAGGAACGTTTTGTTAAGGGAGCAACCAGCATCCTTATTGTGGAGGATGTAGTGGCGGTAGTGCTGATGGTATTGCTCTCCAGTATAGCCATCCGCCATCAGTTCGAAGGTGCCGAACTGGCCAGCAAGGTCGTCGATCTGGCCATTACGCTTGCGGCATGGTTCGTCTGCGGCATCCTGATTATCCCGACGCTGATACGTAAATTAAAAAAACATTTGAATGACGAGACGCTTATCATCCTTGCCTTGGGTCTGTGCTTGGGTATGGTGCTGACGGCAGAGGAAGCTGGGTTCAGCAGTGCACTCGGTGCTTTTGTCATGGGTTCTATCCTCGCTGAGACGGTGGAGTCGCACCGTATCGAAAAGCTGATGACACCGCTGAAAAATGTCTTTGCTGCCATCTTCTTCATCTCCGTGGGCATGCTAATCAACCCATCGTCATTGGCAGAATATTGGTATAGCATCCTCTGGGTCAGCCTGGTGGTTATCGTCGGAATGATTCTCTTTGGCACCTTGGGTTGCTGGTGGGGTGGTCAGACCATGCGCGACTCGATACTGACCAGTTTCTCGTTTGTGCAAATCGGCGAGTTCTCGTTCATCATCGCTTCACTGGGTACCAGCTTGGGCGTTCTCGATTCTAGGATATATCCTATCATCGTGGCATCCAGTGTGGTGACAACCTTCCTTACTCCATATATTATGAAGGCTGCCCTGCCCTGCTATAACTTCCTTTATAACCACGCTTCAGAGAGTTTCCGCACTAAGATTGACCAGCGCGAACAGCAGGTGGCAGCAGCGGAAACGGCTACCGTTTCCAAGGACGGCCCGTCGGTTGCCGACAAGGCGCGCCATGCAGTCAGACATACCTTCTTCTTGAAACGTCTGGTCAACCTATTTATCAAGAACATGAGTGCGCACGACGAAAACGCAGGATAATCGATAGTTATAATATAAAACTACAAGTAAAAGAGAAGAGCATCTTATGGCAGGAACCGGTTCCGTAGCTTAACGAAAATGTTCGTGAGCAAAAGTGTTTAATAAAATCCTCCTCGTCAAACTTCTGACACGAAGTGACGAGGAGGATTACTATAAGAAGCAAGCGAGACCGCTGCTTTACTTTCTTTTTTAGAGATTGCCTCTCTCCTTATCGAGATAATACTTGTATGTTGCTACTGAAAGCTCATCGCAAGCTGGCTCGTCGCAAACCACAATAGCGTGTGGATGCATCTGCAGCATTGAGGCTGTCCACATGTGGGAGATATTGCCGTCGATGATGTGCTTCAGGGCACGAGCCTTATGGTGACCATTACAAACGAGCAGCACTTCCTTTGCTGCCATAACAGTACCAATACCTACAGTAAGAGCCTGTGTAGGAACCTTAGAGAGGTCGCCATCAAAGAAACGTGAGTTTGCAATGATAGTGTCTGTAGTAAGTGTCTTCACACGTGTCTTGGAAGAAAGAGAAGAACCTGGCTCGTTGAATGCCAAGTGACCATCAGGACCAACACCGCCCATGAACAAGTCGATGCCGCCGGCAGCTTCAATAGCCTTCTCATAATCTTCACACTCCTTCTTCAGGTCAGAAGCATTGCCATCAAGGATATGTACATTCTCCTTCTTGATATCAATATGTGAGAAGAAGTTATTCCACATAAATGAATGGTAAGACTCAGGATGATTCTCAGGAATCTTCACATACTCATCCATATTAAAGGTGATGACGTTTGCAAAAGAGATTTCTCCAGCTTCATACTTTTTAATCAGTTCCTTATACAAGCCCAAAGGAGATGAACCTGTAGGACATCCCAACTTAAATGGCTTCTCTGGAGTCGGATTAGCCTCTTTAATACGCATGGCAACATAATTTGCTGCCCACTTGGACATACGCTCGTAGTCCGGTTCAATAATTACTCTCATACTTTTTTTGTTATTATTAATTTTATGCCTTCAGGACCTGCTACCAAAAAAGTATAAACTTCAGGGGTTTCCTTCTGGCAAAGTTTTTATTATTTTCGGCACAAAGGTAATAAAAATTTCCTGTTCACGCTGATATCTGTTGTTAAAAAACCACAAAACGAGGAAAGAAACTCATTAGAGCCTAATTACGGAAAACAATCTTTCCTGTTTCGTAGTCCATAGAATCGATAATAGCTATCGACTCTACCTGATATCCCTTTGCACGAAGATTCTTTCCTCCATTTTGTTGCCCCTTTTCAACAGCAACAGCCAATCCTACGACTTCTGCACCAGCCTGATGGACAATATCGACAAGGGCTCCCATAGCCTGCCCGTCGGCAAGGAAGTCATCAACGATAAGAACCTTCTCACCCGCAAGCATATAGGGTTTTGAGACAAAGACATTATTCTGTTTCCTGTGAGTAAAGGAATAGGCCTGCGCAATATATTTATCATCCGTACTATTGGCTGTCTCGCCTTTCTTTGCAAAGACAACAGGAACATCATATATCTCACCAAGCAGAGTGGCGATAGCAATACCCGATGCCTCGATAGTAAGAATCTTGGTTACCTCCTTACCCTTGAAACGACGCTTTATCTCGTATGCTATCTGACGAATGATATCAATGTCAATCTGGTGATTAAGGAAATTATCTATCTTCAGGATGTTACCCTCTTTGATGGTTGCATCAGAGAGGATTTTCTCTTCTAGGAAATTCATTTTGCAGCCTCCTTTTCTTTTGGAAGGAAAATATTAAGTATCACAGCTATTAGGAATACCACCGCAACACAGTTCTCTGCAAATACCGTTCTAACGAGTTCTGGGAAGATACTGAACATCTCAGAAGCCTGTGTAAATCCGATACCTACGGAGAGAGACAGCGACGCTATCACCATGTTACGCTGTGTAAAGCCGCTGCGTGCCATCATGCCGAATCCGGCAAAGAGGATAGAGCCGAACATCAGAAGTGTGCATCCGCCCAATACAGCCTGAGGAATAGTTGTAAGAGCAAAACCAACGGCAGGGAATATTCCTCCAAGTATCATGATACATGCACCTGTGGCGATAGTGAATCGGTTTACTACGCCCGACATTGCTGCCAGACCTACATTCTGGGAGAAAGAGGTAATCGGGGTACACCCGAACAGGCCAGCAATAGAGGATACGAAGCCGTCGCATGATATTGACGCACCCAGTTCTACCTTATGCGGATTGCGCTTCAACGCACCATTACACAAAGCACTGGTATCACCGATTGTCTCTGTGGCAGAAACAAGATATACACAGATTATTGAGAGTACGGCTCCCAGGTTGAATTCCAATTCGAAAGGCATAAACTGCGGAAGGGATACTATGCCCTGCTGTGTGATGCCGTAGAAATTCACCATTCCCATACATGCTGCAAGGATATAGCCCACAATCAGTCCCACGAGTACTGACAGGGAACGCAGGAAGCCTTTTGCAAACACCTGACAGGCAAGACAAGTAAGAAGCGTCACGGAACCTACAATCCAATTGTTCATTGAACCGAAATCTGCTGCTCCCTGACCTCCTGCAAAACTGTTGGCACCAATGGGCAGCAGGGAGAATCCGATTGCTGTCACCACTGTAGCAGCTACGCTATGCGGCACAAGTTTCACCCAATACGGAGCACAAAGTCCAAGCAGGCCTTCAATAACACCACCGATAACTACAGCGCCCATCAACACTCCCATACCCTGTGTCGTTGCTATGCCGATAGAAAGGGAAAGGAAGGTGAAGGATATACCCATTACGATAGGCAGGCGTGAACCAATGCGCCATATAGGATAGAGCTGTATCAAGGTTCCGATACCAGCGATAACCATACAGTTCTGTATGAGTACAGCACTCACTCCCGGAGCAATGCCCACAACATTGGCCAAAATAATGATTGGCGTGATATTGCTGACGAACATTGCCAGCACATGCTGGAGACCGAACGGGATAGCCTTACCTACAGGCACCCGTCCGTCCAGCTGATAGAGATTATCTATATCTGACATTTACCTTAGTTTAAGGGTTTAAGAAGTTTAAGAGTTTAAGGGGTTAGAACACGTACTTTGCAGCGATGGTTGGGTTCCACATGAAGGTCTTATTGTTAGCAACCCATACGAAATCATTGCTGAACTCCCACTCTGTACCAATGCTGAAGCCCTTTGTTGCAGGGAAGTTAAGCCAAAACTGTGGCTCAGAAAGGAATACGAGGCCTTTCTTTTGGCTGCCATTAGCGTCAAAACGCGGAACATAGCCGTACCACAGGTCAGCGAAACCAGCGAAGGTACACCATCCGTGGGCAAATGTTGTGCTCCATACTGCTGTAGCCTGGAAAGAAGCGATAGCCTTATAATCACCAGCTCCATTATACTGCGACTTCTGCTTCAGGTATTGCTTATACATAAGTTGGAAAGAGAAGGTCTTTGAGAAATCCTTGTTATGCCAGTTCCATGCCGGACCAAGGAGGAAGCACTGCTGGAAACGGGAAGTAGCAGATGAGCTGCTAGGAGCATACTTATTGTTTGTCAGACCGCCATCATACTCTATATGAGCAGCAAAAGTGTTTGACTCAGCAGGTTTGGCAAAGGTGAACTCACGGCTAATTTCCCAATAAGCACCTGCGACGCCATCAGAATAATAGTCCATATCAACAAAGAAGTAAGTAGAACCGAGACGATCGGGCTTGAACATCTCGACGGTAGATGTCAGCTTCGGACGGTTTGGCTCTGCTTCTGAATTGATATTACGACCAAGGTCATAATGTAACTGGATGTTTACCTGAGCCTGTGCGCTCATAGAGAATGCCATAAGGGCAAAGAAAAATAGTTTTTTCATTTTTATACCTAAATTTATATTAAATATATTATAAAACCAATATCAATAATGTAAATCACTCTTGTCAAGACCTCCCTTGTCGATGGTGCGCCAAGCCCAGGCTATATAAGCCAAGACGAATGGCACAAGGACAGAAACTATTGTCATTACTGTGAGTGTAAACTCAGACGATGAGCTATTTGCAATGTGAAGTGACGACTGCATATCCACCAATGACGGATAATAGCAGGTATTATTCCAGCCTGCAACAAGCAAAAGGGCCAGCACTGTCAGCACCGTACCGACTCCTGCATACCATATTCCGCAGCCACACTTCTTTATCGCAGTCATTGCTATTCCGGTGAGTACAGCGACCACTCCTACAAGGAACAGAAGGAGCACGACGGGCATCGCCAGGAAATTATTCAGATACTTGTATTCCTCAATATATACAACACCCTTTGCATCAACAGCCCAACCGTCTTTTGTCAGAAGATAAACGGCAAAAGCGACGAACAGGATGAGGAAAGGTATCGCATTTGCAACAATGCGGGCAGGCACTACGGACTTTATTCCCTCATCGTTTACATTATTATATATATACAGGAGACCCAAAGTGCGTGAAAGGAATAATACGGCGAGACCCAAAATTACGTTCCATGGATTAAAAACCGCCTCAAGACCGTGAGCAGGATTTGCCCACGAAGAAATGATACCTCCTGCTCCCATTACATCCTTATTAACGACGAACTCGGCACCATTGAAGAATGTGCCTACTGCAGCACCTACCAGTAACGGTCCGAAGATGCCGTTGATTATCAGGAACCATCTGTATGCATTCGTGCCGAAAACATTTCCGGGCTTTGACTGAAACTCATAGGCCACAGCCTGAAGTACGAAAGAGAAGAGAATGAGCATCCATACCCAATAAGCACCACCAAAAGAGGTGGAATAGAATAATGGGAAGGAAGCGAAGAAAGCACCTCCGAATGTTACGAGAGTGGTAAACGTCAGTTCCCACTTACGTCCAGTAGAATTAATTATTATACGTCGTTCTTCTTCCGTCTTACTAAGAGAAAAAATCATAGTATTTGCACCCTGAACAAATGTCAAAAACACAAAGAGTGCACCAAGAAGGCTCACTACGAACCACCAATATTGTTGTAAGAATGCGTAATCCATAGTTTTACTTTTGATTATTGATTGCGTTACACATTATGCGTATTTCTGCTACAAGCAATGCGGTAAAGAGTACGGCAAATATTATAGTAGTTATTATGACATTACCCACAGAAAGACTGGACACAGCAGCAGAGGTAGGCAACAAACCCTGTATAGCCCACGGTTGGCGTCCGACTTCAGCAAGAATCCATCCGCACTGACCAGCTATATACACGCAGGGGACAGCTACGATTGCCGCTATATGATACCACTTGAATTTCTCAAGTTGTTTCTTATAGTCGAGCCAGAGAGAAACGAGGAAAACCAAGACACATAGTGAGCCGAGTCCTATCATAAGACGGAAACACCAGAAGCATAATGGCACATTAGGGACCAATTCGTCCGGGCTGTCAAGATATCCATATCCAAAATACTCCTTATATTTATTAAACTGCGCCAATGCCGCTTTCGCCTGCGGTGAGTCTGCCCCACCCTCTTTAAGAGCCTGACGGTACGTGCGGAATGCTGCAAGGGCAATCTTTCCCGATGCAATTTTCTCTGCTCCCTCCTTCTTTATGTCCTGAATACCCTGAACATATCCATTCCAATCATGGGTAGCAAGAAGAGACAGCACATGAGGGACTTCCACACCAGGAACAATGCTGAACGGGGCACCTTCGCCTCCATTCTCAAGACCCTCAGCTGCCGCCAGTTTCATTGGCTGTTCCTTTCCTATAAGCACTCCAGAAGCATCACCTGAACCCATACATAACACAGCACCTACGAGTCCTACAGCCGCACCTACACGGATTGAACGCTTTGCCAATTCTATATTACGGTTTTTCAGAAGATACCAGCAGCTTACGCCCACCACAAAAGCACCTCCAGTCATCCAACCACTAAATACTGTATGACAGAACTTCACAATCGCCGTGCCGGAGAATGCCACAGCAAAGAAATCCATCATCTCGTTGCGCACCGTCTCGGGATTGAATTCCATGCCGACAGGATGTTGCATCCAACTGTTGGCAACCAATATCCACCATGCAGAAATCGATGCTCCAAGAGCCGTCATCCATGTAGCAGTAAGGTGGACCCCACGGGAAACCTTATTCCAGCCAAAGAACATCAGTCCTATGAATGTCGCCTCCATAAAGAAAGCGAGAATACCTTCTATGGCTAATGGTGCACCGAATATATCACCCACGAACCAAGAATAATTAGACCAGTTGGTACCAAATTCAAATTCCAAGATTATTCCTGTCGCTACACCAATGGCAAAGTTAATGCCAAACAGCTTTTGCCAGAATTGCGCAGTAGTTTTCCAAAATTCATCCTTCGTGCGGTAATACAACGTTTCCATGACTCCAGACACGACCGCCAATCCAAGCGTAAGCGGCACGAAGAGCCAATGATAACAAGCTGTGAGTGCGAACTGCGCTCGAGACCATTCAATGAGTTCGTTCATAGTAGAATTTTATTGATTTATAGTTGGTGCATTAGGTTGTAACAAGAAAAGTCGTATAATGCCAAAGATTATGGCAAGCTTTATGATGACGAGAATCCACAGTTGTCGTCCCCACGTCATGCCTTTTATTCCATCAGCATAAAATCTATATATGCGTTTAAAAGTGTTAATAAAGCGACTCTTGACAATAAATAACAGCCACAAAAGTAAAAAAAAACGCAGAAATCACCAAAATTTTTGTTAAGAAATATGTTTTTTTCTTCACATATCCATATTTATTATAAAAAATGTGTAACTTTGCGAAATGTTTTTAATCATCTACTAATGATAGAAGTAACTGAACATACCATAGACATCAATGCCCTTCTTCGCTCCAAGATGGGCAAGAAGGCTGATTATGTTCCACGTTTTTTAGTCGATTGGTTAAAACGAACCATCCACCAAGACGAAGTCAATACTCTCCTGTGGAAATATAAAGACAAAACCGGAATAGAATGGGTTGATGAAATTCTTCAGTCTCTGAAATTAAGAGTCGAGGTTAAAGGGCTTGACAATCTACCAAAATCTGATGACAAAAAGCGATATACTTTCTGCAGCAACCATCCTTTGGGGGGACCGGACGGTTTGCTGATTGCCCAACTATTAGGCCATCAGTACAACGGAAACATACGGTTACTGGTTAACGACCTGCTGATGAATCTGCCTGGGCTTGCTCCGCTTTGTGTTCCAGTCAACACTGTAGCTCATAAAAGCAACAAGCAGACATCGGAAACCATCAGCAAAGCCTTTAACGACGGATACAATATGTTTTTCTTTCCTGCAGGTTTATGTTCCAGAAAGATAAACGGGAAAATACAAGACCTTCCTTGGACAAAAACATTCCTCGTAAAAAGCATACAGTACCAACGGGATGTTGTACCAATGCACATTTCCGGCCGTAACAGCGACAAGTTCTACCGTATTGCAAACATTTGTAAAATGCTTCATTCCCCCATCAATGTCGCTATGCTATATTTGGCAGATGAACTTTTCCGCAACACAAATAAAACATTCACTATAACTATCGGAGAACCTATTCCTTGGCAGACTTTTGACAAATCAAAAACGCCACTGCAATGGGCAGAATATGTAAGAAACAAAGTATACGAAATATAATGAACAACGAACAACGCATTATCGATCCTATTCCACTGGATCTTATTCTTGCAGAACTCACACCCGAAAAGCGTTTACGCATGACGAATAAGAGCAGTAATGAAATATACATTATTACTGCCCACGATTCCCCAAATATTTTGCAAGAAATTGGCAGACTTAGAGAAATAACCTTTAGACTTGCTGGTGGCGGAACAGGTAAGGCATGCGATTTAGACGAGTTTGACACTTGCGACAATTGCTACAAACAACTCATAGTATGGAATCCTGAATCAAAAGAGATTATTGGTGGCTACAGATATCTTATGGGTGATGAGTGGGAATATGACAAAAATGGGCAACCAATTCTCGCTACAAGCCATATGTTCAAGTTCTCGGAGAAGTTTCTTAAAGAATATGCTCCGTACACCATTGAACTTGGCAGAAGTTTTGTCACTCCAGAATACCAGAGTAGCAAAAGGGGGGCAAAAAGCCTCTTTGCATTGGACAACCTATGGGATGGATTAGGAGCACTGACCGTAATAAACCCCAACATGAAATATTATTTCGGGAAAATGACCATGTATCCATCATACATACGTTTTGGACGCGACATGATACTATATTTCCTTAAAAAACATTTCAACGACAACGAAAAACTCATCATTCCGATGAAACCGTTAAAATTAGAAACCCCAGAAGAAGAGTTGTCACAAATTTTCTGCGGTCGCGATTTCAAGGAAGATTACCGTATTTTAAATGGCGGCATAAGAGCATTGGGATTCAATATTCCTCCATTGGTAAATGCATACATGAACCTTTCACCAACAATGAAACTCTTCGGTACAGCAATCAATAAAGGTTTCGGAGATGTTGAGGAGACCGGCATCCTTATTGCTGTCAACGAAATTCTTGAAAGCAAACGTGTCAGGCATATTGAGAGTTTCGTAAAAGAACATCCTGAAAGCATACAGAATTTCACTTGTGGTGATGATAATGTAATAAAGAAAAAGAAAACTATAATTCCCTGAGGATTGCCAAGGTCTTCATCTCCCCAAATTGGGGAATATGTAAACGATAAAACTGAAGGGAGAAATCTATAACACGATTTCTCTCTTTTCTTGTCATTTTAAAACAGTGCAAATTGGACGGCGTCATACGCATGAGAATATGCATCTTGTTTGCATCTTCTGGCAATAGATAGTCCCTATGAGTAGGAATGTCTCCGCTAAACCTTCCTTCTCTTAAATCAAAAACATATCCTTGGTGATGACTTGACATATCAGGAAAGAAACCAAGGAATCTTGACATCCTAATCATAAACATAAGATGGAAGTTGGCAATTCCCTTATCAGCAGCATCAAGCCATATCAAGCTTTGCTCCACGAAATCGAACATAGCACTGTCGTTATGCAAATTACGCGTAGCATACATAAGGAATTCCGCAACAAAAAAGGCTAAGGATAACTTTCTCTCCTCAAACGGTAGAGATGCATACACATATGACAATCGAGCTTCTTTGATATGAGAAAGCTGCTTATTTGGCATACTATCAGTCACGACATCCACTATAGAGAGGGGCTGAAATAACTGTTTTGCGACTTTAGCTTTTCGGCTTTTGGAAATCTTCCATATAGAAGATTCCCTACCTGAATCACGAGTGAGGAAATCTATAATAAATTTATCCTCACCATATTTCACCGCTCGAAGAACTATTGCACGGGTTTTATGCTCCATTTCGGATGCAAAAATAGCATTTTTCCTCATCATATCAAAAAATCTTTCATAAAAATTTGCGTATTTAATTATTTTTATGTACCTTTGCAGCCGCAAAATGAGCGAAAGTTCTTTTTGACAATCGGTTTGGCGCGTTCGTATATCGGTTAGTACTCAAGATTTTCATTCTTGCAAGAGGGGTCCGACTCCCCTACGCGCTACAAATATTGATTATTCGTCATCGAGCAGTGATGCTCTCTGTGGTGACGATGAGTCTTAAGACTCGCCAGGGCAGTTGTAGTAACATAAGACCCATAGCTAACATTAATCCGTCTCGACAGAGACACAAAACAAAAAAAAGAAAATGGCAAACCACAAGTCATGTGAAAAGCGCATACGTCAAACAAGAGTCGCTACTATTCACAATCATTATTACGCAAAGACAATGCGTAATGCAGTTCGCAAACTTCGTGCAATGACAAACAAGGATGAGGCAGTAAAACTCTATCCAACTATCCAAAAAATGCTTGACAAACTTGCGAAGAACAACATTATTCACAAGAACAAAGCAGCAAACATCAAATCATCTCTGATGCAGCATATTGCACAGCTTTAAAGTCTGACAGACATTTATCTTAAATTATATGAAGTTGCAATCCAAATGGGTTGCAACTTTTTTTATTAAAATACTACGTATTTTATTTGCATATATGGTTTTTTTTTTGTAAATTTGCATCAAATTTAGAAAAATCACAAAATATCAATGGAAAATCAAGCAAAAGAAACCAAGTACACAGGTAGTAGCATCCAGGTATTGGAAGGTCTAGAGGCTGTACGCAAACGTCCTGCCATGTATATTGGCGACATCTCGGAAAAGGGACTTCACCATTTGGTCAACGAAACAGTAGATAACTCTATTGACGAAGCCATGGCCGGCTATTGTACTAGGATTTACGTTACAATCAACGAGGACAATTCCATAACAGTTGAGGATGACGGTCGTGGAATACCTGTTGATGAACATCCGAAGATGCACAAGAGCGCACTCGAGGTTGTTATGACGGTACTCCATGCAGGCGGTAAGTTTGACAAGGGTTCTTATAAGGTTTCCGGAGGTTTGCATGGTGTTGGTGTATCATGTGTGAATGCTTTATCAACCCATATGATATCACAGGTATATCGTGATGGGAAAATATATCAGCAGGAGTATGAAAAAGGAAAGCCTTTATATTCCGTAAAAGTAGTAGGAGAAACTGACAAACGCGGCACAAGACAACAGTTCTGGCCAGATCCAACAATCTTCACTACCACAGAGTACAAATACGACATCATAGCACGACGCATGAGAGAGTTGGCTTTCTTGAATGCTGGTATAACCATTGAATTAAAAGACCTCAGGCCCAACGAGGAGGGAAACCTACGCCAGCCAGAGGTATTCCATGCGAAGGAAGGCCTAAAGGAGTTCGTACGCTACGTAGACCGCCATCGTACTAGCATTATCGGTGAGCCTATATATCTGAAAACAGAGAAGAACGGTACTCCTATTGAAATAGCCCTACTTTACAACAACGACTATAGCGAGAACATTCACTCATACGTTAACAACATTAACACTATAGAAGGCGGTACCCACCTGACTGGTTTCCGCATTGCATTGAGCCGTTCTCTAAAGAAATATGCAGACGAAGATACTGATCTGAAAAAGAAAATCGAAAAGGCAAAGATAGAAATTGCACCAGACGATTTTAGAGAGGGCCTGACTGCTATTATATCTGTCAAGGTTGCAGAGCCTCAGTTTGAAGGACAAACAAAAACCAAACTTGGCAATAGCGAGGTCAATGGACACGTACAGCAGGCTGTGGGTGAAGCAATGGGAGCATACTTGGAAGAACACCCCAAAGAGGCTCATACAATTTGTGAGAAAGTAATACTTGCAGCTACTGCACGTATCGCAGCTCGCAAAGCACGCGAAAGCGTACAGAGAAAGAGCCCTATGACTGGTGGAGGTTTACCAGGAAAACTTGCAGATTGTTCTTCACGTGATCCAAAGAAGACAGAGATATTCCTTGTCGAGGGTGATTCCGCAGGTGGTTCTGCAAAGCAAGGTCGCGATCGACATACACAAGCTATCCTCCCATTAAGAGGTAAGATACTTAATGTTGAGAAGGTTCAATGGCATAAAGTATTCGAAGCAGAATCCGTAAATATCATCTTACAGGCGATTGGAGTACGTTTCGGTGTGGATGGAGAGGACTCAAAGGAGGCAAATATAGAGAAACTTCGATATGACAAGATTATTATCATGACCGATGCTGATGTCGATGGCTCACACATTGACACACTTATCATGACACTTTTCTTCCGCTTCATGCCACAGGTAATCCAAGAAGGACACCTATACATAGCAACTCCACCTTTGTATCAATGCACATACAAGAATCACAAAGAATATTGTTATACTGAAGAAGACAGACAGAGATTCATTGACACATATTGCGAAGGAAACGCTGATGACACACGTCTGCACACGCAAAGATACAAAGGTCTTGGAGAAATGAACCCAGAACAGCTTTGGGACACAACCATGAACCCAGACACTCGACTATTGAAACAAGTCACCATTCAGAACGCAGCAGATGCCGACGAGATATTCTCAATGCTTATGGGTGACGATGTTGAGCCTAGAAGATTATTTATCGAAGAAAATGCAACATACGCAAATATTGATGCATAAACCAATCTTTGACAATTAGGCAATGAAGAAATGATTATCCAAATAGATAATGTGCTTGTATCAGCAGAAATTCTCACTGAGGATTTCTGCTGTGATCTTTCTAAATGTAAAGGTATATGCTGTATTGAAGGTGATGCAGGAGCTCCCATTACGCTCGAAGAACTTTCATTACTAGAAGACAATCTTGAGGCAGTAAGGAATGATTTGTCAGTTGAAGCACAACTCGTCATTGCATCACAAGGAGTAGCATACACAGACAAAGACGGGGACCTCGTAACTTCTATTGTCAATGGGAAAGACTGTGTTTTTACATGCTATGAGGATATTCTTTTAAATGAATCCAATACAAATAATTCTGTAAAAGACAACGATAACATCGTTAAAAATTGCTGCCTATGTGCTTATGAAAGAGCATACAGAAAAGGACTCATCAGTTGGCCCAAACCAATCTCATGTGCATTGTATCCCATCAGAGAATCCAAATTAAGCAACGGAATGACTGCATTGGTTTACCACAGATGGGAAGTATGTAAGGACGCAATAAAAAAGGGCAAAGAATTATCCTTACCTATATATAAATTCTTAAAAGAACCTTTGATTAGACGTTTCGGCCCAGAATGGTACGAAGCCTTATGCACAGCAGCAAAAGAGCTTACCAATCAATAGGTTGTATTCCTTGTTGTTGTAACCAACGATTACACAAACTGAAATGATGATTACCAAACCAACCTCCCCTATTCGCAGATAAGGGAGAAGGATGAACACTTTCCAGTATCAAATGCTTACTAGCGTCTATAAGTTTCTTTTTATTACGTGCTGGCCCACCCCATAGCAAGAACGCAACATGATCCTTTTCTTCCGAAACTTTCTTTATAACAACATCTGTAAATATTTCCCACCCCTGATTTTGATGAGATAATGGCATATGCTCACGTACAGTTAATGTTGTGTTTAGTAACAATACTCCTTGTTGTGCCCACCTTCGAAGGCTTCCATTATACATCTTTTTCCCCATTTTATCGGAGATTATCTCTGGAACAGCCCCAACATCATCTTTAACTTCTTTAAATATATTCACCAAAGATGGTGGCAAAGCAATACCCTCTTTTACAGAAAAGCACAGGCCTTCTGCCTGTCCAGGACCATGATATGGATCCTGACCCAATATCACAACCTTTACATTTGGCAAAGGACACAAATTGAAAGCATTAAAAATCTCTCCTCCAGGAGGGTAACAAATATTATTAGAATATTCGTTCTTAACGAAATGAGTGAGTTTGATAAAATACTCCTTATCAAACTCACTCTGTAGTATTTCTAGCCACGAAGGCTCTATAGAAACTTTCACCCTAATTTAATCTATTATCAAATTCTCTCCTGTCATGTCTGCAGGCTGCTTGAGTCCCATAATATGTAGAATAGTTGGAGCAACATCAGCAAGACGACCATCCTTAATAGTAGCACTATTATTATCCGTTACATAAATACATGGTACAGGATTCAATGAATGCGCAGTATTTGGAGTTCCGTCTGGATTAATTGCATTATCGGCATTACCATGATCAGCAATTATAATTGCTTCATAACCAGCAGATTTTGCAGCCTCAACAACGTCATGAACGCAATTATCTACTGCATGTACAGCCTTAGCTATTGCATTATAAACTCCAGTATGACCAACCATGTCACCATTCGCAAAATTCACAACTATGAAGTCATATATTTCTTTCTTTATATTCTCCACTAGTTTATCTTTTACTTCATATGCTGACATTTCTGGCTTCAAATCATAGGTTGCCACTTTTGGCGAAGCGACCAATACACGATCTTCATTATCAAATGGAGCCTCACGACCACCATTGAAGAAGAATGTAACATGTGCATACTTCTCCGTTTCAGCAGTATGGAGTTGTTTCTTACCACACTGAGAAAGATATTCTCCAAGAGTATTCTCTACATTTTCTTTAGGGAACAATATTCCCACTCCTGTAAACGATGCATCATATGGCGTCATGCAATAATATTTGAGATTAGGAATTGTAGTCATTCCTTGTTCTGGCATATCATTCTGTGTTAATACCATTGTCAATTCTTTTGCACGATCATTGCGGAAATTAATAAAAATCACCACATCACCCTCTTCTATCTTGCCATTTACCGATGCGTTTACAATTGGCTTGATGAATTCATCTGTTACACCTTCTGCATATGACTCCTCCATAGCCTTAACCATATCAGTAGCCGCTTTACCTTTTCCTATAGTAAGCAGGTCATAAGCCTCTTTTACACGTTCCCATCGCTTATCGCGATCCATTGCATAAAATCTACCTACAATGCTTGCTATATTTGCATCATTTGCCTTACACTTCTCTGTTACCTGCTCTATGAAACCTTTTCCGCTCTTAGGATCTGTGTCACGACCATCCATGAAACAGTGAACAAAGAGCTGCTGTGACAACCCATACTCCTTACCCACTTCTATCAGCTTAAACAAATGATCTAAAGAGGAATGTACACCTCCATCAGAACACAATCCCATAAGATGGAGTTTTTTACCTGTAGATTTAGCATATTCATATGCTTCTTTTACCTGTGAATTCTTGCTAATAGAGCCATCAGCACATGCACGGTTGATTTTCACAAGATCCTGATATACTATACGTCCGGCACCTATGTTTAAGTGACCAACTTCAGAGTTACCCATTTGGCCATCTGGCAAACCTACATCCTCACCAGAAGCCTGAAGTTGAGAGTGACTGCTAATTGCATTAAGATAGTCCAAATAAGGTGTTGGTGTATTATATATCACATCACCTTTACCATGTTTACCAATTCCCCATCCATCGAGGATCATCAAAAGCGCTTTTTTTGCCATATTTTCTTAAATATTATTTTAAATCTACATTCAACGTACAAAAATACTTCTTTTAATTGAAATATCAACCCTGTTTTGGTTAAATTTTATTAAAAAAGAGGGTTTTTCGCGAAAAGTGGGGGATAGTGGGGAAAAGTGGGGATTTTTTTTGTAACTTTGCAAACGGATATCTAAATTTAAGATTCGCGCATGCGTTTTTTAGGTAACATAGAAGCCCGGACAGATTCAAAAGGTCGTGTCTTTTTGCCTGCAACATTCAGAAAAGTGCTGCAGCAGGAAGGTGTTGAACATCTTGTTTTGAGAAAAGATGTTCATGAAAAGTGCTTAATCCTTTATCCTGACAGTGTTTGGATAGAACAAGAAGACTTCATGCGCAGAAAGTTAAATCGTTGGAACAAACAGGAGCAACAGATATTCAGACAATTTGTAAGCGACGTGGAACTCATAACCCTTGATAGCAACGGTAGATTCCTATTGTCGCAAAAAGCCCAATCTATGGCTGGAATAAAACAAGTTGTACGATTCGTAGGAGTTGGAGACACCATAGAAATATGGTCAGGAGATGAAGAGTCAACCTTCATGAATCCTACGGATTTCAGTAATGCTTTAGAGGCATTGTTAGGGGGAAAAGAAAAAACAAGCGAATAAAAACATGTGCCCTATGTATCACATACCCGTCTTACTCACAGAAAGCGTAGATGGACTTGACATAAAACCAAATGGCACATATGTGGACGTCACCCTCGGCGGAGGAGGACATAGCAGGGAAATACTGAAAAGACTGAAAGGAACAGGGCATCTATACTCTTTCGACCAAGATGAGGATGCAGAAAGGAATTGGCAAAAGGTTGCAGGTAATACTCCATTAAACAATTTCACCTTCATACGAAGCAATTTTCGCTATTTGAGGAACTGGATGCGCTACTATGGTGTGGAAAAGATTGATGGTCTCCTTGCTGACTTAGGAGTTTCCAGTCATCACTTCGATGATGAGACTAGAGGATTCTCTTTTCGTTTCGATTCCCCCCTCGATATGCGCATGAATAAACGAGCAGGTATAACAGCGGCAGAAATCATAAACAAATACGAAGAAGAGAGACTTGCTAACATCTTATACCTCTATGGAGAGTTTAAGAATTCCCGTAAAATAGCATCATCAATATCAAAAGTGCGTAAAGAAAAGGAAATCAAGACAACGATGGATTTGGTTTACGCCACAGCTATAACAGACAAGAAAGACCTGGCCAGACTGTTTCAAGCCCTTCGAATAGAAGTCAACCAAGAAATGGCAGCCTTGAAGGAAATGCTTACCGACGCAGCACATTTATTAAAGCAAAACGGACGATTGAGCATCATAACATACCATAGTCTTGAAGACAGAATGGTAAAAAATATTATTAAGAGGGGCAACATAGAGGGTAAAGTGATTGAGAATTTATACGGAAAAGTAGACACCCCATTTAAACCCATCTCGAACAAAGTGATAACACCGAGTAGCGAGGAGATTCTAAACAATCCACGTAGCAGAAGTGCAAAATTAAGAATAGGTATTAAACAATAAATCAAAATGAGTGACGAGCTTGACATCAGAATCGACAACGATTTAGCCCAGAATGACACAGGGAACATACTTGGTAGCAAGACTATCGAGGATGTTATAAAGAAGGAGGCAAAAGAGGAGCAGGAGCCTTCTTCGCGTTTTTCCATTTCACGTACTTTGGGCGGAGTAATCATAGCACGTTTCGCACAAAGACAGATGAAATTGATGTTGCTCATTTGTGCCCTTCTTATTCTGCACATAAGTTGCCGATATATGTGTCAAAAAAAACTTGTGGAACTCGATCGTCTAGAGGCTCGAATTGTTGAAGCTCATAATAAAGCTATTGTTTGCAGTAGTATTCTTACAGAAAAGAGTCGTGAAAGCAATGTGCTAAAACGTTTATATGAAACTGGTGACAGTACATTGAAGACAAGTAGTCAACCACCTTATTTAATTAAAGTAAATAGTGAAGAACTTTAACTCAAATATCCCCCTTCTGCGCTATACAGGTATTGCCGTAATACTTGCATTTGTAGCCTTTGCTGTTTTGGCAAAAGGCTTCTACATCATGACCGTGGAGAGAGATTATTGGTTTGAGGTAAGTTCCATCTTGAAATATGACAGTATTCCTGTAGACCCTGTACGCGGCAATATCCTAGCATGCGATGGTCAACAGTTGGCATGCAATATTCCTGAATACAAGATATTCATGGACTTCAGAGCCTTAAAGGAGAGTAAAGCAGACACTCTGTGGTATGATTCTTTGGGCAATAGTACACAAAAACTCGACCAACTTTGCATAGGTCTTAACAAGCTTTTTCCAGAAAAGACAGCTAATGAATTCAAGGACTACTTGAAACAGGGTTACGACAAAAATAGTCGATATTGGCGTATCGTTAAACGTCGTATAGACTATACTACATATCAAAAAGTAAAAAAACTTCCTCTTTTCAATCTTAGAAAGAACATCGGTGGGTTTGCTGAAGAGAAATTCCCTGTCCGCAACCGTCCTTACGGCTCACTCGCACAAAGCGTCATCGGTGATACATATAAAGAAAAAGGTATAGCTTTTTCCGGCTTAGAGCTCGCTTGTGATTCCTTCCTTAAGGGGCATTCCGGATATAAACATCGTAGAAAGGTCCTCAACGGATGGGTTGACATTCTCGATTCTGCAGCTGTGGACGGATGTGACGTTATCACAACCATCGACGTTGGCATACAAGATCTCGCAGAACGAGCACTTATCAAAGAGTTGAAGAAGGATGGTGCATATACTGGTGTGGCAATCGTTATGGAGGTTGAGACGGGAGACATAAAAGCGATGGTAAATATGGACCTCGATCCTAATACCGGAGAATATTTCGAGGGAAGAAATCACGCTATTGCTGACTGGCTTGAGCCTGGTTCTGTATTTAAGACTGCTAGTTTCTTGGTCGCTCTCGATGATGGAAAAATTGACACCTCAATGACAATAAATACTGGCTGCGGCATTAAAGACATGTATGGTGCCAAGATGCGTGACCACAACTGGCACAGGGGTGGATATGGTGTCATCAGCGTACCCAAAGCCTTGCAAGTCAGTTCCAACATTGGCGTCAGCGCCTTGATTGACAAGTATTATCACAATCAACCCGAAGAATTTGTAAAAGGGTTACATCGTGTAGGCATAGCAGAAAACCTTCATTTGGGATTCGCTGAATATATGCCTCCTCGTGTTCGTATGCCTAAGAAGAATGACAGAGGGCAATATACGAACTGGAGTAATACAGCTCTTCCTTGGATGAGTATAGGATATGAAACCAACGTTCCTCCAATTTCTGTAGTTACATTCTATAATGCTATCGCCAATGATGGAAAGCTCGTTCGACCACGTTTTATAAAACGCATAGAACACAACGGTGAGGTAATTAAAGAGTATCCTGTTCAGGTGCTTAAAGAGAAAATATATAAAAACGAAAAAGCCCTCCGCGAAATCCAGACCATACTCTATCAAGTTGTTGATATCGGCTTAGGAAAACGCGCAGGCTCGAAGAACTTCGGAGTTTCCGGTAAGACCGGTACTGCCCAAAAAGCCAGCAATGGTGGATATAAAAATGGCACAACCCACTATCTGCTATCTTTCTGCGGATATTTCCCTTCAGGCATAGATCCACAAACGAAAGAGAGAATAAAACCGAAATACTCTTGCATAGTATGTATTCAGAAGGCTGGTTTGCCTGCATCTGGAGGTCTTATGTCTGGACAGGTGTTCCACGATATTTCCGAAGGTATAATGGCAAAAAATATCTATACGAAATTGAATATCTCGCATACAACTTCTAATACTCCAAATGCTAAACCTAAGCCTCATAAGGTTCTTTCACACCAAGAATTGCTCGCACTTGCAAACAAGACAGAGAAGAAGAACAAAGAGCAAACCAATGGTGGGATAAAAAAGGCGATGCCGAACCTAATTGGTATGGGAGCACGCGATGCTGTCTACCAAGCAGAAAGCAGAGGAGCTATAGTTATTCTAAAAGGAAAAGGAAAGGTACGCCATCAAAGTAAGAGTGCTGGCAGCACTATAACTAAAGGAGAAAAAATAATACTTGAGTTAGGATGAAACTACAAGAAATCATATCCGGAATAAATCCTATTGAGGTTGTTGGTTCTGTTGACATCAACATCACAGGTGTAAACATTGATTCAAGAAGAATTAGCAATGGTCACCTATTCATTGCTATGAGAGGAACCCAGGTGGATGGTCACCAGTATATCTCAAAGGCAATAGAATCCGGGGCTTCTGCTATTGTTTGCGAGGAAGCAACAGATTATGTTGATAATGTCACATACATAAAGGTTAATAACACCGAAGATATTGCAGGCATCATCGCTACAACCTTTTATGGCAATCCTACTCAAAAGTTGAAGTTGGTGGGTGTTACAGGAACCAATGGCAAGACAACCATAGCTACCCTACTCTATAATATGTTCCGCCGCATGGGACACAAATGCGGACTGCTTTCCACTGTCTGCAATTATGTTGAAGGCGAAGCATACCCAACAGAGCATACTACTCCCGACCCAGTTGAACTTAACCAACTTCTTGCAAAGATGGTAGAGGCCGGTTGCGAATACGCGTTTATGGAGTGCTCCAGCCACGCTATCGCTCAAAAGAGAATTGGTGGACTGACTTTTGCTGGCGGCATCTTTACGAACCTCACTCGTGATCACCTCGATTATCACAAAACATTCGAAAACTACCGCGATGCAAAAAAAGCCTTCTTCGACGGCTTAAATAAGAAAGCTTTCGCTATCACAAATCTTGATGACAAGAATGGTCTTGTGATGACACAGAATACGAAAGCTACCGTACGAACATATTCCACACAACGCATGGCCGATTATATGGCTCGCATCATTGAGTGTCATTTCGAAGGGATGTATCTTGGCATAGAAGAAAGTGGTGAAAGTCGTGTTGAATGTCGAGAGGTAGGCGTTCAATTCATCGGAAAATTCAACGTTTCTAACCTTCTCGCTGTATATGGTGCAGCTCGCATGCTAGGCAAAGAAGCAGAAGAAGTGCTCATAACTTTGAGCACTTTGAAGAGTGTTGCGGGACGTTTAGAACCTATACGTTCTGAGAGTGGCATAACGGGACTTGTTGACTATGCTCACACCCCAGATGCATTGGAGAATGTTCTGAATGCTATCCATGAGGTGATGGAAGGACAAGAGGGACGCATCATCACTGTTTGCGGCTGCGGCGGAAACCGTGACAAGGGCAAGCGACCACTTATGGCACAGGAAGCAGTAAAGCAAAGCGACACAGTAATCATCACATCCGATAACCCTCGTAATGAAGAACCACAAGATATCATTAACGACATGCTGGCAGGGCTTAATGCCCAGCAGATGAAAAAAGTTGTGGTCATCGCTGACAGACATGAAGCAATAAAAACATCTGTAATGTTAGCACACAAGGGAGATGTTATTCTTGTGGCAGGCAAAGGGCATGAAGACTATCAGATAATAAAAGGAGTAAAACATCATTTTGATGATAGAGAAGAATTACGCAATGCTTTTGCTAATTAAGTTTAACCAGAAAAATAGACGTCAGCAATGTTATATTACTTCTTTAGATTTCTAGAGCAATTCAACATCCCTGGTTCAGGAATGTGGAGTTACATATCATTCCGCTCCATATTGGCACTCATTCTGTCGCTTATTATTTCCATCTGGTTTGGCGAGTATTTCATCAAGTGGATGCGTAACAATGGTGGTACAGAGACTCAACGTGACCGTTCTATTGACCCATATGGAGTTGAGAAGAAGGGAGTACCTACTATGGGTGGCATTATTATCATTATTGCTACCATCGTCCCGTGTTTACTCTTCGGAAGATTGAGAAACATATACCTCATCCTGATGATGGTCACCACTGTATGGTTAGGAGCAATCGGATTTGCTGACGATTATATCAAACTGAAGATATCAAAAGATGGTTTGAGACCTATCTATAAGCTTGTGGGGCAAGCATTGTTGGGATTAATCGTCGGCCTTACCTTGTGGCTTTCTCCTGATGTTGTAATTCGTGAAAACGTCTCCACCCAAAAGCAAGGTACAGAAATTGTCATGCACAAGAGTAATCCCGTAAAATCTACCACTACCACAATACCATTTGTCAAAAACAATAACCTCAACTACACTGATGTCTTCTTCTCTTGGTTAGGTAAATACCGCAGTGCTGCAGGCTGGATATTTTTCGTCTTCCTGACTACTTTCGTTGTGATGGCGGTCAGCAATGGTAGCAATCTTAACGATGGAATGGACGGAATGTGTGCAGGTAATTCGGCAATAGTATGTGTTGCCTTAGGCATCCTAGCCTATTTCTCCAGTAACCTTAGCTTTGCATCATATTTCAACATTATGTATATCCCGCAATGCGAGGAGTTAGTGGTATTCCTCAGTGCCTTTGCTGGCGCTTTGGTAGGTTTCCTTTGGTATAATGCATACCCAGCACAGATATTCATGGGTGATACTGGTTCCCTCGCTATAGGTGGTATTATTGCTGTAACAGCTATTATTATCCATAAAGAATTACTCATTCCTATTCTCTGTTTCGTCTTCCTCTGCGAGAGTATCTCTGTGATGCTTCAGGTTCAGTTGGCGAAAATAGGTAATAAAAAAGGTAAAAAATGGCGTCTCTTCAAACGTGCTCCCATACACGATGCCTTCCGCATCAAACCGGGACAGATTACTGATGATATACATGTGTTCCTAAACTGGCCACGTGGATGTTGGCTTGAATCAAAAATAACAGTGCGCTTCTGGATTCTTACTATTGGCATGGCTGCACTGACTATTATAACATTAAAGATTAGATAATGAAAAAGTTGGCAATACTTGGAGCAGGTGAAAGTGGCGTAGGTACCGCTATCCTTGCGAAGAAACAGGGCTATGATGTCTTTGTTTCCGATATGGGAAGCATCAAAGCGAAGTACAAGAAGAGCCTCGACGAAAACAATATACGTTGGGAAGAGAACCAGCATACAGAGTCGGAAATTCTTTCGGCTACTGAGGTTGTCAAAAGTCCCGGCATACCAGATTCTGCCCCCATCATTCAGGCTCTTATAAAACAAGAGACCCCAATTTTGGCAGAGTTGGAATTCGCACAACGCTATAGCAAAGGCAAAACGATATGTATTACGGGATCTAACGGCAAGACAACAACAACATCCTTGATTTATTACATAATGAAGAAATGGGGAGTTGATGTTGGACTTGCAGGAAACATCGGACATTCCTATGCGCTGCAAGTGGCAACAAATGATCATGACTGGTATGTTCTTGAAATAAGTTCCTTCCAGTTGGATAACATGTTTGAGTTCCATGCTGACGTTTCTGTTCTCATGAATATCACTCCTGATCATCTTGACCGCTACAATTTCAAGATGCAGAATTATGTCGATTCCAAGATGCGAATCATCCAGAACCAAGGTCCAAAGGACAGCTTTATCTATTGGTCCGATGATGAATATATCGACAAGGAGCTCCTTAAGCGCCAGGATGGTTATGCTCCTAAGCCTACACCGTCATCACGAAATGCTGTGATGGGTTACCCCACCCTGCAGCCCTTCAGTGACGAAGACCTCTCCGCTATGTCAGAATTCCCAAATCCTCTGCTGCCTGGTAAGCATAACCTCCGCAATATGATGGCAGCATACCATGCAACACTTGCTGCAATGGCAAAGATGGATATCAGTGCTGGTCAGAAAGAGAAGTTAAAAGAGAAATTAGCACAGTGTCTGAAAGATTTCCCTGGTGTGGAGCATCGTCTTGAGAGAGTCATGGAGAAGGATGACATCTTATGGATTAATGATTCCAAAGCTACAAACGTTGATGCCTGCAATGTGGCCCTTGAAGCAATGTCCCGTCCTACAATACTGATAGTAGGAGGAAAAGATAAAGGTAATGACTACAGCACCATAGCAAATCTTGTAAAGGAGAAATGCTGTGCCCTTGTATTCCTCGGTGTTGACAATTCAAAGTTACACGCTGCATTTGATTCCCTCGGTTTACCTATTGCAGATACCCACTCTATGAAAGATTGTGTGGAAGCATGCAGAAAGCTTGCAAAAAAGGGATGTACCGTTCTCCTTTCACCATGTTGCGCCTCCTTCGACCTGTTTAAGAATATGGAAGATCGCGGAGAACAGTTTAAAACATTAGTAAAACAACAAGCATAAAAAAATAAGACATTGGACCTACAGAAGTTTCAAAATATTTTCAAGGGAGACCGCATCATATGGATGATCTTCTTCATACTGTGTATCATCAGTGTGCTGGAAGTTTATTCATCTTCTTCACGACTTGGCTATAAGTCGGGTAACTATTGGTTTGCAGCAACCTATCATACTATCATTCTCCTTGTCGGAGTAGTTAGCATGATTGGGGTACTTAACGTCCCTTGCCGATATTTTAAGCTTGCCACACCTCTTTTGGTTCCTTTCTCTTTGGTATTACTTATTCTTGTATATATAATAGGTACAAAGGAAAACGATGCAGCACGATGGATAAAATTGTTTGGTATTATCCCTCTGCAGCCGTCCGAGATAGCAAAGGGTACAATAGTCCTCGCCACTGCGCATATCCTGTCACAACTGCAGACACCGGAAGGAGCACATCCTAATGCAACAAAATATATCCTTGGGACTTCACTCCCGCTCATTGCGCTTATCTTTCCAGAGAATTTCTCTACTGCTGCACTGATGCTTGGTGTTGTCTTTATGATGATGATTATTGGGCGTGTTCCTATGAAACACATCGGATATATCATCTCTTTCTGTGTCATATCAGCTATCATCGGCATTACGTTAGTTCTCACCATAGGAAAGTCAAAGACGCAACTTGGTGAACAACAGAACAGCCAACAATTGACAGAGGTTGTAACAACCACTAACAATGGCTCTCAATCGGTTGAGATTGAAGATGCTCCGAAGCGTGGTGGCATTCTCCATCGTCTTGACCTTTGGAAGCAGCGTATTGATGATTTCATGGACCATTCCTATGTTGCACCAGAGGATTATGACCTCGACAAGAAAGGACAAGTGGGGCATGCTAACATTGCCATTGCCTCTTCTCACATCATAGGCGTCGGACCGGGAAATAGCGTTCAGCGCGACTTCCTGCCACTGGCTTTCTCTGACTTTATTTTTGCAATCATATTTGAAGAATTGGGACTGCTTGGTGCAGCCTTTGTGGCTTTACTATATATATCCCTACTCTTCAGAACAGGATACATAGCACGTCGTTGTGCAAATCCATTTCCAGCCTTTTTGGCTATGGGACTGGCACTGCTCATTGTCGTGCAAGCTCTTTTCAATATGATGGTGGCAACAGGACTTGCTCCTGTTACAGGACAACCACTACCTCTTATCAGCAAGGGTGGAACCTCTTCCATCATTAACTGTATATACATCGGTATGATACTCTCCATCAGCCGAACTGCAAAGAAAATCGATGAATCATCTCTTAACCAATAACTAAATAACATTATGAACCATATCGAAGAAATACGAGTTATAATTTCCGGTGGTGGCACAGGTGGTCATATCTTTCCCGCCATCAGTATCGCTAATGCTATCAAGGCAAAATGTCCCAATGCAAAAATACTTTTTATTGGTGCAGAGGGAAGGATGGAAATGACTCGTGTTCCGGAGGCTGGATATGAAATAAAGGGTCTTCCTGTCAGGGGACTTATACGTCCTCTTTGGAGTCCAAAGAATGTCGGTGTTATGTTCGATTTCTTCCGCTCTCGCTCTATGGTAAAAGATATTATAAGGGAGTTCAAACCTCAGGTGGCTATCGGTGTTGGTGGTTATGCTTCAGCACCTACCCTGAATGCAGCAGCTTCAATGGGAGTTCCTTGTCTCATACAAGAGCAAAATTCCTATGCTGGTGTCACTAACAAGTCCCTTGCTCAGAAGGCTCAGAAAATATGCGTTGCCTATGATGAAATGGAACGTTTCTTCCCTGCTGAAAAGATAATAAAAACTGGTAATCCTGTTCGTCAGTCACTTCTCTCCAACACTATGACGAAGGAGGAGGCTCGCATAAAGATGGGACTCAAACCCGATATCCCTACGATATTGGTAATAGGAGGTTCTCTTGGAGCCCGCACCATAAACAATGCCATCGCTGATGGCATCTCCCGCTTTGATGAGAGAAATATTCAGGTAATATGGCAGACAGGAAAGTTCTATGCCGAGGACTGTGAGAGAATCACGGCAGATCATTATCGTAATGTTGGTCCCGATTCTCCAAAGTGTGTTCACCCTATGCCATTTATTTCTGATATGGCAGTAGCCTACAAGGCAACAGATATCGTTATCTCTCGTGCCGGTGCTTCCAGCATCAGTGAGTTATGTCTCCTTGGCAAGGCTGCCGTCCTTGTCCCCTCCCCTAACGTGGCAGAAGACCATCAAACCAAGAATGCCCGTGCACTCTCTGATAAAGGTGCCGCAGTATTCGTTGCCGACAATGAGGCATCGAAGGTACTAGTCGAGCAAGCAATAGCCCTCGTCTCAGATTCAGAGCAAATCAAGAAACTCGAAAACGAAATAGTAAAACTCGCCATTCATAACTCTGCAGACATCATAGCAGAAGAAAGTATAAAGTTAATCCAACAGTAAATGAACTCAGTATATTTCATAGGTGCCGGAGGTATCGGCATGAGTGCTATAGCACGTTATTATATCAAACAGGGCAAGTTTGTCGCTGGTTATGACAAGACACCTTCAAAACTCACCGACCAACTTATCAAGGAGGGTATGCATATTCATTTTGAAGATAATGTAAACCTCATCCCCGAAGAATGTCGCGATGCCAAGGAGACATTGGTAATCTATACCCCTGCTATTCCTGATAGTCATACTGAGTTTCAATATTTCACCAAGCAAGGCTTTGACATACAAAAGCGTGCACAGGTACTGGGTACATTGACCAAGGAGCATAAAGGACTTTGCGTAGCAGGTACTCACGGCAAAACGACTACCTCTACTATGTGTGCCCACATCATGCACAACTCCCATTTGGATTGCAACGCATTCCTTGGAGGCATTTCCAAGAACTACGGAACAAACTATATCCTTTCCGACAAATCAGATTACGTAGTCATTGAGGCCGACGAGTTCGACCGTTCTTTCCACTGGCTGCGTCCTTGGATGTCTGTCATCACATCGTCTGACCCAGACCATCTTGACATCTATGGTACCAAGGAGGCTTATCTGGAGTCTTTCCGCCACTATACAACCCTCATCCAGCCTGGAGGCGCCCTAATCATTCACACAGGATTGGAGATGAAGGCTGATGTCGTTGAGGGTGTAAAGACATATACCTATGGTGTAGAGGAGGGAGACTTCCATGCTGAGAATATAAAGATAGAGAATGGTGAAATAACTTTCGACTTCATATCTCCCGTTGAAAACATTAGAGATATACGTCTCGGTCAACCTATTCCTATCAACATCGACAATGGTATTGGCGCTATGGCAATGGCACAGCTCAATGGCTGCACTGCCGATGAACTGCGTTACGGTATGGAGACGTACAAAGGAGTTGACAGACGTTTCGACTTTGCTCTGCGCAATGATAAACACGTAGTTATTTCCGACTATGCTCATCATCCAAAAGAGATATTCCAAAGTGCCAAAAGTCTCAAGCAGGTGTATAACAACCGTACCATTACGGCTATCTTCCAGCCTCATCTATATACCCGCACCCGCGATTTCTACAAAGATTTCGCTGCTGCTCTCTCACAACTCGACGAAGTAATACTGTGTGACATCTATCCGGCTCGTGAGCAACCCATTCCGGGTGTCACCTCACAACTTATTTACGATTGTCTGGCACCAGGCGTGAAGAAGCAGATGATTAAGAAGGATGAGGTATTGGATTTCATCAAGTCCCACGATACCGACGTTCTGGTCATCCTCGGTGCTGGCGACCTTGACAACTATGTTCCGGAAATAACAAAAATCATCGAAACACGTTGATGAAAAAGATATTCTTCATATTATCCGACATTTTCATTGGTGCCTATCTGGTAATGGCTATGACGGCATGGAACAAGGTTGCCCCCCTTACTCCTCGCTGCAACAAGGTAACCATCCAGATAGCCGACGATAATACCAATGGCTTCCTTTCCCAACAGGAGATTCAGCGGCTTCTCAAGAAGCATGATATATACCCTTTGGGGCAGCCTCTTACCATTGCCAATCCACGCATGATAGAAGAGGAACTGAAGCGTATGCCTTTCGTCAACAAAGCCCAATGCAGCATTTCCCAAGACGGACATGCTACCATCATTGTCACTCAACGCACCCCATTGGTACGCATCAAGAATGCGAATAACCAAGACTATTACATCGATGACAACGGCGGCATAATGCCCAATTCACAATATATTAGCAACCTCATGATTGCTACTGGTAACATCAGCAAGCAGTACGCTACGCAATATATAAGTGTCATAGCACGCTATCTTATGGAGGATGAGTTGTGGAGCAAGGAGATAGAGCAGATAAACGTAACTCCTGACCTTCATGTTGAATTGGTTCCACGTAATGCCGAGCACGTAGTAAACATCGGACGTATGCCAAAAATAAATAAATCATTAAGCCCAAGCAAGAGGAATGAGGAATTAAACAACTACCTGAAACATCAACTCTCTCGCCTAGAGCTTTTCTATCGTTACGTGCCACAGACGCTCAATGGTGCTGTCCCAAAGGACACTGCCAATAATCTCAACGAAATATACAATTATATCAATCTTGAATATAATAATCAGATAATATGTCAACGAAGAACTTCATTGTAGCCATTGAACTTGGTTCAACAAAAATCCGCGGTATTGCAGGTAAGAAGAATCCTGACGGTACTATCAGTGTTCTTGCTCTTTCCGAAGAAGATGCTACCCAATGCATCAGGAAGGGTGTAGTATATAACATTGATAAGACTACCCAGGCCATCAGCAACATCATTCAGCGCCTTCGCGCTCAGTTAAAGACAGGCATAAAACAGGTTTTCGTCGGCATTGGCGGACAATCTATCCACTCTCATCACAACCTGTTGTTCTGCGACATGCCAGGTACTGAGGGTGGTATAGTTTCTCAGCAGCTCATTGTTGAAATGATGGACGAGAACCGCGCTACAGAGTATAGTGACAAGGAGGTTCTTGATGTTCATGTTCAGGAATATCGCGCAGATAACCTCATGCAGACAGACCCTGTCGGCATACCTTGTTCACGTCTGGAAGGTAACTTCCTTAACATCCTGCAGAACAAGCGCCACTATCAGAATCTGCTGAAGTGCTTCGCAAATGCAGATGTGAAGATAGCTGATATTTACCTCGCTCCTACTGCATTAGCAGACGTGGTACTGACACCTACCGAGAAGCGTAGCGGATGTATGCTCGTTGACCTGGGAGCTGACACAACAACTGTCGTTGTATATTACAAGAATATAGTACGCCACATTGCAGTAATTCCTCTTGGTGGCAACAGCATCACGAAAGACCTTTGTGCTCTGCAGCTCGAAGAGCAGGATGCAGAAAAGATAAAGACAAAGTATGCTTCTGCTTTCACTCCGGAAAATGAAGTCGATGGCGAAGAGCAATTCAATCTCTCTCCTTCTATCTCTGTTTCTGCCGTAAAGGTTATCGACCTTGTAGAGGCTCGCGTTGACGAGATTGTCACCAATGCATGGAATCAGGTTCCTGCAGAGTTTGCTGAGAAGCTGCTCGGTGGCATCGTTCTTACTGGCGGTGGTGCGCAGATGAAGAACATCTCTCAGGCTTTCCGCAAGATTACTAGTGTTGAGCAGATACGTATTGCTAAAGATACCAACGAGGCCTTTACTCCACAGCCTATTGTGCCAACCTCTTTCACCCAGAACACTCTTGTCGGTATCCTTGCCAAGGGCGACCAGAACTGCTGGGCTGATGCAGCAGCACCAAGGGCTAATACTGATATGTTTGATACTCCTACGGCCGCTCCTGCCACAGAAGAAAAGAAGGCTCCTGAGCAGACAACTCCTCTATCAGGATTCCAGACCTTCGACAATGCTGGCACTAATATTGAAATAAAGCAGAAGGAAGAACCAAAGAAAGAAGTAGAGAAGAAGGAGGAGCCTATTACAGAGGAGGACCGCCTGATACAACAATACAGAGACAAGCAAGCGCAAGAGAAACAGAACAAAGACTCTCTTGGCACAAAGATTTCCCGTTGGATTCAAGCACTCACTAACCCAGAAGAATAAGCAACTATGACAGACATTATTGATTTCGGTCCTGTGACCCAGAATAAGAGCATCATCAAAGTTATTGGCGTTGGTGGTGGTGGTGGTAATGCAGTAAACCACATGTATCGCGAGGGAGTACACGATGTATCCTTTGTTCTATGTAATACAGATGCCCAGGCACTGGCAGACTCTCCTGTGCCCATCCATCTGCAGTTAGGTAAGGAAGGCCTTGGTGCCGGCAACCGTCCTGAGAGGGCTCGCAATGCTGCCGAAGAGAGTATTGAGCAGATTCGCGACATGCTCAACGATGGTACTCGCATGGCATTCATCACTGCCGGCATGGGTGGTGGCACCGGTACGGGTGCTGCACCTGTCATAGCTCGCGAAAGCCGTGCCCTCGATATCCTTACAGTGGGTATTGTGACGATTCCTTTCAAGTTTGAAGGTGCCCGCAAAATCAATCAGGCTCTCGATGGTGTTGAGGAGATGGCAAAGAATGTCGATGCCCTCCTTGTAATAAACAATGAGCGTCTGCGCTCCATCTATGGTGAGCTGTCTATGATGGAAGCTTTTGCAAAGGCAGACGACACCCTTTCCGTAGCAGCAAAGAGTATTGCGGAGATTATCACCGTGCATGGTACCATAAACCTTGACTTCAACGATGTCAAAACCGTTCTGAAGGATGGTGGCGTGGCTATCATGTCAACAGGTTATGGTGAAGGTGACGGACGTGTCAAGAAGGCTATTGCCGATGCCCTACACTCTCCATTGCTCAACGATAACGATATCTTTAACTCCAAGAAGATACTTCTCTCACTCTCTTTCCGTGGTGATGATGCCGAGAACAAGGGTCTCATGATGGATGAGATGAATGACATCAACGATTTCATGGATCAGTTCGGCCCCGACTTCGAACTCAAGTGGGGTACTGCCAACGACCCGTCTTTGGGCGAGAAGGTCAAGATTACCATCCTCGCTACGGGCTTTGGCATTGCCGACATCAATGAAGCTCTTGCCGACCGCGTCCGCAGCAAGAAGACTCCAGAGGAGCTTGCCAAGGAAGCTGAAGAGGCAGAACGTCGTCAGCGCATGCAGGAGCGTCTCGAGAAGTATTATGGCAGCGATGGCAGCAACTCGCTGAAGAAGAGGGCTCACAAACTCTTCGTCTTCTCTACCGAAGACCTCGATGACGATGACCTCATCCTCGCTGTTGAGAATACTCCTGCCGCTTATCGCACACGTTCACAGCTCGAAAATCTCAACAACCACATCTATACCGCGTGAACTGGGAACAACTCATATCGCAAAAGCGTCTTGGTCAGGAGCTGAGACATACGGAACGCCGCGATGACCGCTCTGAATTCAAACGCGACTACGACCGTCTCATCTTCTCGGCTCCCTTCCGCAGGATGCAGAATAAGACGCAGGTCTTTCCGCTTCCGGGCAGTGTCTTTGTCCACAACCGCCTCACCCACTCTCTCGAGGTGGCTTCTGTGGGAATGTCGTTAGGCAATGACATCAACCGTGGTAACGGCCTCGGCACCATAGTGGCAACAGCATGTCTGGCACACGATATGGGTAATCCGCCATTCGGACACTCTGGTGAGAAAGCCATACAGACATTTTTCACCGAAGGACCCGGCAATATCTTGAAGGAAATGATTTCACCGGAGGTATGGAGCGATATTACCCATTTTGAGGGTAATGCCAACGCTTTCCGCCTTCTCACCCACCGCTTTCAAGGGCGTCGCGAAGGTGGCTTCGCTATGACATACACCACGCTTGCCAGCGTAGTGAAATACCCCTACCCTTCTACAGAGGCTACTCCGGAGCATCCTAAGTTCGGATATTTCTCCAGCGAGGCAGCAACCTTCAATAAGATATGCAACGAACTGGGTATGGTAGGACGCCATCCGTTGGTATATCTCGTAGAGGCAGCCGACGATATCTGCTATGAGATAATGGATATCGAAGATGCCCACAAACTGAAACTTCTTTCTGACGATGAGACTCTCTCCCTGCTGTACGCCTTCTTCGATGAAGAGGTGCAGCAGAGCATCCGTGAGCGTATCGAACGTGAAAAGATAAGCGACATCAACGAACAGGTCGTCTATCTGCGTGCCAGCGTCATTGGCAAGTTGGAGAACGAATGTGTCAAGACATTCCTCGACAACGAGGAGGCAATAATGAACGGCACCTTCAAGGGTAGTCTCATCGAACACATCAGCCCTCGTCAGCGTGATGCCTACATAAAGTGTACAGAGGTAGCCGTCAAGCGTATCTACAAGTCCAAGTCCGTCCTCGATATAGAACTTGGTGGTTATAGCATTATCGAGACGCTGATGACGAAGATGGTGGAAGCTATCCTCCATCCCGACAGATACTATTCAAAGCAGCTGCTCATGAGGGTCAGCAGCCAGTACGAGATCAATGCACCAGACCTCGAGACACGCATTATGGCAGTTCTCGACTTCATCTCTGGCATGACAGATGTCTTTGCCCTCGACTTCTACCAGAAAATCAACGGCACCTCGCTGCCGATTGTGTAACGGTTAAAGTTTGATGTTACGACTACAGAATCTTACTATTGGATATAAAGGCAACGTTATTGCCACTGACGTTTCTGCGGAGTTGCAGAGCGGCAAACTGACATGTCTTCTGGGTGTTAACGGTTGCGGCAAGAGTACCTTGCTGCGCACCATGTGCGGCTTTCTGCCACCGTTAGGCGGAGACGTCCTTATTGGCAATGACAACCTGAATGCCCTGACAGCATCAGAGAAATCGCGGAAAATCAGCATCGTGCTGACACATAACGAAGAGGCCCGTGGTATGACGGTGTGGGATGTCGTGGCAATGGGTCGTAGCCCCTACACGGGATTTTGGGGACGTCTGTCTGACGAAGACAAGCGGATTATTAAGGAAAGCCTCGACATGGTGGGCATCAGCGAAACAGAAAATGGTCATTCGGGAACTTCGGCATTTATTAACCGAAGGATTACGGAGATATCAGACGGTGAACGCCAGAAGGTGATGATAGCAAAGGCCATAGCGCAACAGACGCCCGTGATACTACTCGACGAACCGACGGCTTTCCTCGATTACCCCAGCAAGCGCCGCATGTTCGGGTTGCTGACACAGGTAGCGAGAGATTTGAACAAGGCGATATTACTTTCCACACACGACATAGACCATGCAAAGCGCTTTGGTGACCTTGCATGGATGATGGATGAAGGCCAACTGAGATGTTCTTCGTTTGAGGAACTGATAGCAGAAAAACCAGATTTCTTCTCGTCAAAAGAAGTCTGACGTGGCAGAATCTTAGCAGGACAAGCAAAATGAAACAAACACTCACAAATTTCTTATTGATGCTGTGGCTGGCAGCATTCTGTATCCCCGCCTTTTCGCAGGAATTAAAAGGCCTGAATCTGGCAGAAATTGACAAACAAGTAATTCCCGAAGACACCGCAGTGCGCAAAGGCGTGCTGTCGAACGGACTGACATATTATGTGTGCAAGAGCAACAATCCCGCAAAGCAGGCATTCTTTTACCTGTTGGTGAAGGCTGGCTCTGTCGTAGAGCAGGACAATGAGCGTGGTATCGCCCACTTCACGGAACACATGATGTTTAAAGGCACGAAACATTTCCCCGGCAGCGTGATAAATTTCTTCCGCCGCAACGGCCTGCAGTTCGGCCACGATACCAATGCCTTTACAGGTTTTGAGACGGTGCGCTATCTGCTAAATGCCATTCCCGTAGATAACACGCTGTTGATGGACTCATGCCTGCTGTTGCTTCGCGATTGGGCCGGTGATGCTATTATCGACGCCAAGGACGTAGAGAGCGAACATAATGTTGTAGTGGAGGAATGGCGAGCCAGAAACATCATATCCTTTGCAGATCAGTTGCAGAAAGATATCTATGGCAACTCTATATACGCTAATCGCACGCCCATTGGCGACATGAACATTGTGAAAAACTGCTCGCAGCAGTTGGTGCGCGACTTCTACGACCGCTGGTACCAACCCCAGAACCAAGCCGTAGTGGTGGTAGGCGACTTCGACCCCAACCAGATGGTGAAGAAGGTAAAGAAGATGTTTGGCGACCGTAAGCGTGGCAAAACCATACCACCTACCCCATCGGCAATTCCAGATACAGAAACGCCGAAAATACTGCTGAATGCTCACAAGCAACAAGCCTACTGTTCCATCGGACTGATAATGAGAACACCCAAAGACCCATTGGCACAGCTTAACACGGTAGGTGGCATGAAGACCACCATACTTCGCGACGAGATAAAGAGGGCGATGGACAAGAAACTCAACAGTCTCAAGGCGAAATATACAGATATTATCAGCGGTGACGTTACAAGATTAGACCTTGCCGACCTTAATAACAAGCTATGGATATTTGACCTGTCAGCACCTCGTGCTAATCAATGGCTTCGCACACTGGAGCTGATGGCGAAGCAGGTGGAGGTGATTCGCCGTAAAGGGTTTGGCGATAAATATTGGAAACAGAACCACAGCTTTACCGACCCTGAATACAATGCCGACTCTACTGCCATCATCCTTGCTGATACAGCGTTTGCGAAAAAAAATAATAACGTCAGAAGTTCAGACTATGTCAACAGATGTTTCAATAACTTCTTCTGGGGCGAACCCATCATATCAGACATGGCACGCCAGCTTGCTGAGCGCCATATAAAGAACAATATCACTGCTGACGAGTTGCGTGAGGAGTTCCGCCGCATGACCAGCGGACGCAATATGCTGATAGGCGTAATGATGACCGACAGCACAACATTGCCTAAGAAAGAAGAAGTGGAAACCATGTGGCAACGTGTGAAGCAGATGACCGACGAGGAATTGTCAGAAATAGAGGTGGAAGAGGCAAAGAAACTGGAGCGTATCAATGTGGACAGCCTCGACATCCCCACCATTCCAGGCACTATCGTCAGCCAGAAGGTGCTCAACGACAGCATCAGCGAGGTGATGTTGTCCAACGGCATAAAAGTAGTGTTCATGAAACAGAAGACTGATGCTGACATGATAAACTTCATGATTCGTCGTCCACAGGGCTTTTCTGCGCTCAACGATGATGACATCCACTACCACGATATGCTGGGCAGCTGCATCAGGAAATACGAATGCTGGAATGGAGCGACGACAATCAATGTAGAGGGCTTTGACGACAGCTACGACCACTCGGCTCGGTGGATACCAGGCGACAGCCTAAATGCCTTTAGGGTGGAGTGTACGCTGAAGATGTTTTACAAGTCGCTGACCTCAACCGAGGTGGACTCCGTGGAGTTTGCCGAGCAGAAGCAGAAACTGCTGGCATCGGCCATCACCACATCAAGTCCTTTGGCGCAGTCGGCATTGAAGGTAAGACTGATGACGAATGCAGAGACAAAACGTCTGATGCCACCATCGACAGATGAAATCGCTTCGTACAACGTTGACCACTTGCGTGAACTGGTGAAGGATTACTTCTCTAACTACAACGGCTCCGTGATGGTGGTACAGGGTGATGTAGATACCGACAGCATCATGCCATATATCCTGAAATATATCGGTGCCCTGCCATCGAAACCCGAACGCGTGAAACGCCTGACGTGGCCTGCTGACCATTACAAGACACAGAATACCGTAATGGTAGAGAAGATTGAAACCCCTGCCCCAATTTCTCAGGCCACACTGTTCTACACTTGGGAGAAAGGTTTTGAATATACGCAGCAGACACATGCCCACAACGAAGTGCTGAAGGGCGTGCTTGCCAACCTGCTTGTCCAGACGCTGCGTGTGCAGCATAGTGATGTCTATACCCCCCAGGTTCTGATGGAAGATGCACTGCTGCCAATACCACACATGAAAATTACCATCTCCTTTGCCTGCAACCCCACCCAGCGCGAACGCATCACAAAAGATGTGGAGCAGATAGTGAAGCAGATGGCAGAGGGCAACCTCATCACTTGGGAGCTGATAGAAAGCTATCTTAAGACGTACGCAAGGGCGAATGCCAACTATAAGGGAAATGAATATACCCGTCGCCGCAACTACCTGACGCAGGAGCTTAACGGCATCGTGACAGAAGGTGTCGGCATGATATACGTCAGTCAGGTAACCCCCGCATCGCTCAAGGCTCACCTCAAGAAACTGCTGTCAAAAGGCAACCTGCACATCGGCTACCTAACTACCGAATAACCCAGATAAAGGCAAAAAACCTTTCAATTCCGGCAATTCTGAGCAAGTTTCAAGAATAATATTCTAAAAGCGTCGTTTTTTTGAGGGCGATTTAGAATAATCATAATATTTTTATAGCATATATAGGTGTATCTTCTGAATTTTTGTACAAATTTGGAAGATATACCTAAATTGCTGTAACTTTGCACCCAGATTTAGATCCAAGTGCGAAGTCACTCGGAATTCAATAAAAAAGATGAAGAAACAGACGATTGCCATACACACGCCTTATGTTCGTCCCGATGTTTACGGGTCGCTAGCGGTACCTATATATAGTAATGTGTCATTCGAGTTTGATGATGCACAAACCATGAGCGATGCCTTCTGCAATCGCATCAAGGCGCCCGATTATGCAAGAATAGCAAACCCTACCGTGACACAGTTCGAGCAACGTGTGAAGGCTTTGACGGAAGCGGAACATGTAACAGCAGTAAACTCAGGTATGGCGGCCATCAGCACGGTATTGCTGGCAGTATCAGCACAGGGAAAGAACATCGTCACCTCTCACCACCTCTTTGGTAATACGCTGGCCCTCATCAGCGGTTCGCTGCTGCGAATGGGAGTAAAACCAAAGCTGCGCGACCTGACAGACCTGCAGGCGGTAGAAGATGCCATAGACGAGAATACGGCATGCGTTTATCTGGAGATAATAACAAATCCACAACTGGAGGTGGCAGACCTCAAAGGGATAGCCGACATAGCACACAAGAAGGGTGTGCCTGTAATAGCAGACTCTACGATAATACCATTTACAGAGACTTCCCTAAAAGATTTCGGAGTGGATATCGAGGTGGTATCAAGTACAAAATACATCTCTGGCGGCGGTACATCGTTGGGAGGACTGATAATAGACTACGGCACTTTTCCGCTTATAAACAAATTCGTGAAGTATGACCTCCTTATAAACTTAGGTGTTTATATGACGCCGCAAACAGCTTATATGCAGACGTTAGGATTGGAGACTCTCGACGTGCGCTACCAGCGACAGGCCGCTAATGCGCAATGGCTTGCAGAGGCGCTGAGAGAGGTGCCAGGAATAACGAATGTGAACTATGTAGGATTGCCCGACAATCCTTTTCACAATTTGGCACAGCGACAGTTCGGAAAGACGGCAGGAGCAATGCTCACCATAGATCTCGCATCGAAAGAGGAATGCTTTAGGTTCCTCAACAACCTGAAACTGATACATCGTGCCACAAACCTCTTTGACAGCAGGACATTAGCGATACATCCGGCATCAACAATCTTCGGACTCTTCCCAGAAAGACAGCTGGTGCAGATGGATGTAAGGCAGACAACAATACGCCTGTCCGTAGGACTGGAAGCACCAGAGGACCTTTTGGAGGACATTAAACAAGCGGTGGGATAATTATGAATTAAGAATTAAGAATTAAATAAAAGATGGCAGACAATAGAAAACTTAGTATTATCGCTTTCAGCGGTGATTTTGACAAGCTGACAGCTGTATTTACACTTGCAACGGGCGCTGCAGCAGTGGGTTATGAGGTAAATATCTTCTTTACCTTCTGGGGGCTCGATGCCATAAAGCAGAAGCAAGGGCGCAGCTTCACTGGTGGCAACTGGCTGACAAAGATTTTCGGCTTTATGATGGGTGGTCTCAACGTCACTCCTACAAGCCGTTTTAACTTCCTTGGAGCAGGGCCAAAGATATTCCGCTCCCTGATGCGTAAGAATAACGTGGCGACCTTGGAGGAACTGGTAGAAGCAGCAAAGGTGCTAGGAATCAACCTATACGCATGCGAGATGGCAATGCATGTGCTGGGGTTGAAGAAGGAGGACTTCATACCAGAGGTGAAGGATGTGCTGGGAGTAGCATCATTCCTAAACCTCAGCGAAGGAGGCCAAACACTATTTATTTAAGAATGAAAAATAATTTTCAATTCTCAATTCTCAATTTTCAATTAAATAAAAGATGGCAACAAAAGTATTAGACATTACGAAGGAACATTGCCCTATGACCTTCGTGAAGACAAAGATTGAACTGTCGAAGTTGCAACCGGGGGACATCCTGGAGGTGCTGCTGAGTGAGGGCGAACCGTTGGACAACGTGCCACGCAATGCCAAGGAACAGGGCTACAACGTCCTTTCTGTTGAGCACGTAGAAGGCTCCACCCACAAGGTCGTGATAGAAAGATAAGAGCAAAGACGAACATAGTTAGATAATATTTTTATTAACTTTTTAACAAAACACAAAACAATTATGGCTGATTCAAATTTACAGCGCAGTGTGACCACTGCTACTGCCAGAAGACTGGCTACCACTACCAAAACCGCCCCACAGATGGGTTCCATCACCCCAAGACTGCTGTTAAAACTTTTGCCTTGGGTACAAGTAAGCGGCGGTACTTTCCGCGTAAACCGCACAAGGGTAGAACTGCGTAAGAACGACCGTCTGCCAATACAGTATGTAAACGGCGTACCATCATTCACAGCAAAGAACCTGAAGGCTATTCCACTATTCTCGGAGTTTGATGACGAGATACTGAATCGTCTGGTAAGCTCTTTCGAAACAAAGGAAGTGGATGTTGACAAATACTTCGTAGAAGAGGGCAAGGACAAACAGCGTTTCTTCATCGTTGCCAGCGGACAGGCTGAAGTCATCAGCAAAGGCTCTCACGGCGAAGACCTGCGGATAGCTTTGCTGGGTGACGGTGAATACTTTGGCGAAGCAGACCTGCTTGACGAACAAAAATCAACAGTTTCTGTACGTGCCATTACACCTACGGTATTCCTCGGTTTAAAGTTGAAGGAGCTGGTAAAGTTCATCAACGAGGTACCTGACTTCCGCGAGACATTCAACAAAGCCGTTGACAAACAGCTGCGCCTGAAGGCTTCAGTAAACGACAATGGCGAGAAGCACATCGACCTGGTATCTGGTCACGAAGAGGACAACATCATACCAGAGACATACATCGACTACGAAGAGAATCCGACAGAGTATGGGCTGAACACCCTGCAGACAGTAGTACGTGTACATACTCGCGTCAGCGACCTCTACAACAACCCTTACAACCAGTTGGAAGAGCAACTGCGTCTGTCAATAGAAAGCATCAAGGAACGTCAGGAATGGGAGCTCATCAACAATAAGCAGTTCGGCTTGCTGGCGTCTGCCAATCCTGCTTATCGTATTACCACGCGCTATGGAGCACCAACACCTGACGACCTTGACGAACTGCTCTCACTCGTATGGAAAGAGCCGGCTTTCTTCATTGCTCACCCACGCGCTATCGCTGCCTTTGAACGCGAATGTACCTGGCGCGGAGTGCCTCCTGTTACTACCGACCTCTTTGGAACAAAAGTAGTGCTGTGGCGCGGAGTACCTCTGATTCCTTCTGACAAAGTAGAGGTAGAAGGACAGTATCTTACCGGTCGCGGCGTCGGCACGACAAAGATTATCCTCGTTCGTGTGGGTGAAAAGAACCAAGGCGTCGTTGGTTTGCACCAGAGCGGCATACCAGGAGAGATTGCTCCATCACTGAGCGCACGCCTGATGGGACTTGATAAGTTTGGAGTCGCTTCCTATCTACTCACAAAATATTTCTCACTGGCCTCTCTCACCGACGATGCTATCGCTGTACTCGAGAATGTAGAGGTGGGTTATTATCATGACTATCAGCACAGGAATAAGGTAGAAAAATGATAGACTTACAGAATATAAACAACTACGGCATAGAAGGTCCTGGCTTCGCCTTGCTCCGTGAAGTAGCACAAAAATACTGTCCGGAAGAATTTCAGGAACAGCGCAAGGAGTTATTCCCCTTGCCTGACGAAGAGCTGAACCTCTCTGCAATAGAGAACAGCGAACCGTTCGGCGTCGGCATTCCTGAGACTCACAAGCTGGAGAATCTGCACTACGAAGAGGCAGACACTCTGAACTCCGACCAGATAAAGCGCGACTTCCCAGTATTGCAGCAGAAGGTGAATGGCCACGACCTCGTGTGGTTGGATAATGGTGCGACAACGCAAAAGCCTAATCAGGTAATCGACAAGATTTCTGATTACTATCGCACGTACAACTCCAACATACATCGCGGGGCACACACTCTGGCAGCGCGTGCTACAGATGCTTATGAAGAGGCACGTGAGAAGGTGCAGCGCTTCATCAATGCCGCAACAAGCGAGGAGATAATCTTCGTGCGAGGTACTACAGAGGGCATTAACCTGGTGGCACAGGCTTACGGAAGACAATTCCTGACATCTGGCGACGAAGTGATAGTATCTGAACTGGACCACCACGCAAACATTGTGCCTTGGCAGCGTGTATGTCAGGAACGCGGTGCTACGCTGAGGGCTATTCCGACGGACCAGAACGGAGACCTTATTCTTTCGGAATTTGAACGCCTCATAACACCTCGTACACGATTCGTCTCTGTAGGACACGTAAACAATACCTTCGGCACTATCAACGATGTGCAACGCATCATCGACATTGCTCACTCTCACCATATCCCGGTATTGATAGACGGAGCGCAGTCCATTGCCCACACACCTGTTGACGTTCAGAAGCTGGGCGCTGACTTCTTCGTATTCAGCGGCCACAAGATTTACGGTCCTAACGGCATCGGTGTAGTATATGGTCGCAAAGAGTTGCTCGACAAGATGCAGCCGTGGCAAGGTGGTGGTAACATGATTAAGGATGTGACCATCGAACGCACAGAGTATAACGAGCCACCGGCACGTTTCGAGGCTGGCACACCAAATGTGGCTGATGCCATCGGTTTGGGAACGGCACTCGATTACGTGAACCATCTCGGCATCCGTAATATTGAGCATCATGAGCACCAGCTCACAGAGTATGCACGCGAACAGCTGGGACAAATTCCGGGCTTGACGCTCATTGGCAATTCAAAGAACCGCGTTTCGGTAGTAAGCTTCGTCCTCGATGGCATACCAGTGCCAGAGGTAGGTACACTGCTCGACAAAGAGGGCATCGCCGTGCGTGCCGGTCACCACTGCGCACAACCCGCCCTGCGTGCCTTGGGATACGAGATGAGTGTACGTCCTACATTTGCTTTGTATAACACTCGCGAAGATGTTGATAAATTAGTAATTGCTGTAAAAAAGATTATAGGAAGATAAACTATGGCAAAGATAATAGTAAATGGTGAGGCACAGGAGGTGCAACTGCCTATCAGCCTTACAGAATTGATACGAAAGAATGACGTACAGCAGCCAGAAATGGTTAGCGTACAGGTGAATGATGACTTCGTTGACCGCGACGAGTGGGACGGTGTGACGATAAAGGAAGGCGACGCCGTGGATTTTCTGTACTTCATGGGAGGAGGCTCTTTTAAAGTTTAAAGTTTAGAGTTTAGAATTTAAAGTTATGATTGACTTCACAGAAGAACAGATTAAGCGTTATTCACGTCACATCCTGCTACAAGACGTTGGCGTGGAGGGACAGGAGAAGATTATGAACGCCCGAGTGCTCGTTGTGGGTGCTGGCGGGCTGGGTGCCCCTGTGTCTCTATACCTCGCCGCTGCGGGTATCGGCACGATAGGTATCGTGGATGCCGACGTTGTAGATCTTAGTAATCTGCAACGACAGGTGATACACTTCACAAAGGATGTGGGAGTGCCGAAGGTGAAGAGCGCAAAGGAGAAGATAGAGGCCATAAACCCCGATGTAAAGGTGGAGACATATTATGAGTTCCTCGATTCTACCAATGCCCTCGACATCATAAAAAACTACGATTTCATCGTTGACGGCACTGACAATTTCCCCGTAAAATTCCTCATCAATGATGCCTGTGTGATGGCAGGAAAGCCCTTCTCCCACGGAGGAATATTACGCTTCAACGGACAGACCTTCACACACCTGCCGGGCACTGCCTGCTACAGATGTATGTTCAAGGAGCCGCCGCCAGCAGGAGCAGTACCGACCTGTTCGCAGGCAGGAGTGCTGGGAGCCATCGCTGGTATGTTGGGAACCATTCAGGCAGCCGAGACGCTGAAGTATTTCACCGGTGTGGGAGAGTTGCTGACAAATCGTCTGCTCACCTTTGATGCCAAGACGATGCAGTTCCGTACCGTTGCCGTGAAACACCGCGACTCGTGTCCTATCTGCGGAACAACACCTACCATAGACCACCTGATTGACTATGAACAGGCCGCCTGCGACCTCAAAAATCATTAAGTGATGAAAATACCACGAAACATAATAGATGACTTGATCAGCCAAGCCCGGCAGGACGCGCCAAACGAAACGTGCGGCTACCTGCTGGGCGTTAGCTCAGAAGATGGTGACATCGTGACGGAAAACTACGAGATGGAGAATATAGACCATTCACCGGAACATTTCTCGTTTAATCCGAAAGACCAGTTTGCAGCATTGAAGTATGCCCGTTCCAAGGGCTTGAAGATTCTCGCCAACTGGCATAGCCACCCTGCATCGCCATCACGTCCTTCACAGGAGGATATCCGCTTAGCTAACGACCCGTCAATACGCTATGCCATCCTCTCCCTGCATGAGGGCGTACACCTGAATTCATTCAGGATTATCAACGGTGAAATCGTTGAAAAAGAAGTACACCTGTGATTGAACACAGGAACAAAAATCAAGAAACAAATGGAAAAGGAAACCAACGAAATACTGATGCGCAATGTTGCCCTGCTGTCAAAGCTGACAGAGCAGGAGACAAGCATGATGCCGCAGACAGACGCTCCCCTACCCTCCGTAGAACAGGTGAAGCAGATAGTATGCCTGGTGAAAAGCATGATATTCCCCGACTACTTCACCAAGCGCCCGTCAACTGAAACCATCAGCTCTTACTTCATCGGCGTCAAGATGATGGAGCTGCTGCAACTACTGACAAAACAGATTGCCCATGGTATGCAGTTTTGCGAGGATAGCCATAAATTCACTTCTAAGGAACAGGTATATGAAGTGGCAAACAAACTGGCACTGCAGTTTATTGACACCCTGCCAGAGATAAAACGACTGCTTTATACGGACGTTCAGGCAATGTTTGACAACGACCCTGCTGCACTGAACTATGGAGAGGTGATATTCTGCTACCCCGTAGTGCAGGCCATGACACACTACCGCATTGCGCACAAGCTGCACGAGCTGAAAGTACCGGTGATACCGCGTATTATCACAGAATTGGCACACTCCAAGACTGGTATCGACATCCATCCTGGAGCGCAAATAGGAGAATACTTCGCCATCGACCACGGCACGGGTGTCGTTATCGGTGAGACATCAATCATCGGCAACCACGTAACCCTCTATCAGGGCGTCACCCTCGGCTCAAAGAATTTCAAACACGATGAGCAGGGCAACATCCTGAACGTCCCACGCCATCCTATCATAGAAGACTATGTCACTGTATATTCCAATGCCAGCATCTTAGGCCGCATCACCATCGGACACCATTCTATTATAGGCGGTAACATCTGGGTAACCCATAACGTAGCCCCTAACTCACGCATCCAGCAGTCAAAAGCCGTAGAAAGCCACTACGACGGCGGATTGGGGATATAAAGGGTTAAAGGTTAACGATAATAGCGCAAGATGTTTTTGCATCTTGCGCTATTATTTTATTCTATTTTCGTATTTTTAGATAAGTCTCTCGTAACTTTTCTCCCACTTTGTGGGCCTGAAATTACTCTCATTCGAAAAAACTCAAATAAAAATTTGGTTTTTTGCTCGCATAATCGTAATTTTGTCCCCTGGAATGGATTACAAAGAATTAATATCACAGGCGCTAGAGGCTCGCCGATATGCCTACGCGCCATATTCCCACTTCAGCGTGGGTGCTGCATTGTTGTGTGCTGACGGCAGGGTATTCAAAGGCTGTAACATTGAGAATGCTGCTTTCTCACCCAGTATATGTGCCGAACGCACTGCTTTTGCAAAGGCTATCAGTGATGGATACGGCGATTTTACCGCCATAGCGATAGTGGGGGCACCATCAGACAGCAAGGGAACGGACATCTGCACACCATGCGGAGTATGCCGACAGGTGATGAGGGAATTCTGCCAGCAGGACTTCCAAATCATCTGTGCAAAGACCGATGAAACGGAGGAAATTATCGAGCAGAAGGTCTTCACCCTCGCTGAAATGCTACCAGAAAGCTTTACGTTATGACGCGCGGTCGTTTCGCTCCCTCCCCTACCGGTCGCATGCACTTAGGTAATGTGTATGCTGCCCTTCTCTCTTGGCTGGCAGCAAAGAGCAAGGGAGGAGAATGGGTGTTGCGCATTGAGGACATTGATCCTGGCCGCTCCAGACAGGAGTTTGCAGACAGGATAATGGACGACTTGGAATGGCTGGGCCTGACATGGGACGGAGAGGTGACATACCAGAGTCAGCGGCAGGACATTTATGAGCATTACTTCGACCTGCTGCGTAAGGACGGGCTGCTATACCCCTGCTTCTGCTCCCGGGCCGACTTGCTGGCAACACAGGCGCCGCACGAGTCTGACGGCAGAGTGGTTTACAAAGGGACCTGCCGCAACATGAGTCCGGCGCATTATCCGCAAGGCATCACTCCGGCATGGCGCATGAGGGTGCCTGACGAAACAATAGAGACAACGGACGGACACTATGGGACATACAGGGTGCATCTGCCGACAGAGATAGGCGATTTCATCGTAAGAAGAAAGGATGGCGCCTTTGCTTACCAACTTGTTGTCGTAGTGGACGACCTGATGACGGGCATCACCGAGGTGGTAAGAGGCAGAGACCTGCTACTGTCAACACCACAGCAACTTTTTATGGCAAGAATCTTGCGAGACCTTGAGAAAGAGGAAATATTCCCACAGGTAAACTATATTCACTTCCCACTCCTGATAAACGAAGCGGGACAACGGCTGTCAAAACGCGACAAGAGCCTCAATATGGGAGTACTGAGGAAACAGCATAGCGCAAAGGATATCATCGGTAAAATCGCCCATCTTGCCGGCCTCACCCCCACTCCTGCGCCCATTGCACCACAAGATTTGCTTCCAGCATTCTCATGGGATAACATCCCTGTTGAAGATATTATAGTTTAACTGTCAATTGTCAATTATCAATTAAGATGAACGGAGTTTACACTATATTGTTGCTTATATTGAGCAACGTTTTCATGACATTAGCATGGTATGGACACCTGAAGCTGCAGCAGACAGGTACCAGTGCTAACTGGCCGCTATTTGGCGTCATTATCTTTTCGTGGGGCATAGCATTCTTTGAATACTGCTGCCAGGTGCCCGCCAACCGCATCGGTTTCATCGGCAATGGCGGACCATTCTCGCTGGTGCAGCTGAAGGTGGTGCAGGAGTGTATCTCGCTGACGGTATTCGTGATTATTGCCGACCTGATGTTTCAGGGTGAGCACCTGCATTGGAACCATGCGCTGGCATTCCTCTTTATCATCATTGCCGTATATCTGGTATTCATGAAATGAAGAAAACGGAGCAGGAGCGCCTTGAGCAACGCATCCGCGAACGCTTTGTGAAGGCTTTCGTGACCTACCACCTGCTGGAGGATGATGACCACGTATTGGTGGGACTCTCAGGGGGTAAGGACTCGTTGTGCCTGCTGGAGATGCTGGCAAAGCGTGCCAGAATAGACCAACCGCGCTTTCAAGTAGAGGCACTGCACGTGAGGATGGAGAATATTTCATACAAAACATCAACGGAATATCTGGAGCGCTTCTGCAACGACCTGAACGTGAAGCTGCACATCAGGACGACATCGTTTGAGAATAACGAGGACATGAAGCAGAAGCCAGCATGCTTCCTTTGCTCATGGAACAGGCGCAAGATAATGTTCAATCTCGCACAGGAACTGGGATGCAACAAGATTGCCTTGGGACACCACCAGGACGACTTGCTGCATACTACCTTGATGAATCTCTTCTACCAAGGACGCTTTGACACTATGCCGGCACTGCTGAGGATGAGGAAGATGCCCATTGCCATCATACGACCTCTGTGCATGGTGGAGGAAGTCGACATAAAGCGGTATGCAGAACTCAGGGGCTACGAAAAACAGGAGGAGGTATGCCCTTTTGAACACGATACCAACCGCACGGAAATGGCTGGCTTATTCAAGGAGATAGAGAAACTGAGCCCCGATGCACGCCACTCCATGTGGAATGCCTTAGTAAGGGATGGAAAGTTGACAGAATAAAAAACATTCTTATTTTCTTGCATTATTCTTCGACTAGCGAAGCGGCAAAGCCGATTACATAACTTAATCGTATCTTTAACGGTGTTGAAGATACTTCATCATGATAATGCTACAAAATAAAAATAAATTCTTATTTTCTTGCATTATTCATAACTTAATCGTATCTTTGCAGGCGAAACTGTAATCATATACTTTATGTCTATCTGGGTAATATTCAAACTTATCGGCTCATTGGCGCTGCTGATGTTCGGTATGAAGTCTATGAGTGAGGCTCTGCAGAAGATGGCAGGCTCGCAATTGCGTAACGTTCTTCAGGCAATGACCACCAACCGCTTTACGGGTATGTTTACGGGTGCTTTCGTAACAGCAGCGGTACAGTCATCTACAGCAACGACCGTCATGACAGTGTCGTTCGTAAATGCGGGATTGCTGACACTGGCACAGTCAATATCCATCATCATGGGTGCCAACATCGGTACAACGTTTACTGCATGGATAATGTCTGCGGGCTTCTCGTTCAACATCACGGACTTTGTTTGGCCGGCATTCTTCATCGGTCTGCTGCTCATCTACAGCAAGAACAAGCGTATCATCGGTGATTTCCTCTTTGGCGTCAGTTTCTTGTTGTTAGGTCTTGGAACCTTGAAGGCTACGGGCACAGAGATGCATCTCGAGAATATTCCGGCTGTGATGGACTTCTTCCAATCGTTTGATGACAATTACCTTTCATACTTTATATTCCTGATTATCGGTGGTATAATGACAGTATGCGTGCAGAGTTCTGCTGCCGTGATGGCTATTACCATGACGCTATGTTCTACGGGAGTATTGCCAATATACCTTGGTATAGCGCTTGTAATGGGCGAAAACATTGGTACTACCGTAACATCTAACGTTGCAGCCCTGACAGCAAATACACAAGCGAGACGTGCGGCTTTTGCACACATGTTCTTCAATATCTTCGGTGTAATATGGGTACTGTGCATCTTCCGTATGTTTATCAATATGGTATGTGGAATGGTAGGATATAACCCTGTGGCTCCTAATCCTGCCCTGCTGCCCTTCGTACTGGCAACATTCCATACCACCTTCAACATTCTCAATACAGCCATTCTTATATGGTTCATACCGCAGATAGAAGCATTTGTATGCAAGATAATTACGAACAGCAACCAGGAGGAGGACGAGTTCCGCCTGAAATTTATCTCTTCCGGTATTCTCAACACCCCAGAGCTCTCTATTCTTGAGGCAAAGAAGGAAATCAGCAACTTCGCCACACGTTGTCACAGGATGTTCGGTCTTGTCAACGACCTGCTGACAATCACGAAGGATGAGGATTTCAACAAGACATTCTCACGCATAGAGAAGTATGAGAACATTACCGACAACATGGAAAACGAGATTGCCAACTACCTCACAAAGGTCAGCGAGGGTCACCTCTCTGATGAGTCAAAGGCCCGCATCACCCGCATGATGCGACAGATTGACGAGCTTGAGAGTATCGGTGACAGTTGCTACAATCTGGCACGTACCATCAACCGCAGGCGCAAGAATGCCAAGCAGGAATACACTCCTGAGCAGACAGAGCATATCAATGCCATGATGGTGCTTGTTGAAGGTGCAATGGAGAATATGGAGCATATGATTAACCATCCAGACACCCAGGGCGGACAATACCTGAAAGCCCGCAACATCGAGAACGAGATAAACAACTTCCGTTCTCACCTGAAGGGAAAGAACTTCGAGGATGTAAATGCCGGCAAGTATCCATATCAGCTGGGTGTTTACTACATTGACTACATCTCAGAGTGCGAGAAACTGGGTGACTACATCATGAACGTAAACCAAGCCAGCAACGAATGTGCTAAGAACAGATAGTCACATTACTGCTAAAACATAAAAAGAGACGATTCCTGATGGAACCGTCTCTTTTTCTATTATAATAAAGTTTAACTCTTTATTACTCTGCCTTTGGCTCTTCTGCTTTCTCCTCTGCTGGAGCTTCTACAGGAGCTTCCTCTGCTGCAGGTGCATCTGCTACTACTTCAGCAGCCTCTGCCTTAGGAGCCTCTTCTGCTGCAGGAGCAGCGGCCTTCTTACCAGCACGACGTGTCTTCTTAGCAGCCTTTGGAGCCTTTGCCATTGCCTCGTCGAAGTCAACGAGCTCAATGAAACAAATCTCTGCAGCGTCACCCTGACGTGTGCCGAGCTTTATAATACGTGTGTAACCACCAGGACGGTTGCCTACCTTCTCTGATACTACTGAGAACAGCTCCTTGATGGCAAACTTGTTCTGCAGGTATGAGAAGACAACACGACGGTTGTTTGTTGTATCTTCCTTAGAGCGTGTAATCAGTGGCTCCACATATTTCTTCAAAGCCTTAGCCTTGGCAACGGTCGTAGTGATTCTTTTGTGCATAATCAGCGAGATTGCCATGTTTGCAAGCATAGCACTACGATGAGATGCAGTACGACCGAGATGGTTGAATTTTTTATTGTGTCTCATTTTGACATTTTAATTTTTGTAATCAGAAATCCTCCTGATTAAGTTTGTACTTTGATATATCGGTACCAAACGACAGATTCAGACTCTCGAGCAAATCATCAAGCTCTGAAAGCGATTTCTTGCCGAAATTGCGGAACTTCAAGAGGTCGGTCTTGTTGTACTGTACGAGGTCGCCGAGTGTATCTACATCGGCTGCCTTCAAGCAATTCAAGGCACGAACAGAGAGGTTCATATCTACAAGGCGTGTCTTGAGGAGCTGACGCATATGCAGTATCTCCTCATCGAAATCCTGATTTACATCCACACCAGTATCTTCGAACTGGATCTTCTCATCAGAGAAGAGCATGAAGTGGTAAATCAGTATCTTTGCTGCCTCTTTGAGGGCATCCTTCGGGTGAATGGAACCGTCCGTTGTAACTTCTATTATAAGTTTGTCGTAGTCAGTCTTCTGCTCTACACGAGTAGGCTCAACTGAATACTTCACGTTACGGATTGGAGTGTAAATGGAATCAATGGCAATTGAGTTGATGTCTGTACAGAAATCACGGTTTTCATCAGCAGGCACATAACCACGACCCTTATTAACGGTAATCGTGAGCTGCATAGAAGCCTTTGAATCCATATGACAAATAACCAATTCTGGGTTTAACACTTCAAATCCAGTTAGGTACTTATTAATATCACCAGCCTTGAACTCTGTGGCGTTCTCAACAGTGATACTAACTTTTTCATTCTCGAATTCTTCTACTACTTGCTTGAATCTAACTTGCTTAAGATTCAAGATGATATTGGTCACATCTTCTTTCACACCAGGTACAGAAGAGAACTCCTGCTCAATACCTTCAATACGAATAGTGTTGATTGCGAAACCCTCAAGGGATGAAAGTAAAATGCGGCGCAAGGCATTTCCTACGGTAACACCAAAGCCAGGCTCCAACGGACGGAATTCAAACTTTCCGTAATTGTCCGTAGCCTCCAACATCACTACTTTATCAGGTTTTTGAAATGCTAATATCGCCATTAGTTTATTTTATTATTTAGAGTACAACTCAACTATTAACTGTTCCTTTATATTCTCCTGTATGTCAGCACGGTCTGGGCGATGGAGGAACTTACCGCTCTTAGAAGCGTCATCCCACTCCAACCATGGACACTTGCTATGATTATAACCTGCAAGAGCATCAGCAATCACCTCAAGTGACTTTGACTTCTCACGAACTGCAATAACCATACCTGGCTTAACCTGGAATGAAGGAATGTTAACTACTGCGCCATCAACAGTGATGTGCTTGTGGCCTACGAGCTGACGAGCAGCACGGCGTGTTGGAGCAATGCCCAAACGATAAACCACATTGTCGAGACGACTCTCAAGGAGTTGCAACAATACCTCACCAGTAATACCGTCAGCCTTTGCAGCTTTCTCAAACAGATTACGGAACTGGCGCTCCAATACACCGTATGTGTACTTGGCCTTCTGCTTCTCCGCCAACATGACACCATACTCCGAAGTCTTACGACGACGGTTATTGCCATGCTGTCCAGGAGCGAAGTTTCTCTTGGACAAAACTTTTTCTTTACCGAGGATGGCCTCGCCAAACCTACGGTCAATTCTTGATTTCGGACCTGTGTATCTAGCCATTTTGCTATAAATAAAATGTATATACTATATTATAATTATACGCGACGACGCTTTGGAGGACGGCATCCGTTATGTGGTAATGGTGTTACGTCGATAATCTCTGTTACCTCGATACCACTGTTGTGACATGCACGGATAGCAGACTCACGACCATTACCTGGACCCTTAACATATGCCTTTACCTTGCGAAGACCAAGCTCGAAAGCTACCTTCGCACAATCCTCTGCAGCCATCTGTGCTGCGTATGGAGTGTTCTTCTTAGAACCACGGAAACCCATCTTACCTGCTGATGACCAAGAGATAACCTGACCTTCAGAGTTTGCAAGGCTCACAATGATATTATTGAAAGAACTATGAACGTGAAGCTGACCAATAGCACCAACTTTTACGTTTCTTTTCTTATTTGTTGCTGTTTTCTTTGCCATAACTTTAAACTTTAAATCTTAAACTTTAAACTTTACTTAGTGGCCTTCTTCTTGTTAGCAACAGTCTTCTTCTTACCCTTACGTGTACGAGCGTTATTCTTCGTACTCTGACCACGAACAGGAAGACCATTACGATGACGGATTCCACGATAGCAACCAATATCCATTAGGCGCTTAATGTTCAACTGAATCTCACTGCGGAGATCACCTTCTACTTTGAATTCAGCACCGATAATTTCACGGATCTTGGAAGCCTCATCATCTGTCCAATCGCACACCTTCGTGTCGCGGTTAACACCGGCTTTATCCAATATCTTTGCTGAACTACTTCGACCTATACCATAAATGTAGGTCAATGCGATTTCGCCACGCTTGTTCTGGGGCAAATCTACTCCAACAATTCTTATTGCCATAATTGTTAATTAAGTGAATAAATAACTCGCTAATACTTAACTCATTGAGTTTTAAAGCGATTTTGAGGTGCAAAGGTACACAAAAAAAACCTCACCCGAAAACTTTTTAACTCTTTGGGTGTATTAACATTAACATTTTTAATGTTTTTTAACTTCAAAAAGATTCCCTAACCTAATTTTATCCCTGACGGGTCTTAAACTTAGGATTCTTTTTGTTGATAACAAACAAGCGACCCTTACGGCGTACGATAACGCAGTCAGGAGTGCGCTTCTTTACTGATGCTCTTGTCTTCATAATTATATTGATTATTTATATCTAAAGCATATGCGACCATTGGTAAGATCGTATGGACTCATCTCCACCTTTACCTTGTCGCCAGGAAGAATCTTTATATAATGCATACGCATCTTACCAGAGATGTGTGCTATAATCTCAACACCATTCTCAAGTTCAACACGAAACATAGCATTACTCAATGCTTCCTTGATTGTTCCATCTTGCTCTATTGCTGCTTGTTTTGCCATAAGTCAAATTTTAATGATTTCTTCTATTTCTTCAAAAGAGGAGAGTATCTCTGCTTTTCCTTTATATATTGCTACAGTATGTTCGTAATGAGCTGCCGGTTTTCCGTCACGAGTGCATATACTCCACTTGTCAGGCATCATCCACACAGCACGATTACCCATCGTTATCATAGGCTCAATGGCAATGCACATACCAGCTTTGAGCTTTGTTCCGTTACCGTGCTTACCATAATTAGGTACCTGAGGGTCTTCGTGCATTGAACGTCCGATACCATGTCCACACAGTTCTCTTACCACACCATAGCCATGAGCTTCACAATAATCTTGTACCGTTGCTCCGATATCTCCAACATGACCGCCATGAACGGCTTTCTCGATGCCTAGATAAAGGCTTTCCCTCGTAGTACGCAATAATTGCCTTACCTCATCGCTTATCTCCCCCACTGGGAAGGTGTATGCAGAATCTCCGTTATATCCGTTAAGCAATGTACCACAATCAACAGATACGATGTCGCCGTCTTTTAATATCTGGTCATCACTTGGTATTCCATGAACAACGCACTCATTTACTGAGCAACATATGCTTGCCGGAAAAGCCGGACCGCTTGGATTAGGGAAGCCAAGGAACGTTGGCTCTGCACCATGATCGCGTATATACTCTTCTGCTACTCTATTAAGTTCTCCGGTACTTATACCGGGCTTTATTATCTTAGCAAGCTCTCCGAGCGTGCTGCCAACGAGCCTGTTAGCAGCACGCATCAAAGATATCTCTTCTTCTGTCTTTAAATAGATAGCCATTAATAAGCGCTTACGCCATTCTGTGGTCGTGTACGACCGCTGTTCAGGAGACCATCATAATGACGCATCATCAGATGAGACTCTATCTGCTGCAGTGTATCAATAACCACACCAACCAAGATCAGGAGTGACGTACCACCAAAGAACTGTGAGAAGCCCTGCTGTACATTCAGCACACCTGCAAGAGCTGGCATAATAGCGATAAAAGCAATGAATAAAGAAGCAGGAAGTGTCAGACGAGACATTATCTCTTCGATATAATCTGCTGTTGGCTTACCTGGCTTTACACCTGGGATGAAACCATTGTTGCGCTTCATATCCTCTGCCATCTGTGTTGGATTCAATGTGATAGCAGTATAGAAATATGTGAACGCAATAATCAATATCACATAAATCACACAATAAGGTATACTGCGTGTATCCATCAGTGCCTGAGCCAAGGTGCTCATGTTTGCACCACCGAATGCCTGAAGGCAGATAGCAGGGATAAACATGATAGCCTGTGCAAAAATGATAGGCATCACATTAGCTGCGAACAACTTCAGAGGTATATACTGACGTGAACCGCCAATCTGCTGATTTCCGACAAGCTTCTTAGCATACTGTACAGGAACCTTACGGACAGCCTGTACCAGCATGATAGCTGCACATATCACAGCATACAGGATAAGAATCTCAGCGATGAACATCACAAGACCACCACCTGTAATAGCTGTGAAACGGCTACCTACTTCCTGTATGAAAGCCTGTGGAAGACGAGCGATGATACCAATCATAATGATCAGTGAAACACCATTGCCTACACCTTTGTCAGTAATACGCTCACCAAGCCAAAGAATAAACATAGAGCCTGCAGCAAGAATTATAGTAGCAGGAACCATGAATTCTGTCCATGACAGACCAGAAGCGAGTGCGCCAGGTGACTGCATCTTCAAGTTCATGAGGTAAGAAGGAGCCTGGAACAGCAGGATAGCTACTGTCAGGTAGCGAGTATACTGCATTATCTTCTTCCTTCCGCTCTCACCCTCACGCTGCATCTTCTGAAAAGAAGGTACGGCAATTGCCACCAACTGCATTACGATGGATGCAGAGATGTATGGCATAATACCCAATGCAAAGATTGAAGCATTTGAGAATGCACCACCAGAGAACATATCAAGAAGTGACATCAATCCTCCTGCTGTCTGCTGCTGCAGTTTTTCGAGGTTTGCAGGATTAATACCTGGCAAAACCACGAAAGAACCGAAGCGATAGATAGCGACAAAGAGGATGGTAATGAGAAGACGGATACGGAGATCCTCTACCTTCCAACAGTTCTTCAGTGTCTCTATGAATTTTTTCATATTTTCTTTAAATAATTAAAGAAGTTATGGTACTTTAAAGAACTACTGCCTCACCACCAACTGCCTTGATAGCTTCTTCTGCAGTCTTAGAGAAAGCATTTGCCTTTACTGTCAGTTTAGCCTTAAGTTCTCCATTAGCAAGAATCTTTACCATTTCCTTGCCGTTTGTCAAACCTGCTTCAACAAGCTGTGCTATACCAATTTCTGTCCATCCGTTCTTCTCTGACAGTTTCTGCAGAGTAGAGAGATTTACAGCAAAATACTCCTTATGGTTGATGTTCTTAAAACCGAACTTAGGAACTCGACGCTGCAGAGGCATCTGACCACCTTCGAATCCTATCTTTTTCTTATAACCAGAACGTGCCTTAGCACCCTTGTGACCACGAGTAGAGGTACCTCCCAGTCCTGAACCAGGACCGCGACCGATACGACGACGTGAATGGGTTGAACCGGCAGCTGGCTGCAAATTATTCAATTTCATAATTCTTTGTCGTTTAATATGTTATTACTCTACTACTGTTACAAGGTGATGTACCTTGCGAATCATGCCACGGACAGAAGGAGTATCCTCCTTTTCTATTACCTGAGAAATCTTATGTAAGCCCAGTGCAAGAAGGGTACGCTTCTGATCTGCAGAAGCACCGATACGGCTTTTAATCTGCTTAATTTTTATTGTTGCCATTTTCTATCCTCCTTCTTTTTATCCGTTAAACACTTTCTTCATGTCAATACCACGGTCATGTGCTACAGTATATGCGTCGCGCATCAAACTGAGTGCCTTGATAGTAGCCTTTACAAGGTTATGAGGATTGGATGAGCCCTTAGACTTAGCCAACACATCATTAACGCCTGCGCTCTCCAATACGGCACGCATAGCACCACCGGCAACCATACCTGTACCAGCTGCTGCTGGCTTCAGGAATACCTGTGCGCCACCGAAGTTGCACTCAACCTCATGTGGTATTGTACCTTTCAGTACAGGAACCTTAATCAGATTCTTACGTGCAGAATCTGCACCTTTAGCGATAGCCTGCTGTACCTCACCAGCTTTTCCAAGTCCCCATCCGATAGTACCATTACCGTCACCTACAACGACAATAGCAGCGAATGTGAAGGTACGACCACCCTTCGTAACCTTTGTTACGCGGTTGATGGCTACCAGCTTCTCTTTCAATTCTTCATTGTTAATTTTTGCTCTTTCCATTGCTGTAATATCGTTTAGAAGTTAAGACCACCTTCACGTGCAGCGTCAGCAAGTGCCTTTACGCGTCCATGATAGAGGTAGCCGTTACGGTCAAATACTACTGTGGTGATACCTGCGGCCTTTGCCTTCTCTGCAAGAAGAGCTCCAACCTTTGCAGCCTGCTCAATCTTTGGCATTGCTTCCATGCCTATAGATGAAGCGCTAGCCAGTGTACGCCCGTCAACATCGTTAATAACCTGAACGTAAATCTGCTTATTAGAGCGGAATACACTAAGACGTGGACGCTCTGCTGTACCAGTTACATTCTTGCGAATTCTATACTTTATCTTGATTCGTCTTTCTACTTTCTTTGTTTTCATAATCGTTAAGAATATTTTAAGGATTATTACTTAGCCGCTGCTGATTTACCAGACTTTCTGCGGATAACCTCGCCCTGGAACAAGATACCCTTGCCCTTATAAGGCTCTGGCTTACGGAAAGAACGGATCTTTGCACAAATCATACCAATGAGCTGCTTGTCACAGCACTCAAGGATGAGTAGCGGATTCTGATTACGCTCAGACTTGGTCTCCACCTTAACTTCTTTTGGAAGTTCTATGAAGATTGGGTGGGTATAACCGAGTGAGAACTCAATAAGGTTGCCCTTGTTTGATACACGATAGCCGACACCTACGAGTTCAAGAGTCTTCTTGTAACCTTCACTAACACCTACAACCATATTGTTGATGAGTGAACGATAAAGACCATGAAATGCCTGCTTCTGCTTTACTTCTACAGGACTGTTTTCGTCTATTTCGAATTTTACCTGACCATCCTCAACGAGAACCTTGATTGATGAATCAACCTTCTGAGTGAGTTCGCCCTTAGGACCTTTAACAGTAACGATTTCACCGTTCTGTGATACTGTAACACCTGAAGGGATAATAATTGGTAACTTACCTATTCTTGACATAATAAATCCTCCCAATTAATATACATAAGCAAGGACCTCGCCGCCAATCTTCTGCTCAGCAGCTTCCTTGTCTGTCATTACACCTTTAGATGTGGACAGTATTGCTATGCCCAATCCGTTAATTACTCTCGGCATGTCTTTATAACCGGCATACTGACGCAAGCCAGGTGTTGAGACACGCTGCAAACTCTTGATAGCGTTTTGCTTTGTGATAGAATCATACTTCAAGGCAATCTTAATAGAGCCCTGAGGACCATCTTCAATGAACTTGTAGTTCAAGATGTAACCTTTCTCGAAGAGAATCTTTGTTATCTCCTTCTTCAGGTTTGACGCAGGTACTTCAACCACGCGATGCTTCGCCATGATTGCATTTCTGAGTCGTGTCAGATAATCTGCTATTGGATCTGTCATTTTAAATAATGTTTTAATTAATCGGGACGCCCCCGACAATATTAAATAATACGGAAGAATTTTTCTCCCACTTCTTTCATTTTATTACCAGCTTGCCTTCTTTACGCCTGGGATAAGACCAGCTGATGCCATCTCGCGGAACTGAATACGTGAGATACCGAACTGGCGGATATAACCCTTTGGACGTCCTGTTACCTTACAACGGTTGTGTAGGCGTATAGGATTGGCATTCTTTGGTATAGCCTGCAATGCACGAGCAGCCTCGTAACGTTCTGCAGCATCCTCTGAAGTAGCAATTACCTTCTTCAAAGCTGCACGCTTCTCAGCATATCTAGCAACCATTTTAGCACGCTTTACCTCGCGAGCTTTCATTGATTCTTTTGCCATATTCTATAATAATTAAGCGTTCTTGAATGGCAGACCAAAAGCCTTGAGAAGAGCGAAACCTTCCTCGTCGGTCTTGGCTGTTGTAACAAAGGTAATATTCATACCTTGTATGCGATCGATTGCATCGATGTTGATTTCAGGGAAGATAATCTGCTCCTGAATACCCAAGGTATAGTTTCCACGACCATCAAGCTTTGACTGGATACCCTTGAAGTCACGGATACGTGGCAGTGCTACACGCACGAGTCTCTCAAGGAACTCATACATGCGCTCACGACGCAGTGTAACCATAACACCGATAGGCATCTTCTTACGCAACTTGAAGTTTGCAATATCCTTCTTAGAGAATGTAGCAACAGCCTTCTGACCTGTAATTGTTGTAATCTCGTTGATAGCTACATCGATAATCTTCTTATCCTGTGTAGCATTACCGAGACCCATGTTGATAACAATCTTCTTCAGCTCAGGAATCTGCATTGCTGAAGAGTAGTTGAACTGCTTCTTCAACTCAGGAGCGATAGTCTCCTTGTATACTTTCTTTAACTGTGCTGTTTCCATTACTTGATTTCCTCCCCTGATTTTTTAGAGATACGGATTACATTCTTACCCTCATGCTTGATAGAAACACGAGTTGCCTTGCCGCTCTTTGGATCAATAAGGCTCAAGTTTGAGATATGAATCGGAGCCTCTTGTTTCACGATACCACCTTGTGGGTTCTTTGCAGAAGGCTTCTGACTCTTAGATACCATATTGATACCCTCGACGATAGCGCGCTCTTCTTTTACGAGCACCTTCTGTACCTTTCCCTTCTTGCCCTTATCTCTACCGGTAAGAACAATAACGGTATCGTCTTTCTTAATATGTAACTTACTCATTGTTTTTACTTTTTTAGAAGTTAGTGAAGACTAAAGTACCTCAGGCGCCAAAGAAACCACCTTCATGTTAACTGCACGGAGTTCACGAGCAACAGGACCGAAGATACGGCTGCCACGCAATTCACCAGCATTGTTAAGAAGTACACAAGCGTTATCATCGAAACGGATGTATGAACCATCAGCACGACGAATCTCTTTCTTTGTACGTACGATAAGAGCCTTTGATACTGCACCTTTCTTTAAATCGCTTGAAGCGATAACATTCTTGACAGCAACGACGATAGTGTCACCAACACTTGCATAACGGCGACGTGTACCACCAAGTACGCGAATGCAAAGAGCCTCACGTGCACCGCTGTTGTCACATACTGTAAGTCTTGATTCTGCCTGTATCATAATTACTTAGCTTTTTCAATTATTGAAACTAATCTCCACCTCTTTGTCTTGGAGAGTGGACGTGTCTCCATAATGAGGACTGTATCACCTACATTTGCCTCATTCTTCTCATCATGTGCATGATACTTTTTAGTCTTCTGCACAAACTTACCATAGATTGGGTGCTTTTCCTTGAACTTGGATGCAATAACAATGGTTTTATCCATCTTGTTGCTTGTAACAACACCCTGTCTTGTCTTTCTTAAATTACGCATTTCCATCTGGACCATTATTATTTATTAAGTTCACGTAAGCGAATCTCTGTTTTAATACGTGCGATGTCACGACGAGCCGCTTTAATCTGTGATGGATTCTCGAGGGGAGACACTGTGTGGTTCAGCTTCATTGTCTCGAGAGCTGACTCGGCATTCTCCAACTTCTCTGTCAATTCCTTGACATCAAGTTCTTTTAATTCTTTAATCTTCATAGTTTAAGCGTTTTTGTCGTAATCACGACGTACAACAAATTTTGTTTTAACAGGCAATTTCTGTGCTCCAAGTCTGAGAGCCTCTTTTGCGATGTCGAAAGGCACGCCTTCAATCTCAAAGAGGATACGTCCTGGTGTTACAGGAGCAACCCATCCTGCTGGGTCACCCTTACCTTTACCCATACGTACATCCGCAGGCTTTCTTGTGATTGGTTTATCAGGGAAGATACGAATCCACACCTGACCTTCACGGTTCATCTTACGGTTGATTGCCACACGGGCAGCCTCTATTTGTCTGCTATCTATCCACTTTGGTTCAAGGGTCTTGATACCGAAAGAACCGAAAGCAAGCTGTGTACCACGGTGGGCGTTGCCTTTATTGCCACGTCCATCTTGCGGTCTTCTATATTTTACTCTTTTTGGCTGTAACATAGTAGCTTCTTGTTTTAACGATTATTGTTTCTCTTACGGTTTCCACCACGACCTTCGCGACGACCTGCGCCAGGACGGTTGCCGCCAGCCTTCTCCTGAGAGAAGTTAGGTGCGAGATCACGTTTTCCGTAAACCTCACCACGGCAAATCCATACCTTTATACCGAGGAGTCCGACCTTTGTAAGAGCTTCTGTCTTGCAGTAGTCGATATCTGCACGGAATGTATGCAGTGGTGTACGACCTTCCTTGAACATCTCTGAACGTGCGATTTCAGCACCGTTCAAACGACCGGAAATCTGAACCTTGATACCTTCTGCACCAGCGCGCATAGTATTCTGGATAGCCATCTTAATAGCGCGACGGTATGCTATCTTGCCCTCTACCTGGCGAGCGATAGAATTTGCAACGATATTAGCATCGAGATCTGGTTTCTTTATTTCGAAGATATTGATTTGAATCTCCTTACCATAGAGTTTCTTCAATTCTTCCTTCAACTTATCTACATCTTGTCCACCTTTACCAATGACGATACCCGGACGGGCTGTGCAAATAGTAATAGTGACACGCTTCAAAGTGCGCTCGATGACAATGCGTGATACGCTAGCTTTTGCAAGACGCTCGTTGAGGTACTTACGTATTTTCTGATCCTCTACGAGATTCTCACCGAAACTCTTACCACCGAACCAGTTTGAATCCCAGCCACGGACGATGCCGAGGCGATTTGCTATTGGATTAACTTTCTGTCCCATACTACTTATTTTTCATCATTGGTTTTTGTGTCTACAAACAGCGTCACGTGATTAGAACGTTTACGGATACGATATCCACGTCCCTGTGGTGCAGGACGCATACGCTTCATTGTTACGCCTTCGTCAACAAAGATCTTTGAGATATACAACTCGCCATCTTCAGCCTTGCGGTCATTCTTGACCTCCCAGTTTGCGATAGCAGAGCGCAACAGTTTCTCAACGTCAGCAGAAGCCTGCTTCTTAGAGAAACGGAGTACGCCAAGAGCTCTGTTTACCTCCATGCCACGAATCATGTCTACAACGTAGCGCATCTTGCGTGGAGATGAGGGCACACCAACGAGCTTGGCAAAGTATTGATTCTTTTTAGCCGCTTTAATAGCTTCAGCAGCGTTATGTTTTCTTGCTCCCATTTCGTTTTCTTTTTAATGGATTAGCCCGTCTTATTTCTTGTTACCGGCATGTCCGCCGAAACGACGTGTTGGAGCAAACTCGCCGAACTTGTGTCCGACCATGTTCTCCGTCACATAGACAGGAATGAATTTGTTACCGTTATGAACAGCTACTGTATGACCCACGAAATCAGGTGAGATTACAGAAGCTCTGGCCCATGTCTTTACGACACTCTTCTTACCGCTCTCATTCATAGCGAGAATTTTCTTCTCAAGAGAAACGTTGATATATGGACCCTTTTTAAGTGAACGACTCATAATTTCTTTTCTTTAATTTGTGGGTTTACTTCTTGTTAGCTCTTTCTATAATGTACTTATTGCTTTGCTTCTTGGGAGCACGAGTCTTGAGACCCTTAGCATACAAGCCCTTACGTGAACGTGGGTGTCCGCCTGACTGACGTCCTTCACCACCACCCATTGGGTGATCAACTGGGTTCATTACAACACCACGGTTGTGTGGACGACGACCGAGCCAGCGTGAGCGTCCTGCCTTACCTGACTGCTCAAGAGCATGGTCAGAGTTGCCTACTGCTCCTACTGTTGCCTTACAAGCAGAGAGCACCTTACGTGTTTCGCCTGAAGGGAGTTTAATTACACAATAACTGCCTTCACGAGAAGTCAACTGAGCGAAATTACCTGCCGAACGTACGAGCAGAGCGCCCTGTCCAGGACGGAGCTCGATGTTGTGGATAACGGTACCTACTGGGATGCTTGCCAAAGGAAGGGCATTACCTACCTCAGGAGCTGCCTCCGCACCAGACATCAATGTAGCGCCTACCTGAAGTCCGTTAGGAGCAATAATGTAACGTTTTTCACCGTCAACATAGTACAACAGAGCGATACGAGCCGAACGGTTTGGATCATACTCTATTGACTTTACTACAGCTGGAACACCATCTTTCTCTCGCTTGAAGTCGATCATACGGAACTTCTTCTTGTGACCACCGCCCTTGTAACGGACAGTCATCTTACCGGTGTTGTTTCGACCACCAGTAGAACGCTTACCGTAAACGAGAGACTTCTCTGGCACGGATGCAGTAATATCCTCGAACGTGCCAATAACTTTGTGTCTTTGACCAGGTGTAACTGGTTTTAATTTACGTACTGCCATTTTCTATTATTATATATTGCTGTAAAAATCTATTTCCTCGCCCTCTTTAAGAGTAACGATTGCTTTCTTGAAGGCGTTCTTCTGACCACGGATGAGACCAGCCTTTGTATAACGGCTTGAGCGCTTACCAGCATATCTCATAGTGTTAACGTCTTCTACTGTAACATTGTAGCGAGCCTCAACCTCCTGCTTAATCTGGATCTTGTTGGCCTCTGGCTTAACGATGAAGCCATAGCGGTTTGGCCGCTTTTCTGTAATCCTTGTCATCTTCTCAGTGACAATGGGCTTAATGATAAATGCCATAATCTGTTTCTCCTTTTTAAGTTTACTTGATTAAGACTTCTTCTATTTTCTTAACAGCGTTCTCGCAGAGTACGACTGTGTCAGCATTCATCACCTTGTAGGCGTTGAGCATTGCTGCACCCATCACCTCTACCTTCTGCAGGTTGCGAGCTGAAAGATATACACTCTTGTTCTCTTCAGGCATAAGGAAGAGTACCTTCTTACCATCAACGCCGAGGGCCTTCATGATATTGAGCATCTCCTTGGTCTTTGGTGTCTGGATGTTGAAGTCCTCAACAACTACGATACCATTTTCCTGTACCTTGTATGAGAGAGCACTCTTACGAGCGAGCTGCTTTGTTTTTAAATTGAGCTTTGTGCGATAATCGCGTGGGCGTGGGCCGAATACACGTGCACCACCAACGAGCACTGGTGAGTTGATATCACCACGACGTGCGCCGCCGCCACCCTTCTGACGACCGAGTTTGCGTGTTGAGCCAGACATTTCGCTGCGCTCCTTTGCCTTTGCTGTACCCTGGCGCTGATTGCCGAGATACTGCTTTACATCGAGGTAGAGAACATGGTCGTTAGGCTCGATAGCGTAGATAGCATCGTTCAGAACCACCTTGCGGCCTGTCTCTTTGCCCTGTATGTCTAATACATTTACTTCCATGACCTTACTTCTTGATTAATACTGTTGAACCATTATATCCTGCAACAGAGCCCTTTACGATAACGAGGTTGCTCTCTGGGATAACCTTAATAACTCGCAGATTCTGCGTTGTAACACGCTCGTTGCCCATGTGTCCACCCATGCGCATGCCCTTGAACACCTTTGCAGGGTAAGAGCAGGCACCGATAGAACCTGGCTTACGAAGACGGTCGTCCTGACCGTGTGTAGCCTGTCCTACGCCACCAAAACCGTGACGCTTTACAACACCCTGGAAACCTTTACCCTTTGATGTGCCGACAACGTCAACGAAGTCGCCCTCAGAGAAGATTTCTGCTGTGATGGTGTCGCCGAGGTTTTTCTCCTCGTCGAATTTGAACTCGGCCAAGTGCTGTTTTGGTGTTGTGCCAGCCTTCTTGAAGGCTCCCATCATTGGTTTGGTTGCACGAGTCTCTTTACGCTCGCCGAAACCAAGCTGATATGCAGCATAACCGTCTTTCTCAACGGTCTTTACCTGGGTTACGACACAAGGACCAGCTTCGATGACAGTGCACGGTGTGTTCTTACCGTCGGCACTGAAAACGGATGTCATTCCGATTTTTCTTCCAATTAATCCTGGCATTTCAATTTAAATTTTTAATTTATTCCTTGTTACGTTTAATAATATACTACACCTTGATTTCTACTTCTACACCAGAAGGGAGGTCGAGCTTCATCAGAGCGTCAACAGTCTTTGTTGTTGAGCTGTAGATGTCAATCAGACGCTTGTAGTCTGAGAGCTGGAACTGCTCACGAGCCTTCTTGTTAACGAAGGTAGAACGGTTTACTGTATAGATGCGCTTGTGTGTTGGGAGTGGAATTGGACCACTAACGATAGCGCCTGTTGCCTTAACGGCCTTAACAATCTTCTCAGCTGACTTGTCAACCAGTGTGTGGTCGTAAGACTTCAGCTTGATACGGATTTTCTGACTCATAATCTTTTAATTTGTTTTTTATTGTTGTTATTTAAATATGGTACCCGTAAAGAGTCATTTGCTCACGGGTACTCTTTGTTTATACCAAATCAGCACGACCGCCGTTCTCTTCCAAGATTGTCTTGGCGATAGAGCTTGATACAGGCTCGTGGTGGTCATATTCCATAGAAGAGGTAGCACGACCTGATGTGATGGTACGCAATGCTGTTACATAGCCGAACATCTCAGCCAATGGAACCATAGCCTTAACGACCTTAGCACCTGAGCGGGCATCTTCCATACCCTGTACCATACCACGACGCTTGTTGAGGTCGCCGATTACGTCACCCATGTTCTCTTCTGGTGTCACTACTTCTACCTTCATGATAGGCTCCATGAGGCAAGGACCTGCCTTAGGACATGCATTCTTGAAGGCGTTGCGAGCAGCGAGTTCGAATGACAACTGGTCAGAGTCAACTGGGTGGAAGCTACCATCGATAAGTGTAACCTTCAGACCTGTTACAGGATATCCACCGAGAACACCACCCTTGAGGCAGTCTTCGAAGCCCTTCTGAACAGCAGGGATGAACTCCTTAGGCACGTTACCGCCCTTCACCTCATTGATGAACTGCAGATCGCCCTCCTTATAGTCTTCATCCTTAGGACCGATGTTAACGATGATGTCAGCGAACTTACCACGACCACCTGACTGCTTCTTATAAACCTCGCGGAGGTTAACCTCCTTAGTGATTGCCTCCTTGTAGTTAACCTGTGGCTTACCCTGGTTACATTCAACCTTGAACTCACGCTTCAGACGGTCGATGATGATATCGAGGTGAAGCTCACCCATACCGCTGATGACGGTCTGACCGCTCTGCTCGTCAGTACGAACTGTGAATGTTGGGTCCTCCTCAGCAAGCTTTGCAAGACCATTGTCAAGCTTAGCGATGTCAGCCTGTGACTTTGGCTCTACTGCGATAGAAATCACAGTATCAGGGAATGTCATAGACTCCAGTACTATCTGGTGATCTTCATCACAGAGAGTATCACCTGTACGGATATCCTTGAAGCCTACGCCTGAACCGATATCACCTGCAGCGATTTCGTCAACAGGATTCTGCTTGTTTGAGTGCATCTGGAAGAGGCGGCTGATACGCTCCTTCTTGCCAGAACGTGGGTTATATACGTAAGAACCAGCCTCAATCTTACCTGAATAAACACGGAAGAATACGAGACGTCCTACATATGGGTCTGTTGCAATCTTGAATGCGAGAGCTGCTGTTGGAGCTTCGTCCTTAGCCTCGAACTTAACCTCTACAGACTCGTCGCCTGGCTCTGTACCTACTACCTCTGGGTTATCCAGTGGAGAAGGAAGCAGTGCACATACATAGTCGAGCATTGTCTGTACGCCCTTGTTCTTGAATGAAGAACCGCAGAGCATTGGTACGCACTCCAGTGCAAGTGTTCCCTTACGGATAGCAGCGATAATCTCGTCTTCTGTGATAGTAGAAGGATCGTCAAAGTACTTCTCCATGAGAGCCTCGTCGAAGTTAGCTGCTGACTCAAGGAGCTTCTCACGCCATTCGTTGCACTCGTCAACGAGGTCTGCAGGAATATCCTCAACATCATAGTCAGCACCCATTGTCTCGTCATGCCAAAGGATAGCCTTCATCTTAACGAGGTCAACAAGTCTCTTGAAGGTCTCTTCTGCACCGATTGGAACGCAGAGAGGTACAGGATTTGCACCCAGTACGTCTTTCATCTGCTGCACAACATCGAAGAAGTTTGCACCAGAACGGTCCATCTTGTTTACATAACCGATACGAGGTACTTCGTACTTGTCAGCCTGGCGCCATACAGTCTCTGACTGAGGCTCTACACCACCTACTGCACAGTAAGTAGCGACAGCACCGTCAAGTACACGCAAAGAACGCTCTACCTCAGCGGTAAAGTCTACGTGTCCCGGAGTATCGATAAGGTTGATCTTATACTGCTTGTCATTGTACTTCCAGAAACATGTTGTAGCAGCAGAGGTAATAGTGATACCACGCTCCTGCTCCTGCTCCATCCAGTCCATTGTTGCTGCACCTTCGTGCACCTCACCAATCTTGTGAGTCTTACCTGTATAGAAGAGAATACGCTCTGAAGTTGTTGTCTTACCAGCATCAATGTGAGCCATGATACCGATATTTCTTGTCAAATGAAGATCGTGTTTTGCCATTTCTGTAGAACTAATTTACATTATTAAATTAAAAACGGAAATGTGCAAAAGCACGGTTAGCCTCAGCCATGCGGTGCATATCTTCCTTACGCTTGAAGGCACCACCCTGGTTGTTGTATGCATCCATAATCTCCGCTGCGAGTTTTTCTGCCATACCCTTACCACCACGCTTGCGAGCGAAAGAGATAAGATTCTTCATAGAGATAGATTCCCTACGGTCAGGACGGATTTCTGTTGGCACCTGGAACGTAGCACCACCGATACGACGGCTCTTAACTTCCACGTGTGGAGTAACGTTATCCAAAGCCTGCTTCCATATATCGAGTGCAGACTTCTCTTCTTCCTTCATCTTTTCACCTACAGTGTTGATAGCTGCGTAGAAAATCTCGTAAGAGGTATTCTTCTTGCCATCATACATCAGATGGTTTACAAACTTTGACACTTTCTGGTCATTGTAGACGGGATCTGGTAGGATCACCCTCTTCTTTGGTTTTGCTTTTCTCATTTTTAGCTTTTAAAAATTTCTTGGTTGTCTTACTTTGGCTTCAATGCCCTTCACGGGTCATTTACTCAACCTGGTTTCTAATTCTAAGACCGTTTACTGTTTTTTACTTCTTTGCAGCCTTTGGTCTCTTTGCTCCGTACTTAGAGCGACGCTGTGTACGTGATGCTACACCTGCTGTATCCAGTGTTCCACGTACGATGTGATAACGTACACCTGGCAAGTCCTTTACACGACCACCACGCACAAGCACGATTGAGTGCTCCTGCAGGTTGTGTCCTTCTCCAGGAATGTATGAGTTCACTTCTTTTGTGTTCGTCAGACGAACACGGGCTACCTTACGCATAGCCGAGTTAGGCTTCTTAGGGGTAGTTGTATACACACGCACGCACACCCCACGACGCTGTGGACATGAGTCCAAAGCTGGTGACTTGCTCTTGTCTACAAGTACCTTCCTGCCTTTTCTTACCAATTGTTGAATTGTAGGCATTTTCTTTTAATTTTTTTGTTTATACTTATTTATATATTAATATTATCGACAGCATAAGGCGATGCTAACCGAGGAGCTTTTCTTCCAAGGTCGCACCTGCAAAAACACGGCTTGCCTAGCGGTATCATTCGGGTAGAGGCCATAAATTTGCGGGTGCAAAGGTACAAATTTTATTAAATATGACAAAAAGAATACTGTCTTTTATACCCCTCAGAATATTGAATTTATATTTTTTTAACGTTTGTGCACATTTTTTATGCCTCCAGAAAAGCAAAAAAAGGTAAAAATGATATGAACAACACTTGTAATCCCCTAGGGGGAAAAATTGCAACCCTTAAGGGAAACAAAATTTTGCTGCATAACTACGAAAAAATTATTCCCAAGGCTGGGAAAATTTGCAATAACAACACCATATCGGCACTTTTACTATACTTTTTGATACATTTTTTTCATATTGTGACATTTTTCTTGCGTATTTTAGAAAAAATACGTATCTTTGCCACGGTTTTTTTAGAGAGACTTTATATGCCCAATTATAAAGAGACAATAAGCAGAATGGTTTCTTGGTATTTTTCCAAGAACACCCTACCCTATTGGTGCGTATTGGCTATCGACTGTGTCATTATAGTTTTTGCAGGACTTCTGGCTACATATTTCGTCCAAGGAGGAAATTCCCTGTCAATCAATTTCTGGTATCACCTGCGCACATGGTGTCTTACTCTGCCATTCTTCGTTGTCGGCATGAGAATATTCCATACTTATTCTGGCATCATGCGCTACAGCAGCACCATAGACCTGATGCGTCAGGCATTTGCGCTGATAATAGGATTCATACTGGTTTTAATTGTCAGGGAACTCATGTCATACGGTTCCATCATACATTCTACCCGACGTCTTACGTTTGTAGTAATGTTCCTCCTCGCCCTGTTCGGACAATGGGCTTTGCGAATAGTAATAAAGTATCTGTACGAAGTAGTGCAGGTTACAAGGAGGCGCAAGAAGGTTGCGATATATGGTGTACAGGAAGGTGGCCTTTCCATAGCACAATCAATACTGAAGAATCCTAATTCCAAGTACGAAATAGGCAGTTTTATCAGTCCCGACGACTCACTTCACAGTAAATACCTCATGGGTAAGAAGGTTCGCCTCATAGGGCCACACCTGATACAGCATCTTCAAAAGGCAGACATAAAAACTGTCATTGTCAGTCCTATTCAGGTAGACAACTTCCGTAACAACGAGGAACTGGTAAACAGACTCATCAAAGCACATATAAAGATTATGATGATGAGTTCTGCAGAAGAATGGGATCCAACAAAACCTATTCTGCAAGAACAAATCAAGGATGTTGACGTAGAAGATCTTCTGCCTCGCGACAAGATAGAAGTCGATATCAAGGCTATTGGTGAAATGCTTCAGGGAAAAAGTGTCCTCATCACTGGCGCTGCAGGCTCTATCGGAAGTGAGATGGTGCATCAGGTAGCAAAGTTAAAGCCTTCACATCTTATTCTTATTGACCAGGCAGAAACCCCCATGCACGACATTCGCCTCTACATGTCCAACAAATATCCGGGCATTCCATGCGAGACAATAGTGGGATCAATTTCTGCTCCAATACTCATGGAAAGCATTTTCTCACAATACAAACCTGAATATGTCTTCCATGCAGCAGCATACAAACATGTGCCAATGATGGAGAACAACCCTGGTGTCGCTATTACCAATAACGTTTATGGCACACGAGTAATAGCAGACCTTGCAGTAAAATATGGTACGAAGAAGTTTGTCATGATTTCTACTGACAAGGCTGTCAACCCTACTAACGTCATGGGATGCAGCAAACGTATCTGCGAAATTTACTGCCAATCTCTTAATGCACATCAGCATAATACGCAATTCATTACAACGCGTTTTGGTAATGTGCTCGGCTCAAACGGCTCTGTGATACCTCTGTTCCGCGAGCAACTCAAGAATGGAGGTCCGCTAACTGTTACACATCCTGACATAATACGTTACTTCATGCTGATACCAGAAGCCTGCCAATTGGTGCTTGAAGCCGGAACAATGGGAAAAGGCGGCGAGATATATGTCTTCGACATGGGCAAACCTGTACGCATAGCAGACCTTGCACAACGCATGATAGACCTCTCTGGCGCAAAAGATGTGGAAATAAAGTTTACAGGACTGCGCGATGGAGAGAAGTTGTTTGAAGAACTGCTTAATGATCAGGAGCAGACCATTCCGACAATACATCCGAAGATTAAGATAGCAAAAGTACGTGAGTATCCATACGAGCAAGCTCTCAAGAACGAAGAAGATTTATTCAAACTGGCTCTGAAATATGACGATATGGCTATCGTGAAGAAGATGAAGGAGATAGTACCAGAATATAAGAGTCAACATAGTAAGTACGAGGTCTTGGATTAGACCTTGTACATTTTTTTTATCAATAAACAAAAAGAATTATGAAAAAACTCTGCACTATGATTATTGCATTACTTGGCTTCACAAGTATTGCAAGCGCAGGAGGTCTTATGACCAACACAAACTATCACATTGCTTTTGACCGTATGTTTGCACGTGGTGCAACAACAGAAATAGATGCTGCTTACTCCAACCCTGCAGGTCTTGCATGGGGACACGAAGGATGGCAACTCTCCATTAACTTCCAGAAACCTTGGCAGAATCGAGACATCAAACTGACAACGCCTGCTGGAGAAAAGAAATTCAAGGGCGAGGCCTCTGCTCCCATCGTTCCTGCTCTCTTTGCTTCTTATAAGAAAGACCGTTGGGCAGTCTCCACTATGATTGGCATTGTAGGTAGTGGTGGATATGTAGAATACAAGGAGGGTGTACCAATGTTTAATGCTTTACTCGGTAGTACTATCACATCTCTGACACAGCAGATGAACCAGAGCACACAAGGCTTTGCACCTGTCGTTACCCCTGACCAATATGATGCTGAGATGAAAGGTAAGCAATACATCTATGGTGGACAAGTTAACTTCACATATAAATTCCTCGACTGCTTATCTGCAGCTGTAGGCATTCGTGCTAATTATTACGACGGCTACTATCGCGGACATGTCAAGGCAAACCATTCTACAATCGGAAACCTCGCCAGCCTTTCGCTTGATGTCGATCAGAAGGGATGGGGCTTTACACCAATCATCAGCCTTGCCTACCATAAAGGACCACTCACTTTGTCTGCACGCTATGAGTTCCGCACCAAGGTTAATCCTAAGAATGAGACAAATTCTTTGGCTGCATCTCTCAACTCCGAACAACTTATTGAGGATCCATTGGTACAATTAGTTGCTGCTGGCGCCCTGCCTGCAACCAAAGCTGCAGAAATGGCAAAAGCTATTAAGTCTAAAGTAGAAAGCGGGTTGGCAACCTATACAGCTCCTTATCAGGATGGAGCAGAGACACGCTACGATATGCCTTCACTACTCTCTGTTGCTGCAGGCTATGAGTTCACTCCGAAACTGCGTGCAGCCTTAGAGTATCATTTCTTCGACGATAAGAATGCCAAGATGGCTAATGACCGTCAGAAGACTCTCTCACACGGCACCCATGAGATTCTTGCCGGAGTGGAATACGACATCAACAAGAAATTCACCATCAGCTGCGGTGGTCAGCGTACTGACTATGGTATCACAGAAGAATACCAGCAGAACACTTCCTTCGCATGCGACAGCTGGTCAATAGGCATGGGCGGAGCATGGAACATCAACGAAAAGATGCGCCTCAACGCAAGCTATTTCATCAGCATCTACAGCGACAACCAGAAGACCACAAGCTACGGCATAGAGACCTACTCACGCACTAACAACGTACTTGGTGTCGGATTAGACTATAAGTTTTGATACACACATACAAGATAAAAAGAATATCCCAGCTTTCTTTGAAGGCTGGGATATTTCCTTATATATAAAATATATGTACGCGAGAGAATTACTCTACTGTCCAGATATCGTTTGTCTCCAGCAGTTCTGCGAAGTTATGATACTTCTTTGCTGTCTTGACCTCTTCTATCTGAGCAGCGACAGAGTCGTCGTATGTAGGAGCATCAACGTCTCTGATGACACCTAATGCCACAGGCATTCCGTCACCATTACCCATGAGGGCAAGCTTCAACTGCAGGGTGTTGTCCTCGCAATGAGCATCGTGAACGAGGATGTCGTCTATTGACCATACTCCCCCACCCGGTTTCTCATCACCAAGCTTTACCTTCTTCACGCCAAAGCCTTCCTGTACGAGACCATATTCATTCTCGGCTCCGAATACTAATGGCTTACCATGTTCTACATAGATAGCATTCTCTGCACGACCAGCCTTGTTATATACAGCAGCATGTGTACCATCGTTGAAGATGACACAGTTCTGCAGTACCTCTGTTACGCTGGCACCCTTGTGTGCATTAGCGGCCTTCAGTACCTCTACGGTATGAGCGCCATCTGTTGCCACAGTACGAGCGAAGAAATGTCCGCGAGCGCCAAAGCAGAGCTCTGCTGGGCGGAAAGGATCCTCTACAGTGCCGTAAGGACTTGACTTAGAGACAAATCCACGTGGTGATGTAGGCGAATACTGACCCTTCGTAAGACCATAGATGCGGTTGTTCAGAAGAATCATATTGAGGTTTATATTACGTCTGTTGGCATGAATGAAGTGGTTTCCGCCAATGGCAAGTCCGTCACCATCTCCTGATATCTGCCATACTGTAAGGTCTGGATTAGCTATCTTACATCCTGTTGCAATAGCAGCAGCACGTCCATGAATAGTATTCATTCCGTATGTAGCCATATAGTGTGGCAAACGGGAAGAACAGCCTATACCAGAGATTACGGCAGTATTCCAAGGTGCAACGCCAATCTCTGCGCAAGCCTTGTGAAGGGATGCGAGGAAAAAATGGTCACCACATCCAGGACACCAGCGTGGCTGACCTTTCTTATAATCTTGAGCTGTAAACATATTATTAGTTAAGAATTAAGAATTAAGAGTTAAGAAAATTACTTTCTGAATTGTCATATTTCTCAGTGTTTACTTTGGTCGTTTTCACTATTGATGCTAAAATAGATGTTATCTCATTAGCTTCATTGTGAATAGACTCAAAGGTTTTATCATCTATATATTCGCCATCATGTAAGAGTTCTATCCAATAGAGAGTTTCATTGGCTTCTTTAAGTGCAATAGATGTTTTATTAACAAAATCAGCACGACTTTGTGCAAACTTGGCCTCACGCATCATAGCACCAATCGAAGTACCACTACGAAGCATCTGCTTAGACAAAACAAATTCAGATTGTTGTTTTACCAGATACTTGTATGCTTTTACTATTCGCAAAGCAAACTGATAAGTCCGTTTTTCTATTGGATAGTCCAGAGTCATTTTTCTTAATTCTTAACTCTTAACTCTTAATTATAGTGTTAAACGCTTCAACCAGTTCGTTGACGACGAAAGGTTGTCCCTTAACCTGATTGAACTGTGCTGGTACGAATCCATCGACTTTCATACGCAGGTATGCTGCCAGCTGTCCCATATTCTGTTCTGCCACAACTACCTTTGGATACTTCTTGAGGACCTCAGCAGTATTCTTTGGCAGAGGGTTGATATAGCGGAACTGAGCGAGAGCGACTTTCTTTCCCTGCTTGCGCATCTCGTCCATAGCAGCATGCAGGTGTCCGTATGTAGAGCCGAAGCCGACAATCAGCAGCTCTGCATCGTCTGCATCGCCCACTACCTGAAGGTCTGGCACTACGATATTGTCTATCTTCGCCTGACGCTTGCGAGTCATAAGGTCGTGGTTTTCAGGAGCAGTAGAAATAGCGCCCGTCTTGTCGTCCTTCTCCAATCCACCAAGGATATGCTGGAATCCCTCACGTCCTGGAACAGCCCAGTAACGAGTGCCGTTCTCTGCACGCATGTAAGGAGTCCATGTACCCTTCAACTCTTCTGGTACATAAGGAGGATTGATAGGAGCCATCTTGGCAAGGTCAGGCAGTTTGAAGGCGCCAGAACCGTTTGCAATAAATGCGTCTGTAAGAAGCACAACAGGTGTCATGTGCTCCAAAGCCATCTTTGCTGCATCATAAGCTGCATCAAAGCAGTCAACTGGTGAGAGAGCTGCAATAACAGGCATAGGTGACTCACCATTTCTTCCGAAGAGAACCTGCAGGAGGTCTGTCTGCTCAGACTTTGTAGGAAGTCCTGTTGCAGGACCACCACGTTGTACATCAAGCACAACGAGTGGCAACTCCATAATAACAGCAAGGTTCATAGCCTCAGACTTAAGGCAGATACCAGGACCAGAAGTACTTGTAACTGCCAGAGCACCACCAAAGGCAGCACCTACTGAGCTGGCACAACCAGCTATCTCGTCCTCACACTGAACAGTTGTAACACCAAGACTCTTATGCTTTGAGAGCTCGTGGAGCACGTCTGTAGCAGGAGTGATAGGATAAGAACCAAGATACAGCTTCAAGCCAGCCTTCTCAGCTGCTGCTATGAAGCCATAAGCTGTTGCCTTGTTACCTGTTATGTCCATATAGCGTCCAGGCACTTTATGCTTAGACTCTATGCGATAAACGTTTGTTGCTGAAGAATGTGTGTTGTGACCATAGTCATAACCAGCCTGTATCACCTTGATGTTAGCCTCAGCAATAGCAGGCTTCTTTGCAAACTTCTCACGCAGGAAGTTAGCCACAAGATTCAGGTCGCGGCTGAAGAGCCAGCAAACGAGTCCCAATGCGAACATATTCCTACACTTCAGCATAGCCTTGTTGTCCATACCTGAGTCAGCAAGGGCATCCTTCACCATTGTTGTGATAGGACAAGCGATGACACGGTCTGGGTCTATGCCCATTTCACCGAGATAGTCAGTAGTCTTGAACTGTGCCTTATCAAGGTCTGTCTGGCCGAAGGAGTCAGTATCGATGATGATAGTTGCTCCAGGCTTTGCATACCTGTACTGAGTCTTCAAGGCTGCAGCATTCATTGCTACCAGCACATCGCATTGGTCACCAGGAGTATAAACCACATCAGCACCAATATGCACCTGAAATCCTGACACACCAGTCAGCGAACCTTGCGGAGCGCGGATGTCAGCAGGATAATCAGGAAAAGTAGAGATGCTGTTACCAACAGTGGCTGATACCGTTGAGAAGATGTTTCCGGCCAGCTGCATGCCATCGCCGGAATCACCTGAGAATCGAACAACGACATTGTCGAGTTCTTTAAATTCTAATGTTTCTGCCATAATTTTAATTATCCTTTCTTATCTTAGTTTTTAATGGATTCTTTATCTGTTGTATAAATGTTTCAAGGTAACTCTGCCATTTGCTGAAATCTACGATTCCATCGCCCTCATAGCGTGTCCAAGCCGAGCCGAAATAGTATGTCGATGCAGTCGGTGCTATGAGCAGATGTCCCTGTTCTTTTTCCGTCTTTCCGTTTGGCACAACACACGCAATCAGTATTCCGTCCTTGTCTTCGTAGGCAATATAGCCTTCGCCCTGTGCATATTTGTTGTCGCTATTATGCATCACTATTCCAGCCACGAAAGGTCTTTTTGCCTCTACCACCGACTTCACCATATTGCTATGAGCATCTATCGAGAGTATTCGCACCTCATTTGGATATGTCAGACGTACTGTCAGGCGCAGCGGACCATTATCCAAGACCTCTGCAGTCTTGAAAGAGCCCTGAAATTCCAGCTTTCCGTCAGTTCCTTTATATGCAATAGCTCCGCCACCGAGGGTCTTGCCCACATCATACTGGTCCATTCCCTCACCATGATCCACATGATATGAGAAGACCTCATTATACATCTTGTCGGCCAAGTCCCTGCGACCCAGTCTTGTCAGCTTCGAACGCATGGAATGCACCTCGTTGTCGCATTGCAGTTTATAGAGTTTCTCAAGATACAGGTTGCTGGTACGCTTGCTGAAGATGTCATAGCCATATACCCCGTTCGAACCAGGACCATACAGACGATATGCCACCCTATCATTCTCAAAGGAGAAGTCCCCATCTCGTTCAGGGAAGTTCCTGCCAAAGACCTCCTGAGGGAAACTCTTGGCATTTTCGCCCTCACTTACATAGAACTTTGCCTTTGCTTTTGCCTTCAATGTCGGGCAAGGGAATATGAGTTTGCCATCATATGTAACCTGAGACGAAAGAGTATCACCTTTCTCGTCCGTCACCACATACTGCTTTGCGCCATCGCCTTGTGGCATGCTTACCTCCACCATTTCAGGGACTGTACGATCAGTCCCCATGGGATTTGTGACGGTAATGACAAATGATATCAGCAATGCGCTCAATGCACTCATGACGATAATTTTCTATGCTCTATATTATTAATAATGTGTGAATCGCGTGCAAAGGTACGATTAAGTTATGAGAAATGCAAGAAAATAAACAAAAAAAATGATGACAAACTTAAGAATTAAGTTGTATATATTCATAAAATGGTGACTTGAATGCTTGCATACAAAGGCATCAGAGTATGAATATATATATAAGGTCGCAGACCTTGTCATCACTTTTTTGTTTATGCCTACATTTCCATAACGAAGTACCTTCGACGAAGTCAGAGTTACGATTAAATGAGCAAAATACCAAATGAAAATGGATTTTTCTTTATTTTCATTTGTATTTTCGAGTGTAAGTACCTTCGACCATCATGTCAAAGGTACGATTAAATGAGCAAAATACCAAATGAAAATGGATTTTTCTTTATATTTCGTTTGTAATTTCGAGTGTAAGATAGCATTATGTTATAATTTGAAAGATAAATGTAATAAATAATAATGGAGTGTTGTAAATTTCTTCTTACCTTTGCACCCAGATAAATATAAAACCAAATTTTCATGAAGAGATTTTATTTATGCCTTACGGTTTGTCTCCTTGCCGCATTGTCATGGGCACAGGGTGTTAAGCCGCTGCCAACCCTCCACGTTGAGGGCAAATGGCTCGCAGACCAGGAAGGCAACCACGTAGTACTGCATGGTGTGATGGACACCCCGAATATGTATTTCAACGATTGGCGATGGGGTTCTCCCTGGGACGGTTCTAATACAGGATATAACACCACAGGCGTTATCAAATGTCTGAATTACTTCGAGAAGATACTCACAGCCTTGGAGCAAGCCAAGTGTAATGTCTTCCGTCTGCACCTCGACCCAGCATGGACAAATGACCCAAGTAGCAGCTATACATACTCTGGTGCTGCCGACCAGCCCGCAGAGGCTACGTCCGAGGCTGACATCAGCAAGTTCAACCCTAATCGTCTGAGGACTTTTCTCTCATCACTTTACTGGCCGCTGATGCAGAAAGCCATGAATCACGGCATGTACGTTGTGGTACGCCCGCCAGGAGTATGCCCGCCAAACCTGAAGGTTGGCGACTACTACCAGCAGTATCTGATGACTGTATGGGACATCGTATCAAGTAATACCAACATAAAGAAATATGCAGGTCAGATAAGCATAGAGCTGGCCAACGAACCTGTATCGCTGAAGAATGCCAACAATGCTGATGATCCAAAGGCCCTTCACGACTATTTCCAGCCTATTGTTGACAAAATCCGTGCTAACGGCTTCAAAGGCATCATCTGGGCACCTGGTACAGGATGGCAGGCTAACTATACAAGCTACGCCAGCTACCCCATCGAGGGCTATAACATCGGCTATGCCGTTCATGACTACTGCGGATGGTATGGCTGCAGCGATAGCAATCCCGATGCACAGAACAAAATCAAGAACTTCCACAATCAGGTTCCTGTAGTAGATACAGCACCTATCATCATTACGGAGGTTGACTGGAGTCCTGAAAATCCTAATGCCGAGGGCCACTATGACGAGCACGGCAACTGGGTGCTGCCAAACTACGGCACATGGGCTACAGGCTCTACATCGAAGTGGGGAGCTGCCTACAAAGCTATGCTCGACCACTACGGTAACATCTCCATGACGCTTTCAGGCACAGGATGCCTCATTGACATCAATGCCTACATTGATAATAAAGTCGTTACACCAGCCTTTAACGGCTTGGAGGAAGCCTGCGGCAAGGCCTGCATGGACTGGTATGCTGATTACTATGATGTAAACTGGCCACATGCCGACATTATGGAGTATGGTGATGACATGCTTACTGTTGAAAAACTGGAAGTAGCAGAAGATAATGTAGAGATGATGATTGGCAATGCCAGCAGTCCGACACTGACTGCGACCTACCTCTATGGCCACACAGCCTTTGTAGGTTCAATGGCCGAATATGAGGCAAACAGCGACTTAGTGGCCATCGAGAACGGACAGATAAAGGGTGTGAAAGAAGGCAAGACAGACGTAACAGCCAGATATACTGACCCATTGGGCAACATGAAAGAAGTAACCTTCAACGTGAATTCAACATTCTTCCCATTAGGGGCAAAGTATATTACCACCAACCTCTTCGCAGATGGTACATATGATGAGAGCACCCATACCTTCAGACCAGGACAATGGGGACAGATGGGATGGGTATATTCGAATGGTGCCGACATGTCAGGCTATAAATATCTCGTAATAAAGCTCAAATCAACAAGCAGCAGCAGTCACCTGAACATCTTCACTGAAAACAGCATATGGTCAGCATGCTGCAGCACCCCCGACTTCTCATCGAAGAAACAGATTGTCCTGAATCTGAAGACAGCAACATATACCAGTGATGGCGACAAGAAAGGACAGTCTCTCGACACCAAGAACATACGAATTGTCAGCTTCTGGGGCAACGGCAGCCAGAGTATCGTGGTGAGCGATATGTATCTGACAAACAACAGCGACTATTCTCGCGAAGAGACTACTGGCATCAAGACGATGGAAAATGTCAGAAGTAAGATGTCAGATGTTTGGTACGACATGCAGGGACGCCGTCTTGGTGGCAAGCCGACTGCTCCTGGTATTTATATCGTGGGAAAGAGAAAGGTTATCGTAAGATAAAGTAAAAACATAACAGAATTATAGTCTCCGTCAAGCATTTTTGGCGGAGACTATCTTTTTTATCCACTTTTTTTCGCTAGAAATGCTATTGCAGAAATGAATAATAAGTCGTAACTTTGCACCCGAGTTAGTAAATAATTGTATATTAAAAGTTAATAAAGAAATTATAATTCATTTTGTTTAATAGAATCGTCTAAGTCTGTGAAGATGCAAGACATTCAGTCTATTATTTGCTATCGTACCTGTGAAGGTATAGGCAAGGAATTTAGGCTAGAGTAAAAGGCAATCCCCGATGTGTTTGCGGGGATTGTTCTTTTTTATGCATAAAAGAAAAACAGGAACCGCAATTCATACGCGATTCCTGTTTTTTCTTATTCTTACATCATACATCTGCTTTCAGTTGGCTGGAGGCTTGCGTACTCTGTCTTGCATGAGAAGCTTGCGTCCCGTTGGTAGCAAGCGTCCACCTTGGGGGGCGGACAAAAATGGGGCCCGTTTCGACGGGGCGAAACGGCAGGGGGGAAGATTACAAAAGCGGAAAAATTGATAATATCGATTTTGCTAAAGTTCGACAAAGTTTAAACAAGCTTGACTCTGTACTCACAAAACCGCAAAATTGACGATTGACAAAATTGACAAAAGAGAGTATAAGCGGATAACCTAGGGGGCAAATGAAAAATTGGGATTATTGACAAAATTGACGTAAAAGGGGCTT
>JAFVGI010000024.1 GCA_017475005.1 Prevotella sp. | reverse complement strand
TTTTTGCGTGCCTAATAAATACCAAACAATAATTTATCTAACCTTAAGTTTAACAATTAAATATTAACAAACAATGAAAAAGAATTTTTATTATCTCAGCCTTATGTTTGGCTTGTTTTTCGGAATGACAATGTTCACTGCCTGCGGTGGTGACGACGATGGTGATGACCCTGTTCCTGTACCACCGACACCGCAACCTGAAAGTGCTACACTTATTGGAAAATGGACTTTGGATTGGGGGACTAATAGCTTTATGATATTAACGTTCGACTCTAATGGAAAAGTTAGAATTCAAGAATATGACAACAACCAGTGGGAAGAAGACGCGGTATACAACTATACTTACTCTAATGGAACCCTAACTTTTACATATGATGATGGTAAGTTAAGGGATAAAGCTGGAGTCGTTAGCTTAAGTACTGACAAATTAGTCCTTAAGGATTGGCCAGATATGGGAGAAAACACTTTTGGAAAATATGTCGATGAAACCCCAAACACGCCTCCAAACGCCCCCAATGAAAGTGCTTCACTCATTGGAAAATGGACTTTGGGTTGGGGAACCAATAACTTTATGACGTTAACGTTCGACTCTAATGGAAAAGTTAGAATTCAAGAATATGACAACAACCAGTGGGAAGAAGACGCGGTATACAACTATACTTACTCTAATGGAACCCTAACTTTTACATATGACGATGGTAAGTTAAGGGATAAAGCTGGAGTCGTTAGCTTAAGTACTGACAAATTAGTCCTTAAGGATTGGCCAGATATGGGAGAAAACACTTTTGAAAAAGAATAATTTATCTAACCTTAAGTTTAACAATTAAATCTTTAACAAACTATGAAAAAGAATTTTTATTATCTCAGCCTCATGTTAGGCTTGGTTTTCGGAATGACAATGTTCACAGCCTGCGGCGGTGGCGACGATGGTGATGACCCTGTTCCTGTACCACCGACACCACAACCAGAATATGGCGAATTCCAGGGTCCTAAGCGCGTTTTCGGTGACAACTTGCTGAGTTCATTTGGAGAAGAAAATAACAGTAATTGGTATCTTACCTATAACTCCGATGGTTTCGTAACCAAAATAAAAAGAGAATCTTTTTTTAATAATCAATTAGAAGCTGTCAGAGAATACGAAGTATCTTATACGGATAAGCAAGTAACTGTTAGTCGTAAAAGAAGTGGGAGTGAAAGAGTGAAAGAATTCGTTATCACTATAGGCGCTAACGGATTCGCTGAGTCATGTACCGAAGGATATACAGACAGCGATAAAAAAAATGTTTCGACGTATGAATATGATTCTGATGGGCATTTGACAAAGATAACGATGACAGAGGATGATAAGAATCCTTTTGGCGGTATATTTACATGGCAGAATGGAAATATCATAGAAGAAAAGGACTTCGCTCACATGGACAGGCCATATAACTATACATATACCAATGTCGGCAATGTAGCTGGGCTCCAAATAGTGGCACAGATGGGAGGAGATATGGATGATTTATATCTACCAGAACTCTTTTACATGGGACTGCTTGGTAAGAGTACAGCAAACCTTGTACAGTCTTATAGCTATAGCAATGGCTCAGAGTCAAAAACAGGTGAAAATGCATGGACACTTGACGCTGTTGGGCGTCCTACGAAGTGTGTGACTACAACAACTTACCCATCTGATGGCCACAGTTACACACGCACCTGTTTCTGGAATTACAAATAAGCATTATCTCCCTGCGTTTTAGCTGAAGTATACTTTACCTGCCAGCTGAAGTATACTTTGTCTGACAGCTAAAGTATACTTCGCGAAAAACGACAGATTTTTATACCTTTTAATTATTAACCAAATTTATTTCTACTATTATGGCAAAAATCAAGTATGGAGTAAAGGAAAATACCAAGACTGGTACCCACTCCTGGTATGCTGTGCCAAAATTTAATGGCACACTGAGTTTCAACGAACTTTGCGAGGAGGCTTGCGAGGACAATACCTATTCTGTGGAGGAGATGACGGGCTGCGTATCGAAGTTCATGAAGGTAGTTCAGCGCGAGGCTGCTCGTGGCTTCCGCTGCAAGTTGGGCACAGACTTCCTGACAGTTTATCCCAACATCCAGTGTTCTGTGAAGGACGAGCTGAACCCTGACGGCACAGTGAAGAAGGCTGCCGAGGCAAAGGACGTAAAGGCAAACAATGCCAAGTCGCGCTTGGGTTGCACAGTGTCGCCGAAGTATTCGCTGTTGTTTGCCAGCTCCGTATCATGGCAGAAGGTGGACAACAACGGTAACGTCGTTGAGGAAGAGGAAGAAGACATCACGCAGGGCAACGGCAACGTCGATCCCGACAGCGGCGACACCCCAGGTGGTGGAGGCGGTGACGACAATGGTGGCGACACCGGAGGTGGCACCGGAAACAACGATAACACCAATCCTGGTGGTGACGATACCGGTGGCACAGAGAATTAACGGTTAACGTTTAACGGTTAAAGTTTATTGGCGCAGAATGCAATGATTGCATCTGCGCCATTGTTATGCTAGGTCTAATGAGACTAATAGGGCTAATGGGTTATTCTTCACTCTTCACTTCTTAACTCTCATCACCGGCACTACGTTGTTCAGGGGTTTAGGTAGCGTTACTACCAGACCTTCTTCCGTCTGCTGGGCCTTTACCTTGCCGTATCCTAACAGATAGACACTGGTGATGTTGCTCTTCATGTATTTGTTGTTCTTTGCCAACGATTTTATGACAACCTTTCCGTCTTCCGGCCAGGCCATAGGGGTGATATACAGATACTTCTTTGTCTGATTGAAGCGTATGTCGCTACAGTCCATCTTTCCATACTGCCCATCGTTAAATCCTTGGGCATTCATCTTTATGTCGGCACTTGCCACTGGTCCTTCGCCAAAGATGTGCCACGGACGTGTGCCGTAGATGCTCTCGCCGTTTATTTTCATCCATGCCTCCAGGTCGTCAAGGACCACTGCCTCCTTTTCGTCGTATGTGCCGTCGGCACGCAATGGTATGCTGAGCAGCAGACAACCGTTCTTTGAAACCACATCCACCAACTGGCGCACTACTGTCAAGGCACTCTTGTATCCGTTTCGCTCATAGATGCCGGTGTTATAATGCCAGCCACCGATGCAGGTGCATGTCTGCCAGGGCTCCGGAACAATATAGCTGGGTGCTCCGCGTTCCACATCCCATGTGATGGCCTGACGCTGCTCATCATTCAGTATCTTTCCGAACAGGACGCTCTTGTCATTGGTGTTATATTGGTGTGCGGCAATCTTCAGTCCTGCATCGCTGATGTCATTGAATGGCAATACGGTAACATCGAAATATGTCAGGTCTGGATGATAGCGGTTTATGGCATCCAGGGTGCGGTCATAGAAGTTCGTGACAAATTCCTGTGAGGGTAGGGTGGCGCCATGTGTCCAGTCCCATTGTTGGTGTATTGCACCGTTCCACCATCCTCGTTCACTCATTGGATGCTGCTGTGCATACAACTGCTGTGGGTCCATGCCTTCCCACCATTTTCCTTTGCCGTCCTCCTTGGTCATGTGTCCGTCATAATATACTCCTCCCTTTTTGCCGTTGAGGTCGTAGCGTTGTGAGGGTTCGTAGAATATCCATGCATGGTCGGCATGAAATGATATTCCGAAGGGCAGCCCCTCCTTGCGTGCTGCTTCTTCCCATTCTGCCAGTATATCGCGTTTAGGACCTATGTTCTTGGAGTTCCAAGGCTGGTATTTTGAATCCCACAAGTCATAGTTGTCGTGATGGTTTGCCAAGACGAAGAAATACTTTGCTCCGACTCTCTTATATCGTGCCACCAGTTCTGCCGGATTCCATTTCTCTGCCTTGAAGAGTGGCAGGATATCCTTGAATCCCACTTCAGACGGATGTCCGTAATGCTCTACATGGTGCTTATATGCCTTTGAACCCTCCATGTACATCTCACGGGCCATCCAGTCACCGGAACCCTCTACGCATTGCGGTCCCCAGTGTGCCCAGATGCCGAATTTAGCATCGCGAAACCATTCCGGAGTCTTATGCTGCTGCAACGACTGCCAGGTGGGTTCATACTTTCCTTCTGCCATCTTCTCATGTTCTCCGGAAACAGGAACCTGGTATGTCTGTGCCTGAACCATCGTCATAAGTGACAATAACACAATACTAGCAAATGATGTCTTGTTCATAGTGATATATGTTTTTTTAGATTTTACTTTTCGCTTGCAAAGATAGAAATTTTTTTTGCAAAAAACCAATATTAATTCTTTTTTTTGTATCTTTGTGCCCATAAATACAATCACAAAGATGAAGACAGGCTTTTCATCCCTTTTTGCTGTTTTTGTTTTCTGCACAGCCTTCTGTACGCTGTCGGCTCAGGATGTCCGTACCCTGCATTACCAACCTGAAGGGCGTGACATAGTGTGCTATGACGGACAGCATCGCTATACCCGTGCCCTCTATGGAGGCTACACGGATTTTCGTCTGGAGACAAGCGACCGCCCCATCTTTGGTACCTACCGCAAACGCAGCCACCGCAATATCCGTTTCTCGTTGACAATAGGTGGAAAGACGGTTCCACTGGAACAAACCACCCACTGCGAGGCACGTTATAATTCCGGAAAACGCGTATATATCCTTACAGATGATAATTGGGGAAAGGGAAAACTCATCATCACAGCTCTTGCGCAGCCCGACAGCGAGTCTGCTATCTGGAAGTTTGAGGCAAATGACCTGCCGCAGGATGCCCGGCTGTCATGTGTTGTTTGTGATGTGTTGCGCCCAAAATTCAAGCGTGCCGGAGATATGAATTCCGACCCGGCAGATTCTTTCGACCCATCTCCTGCCGAGACCAATAAACTGACATCACAATGGACTGTAGGACAGGGACCGACCTTTGCTGTCCTGGATTGTGATTCCGAAGGTGTCTATTCGCTGTCGGTACCTACCGTCTCTGAGGGACAACAGCTGTTTGACAAAGCCTGGAGACATCACCAATGGCTTGCAAACAATATAGTGTTCAATACCCCTGATCCATATATCAATACTCTTGGTGGTGCCCTGATGGCCGCCAGCGACGGCGCCTGGGATGGTGAGACCTGGCTGCATGGTGCTGTGGTATGGCGTATGCAGCTCAATGGCTGGAGGGCAGGATATCTTGGCGATGTCCTCGGAATGCCTGAACGGGCAAAAAGCCATTTCTCCGCCTATGCCGCCAGTCAGGTGACAGATGTGGAACCGACTGTTGCCGGTCCTTCACTCGACCCAGAAAAAGGACTGTCACGAGGAATAAAGAAGTGGGGTACACAGATGTATTCCAACGGTTATATATGTCGTTACCCTAACCGTAAGGATGTGATGCACCACTATGACATGAACCTCAACTTCATTGACGAGTTGCTGTGGCATTTTGAGTTTGATGCCGATACCGCCTATATGCGAAAAATGTGGCCCGTTCTCACTCGTCATCTGGCATGGGAAAAACGTTGCTTCGACCCGGATGATGACGGACTCTATGATGCATATTGCTGCATTTGGGCTTCCGATGCACTATATTATAACAGTGGGGCTGTGACTCATTCGTCAGCCTATAACTATCGCGGGTTCTCCCTTGCTGCACGAATAGCAGAAATCCTTGGTGAAAATCCTGCATATTACAGGCAGGAAGCTGACAAAACCCTTCGTGCCATGAACCAGCGGCTATGGCTTAAGGAAAGTGGGCATTGGGCTGAATATCAGGATTTCCTGGGTTTGAAACGTACACATGACCATGCAGCCCTTTGGAGCATATATACCCCTATTGACTGCGGAGCATGTACTCCCCAACAGGCCTTTCAGGCAACGCAATATGTTGATTCCTGCATACCCCACATCCCAATAACCGCTAACCGCTTAACACTAACCACTAACCTCTCAACTCTCAGCACCACCGACTGGATGCCCTACGACTGGAGTATAAATAATGTAGCGGCGGAAGAGGTGATGCATACTGCCCTGAGCTGTTTCCTGGCAGGACGTAGTAAAGAGGGTTTTGCACTCATAAAGGCGAACATCATGGATCAGGCCTATCTGGGAGGCAGCCCGGGAAACTTCGGACAGATAAGTTATTATGACAAGGCCCGTGGAGAACTCTATCGTGATTTCTCTGACAATTGCGGCATCTCCGCTCGCACCTTTATACAAGGCCTTTACGGCATCATTCCTAATGCCCTGCAGGGGCGATGCATCCTTCGGCCGGGTTTTCCTGATGATTGGAAAGAAGCGAGCATAGAGACACCATATTTCAAATATTCTTTCCATCGTGAGGGTAATATGGATATCTATGAGGTAGAACAGAATTTTGTGCAGCCTCTGCAGGTAGTGCTGCGTCAGAATACAGGTGATGGGGGATATGTCGAGACACTTGGCAGCAGAGAGAAACGACAAACCTTTGTGGTTCCTCATGTAAAACAAAAGCGTCCCCCCAAGCCGTTGATTACGGCCTATCGTATAGACAATAGTGTGTGGGGAAATAACTTTGATGATGTGCAGCGCAGCCTGTTGGAACCTGTCGCGATGGATTCACTGTGGAACTCCTGCGTCAGTGATATTTTCAAGAATTCATACCTCTCTCCACGTTCGCCATATACTACTCTCCAGATACCTGTTCACGGCATTGGCGAGTGGTGTCATCCTGAAACAATGGCTGATATTGATGATAGTGTCTTACGCCAAAAGACAGATGCTCAAGGATTGCTCATCACAGATACCCTCGGCATTCCCTTCCGATATTCTGCAAAGGGACATAATATTGCCTATACCTCGCTGTGGGACAACTATCCCGATGCTGTCACCCTGCCATTGTCAGGGAAGGCAACTCATGCCTACCTCTTGATGGCTGGCTCTACCAATCACATGCAGAGCCACATTGATAATGGTCTCGTCATCGTTCGCTATAATGATGGCACTTCAGATACCTTGCACCTGCAGAATCCCCATAACTGGTGTCCGATAGAACAAGACTATTATGAGGACGGCTTGGCCTTCCATGCTGCACAACCGCGTCCTTATCGCATCGACTTTGCAACGGCTCGTGTCACTCGCCAGCTGATGCCAATGGGAAAGTTTTATGGACGCCCTGTATCCTCAGGAGTTGCCGGCAGCTATAACGATCGTTCTCTGGAGAAAGGTGCAGGCATAATCCTCGATATGCCTATTAATGTTCAGAAGTCATTGAAAGACATTACCGTTCGTACCCTCTCAAACGATGTGATAATAGGTTTGATGGCGGTTACATTGCAGCGATAACGCAAAAATAATAATAGAAATAGCGAAATTTTTTAGATTTTATTTTTGAGTATTGGAAATTTTTGCTACCTTTGCACCCACGTAGATAAAAATCACCTTAAAAAAACAGTGTGTATATGAATTTCAAGCATCTAATCATTTCAATGTTGTGCATGCCGCTTTTTGTGGCTTGCTCAAGTGACAGCAGTGATGAAGGCACAGGTCCTATCGACAATTCGAATGTGCCTGAGACTGAGATTTATGTTCAGGGCCAGTTGCTTGGCGCTAATACTGCCGGGACACGTAGTGAACTTGGTGAATACCAGTGGCCTTACGTAAACACGGTTGATGGTTGGGAAACAGCCCGTTTCTCTATCCGTGCTGACGGCTTTATTCCTGGCTATATCGACCAGAGTTCTGTACTCTATTATGGACGTTCTGCCGGCAAGGACGGTAGGAACAGGGGTGAGGTTTACACCCTATATCCATACGGACGCTACAATGACCGTGACCTCGACTATTACAAGAAGGACAAGAAGACTGGCAACAACATTGGCCTATTCCGCTATGTTCTTGACCAGCAAGGCATAAATACTCAGTTTGCCATAAAGAAGGCTCCTAAGGTGATGGATATCCTACAGGATGAGATAGATGACAATAAGAAAGATCTCAGTAAGCTTTATGAACTGAAGGCCTTGGAGGATGCTAACCCTGGTTACCTCGACAAGCACGTCCTGTGGTATGTTGTGAAGGAAGTTGGTATGCAGTACGGATGGCACGTTAATGGCGTTATCGTTAATTACGAAGTGCCTAACAAGAATGACATCGCATACATTGATCCTAACAACGTAGAGGTTGACATCCACCAGCAGATACACCAGGACTGGAACGAGATAAAGACTTCTGTACACATTCGTGCTGACGTAGAGTCTGTTACCATCAACATTCCTTTGAATCAGGCTGATGTTATTGAGAAGGACGACTTCGCTATCCGCGTATTTGACTTTAACTATAAGGAGTATAACATCACTCATACCGTTACCCATAACGAGAATGGTATCACCATCGAGATTGCAAACATCCCTGCACAGCTCATTCAGGAGTTGAAGCAGAACTTCCACGATGGTCTGACAATCGAGATTCATAGCTACTGCACCACAGAGGATATCTGGGAGCAGCTCTGCAAGAGCAGCGTAGTGAAGCTTGGCAAGCCTTGCACAGTAAAGGGACAGGTAACAAGTGCTCTGCGTCCTGATGAAAAAGTCGAATTATACGCCCCCAATACGAAGAAGTAAAACCGAAGTTTCCGCTTCGTAAAGAAATATCAACTGCGGCAGTGCTCATGAATAGCAACTGCCGCAGTTTTTTTATGGAAACTATCAATAAGTAATACCTGAAATAATATATGGTACAATAGAAAATGCTTGTATGGTAAGATATGTGTATTTTTGCACTCAAATTTTAAAACACTAAATTGCACAGAATATGTTTACTAGGTTTTTTCTATTGGCGGTTGGTATGTTGCTGTCTGCAACAGTCGGTATGGCACAGCCATCATTCAGTATGCCGCATGGGTTGTATGAGGAGAGTATAACGGTTGCTATAAGTCCTACGAATGCGGGAGCTGATATCTACTATACCACCGACGGCAGCACTCCAACGACGGAGAGCACCCTCTATACCGGTCCCTTGACATTGACAGAGACGACATTGCTCAGGGCTTTGGAAGTAACAGAAGGTAAGAGTTCTGCCATCACGACAGCCAGCTATATCATGATGTCATCGGTATTGAGCCAGCCGAATAATCCGGAGGGATATCCTTATACATGGGGACAATATACGCAGTTTGAAGGTACTGCCATCGCTGACTATGAGATGGATCAGGAGATGACGACAAATGCTACTCTGCGTCCTAAGATTATAGAAGGTCTGAAACAGTTGCCAATCCTCAGTGTGGTGACAGACAAGGATAACCTGTTCAGTCATGAGAATGACGAAGAGAAGGGTGGTATATACATCTTTACCGGCCCTCCTATTGGTGACCCTACAGGAAACGGATGGACACGCCAATGCTGCGCTGAGTTGTTTGGTGGTCCACAACAGCATAACCTTACCATCGACTGCGGTATAAAGCTGCATGGTGGTCACGGACGTCTGGCAGAGAAGAATCCGAAGCATTCCTTCCGACTGCAGTTTAAAAAGACCTATGGACCGTCATCGCTGGATTATCCTCTGTTCGGAAAAAACGGACCTCAGAAGTTTGACCAGATAGTGTTGAGATGTCACTATGGTAATTCGTGGCAGCATTGGATGGAGTCACATCGCAAGGTGGCTCAATATACGCGTGATGTGTGGGCTCGCCGCATGCAGCGCAAGATTAGCAACATAGGTGTTGATGCAGTTTACGTTCACCTGTTCCTGAATGGTATGTACTGGGGACTCTATAATATTGCGGAACGTATTGATGATACCTTCGGAAAGAACCATTTTGGCGGAAAGAAGTCAGAATATGACGTCATAAAGATAGAGGAAGAAGGTGGTAACCACATAGAGGCCAGCGAAGGAACCATTGATGCATGGGAGGAAATGGTGAAGACAGCGTATGCCGTAGGCGGACAGAGTAGTGAGATGTCCCCGGAGGAAGCCTATGCTAAACTGGATACGTTGCTGGATAAGGATAACTTCATCGATTACATGATAATAAACCAGTATGCCGGTAATAACGACTGGGATCACCATAACTGGTATGCCATACGTAGTAGCGGTACTAATAGCAAGGGATTCAAGTTCCTGTGTTGGGACTCGGAGATGATATTCGGAGGAGTGAAAGACAACTCTCTCAAGACAAGAAACGATGGATGTCCGACAGGTATTTTTAACGCGCTGCTGAACAACAAGGACTTCTTCCAGCGTTACTTCAATCGTGCAAAGGAGTTGCTGTCTGATGATGGTCTGCTGGGCGAGAATGCAGTGGTAGAGGTATGGGACAGCCTTTATAACACTATTTCGAAGGCATTATACGCTGAGGCAGCCCGATGGGGTGACTATCGTCGTGATGTGCACAAATGGTCGGACGAAGCATCGCTATATACCGTTGACGGTACGTATATGACAGAGCGCAACAGGCTGCTGACAGAATATTTCCCTGCCAGGGCGGGAAACTGTCTGGCACAGATACAGCAATATCTGGATGTTGATGAATTCGATGTTCCTGAAAACTGGAGGAAGATGAGGAGCAATATGTTCTGTAAATGGGACGGCTCTGGTGTTAATGCTCAGCCATTGTACATAGATCCGTATACATCATGGAATCTGGGTGTGGATTGTTACAACGGAGGTACTGTGGCAGGATTCGTGAGTGTAGAACCTGACAGGTTTGCTGACCTCAGTAAATATGAATATATCGTGCTGCGTGGCGTTGAAGGCGGTAATGCCCGCCTGTTGGCAAACAGATTGGTAGCAGGAGGTGAATGGAAGGAGATAACCGCTTCATTCAGCGCGAACGACCCGTATTGGAATGCAGAATACGGCGTTCTGATGATTCCGTTGGCAGACTTCAAAAATAAGAATACTTCAAGCAATAATCGCCGCATTGATGCGTTTGTTCATTTAGATGCCATCAAGGCCAACTGGGGACAGCATGCTAACATAAAGGGTATATATCTCATTCCTTCATTCCTGCGTGGTGATGCTAATGGTGACGGCGAGGTGAATATGGCAGATGCAATGTCTGTTGCAAACTATATCCTCGGCACTCCAGGTGATTCCTTCAATATCGATGCTGCTGATGCTAATCTGGACGGCAAAGTGGGTATGGCTGATGTGATGTTTATAATGAATTATATCCGGAAAGGGAAATTTCCAAAATAACTAAATAATAAAAAGATAATATGAAACGACTGACAACGTGTGTTGCGTTGCTGTTAGCAGCGACGATGGGTATGAATGCCCAGAAGCCTATGAATGCTCCAAAGGGTGGCAAGGCCATTAGTGACGAACTGATAGGTATATTCTTTGAGGATATCAGTTCCAGCGCTGACGGTGGCCTGTATGCAGAACTGATACAAAACGGCTCTTTTGAGTATTCTCCTGCTGAGCGTGACGGATGGGGCGCCGGTACTTCTTGGAAGGTGATACGCCCAGGACATTCTCTGGGTCTCTTGGAGGTGAAGATGGATAAGGGTATTCATCCTAACAACCCTACCTATATGCGCCTTACAGCAGAGCGCGTGAAGGAGTTCTACGACTATAAAGGCTGGAAAGGCTATGGCATTGAGAATAGCGGCTTTGGCGGCATAAGTGTGAAGGGTGGCGCAATGTATGACTTCTCTGTCTTCCTGCGTAACTATGGTCAGGCAAAGCAGATACGTATTGCCCTCGTAGAGCCTCAGAAGGGTAAGGAGCCAAAGCTGTTGGCAGAGGCTTTCGTTACAGCCGATGCTGCTGACTGGAAGAAATACAATGCTGTTCTCGTTCCAAATGCTGACAGCAAGAAAGCCACACTGCAGATTCTCATGCTGACACAGGGCGTCATGGATGTTGATATGGTGTCGCTGATGCCTCAGGATACATACAAGGGTCACGGTCTGCGCAAGGATTTGGCACAGGCACTTGCTGACCTGCAGCCTAAATTTATGCGTTTCCCTGGCGGTTGTGTAGTACATGGTGGTGGCGACGGCTTTTGGGATACCTACCGTTGGAAGACCACAATAGGTCCTAAGGAACAGCGTCGTGGCTTGAAGAATACATGGGGCTACCATCAGAGCATGGGATTAGGTTACTATGAGTATTTCCAGTTCTGCGAAGACCTCGGCATGGAGCCAGTACCTATTCTGCCTTCTGGCGTAAGCTGTCAGGGAGCAAACGGTGGTTGGAATATGTGGCCTACCCAGGCTCAGGATATCGTTCCGATGTCGGAGATGGACGAGTGGGTGAGCGAGGCTATAGACCTGATAGAATGGGCTAATGGCGACCCTGCTACCAACAAGTGGGCAAAGATGCGTGCTGATGCCGGTCATCCAAAGCCTTTCAACCTGAAGTATCTGGGTATTGGTAACGAGGAGAAGATATCTCCAGAATTTTGCGAACGCTTTAAGTATATATATGAACGCGTAATGAAGGCACATCCGGAGATTATCATTGTAGGTACTGCTGGTCCAGGCTCACATCCAAAGAATCCTGACTTTGAGGCTGGCTGGAAACTGGCAGAAGAGTTGGATATGCCAATCATTGATGAGCATTATTATGAGAAAGACAGTTTCTTCCTCAGCAAGCGCCAATATGACAAATATCCCCGCACTCGCAAGACAAAGGTGTATCTGGGCGAATATGCAGCAAAGGACAAGCGCCTCATCGATGCTTTGGCAGAAGGTCTGTATCTGTTGCATGTAGAGCGCAACGGCGATGTTGTCTGCATGACATCATATGCACCACTCTTTGCAAAGAAGGATGCAACCAACTGGAATCCGGACATGATTTATTTTGATAACGAACGTCCATATCTGACATGTAGCTATTACGTGCAGCAGATGTTCGGTCAGTCATCAGGACAGTATTACTACGGTGACTGCGTGCAGTTCAAGGGTGATGCAGCCGGTGTTGAGCAGCCACAGGTGGATGTACACTATGGGCAGAGCGTAGTGCTCAATGTGAATAAGCGTAAGCTGTATGTAAAGCTGGTAAATGCTTCTGCCGAGAAGAAGGAGGCGGATATCGACCTGAGCCGCTTCCCAATAAAGAAGAACGTTGTGAAGACAGTGCTGACAGGAGATGCAAAAGACGAGAATAACTATGAAAAGCAGCCTATCGCACCAAAGAAGGAAACTATCAAGGCACAGAAGAAGTTCAGCTTTGATTTGGAACCTTACACAATGGTGATGTTGGAATACGAGATGTAAAATTTGCAAGAAAGCAAAAAATAGTGTCTTGCCCTGGATTACGTTGAATAAAAAAACGACGTTTTCCAGGGCAAAACTATAAAATATTTGTGTATTCGGGAAAAAAGTGTTAATTTTGCAGCCTGAAATTAAAATAGGATTGATAATTATGGATACCAATAATACCCAATCAAACGGCTTGGCCAGTATCAGAAACATTGCTATCATTGCCCATGTGGATCATGGAAAGACGACTCTTGTTGACAAGATGATGCTGGCAGGTAAGTTGTTCCGTGACGGACAGAATAATTCTGACCAGGTGCTTGATGCCAACGACCTTGAGCGCGAACGTGGAATAACGATTCTGTCAAAGAATGTGTCTATCAACTGGAAGGGCACAAAGATAAATATCATAGACACTCCGGGACACTCAGACTTCGGCGGTGAAGTAGAGCGTGTGCTGAATATGGCAGATGGCTGCATACTGCTTGTTGATGCCTTTGAGGGACCTATGCCACAGACACGCTTTGTTCTGCAGAAGGCTCTTGAGATAGGTCTGAAGCCTATCGTAGTTGTCAATAAGGTGGATAAGCCTAACTGTCGTCCGGAAGAGGTATATGAAATGGTGTTCGACCTGATGTTTGCCCTTAATGCAACCGAGGACCAACTCGACTTCCCTGTTGTATATGGTTCTGCTAAGTTAGGTTGGATGTCTGAGGACTATAAAAAGCCTACAGACAACATCGAGTATCTGCTTGACAAGATTGTGGAGGTTATCCCTGCACCAGAAAAACTGGAGGGTACTCCGCAGATGCTGATAACATCGTTGGATTATTCTACATATACAGGTCGTATCGCTGTGGGACGCGTGCACAGGGGAACTCTGAAGGCCGGTATGCAGATAACAATTTCCCATCGCGACGGCAGCATGGAGAAGACAAAGATTAAGGAACTGCATACCTTTGACGGCATGGGACACCATGCTACGGAAGAGGTGTCTTCTGGTGATATATGCGCCGTTATAGGATTGTCACACTTTGAAATTGGTGATACCCTATGTGATATAGAAAACCCAGAGGCTTTGCCTACTATCTCTGTTGATGAACCTACGATGTCGATGCTGTTTACCATCAATGACTCACCTTTCTTTGGCAAGGAGGGTAAGTTGGTTACGTCAAGACATATCAATGACCGCCTGCAAAAGGAGATAGAGAAAAACCTTGCTCTTCGTGTGGAACCGTTCGGCGACAGCACTGATAAGTGGATTGTCAGTGGTCGTGGAGTGCTGCACCTCTCTGTGCTCATCGAGACAATGCGTCGTGAAGGGTATGAGCTACAGGTCGGACAGCCACAGGTAATATATAAGGAAATTGACGGTGTGCGCTGCGAACCTGTTGAGGAACTGAATATCAATGTGCCTGAGGAGTTCGCAAGCAAGATGATTGATATGGTGACTCGCAGAAAGGGCGAGATGACCTCAATGGAGACCCAAGGCGACAGAGTGAATATAGACTTCGATATCCCTTCTCGTGGTACTATAGGACTGAGAACAAATATCTTGACGGCATCACAGGGTGAGGCGATAATGTCTCATCGCTTCAAGGAATATCAGCCATACAAAGGTGATATAGAGAGACGTCAGAATGGTTCGCTGATTGCAATGGAGACAGGCAATGCATATGCATATTCTATAGATAAGTTGCAAGATAGAGGAAAATTCTTCATCGACCCAGGTGAGGATGTTTATGGAGGACAGGTAGTGGGAGAGCATGTTCACGAGATAGACCTCGTCATAAATGTTACCAAGGCAAAGCAGCTTACTAATGTGCGTGCTTCCGGTTCTGACGACAAGGCTCGTATTATTCCAAAGACAGTGATGTCGCTGGAGGAATGCCTGGAATACATCAAGGAAGATGAATTGGTGGAATGTACTCCTAAGAGCATCCGAATGAGAAAGGCAATACTCGACCATCTGGAGAGAAAGAGAGCGAACAGAGAATGATTACTTCTTTACAGAATGAACGCATAAAACACCTCTTGCTGCTACAGCAGAAATCTGCACTCAGGCGGCAGGAGAAACTCTTTGTGGTAGAAGGACAAAGGGAACTGCTCCATTGCATCAATTCTGGTTATGAGGTGAAGACTGTGTTTGCTGACTGTGAGAAGTGTGGAAATGATTTGAAGAATATCCCGACTGATGGTATAGAGGTTGTAGAAGTGTCTCCTAGAGTATATGAGAAGATAGCATATCGTGGTTCTACAGAGGGAATGGTAGCTGTTGTGAAGACATGGCAGCATACTTTGAAAGACCTTGAGCGTAAAATGGGGAAGACACCCTTGTATGTTGTGCTAGAATCTGTCGAGAAGCCAGGAAATATGGGAGCTATACTGCGTTCTGCAGATGCTGCAGGTGTTGACGGAGTGATTGTATGTGATCCGCTGACGGATTTATATAATCCTAATTTGGTTCGTGCGTCAATAGGGGCAGTTTTTACTGTACCTACTGTAGCATGTACAAGCGAGGAGTGTATTGCTTGGCTCAAAGAGAATAAAATACAGATATTGACCGCCCAACTGCAGGATTCCAGCCTTTATTACGACATAGATATGAAAAAGGCTACTGCTATTGTAATGGGTACAGAGTCAACAGGTCTTACACAGCAATGGAGAGATGTAGCCGACAAACATATTCGCATTCCGATGTGTGGAAAACTTGATAGCCTGAATGTCTCTGTCTCATCTGCCATACTGATGTTTGAGGCTGTTAGGCAAAGAAAATAGTTAAAAAAATATAAAATTGAACATTCCTCGCATATACGCACGCTGTATGTGAGGATTTTTTTATACCTTTGCAACCCGAAACTGCGTCGACCTAGACTACCGGCGCTTGGTTTCATGGTTCGAGAGAGCCGCTGGGGTACACTTAGAGCCCCACCCATTGGAGAAGGTGTTAATAGTACGGCGTTTGGCCGCGCCTACGGTTAGTGAATCCGACTCCGAAGAATGTATATTAATAAAAGTAATTTTAAAAGAAACTTAAGAATGAACACTTTAAGTTACAAGACAATTTCCATCAACAAGGAAACAGCGAAGAAGGAGTGGATCGTTGTTGATGCTACTGATCAGGTAGTTGGACGTTTCGCTTCAAAAGTGGCAAAACTGCTTCGTGGTAAGTATAAGCCAACCTTTACTCCGCATGTTGATTGTGGTGACAATGTTATTATAATTAACGCAGAAAAGGTAGTCTTCACAGGTAAGAAAGAAACCGATAAGGTTTACACACGTTACACTGGTTATCCAGGTGGTCAGCGTTTCAATACTCCTGCTGAGCTGCGTAAGAAGAATGGTGGCGTTGAGAAGATGCTCCGTCACGCTGTAAAGGGTATGCTGCCAAAAGGCATACTGGGACGTTCTCTGATGAATAACCTCTACATATACGAGGGCGCTGAGCACAAGCAAGAGGCTCAGAAGCCTAAGGCAATCGATATCAATCAGTATAAATAAACACAAAGTAAGATACAATGGAAGTAATAAACGCAATCGGTCGCCGCAAGAGTGCTGTTGCACGTGTATATATGTCAGAGGGCACCGGTAAGATAACTATCAATAAGGTAGATATAACAGAATATTTCCCATCTGCTATCCTGCAGTACGTTGTTAAGCAGCCATTGGAGCTGCTCGAGGCAACTGGAAAGTATGACATCAAGGCTAATCTTGATGGTGGTGGCTTTACAGGTCAGTCTCAGGCTCTCAGACTCGCTATTGCTCGCGCACTGGTAAAGGTTGATGCTGAAGATAAGAAGAAACTGAAGGATCAGGGCTTCCTGACACGTGATGCACGTGAGGTTGAACGTAAGAAGCCAGGTCGTCCAAAGGCACGTCGCCGCTTCCAGTTCTCTAAGCGTTAATAGCAGATATAGTTTAGCATCTAAACACCTGAGACTCTACACACGCTCTTATGCGTATATAATAATGTGTAGGCTACCCAGTGTGTTGGTTGCTTAAAATAGCAATTAAAAAAGAAAGTAAACATTTTTAAAAAGAACATTATGTCAAGAACAAATTTTGAACAGTTACTTCAGGCAGGTTGTCATTTCGGACACCTCAAGCGTAAATGGAATCCAGCAATGGCTCCATACATCTTCATGGAACGCAATGGCATCCATATCATTGACCTTAACAAGACAGTCGTTAAGATTGATGAGGCTGCAGAAGCACTGAAGAATATAGCTAAGCAGGGTAAGAAGATTCTCTTTGTTGCTACAAAGAAGCAGGCTAAGGACGTTGTTGCTGAGAAGGCACAGAGCGTACAGATGCCATACGTTAACGAGCGTTGGGCTGGTGGTATGCTTACCAACTTCCAGACAATCCGTAAGGCTATCAAGAAGATGGCTAACATCGACAAGATGACTTCTGACGGCACTTTCGCTAACCTTTCAAAGCGTGAGTTGCTCCAGATTTCTCGTCAGCGTGCTAAGTTGGAGAAGAACCTCGGTTCTATCGTTGACCTGACACGTCTGCCATCTGCACTCTTCATTGTTGATATTGAGAAGGAGCACATCGCTGTTAAGGAGGCTCATCGTCTTAATATCCCTGTATTTGCAATCACTGATACCAACACAAATCCTAACGACGTTGACTATGCTATCCCAGCAAACGACGATGCAAAGGATTCAGTAGAGGTAATCCTCAATGCTATGTGCGACGCTATCAACGAGGGTCTCACAGAGCGTAAGGCTGAGAAGGCTGACGAAAAGGCAGCTGCTGAGCAGGAGGATAAGCCACGCATCAAGAAGGTAGAGAAGGTTGCAGAGGCTGCGGCTCCTGCTGATGAGGACGAGGAGCCAGCTGAGAAGCCAGCAAAGAAGGCTACAAGAAAGTCAGCAAAGAAGGCTGCTGAAGAGGCAGAAGAGGCTGAGGTAGCAGAGGAAAAGGCAGAGGATGCTGAGTAATCTGGTTTCTACATTTAATTTATTTCACTTTAAAAATTAGTTATTACAATGGCTATAACAATGGAAAGCATCAAGACTCTGCGTGCTATGACAGGCGCTGGTCTTGCTGACGTGAAAAAGGCTCTGACAGAGGCTGACGGCGATATGGATCGTGCTAAGGAGATCCTCCGTGAGCGTGGTCAGGCAATAGCTGCGAAGCGTAGTGATCGTGAGACATCAAATGGTTGTGTACTCGTTAAGAGCGCAAACGGATTCAGTGCTATTATCGCCCTGAAGTGTGAAACCGATTTCGTTGCTAACGGTGCTGACTACATAAAGCTGACACAGGAAATCCTTGACGCTGCTGTTGCTGCAAAGGCTAAGAGCATCGATGAGGTTAACAACCTGACACTTGCTAACGGACAGACTGTTGCTGCAGCTGTTACAGAGAGATCTGGTGTAACAGGTGAGAAGATGGAACTGGACGGATACCTCTACCTCGAGGGTGAGAATGTATCTTGCTACAACCACATGAACAAGAACACTCTCTGCACAATGGTACAGACCAACAAGCCAGCAGAGGAGCAGGCACACGCTATTGCTATGCAGGTAGCAGCAATGAAGCCAGTTGCTCTCAATGAGGCTGACGTTGATCCAAAGATCATTGAGGAGGAGAAGACTGTAGCTCGTGAGAAGACAAAGCAAGAGCAGGTACAGAAGGCTGTTGACAATGCTCTGAAGAAGGCAGGTATCAACCCAGCACACGTTGACTCTGAGGATCACATGGAGTCTAACATGGCTAAGGGATGGATTACAGCTGAGGACGTTGCTAAGGCAAAGGAAATCATTGCTACCGTTTCTGCTGAGAAGGCTGCCAGCATTCCTGCACAGATGCTTGAGGGTATCGTTAACGGACGTATCAACAAGTTCTATAAGGAGGCTTGTCTGCTCAACCAGGAGTTCATTCAGGACTCTAAGATGACTGTAACAGATTATCTGAAGTCTGCTGATAAGGATTTGACAGTTACTGCATTCAAGAGATTCTCTTTGCAGGCAGATTAAGAAAAAGATTATTACGATAATAGATGCGTCAGTGCCTTGGGGCGCTGGCGCATTTTTTTTTCTTTATAGGGGAGTGAGAAGGGGAGTGAAAAGGGAGTAGAAGGAGAGTTAAAATGGGAATAAAAACTTAATAAAATAAAAATGAAAATATTCGCTGTGGGCATGAACTATGCTCAGCACAATAAAGAGATAAAAACTGCGTTATTACAAAAGGGAGTTGGCTCCTCGGATAATGACACGGAGCGCAATCCAGTCATCTTCACGAAAGCTGATTCTTCATTGCTGAAAGACGGGAAACCATTCTTTGTGCCAGATTTCATGGGGCGCATAGACTATGAAACAGAGGTTGTGGTGCGCATCTGTCGCCTGGGAAAGAGTATTCCGGAGCAATTTGCACATCGCTACTATGATGCTTTCACTGTCGGAATAGATTTCACGGCTCGTGATATGCAGAAAGCTCTTCGAGAAGAGGGACAACCATGGGAGATAGCGAAGGGCTTTGACGGAGCGGCGGTAATTGGAGAGTGGATTCCTAAGGAGAGTGTGCTGAACGAGCAGCAGATGAAGGGAAAGGAACGTCCGGCTGTGGATTTCTCAATGTTGATGAACGGAGAATTGAAACAGAAAGGAAACACTGTAGAGATGTTGTGTTCCATTGACCGTCTGATAAGTTACATATCGCAATACTTTACTCTCAAAACGGGAGATATGATATATACCGGAACCCCTGTGGGAGTGGGCGCTGTAAAGCCAGATGACCATATCGAGGGATTCTTAAACGAAAAGAAGATATTAGATTTTTGGTGCAGATAATACGTATTATATTACTTTTGTTGCTGATGCCTGTTATGGCGTCGGCACAGGATATGTATAAGTTGGCGAGCAGGGAGATTGACGAACCCAAGAATGAGTTCCATCCCTTGTTCGGAAACTATAAGGATTCTGCTTACACAATGCGAATCCTTTATCCTGACTATACTCCTTTAAAGCGCAAGGTTGCACGAAAATATCGCAAAAAGATAGAGAGAGAAAATCTTGTTCTTCCCGAAAGTCCAACCGTTGGTTACGATATCTTTGTAGATAGAAAGGAAGCCGTTTTGCGTGCTTCTTTCAATCCTATTGTAGAACGAGACGGCAAATTATATGAGGTTACCGATTACGTTCCACAGTGGAGTGTGGCATTACGTAATTCTGGAGCGTCCCAAAGTGCTGCGAGGTCTGCATCGCGTGCCTCTGCATTGACAATGACTGCTTCGTCATATTCTTCGTCCTCAGTGTTGGCTTCCGGAACGTGGGCAAAGATTCGTGTCAGCGAGAGCGGTATCTGCCGTCTAACGCCTGATGTTATCTCACAGGCTGGGTTCTCCGACATTTCCAAGGTGAAGATTTATGGATTCGGTGGCGCTTTGGTGCCAGAGCAGTTGACACAAGAGTGGATTGCGGCCCATGATGATTTGCCAGAGGTCGCTGTATGTCCAAAGGATGGACAGTTGTATTTCTATGCATACGGTCCTGTATCATATACCGACAATACCGCAACAAAACGCACAAGGAATCCATATTCAGACTACGGATACTATTTCATCACTCAGACAGACGGCGCAAGAAAAGAGTGTTCTGAGGCTGAATTGCTCAGCAGTGCTTCGGCAAATAGTGTGGCCTATCACGATTTGTATGAGAATGATGAATTTGCGTGGTATGAGATGGGTCGTGAATTAGTGGAGTCTGAAACGTATTTGGCAGGTAGAACAAGGACTAAATACCTCTCTGTGCCCGACAATCCAGGTGAGATTACCGTTACGGCCGTGCTTACGGCAGCAAATGCCAATTATACTGTTTCTGCAAACGGAGCAAGCAAGAGCGGCACTATAAAGACAAACTCCGACGAACAGGTTACGATGTTCGAGACTGTTACGTTCAAGTGTAGTGGCTCTGGTAGTACATTGCCTGTCACAGTCTCATGCACAAGTGGCGGTCCTATAAGAATTGATTACATACTGGCGACATCCGAAACCCCAAAGTCCTATGCCCTTAGCAGCAGTTTGCCTGCAGCAGAGTATGTGGAGAATGTCGCAAACCAAAACCATCACGCTGACGAAGTTGTGGATTATGTCATTATTATTCCGACATCAAAGAAACTGTACAATCAGGCGAAGCGTCTTGGTGACCTCCATGCTACACATGACGGAATGACATATCGCATTGTTCCTGCAAACGAGTTATATAATGAGTTCTCCAGCGGCACGCCCGACGTATCGGCTTATCGTAGGTACCTGAAGATGTTCTACGACAAGAGCAGCGATGGCGGGGTGAAGAATGTGCTCCTGCTGGGCGATTGTATTTGGGATAACAGAATGAAGACCCTTACAGCAGGCTATTCTGTTGACGACTACCTCCTTGCCTATGAGACCTATAATTCCTATGATAAGACGAAGTCAGTGCCTATTGATGATTTCGTTGCCATATTGCAGGACGGCATGACGGTGCATGCTGACGGCATTGTGCAGACCAATATGCAGATTGACTGTGGGGTAGGGCGCATCCCTGTTACCACTGATTCGGAAGCAAAACATGTTGTCGATAAGATAGTGGATTACGTCGAGAAATCTCCGTCAGGTAATTGGCAGAACGGCATCACATTCATTGGCGATGATGGTGACGAGAACAGCCACATGAAGTTTATCAATGACATGGCAGACGAGATGATAGCGCGCGGCGGTTATGACGTGACGAAGATTATGGCAGATGCCTATGTCCTGAAGAAAACATCCACCGGCAACAGATATCCTGTCGTAGAGACACTTATCAAGCAGTTGCAGAACGATGGCCAGCTCATTATGAACTATGGTGGCCACGGTTCCTGGACGCAGTTGAGCCATGAGAAGATACTGACGCTTGATGACGTGAAGAAATTTAAGGGCGATAACTACTCCATGTGGATTATGGCAGCCTGTGAGACGATGCCTTATGACTACACCCACAGTACCATTGGTGAACAGTTGCTGCTGAACAAGGATGGTGGTGCCATTGCCTCCTATGGTGCTGTCCGTGCAGTATATGAGACATACAATGCGAAGATAGACAAATACATGATGGACAATCTGTTTACTTATGACGGCAACGGAAAGCCATTGACCCTTGGTGAGGTGCAGCGTCGTGCAAAGAATCAGTTGATAACGACAGGCGCCGACCTCACTGTCAACAAGCATCACTACGCCCTTCTGGGAGATCCTGCGATGACGCTTGCCATACCTACATACAGCGTAAAGGTAGATAAGATTAACGGCATTGCAGCCGGTAACCAGATACAGACGAAGGCTCTCAGCACCGTAACCGTAGAGGGACATATTGAGACGCGTGACGGTCAGACAGCAACGGGCTTTAACGGCAAGCTTAACAGCACGGTGAAGGATGCCAAGCAGACCATCATCTGTCGTGGGCAGTCAGACGATTCCGACACACGCTTCCAGTATGAGGACTATGATTCCAATATCTTCACGGGTTCTACAACAGTCACTGGCGGACAGTACCGTTTCACCTTCCGTGTACCGAAGGATATCTATGACGAGAATGCCAACGGCCTGATGGTGCTCTATGCCTTCGACGAGAACAATAAGGTGTCGGCAAACGGTCATGATACCTCGATTTATCCTTATGGCATGGAGGAAACCGTAAATGACTCTATCGGTCCTGCCATTTATTCTTACCTGAATACTCCGTCGTTTGTCAATGGCGGCAATGTAGGCCGCACGCCATTCTTTGTGGCAGAGATAAACGATGCCGACGGCATCAACGTTGCAGAGTCGTCGCTGGGACACTATATGGAACTCATTATTGACGGCAGTGCCGAGATGACTTATAACCTTAACGACAACTTCACTTTCAATACCGACAGTTATACCTCCGGTTCTACATGGTACGTATTGCCAAACCTCTCTTTGGGCAAGCACTCCCTGACCTTCCGTGCATGGGATGTGCTCAACAATACCAGCCAGGTATCCCTCGACTTCAATGTCGTGAAGGGGTTCGAACCAACTATTGCCGATGTCTTTGTATCGCCAAATCCTGCTAAGATGGGCGAGAACATCACGTTCTACGTCACCCACGACCTGCAGGGCTCTGAGGCAGAGGTGAACATCGACATCATCGATATGACGGGCCGCATCGTCGGCCAGCTGCAGTGGAGCGATACCTTCTCTGCCACCAAGCCTACAACATACTACAAGTGGACGGCATCCGGCCTCTCACAGGGCATGTACCTCTACCGTGTAAGAATCTCATGCGACAAGTCAAGATACGTCTCAAAGACAAAGAAACTCCTGATAGGATATTAATGACGAACAACAACATAAATTTGAAATAAATGACAAACAAAATCAAAATCCTCTTTCTGTTGTCAGCCCTTATGCTGACGACGGCAGCCAATGCCCAGGACAAGCAAACCCTCTTCAACCCTGTGCATACGGCTATGGTGAGTCAGAATATCGCTCCTGATGCCCGTGCCGGCGGTATGGGTGATGTGGGTGTTGCTACCGAGGCAGATGTGTCGTCACAATACTGGAACCCCGCAAAGTATCCGTTTGCTATTTCGAAGGCTGGCGTGCAGCTCAACTACACCCCATGGTTGCGCAAACTCGTCAACGATATGAACATAGCATACCTGTCGGGCTACTACAGAATTGGTGACAACAGCGCCGTTTCTGCCTCTTTGCACTATTTCTCTCTTGGTGAGGTATATACTTCTTCAGGCGGCACCGGCGATACCTACGACATGACCATCAAGCCTTACGAGATGAGTATCGATGCGGGTTATTCTATGATGCTGTCAGAGAAATTCTCCCTTGGTGCTGCCGTAAGGTATATGTTCTCCGACATGTCCTACAGTTCTACTGAGGAGAAGAAGACCTCCGGCGCCTTCGCTGCCGACATTGCGGGATACTATCAGAACTACATCAATATCGGCAAGCGTGAGTGTCAGCTCGGTCTTGGTTTCAATATCAGCAACATCGGTTCAAAGATGAATCTTACCGGTACCGACAGGTCGGAATTCATTCCTACCAACCTGCGTCTCGGTGCATCTCTCAAGGTGCCCATCGACGAATACAATGCCATCACCATTGCTACTGATGTCAACAAACTCCTCGTGCCTACCTATCCTACAACGGAGCAGTACGAGAAGGCTGTTGCCGAAGGTAAGACTACTGCTGTGAACCTTGAGCAGTATGCCGACGAGGTATATTACAACGTTGGTTCCATTGCCGGTATCTTCAAGAGCTTTGGCGATGCCCCTGGTGGTTTCAAGGAAGAGATGAAGGAGATACAGTGGAGCATCGGTGCCGAATATTGCTACAACGACCGTTTCTCTGTTCGCGCCGGTTATCACGACGAGGCCGAGACAAAGGGTAACCGTAAGTACTTCACCATCGGTGCAGGTTTCAAGATGAGCGCCTTCTCGCTGGATGCCGCCTACGTCATCTCTACAGCGTCAAGCAACCCTCTTGACCAAACCCTCCGCTTCTCACTCGCCTTCGACATCGACGGCATAAAAGACCTCTTCGGAAGAAAGTAAAGGAAATAAAGCCGTTTATCAAAGATGCCTCGCGCTTCTTTTCTAAGTCATTTAAAACAAACGCGAGGATATAAATCAAAGTAACAATCAAGGAGGTCGCCCTCTGCCGGTGCGGTGGTGCTGCGCGGAAGCAGAATAGACTCTGCACACTCAGCGGTGCTTCTGCAAGGTTACAAAGGTGCCTCTGAGCCCTCAGCGGACAAAAACATACATAACAATAACTTAAAATTATAGCAAACAGATTGAAAGTTAAATGGCGCAGAATGCTTGATTGCATCTGCGCCATTCTCGTTAACCTTTAACCGTTATCTTCTTCCACCATGATTTTTTCCGGCGGTCGATGTGGGTTTCAAGGATGCGTGTGTCGAGGCTGATGGGGGTGATGTCGTAGTCGGCACAGCAGGCTGGGATGAGACAGCTCTCACCGGCTGAGAGGACAACGGACTGCGGCAGCGTCTCCTTGTTGCCGAGCATCTGTATGGGCTGGTCGGTGTTGCGTAGGTTTATCTGGCACTTGCCGCTGATGCACATAGAGATGATGAAGGAGTTGTATTTCTTCAGCTTGCGATGGAATCCCTTTGGCCTTCCCGACAGCACGAGTGGCTGTCCGTTGGCGAGGGAGCGTTTGTCAAGGTCCATCACGCGGACGTCGAAGAACGGCGTGTCGATGACCTTTGCCGCATGGCCTACGGTATTGCCGTAATAGGTGCGGTAGTCGCGTTCTACGCGGAAGTTGATGGCATCGGCAGCCTGTTCCGTATGCAGCTGACGCGGCTTGCCGTCAAGGCCCGGACGGTTGTAGTCGTAGAGGCGGTAGGTGATGTCGCTGCTCTGCTGCACCTCTGCCAGATATACTCCGCCACAGATGGCATGCACGCGTCCGGCAGGGATGTAGAAGACGTCGCCAGGATGTACCTCATGGCGTGCCAGAGCATTGACGATGGTGCCGTCGGCAACGCGACGCTTATAGTCCTCGGGCGTCAGTTCTTCCTTGAAACCGGCGAGGATGGATGCTCCGGGCTCGGCAGCGATGATATACCACATCTCGGTCTTGCCGAAGCACTGATGGCGCTCCATGGCAAGCTGGTCGTCGGGGTGTACCTGTATGGAGAGGTCTTTCTTGGCATCGATGAATTTCACGAGCAGCGGCAACTTGCCGCCATACTCCTCATAGACAGCATCGCCGAGGATGTCGGGACCGAATTCGTCGATGACGCTGATGATGTCGCGTCCCTTCAGCGGACCGTTGGCAACGGTGCAGGGGCTGCTGGGAACGGCAGACACTTCCCACGACTCCGTGCCCCATACGAGGGTATGGATGTTTTTCTCGAAAAGTAGAGGGTAATGACAGGACATTCTACAGCGCGGCTTTTATCTTTGCTATCATGTCCTGATACTCCTGGTCGGAGAGATATACCTCCTGCGGATTCATGCGGAAGAGGCCGGGATAGTCAGGGCCGCCGACATACTTCGGCACGAGGTGGAAGTGCAGGTGGCAGAGAGTATCGGAGAATGCTCCGTAGTTAATCTTCTCAGGATTGAACACCTTCTGCATGGCGCGTGTGGTCTGTGCCACGTCGGCCATGAAGTCGTTGCGCTCCTGGTCAGAGAGTTCGTTGAGGTCGTTGACATGCTTGTCGTATGCCACGAGGCAACGGCCGTGGTAGGTTTGTTCCTTGAACAGGAATACGCGTGAAACACGAAGATGACAGATTTCTATCATCAATGATTTCTGGGTCTCGTTATTAGTGCAATAGAGACAATCTTTAGGGTCACTGTACATAATCTTTCTTTATTATTAGTCCTATTGGTCTTATAGGACTTGTTAGTTAATATTGTCGAGTGCTGCCTTTATCTTCAGCAGTTCTTCCTTTATGGATGTCAGTTTCTCAATCATGTCGGCGGTGCGGTCGACGCCGGAGGGGTTGGCCTGCAGCATTTTCTTTGCGGCAGCGAGTTTGAAGCCGCGCACCTTCACCAGGTTGTATATCTTCTTGATGTCCTCAAGGTCTTTGGCTGCATACATGCGCGCCCTGCTCGACTTCACTACGCGAGGCTTCAAATTGGGAAACTCTGTCTCCCAATATCTGAGGGTGGAGTCTGAAATGTTGAACATCTCAGCTACCTCCCTGACGGTGTAGTATGTCTTCAGATTCTTGTCCTCGTTGAGCATGGTTTTAAAAGGTCAAAGGTCACTTATATATCTTCTGACAGTCGTTTGATGTCATCTTCTTCGCCTACCACCCAGATGATGTCCGCAGGCTGGAACATATAGAGTGGGGTGATGTTGATGAGTTTGTCTTCATCCTCTTCCAGACCGATGAACATACAGTTGTACTTGTCGCGGAGGTGGCTCGTGATGAGCGATTTCCCGACAAACGGGCTGTCAGGCGAAATGCCGAATCGCTTCAGCTGCATGTCCTTTCCGTCGAGGTCCAGCATCTCAGGCTCCACCTCCTGTTGCAAGGCAGCATTGAGCTTTGCCAGCTGTTCGTCAGTACCGATGACATTGAGTTGGTCGAGAGGGAAGACGATATCACTGCCTGACGGAATGTTTATCTTCTTGTAGCCACGCATGATGCTACTGACGTGCACACCGAAGCGGTTGCCCAGGTCGAGGTCGCGCAACGCCTTGCCTCCCCAAAGAGAGTTGTGCGGAACATCGACGGTGGCAATGTGTATGTCGCGGTCAAGCAGGCGTCCCTCAAACAATGGCCTCTTGGCACCGCTGGCACGCAGGGCGTAATCCTTGGAACGGAGATTCTGGATGAAGAGACGTTCAATCTTTATAGAGCTGGCCTTGAGCCATCGCGACATTATCATGAGGATTACCAACCCCAATGCCACGCATATCAGGATGGCATAGTTGAATTCCGTCACCATGTAGCAGACATAGAAGATGAATGCCATGGCAATGATGATTCTTACGAAGATGGTAAATATTAGCGGTGCCCTGTTGCCTCGTGACACCCACAGGGAGTGGAATTCCTCGCTCTTGTTCTTCTTCATCACCATAGCACGCAGGAACGGTGACATAAGGAGTAGCGTCACAACGCCTACGGTGATGTCAGCCCCCATTTCGTAGTGAGGCGGCATGATGCGGCGCACGACGGGCAGCGTGAAGGCTTCCATGAAGGCAATGATGGCAATTGTCAGACAGGAGTATATGAGAGTGTTGACACACATCTGACGGAGTAGCGGCCTCCAGTAACCGCCTGTGTTGTTGTGGCGTCCTGACGGTGCGATGTCCGAGATGCGGTTGATGAGGGAAATCCAACTTTCAGGCAGGCGCTTCTCAAGAGTCTCGTATGCCGGCACTGCAAGGCGTATCATGTACGGGGTGAGGAATGTCGTTACGACAGATACCGTCACCACAACAGGATATACGACATCGCTCAATACGTGCAGCGACAGTCCAAGGGAAGCTATGATGAAGGCAAATTCGCCTATTTGCGCCATGGAGAAGCCGCATCGCATTGCCGTCCTCAGCGGCTGTCCGGAAAGCATGAAGCCGAAGGTGCCGAAGATGCTCTGGCCCAGGAGTATTGCTATCGTGATGACAACAATCGTCAGCCACTGGTCAACAATAATCTGGGCATCTACCAGCATACCGACAGATACGAAGAAGATGGCTCCGAAGAGGTCTTTTACGGGAGCCACTACCTTCTCTATCTTCTTTGCCTCTACCGTTTCGGCAAGTATGCTGCCCATCACGAAGGCTCCGAAGGCAGAGCTGAAACCGGCCTTTGTGGAAAGCACCGCCATAAGGCAGCACATACCGAGAGCCACGATAAGCAGCACCTCTTCATTCATAAGAGGCCTCACGCGGCGCAGGAATGTAGGAATCAGGAACAGTCCTATCACAAACCAGATGATGATGACGAATCCGATGTAGAGTACCATTTGCACCATCATGCCGCCATCAGGTGACCCACCGCCGGCAAGAGCACCCAGCACGACCATCATGACGATGGCGAGGATGTCCTCCAGTATCAGCACACTCATGACGAGGCCCGAGAACTGCTGTTGCTTCAGCCCCATATCGTCGAAGGCCTTATAGATGATGGTTGTGGACGACATGGCAAGCATGCCGGCAAGGAACATACCATTCATCTGCGACCAGCCGAAGATACGCGACACGAGAATACCTATCATCATCATCGAGAAAACAATGGTGAGGGCAGCGATAATCGGAGCCATTCCCATCTTCAGGATTTTCTTGAACGAGAAGTCCAAGCCCAAAGTGAAGAGAAGAAACATAACGCCGATGTTGCCCCATATCTCGATATTCTCGTTGTCAACGACGGATACCGTAAGAGGAAAGTTCGGTGAAACAAGGAATCCTGCCATGATATATCCAAGCACAAGCGGCTGCTTGAGTTTCTTGAATATCAACGTCACAACTCCCGCTGTGACGAGAATCAGGGCAAGATCCTGTATTAAAGAAGGAATGTTATCCACTATGCCTGATAGTCTGTCAGATTTTCAACACTCAGTGACATAATGAAGTCATAGTGCTTCTCTATTTCAGCGGCAGCATAGCGGTTGTAAACCTTTGCAGACTTAGCGAATAGCTCTGGGTTCTTTGTAGCATCTCCGATGAGCAGCAATGACATGATAATGTCGGCAGCCATTTCGTAGAGGTGACGCAGAACGAGGTTCTTGAAGTCGTCGTCTTTCTGGTCATTGGTATATGCCACAGCCTCGTTGTATTTCTCGGCAGCCTTTGCCATACGCTCCTTGAGGGCAGCAAACTCTGCACCGCACCAGTTGGCATCACACTCACCGGCTTCTGCAAGAGATGACATAGCCATTCCTGCCTCGCCCTTCTCGAGGATGTCGGCAATAATCTGTCCATATGTGCCGTTGGTGATGTAACGTCCTGCTGCAACGCACTGCAACTGTGTAGTACCCTCATAGATGGACAGGATACGGGCATCGCGATAGAGACGCTGGCAAGCATATTCAAGCATGAAGCCTGAACCGCCGTGTACCTGTATGCCGTCATAGGCATTCTGGTTAGCATATTCGGATGTCATACCCTTTGCAACAGGTGTAAAGGCATCAGCCAGACGTGCGAAGGTCTTGTATTCTGTGCGCTCTGCAGGCTCCAGCTTACCACCTTCTGCCTTGCGGTCGCGCTCAATGTCTTCCCAAATCTTGTAGATATCCACATAACGTGCTGTAGCATAATAGAGGGCACGGCCAGCATCAAGCTTGGCCTTCATTATTGCAAGCATGTCGTAAACGGCAGGGAACTCGATGATAGCCTTACCGAACTGTTTACGGTCCTTTGCGTATGCCAAAGCCTCGTTGTAAGCCATCTGTGACAGACCGGTTGACTGGCCAGCAATACCCAGACGTGCACCGTTCATCAGTGCCATGACATATTTTATAAGTCCCAACTTGCGGTCGCCGCAGAGCTCTGCCTTGGCATTCTTATATACCAGTTCGCATGTAGGAGAACCGTGTATGCCCAGTTTGTTCTCAATACGACGTACGTCAACACCGCAGTTGCGCTTGTCGTAGATGAACATAGAAAGTCCGCGACCGTCGCGAGTGCCTTCTTCTGAACGAGCCAGCACAAGGTGGATGTCGGAGTCACCGTTGGTAATGAAACGCTTACAGCCATTCAGACGCCAGCAGTCTTCCTTCTCGTCGTATGTAGCCTTCAGCATGACACTCTGCAGGTCGGAACCGGCATCAGGCTCAGTCAGGTCCATTGACATGGTAGCACCATTACATACGAGTGGGATATACTTCTTGCGCTGCTCCTCATTGCCGAATTCGTAGAGGGTAGAGATACAATCCTGCAAAGACCATATATTCTCGAAACCGGTATCGGCTGTTGCCATCATCTCGTTGATAGGAGCATAGATGAATTGTGGGAAGTTGAGACCACCATAGCGGCGTGGCATCAAGACACCATGCAAACCAGCCTGACGGCAAGCCTTCAGGTTGTCGTAGGTCTTGCTGGCATAAACCATGCGGTTGTTCTCAACGTGAGGTCCTTCAGCATCTACGGCCTCGGCATTAGGTGCTATGACGTTAGCGCAAATGTCGCCGGCAAGAGAGATGATGCGCTCGTAAGAGTCCATCGCATCCTCGAAATTCTCTGGTGCATAATCATACTTGCCGAAGTCGGCATAATTTCTTTCTTTCAGCTCAACGATATGCTTGAGCAATGGGTGATTGAGATGGAATTTCATCTCAGGATTATCTAAATAGAAATTCATCACTTATTATTCTGCTTGTAATACTTTATCATTTTTGGAACCACCTCTTCTACTGTGCCATTGATGACATAGTCGGCTATGGTGTTAATAGGAGCATCAGGATCATTGTTGATGGAAATGATGATGCCGGAATCCTGCATACCAGCAATATGCTGTATCTGTCCTGAAATGCCGCAGGCGATATAAACCTTCGGGCGTACTGTGACACCTGTCTGGCCTATCTGACGGTCGTTGTCAATCCATCCTGCATCAACGGCAGCACGAGAAGCACCAACCTCTGCGTGGAGTTCCTTTGCCAGTTCGAAGAGCATATCAAAACCTTCCTTGCTACCAACACCGTAACCACCAGAAACGATGATTGGTGAGCCCTTGAGGTTATGCTTCGCCTGCTGAACGTGGCGGTCGAGAACCTTTACGACATATTCTGTTTCAGGAACATATTTTGCAACGTCGTGGCGTATTACTTCACCTTTATAATTCTCGTCAAGCACTTCTTTCTTCATCACACCCTCACGAACTGTTGCCATCTGTGGACGATGCTCTGGGTTTACGATAGTAGCAACGATATTGCCACCGAAAGCAGGACGAATCTGCATGAGCTGATTCTCATAGTGCTTGTCAACCAGTTCGCCGGCCTCGTTCTTCACCTTCATGTCAAAATCGTCAATCTCCAACTGTGTACAGTCGGCGGTCAGACCGCTGAAGAGAGCAGAAGAGACTCTTGGTCCAAGGTCGCGACCTATTACGGTAGCACCCATGAGACATATCTGTGGATTTTCCTCCTTGAAGAGGTTTACTACGAGAGCGGTATGAGGATTAGAAGTGTATGGGAACAAACCTTCTGCATCGAAGATATGTACTTTGTCAACACCATATTTTATTACTTGATTCTCAACACCATTGAGGCCGGAACCAGCGATGATACATTCCAACTGCACACCGAGGGTGTTGGCAAGCTTACGCCCCTTGGTAAGGAGCTCGAGGGCTACATCCTTTACTTTTGTACCCTCTATTTCACAATATACAAAAACGCTATTCATAATGTATATGTTTTTTTTTCGTTATCCTATGATTTTGTCATTAATAAGTTCTGCCATAAGGCTGTTGATGTCTTCGTCAGAGCCTGTCATAGTGCGACTTTCCTTTGCCTTGAAGACAATGTTCTCAACCTTCTTAACGTTAGTTGGTGAACCCGTCTTACCAACCTGATTCATATCGCAGTTGATGTCAGTGGCATTCCACTCAGGAATTACAGCCTTCTTGTATGCCATGATGCGCTTTGCATTAGCAGGACGGCACTCAGCAGCAGAGCCGTTGACAGTAACAACAAGAGGCATAGGAGCCTCAACGGTTTCTACACCACCGTCGATATGACGTCTGATGACGATTTTCTTTGCCTTTGGATCGAGAGAGAGAATCTCTTCAGCGTATGTTACCTGTGTAAGACCCAGTTTTTCTGCTATCTGTGGTCCAACCTGTGCTGTATCACCATCAATAGCCTGTCGTCCACCAAGAATGATGTCGTAGTCGCCAATCTTCTTTATGGCTTGTGACAGAGTGTATGAAGTTGCCAGAGTATCTGCACCACCAAGACAACGGTCTGTTACTACATATCCTGCATCAGCTCCACGATAGAGCGACTCACGGATGATGTCTGCAGACTTTGGCAAACCCATGGTGACAACTGTGATGGTACTTCCCGGAAATTTCTCTTTCAACTGGAGAGCCTGCTCCAAAGCATTGAGGTCATCGGGATTGAAGATTGCTGGCAACGCACTACGATTGATAGTACCTTCTGCTGTCATAGCGTCAGGACCTACATTGTGCGTGTCGGGGACTTGCTTTGCAAGTACAACGATTTTCAAACTCATGATTGTATTCTTTTAAATTAAGTAGATGTTTTTCTATTTTGCGCACAAAGGTACAATTAAGTTTTGAGAAATGCAAAAAAATAAACAAAAAATAACACAACAAATGACACTCTTCTCACGTTATTAATAGTAGAATAAAAAGAAAGCAATGGAAAAGCGCAATTTTATAACCTCTGACAAAGATACAGAACTATTTCCGGAAGTAGATGAAGCAGGTAATGTAGTAGGGCAGATTACTCGTGCAGAAGCCCATGATGGTACAAAACGCCTGCATCCTGTGGTACATCTGCATGTTTTCAATTCTCGTGGAGAGTTGTACCTTCAGCATCGTGCAAAATGGAAGAGTGTGCAACCAGACAAGTGGGACACAGCAACTGGCGGGCACGTGGATTTAGGAGAGGATGTGATGACAGCTCTGGCTCGTGAGGTGAATGAGGAGATAGGACTGCCATCAAATAGTTATACCCCAAAACTCGTCAAGACATATATCTTTGAAAATAATATAGAACGTGAATTGGTATATGTCTTCACGACAGAATATGAGGGAGAATTACATCCGTCACCTACAGAGACACAAGGTGGTAAATATTGGAGTATTAACGAGATACGCTCCGCAATAGGTAAGAATGTTCTTACCCCTATGTTTGAGAAGGAATTTTTGCTCCTAAAACTTCAGTAACTGCGAACTACTAACCGTTAACCTCTTCCTTATCCCTGTTCCTGAACCAGGTAGCCAATATGGTTCCGGAAATAGAATGCCATGCACAACTGACAGCAGCAGGTATTACGGAAAGCGGACAACTGATAGCAAAGAATGTTGAGGCAAGGACAGTAGCAAGTCCTGCATTCTGCATGCCGACCTCAATGGAAATAGTGCGGTTCTTAGCTTTTGAGAAACCGAATATCTTTCCTACGCTATAACCTGTAAGATATCCAAGGCTGTTATGACAGAGTACGACGGCAAATACTATAAGGAAGAATGTTAATCCTTCTATCATTAATTTGTCTCGTACAGCAGCAATCACACCGCCTACTATGCAAGCAAGTCCTAATACTGAAAATGCAGGCATTACGGCTTGTGCCTTTTTGAACCCTTCGTTGTGACCATAAAAGAGATTTGCAAAAAAACCTATGCTGACAGGTAACAGCGTGACAATAAGGATGTTAAGAAACATTCCCAAAGCATCAACTTCCACTTGTTCTCCTGCAAACCAAAGCACCAAAATCGGGGTGACAATAGGGGCCAGTAAAGTGGATACTGTTGTCATTCCAACAGAGTATGCGACATCGCCTCTGCAGAGGTATGACATAATGTTGCTGGAAACACCTCCAGGACAGCATCCTACCAATATTAATCCCACTACGATAGGTTGAAAAGCATTTCCGAAAAGCGAGACATGAAAAAATGTCTCACACAAAGTACTTGCGCCAATTGTCAGACTCCATGCTATCAGGGGCATAAGACTATATTGTGCACAGGTGCCGATAAGGATGTCTAAAGGCCTGGCAGCAAGAATCCGCATGTCCTGCATCGTAAGGGTTAATCCCATAGTGAGCATAATGAATCCCAGAATGCATGATTGTGTGGTGCCGTGAACCCATGTGAAAATGTCTGGAATGAAGTATGTTACTACTGCGATGGCTATTATAAACCACGAAGTGTATGTGGACAGCCACTGACTGAATTTATACAATATTTTATACATAATTGGGCGCAAAGGTAATATAAAGAATTGACACGAGGTAATTTTTATGCATAAAAATGAGGGAAAAGGTAAATAATTTAGAGTTAAGAAATCTTATTTCTTTGTTATTTCGCTATTTTTTTGTATCTTTGCGCCCGAAATTTAATTATATATTAGGAAATGGGCTTTTTCGGATTATTCAGTAAAGAGAAAAAAGAGACATTAGATAAAGGACTAGAAAAGACAAAGCAGAGTTTCTTAGATAAGGTGGTTCGTGTCGTTGCAGCTAAAGATACAGTTGATGACGATGTGCTTGACGACCTTGAAGAGATGCTTATCACAAGTGATGTCGGTGTTGACACTACGTTAAAGATTATTGAGAGGATACAGGAGCGTGTTGCTCGTGACAAGTATGTTTCCACAAGCGAACTCAACAATATATTGCGTGAAGAGATAGCCACTTTGATGGCAGAAAATAATGCTCAGGGTGATGGCTCTTGGACTCTTCCTACAGATCACAAACCATATGTGATATTGGTAGTCGGCGTAAATGGGGTTGGTAAGACAACAACTATTGGTAAGTTGGCTCATCTGTTTAAGTCGGAAGGTTTGAAGGTGGTGCTTGGAGCTGCTGATACCTTCAGGGCTGCTGCAGTAGAGCAGTTATGCATATGGGGCGAAAGAGTAGGGGTAACAGTTGTAAAGCAACAGATGGGGGCAGACCCAGCCAGTGTGGCATTTGATACCCTGCAGTCAGCAAAAGCAAGTGGTGCTGATGTGGTGCTGATAGATACCGCAGGACGACTGCACAACAAGGTGAACCTCATGAATGAGCTCAAGAAAATTAAGGAGGTAATGAAGAAGGTAATGCCTGAGGCTCCTGATGAGGTGATGCTTGTACTTGATGGCTCAACAGGACAGAACGCCTTTGAACAGGCAAAACAATTCTCGGCTGTTACACAAATAACTTCTCTTGCTATCACAAAAATTGACGGTACAGCAAAGGGCGGAGTAGTGATAGGAATATCCGACCAACTGAAAGTGCCTGTCAAATATATAGGGTTGGGAGAAGGGATGGAAGACCTACAGTTGTTCAACAGACAGGAATTCGTAAATTCGCTTTTCGATAATAAATGATAGATATTATTTCTCTTGGTTGCTCAAAGAATCTCGTTGATAGCGAGACATTGCAAAGACTGTTCTTGAAGAATGGTCTTCGCTGCGCTATTGATGCGCCAAAGGTAACGGGAGATACTGTCATCATAAATACCTGTGGATTCATAGAAGATGCAAAGCAGGAAAGTATAGATACCATATTGCAGTTTGCTGATGCAAAAACGAAAGGTCGTATCCGTCATCTATATGTTATGGGTTGTCTTTCGCAACGCTATCTGAAAGAACTACAGCAAGAGATTCCAGAAGTAGATAAGTATTACGGAAAGTTTGATTGGAAAGGACTTGTTGCGGAATGTTGCAAGAATGCGAATTCATCTTCCAAGATTTCACCGAAAACTGGCAAGCCTTCGTCTAGCACAAGATATTCCTGCTACATAAAGATATCGGAAGGCTGTGACAGACATTGTGCCTATTGCGCCATCCCTCTTATTACCGGAAAACATCAAAGTCGTGATATAGAGGATATCTTAGACGAAGTCAAAGAACGCGTGAAGGAGGGCGTGAAAGAATTTAATGTCATTGCCCAAGAACTGACATATTTTGGTGTTGATAAGGACGGTAAGCGTCATATAGCAGAATTGATAGAAAAGATGGCTGACATTCCTGGGGTACATTGGATAAGACTCCACTATGCCTATCCTACACAATTCCCGATGGAACTGCTAAAGGTAATGCGTGAGAAGGATAATGTCTGCAAATATCTTGATATAGCGTTACAGCACATCTCAACAAATGTGCTTAGCAATATGCGACGCAATACTACTAAGGAAGAGACAATAGAACTCATAAAACGGTTACGCGAAGAAGTGCCGGGAATATGTCTCAGAACGACAATGATGGTAGGATATCCTGGAGAGACGGATGAAGACTTTAATGAATTGATAGATTTCGTAAAGTGGGCTCGTTTTGACAGGTTAGGTGCTTTCGCTTATTCTGAGGAAGAAGGTACTTATAGTGCAGAGCATTTTGAAGACAATATACCAGAAGAGGTGAAACAGGCGCGTCTCAGCAAACTGATGAGAGTACAACAACGTATTTCGCACGAGATAATGGATGAGAAGATTGGTAAGACCCTCGAAGTTGTTATCGACAGAAGAGAGAATGATTATTACATTGCCCGTAGCCAGTACTCCTCGCCAGAAGTAGACCCGGAAATACTTATAAGTGCAGAGAAAGCACAATTGAAAGTAGGGGAATTCTATAATGTTGTGGTAACAGATTCAGAAGATTTCGACTTATATGCTAAAATAAAATCATATGAATAACAAAGATTTGATAACGGCCTTGTCGCAGAAAACAGGCGGTAAGACAACAGACACCCAGGGTATGGTACTGACAACCGTCAAAGCCATAATTGATAAGATGTGTGATGCAGAACCTGTTAATATCAGCGGGTTGGGTACTTTTGACGTGAGAAAACGAAATGAAAGAATCATTGTCAATCCAGGAACAGGAAAAAAGAATCTGGTGCCACCAAAACTCGTTGCAACATTTAAACCAAGAAAAAAATAGGTAGAAGATTATGGTAACAATAAAAGATATAGCCAAGATAGTAGCTTCTCAACATAATATTAAGGTTGCAGAAGCTGAGGAGTTCGTTCAGAAGTTGGTAGATACTATCAATGAAGGCCTGGAAGCTGACAGATTGGTAAAAATAAAGGGTTTTGGTACATTCAAAATGCAAGCAATGAAATCTCGTGCCAGTGTTAATGTGAATACTGGCGAGAGAGTAATTATTGGCGAACATGACAGAATAACCTTCCTTCCTGATGCTCTTATGAAGAATGCCATCAATAAGCCGTTCGCTCATTTTGAGACTGTTGAGATAGATGACAAAAGTCCTCTGCTTGACGAAATGACTCCTGTGGATGATGCTGAAGATTCTCAGGATGATGAGCAGGAAGAAGTTATTGAAGAAGTAAAGGCGGAAATCAAGGAAGAACCAAAAGAAGAGGTAAAGGTTGAAGACAAACCTGCGCCCAAGAAAAAAACTCCGAAGAAGGCTGTTCCTGAAGTAGTTCCAGAGAAAGTTGAGGAAAAACCTGTTGCATTGTCAATAGATAATGATGGTCAGAAGTCAATCTCTGAGCGCATGCATGGAAGTAGCAATATCTTCGTTGGTATAGCAGTTGGAATATTAATTGTGATTGCTGCAATATACGGATTCAGCAGATACAATACTGCAACCCCTACACCATCAGCAGAACCACAAACAGTAGTAATGGATACGGTGAGCCGAGATACGGCAAATGTAGATACGACAATCGTGAAGAATGATGCTCAGCCTGTTGTTGAGAATGATGACACAACATCTGTTTCCAACAAGAAGTCAAGACGTCACGGACGTAAATACAGAAGACACCGCAGAAGAAGATAATAATGGAAGATATATTTTCAAAGTTTACTTTAGACGATTTCAACAAAGACGATTCTGAAGGCTTCGTACGCATAACGGAATTTGAAGGCGACTTTACGGAAATGTTGAAAGGGCAGAAGGAGGGTGATATGCCTGTCCTTGTAACCAGAAATATGGTTAACTTCCCCCTTATCCTTGCCTCCATAACGATAGCGCGCAGCACTACACGTCAACTTATCAAATATCTCGAGAAGCATAAGAGGGATAAGTTTGCTATGTTCTGCCAGAAGGACCCTTCGATAGAATATCCTACTTCGGAAGACCTTTGTGAATATGGCGTCATAACTCAGTTTATAAAAGTATTTGAGGTGCCTGGTCAGGAGAATCGTATAGCATTTCTCGCACATCCTCTTGCTCGTTGTCGCATTGGTGAGGTGTTGCAGGAGGAACCTTACATCAAGGCACACATATTACCAGCTCCAGAGGATGAGCCTGATGCTAACGATATGGAGTATCAGACAATGCTTAACGACCTCAATTCAAAGGTGCGTGAATACATCCAGAAGACGGATTCCTTCACCTTTGAGATGCAGATGGTGTTGAAAGACCTGGCAAATCCTGTGCAGCTTCTGAATACGGTGTCGTATTTCATGCCGTTTAAGCTTACGGAGAAGATGCACCTGTTGGCGTGTGATGATTTGAAGATGCGCTGCTTCGAACTCCTGCAGCTGATGAATCGTGAGATACAATATGCGGATATGCGTATTGATATCCATAATCGTACCCAACATGCTATTGATGTTGAGCAGAAGGAATATTTCCTGCGTCAGCAACTGAAGAGTATCAACCAACAGTTGGGACGCGAAGACGGATCCCCAGAGAAGACAAAACTGCGTGAAAAGGCCGCAACGAAAAAATGGAACAAGGAAACCAGCGAATTTTTCGAAAAGGAAATGGAACGCCTTGACCAGCTTCACGTGCAGAGTTCTGACTATAATACGCAGCTTACATATCTCCAAAAACTGGTTGATCTTCCTTGGAACGAATATACGGAAGATAATCTGGACCTCCATCATGCTGAACGCGTCCTTAATCGTGACCATTATGGAATGGAGAAAGTAAAGGAACGTATCTTGGAATATGTTTCCGTACTCCTCATGCGTGGTGACCTGAAGTCTCCTATACTGTGTTTGTATGGCCCTCCTGGTGTTGGTAAGACATCGCTAGGAAAGAGCATTGCAGAGGCTTTGGGAAGAAAATATGTCCGTATGTCCTTGGGTGGCCTGCACGATGAGGCTGAGATACGAGGACATCGTCGCACATACGTCGGTGCTATGCCAGGTCGTATCATAAAGTGTATTGAGAAGGCTGGTTCATCAAATCCTGTCCTCATCCTTGACGAGATAGATAAGGTAACACAGAATACGATAAACGGAGATCCTGCTTCTGCTTTGCTAGAAGTATTAGACCCAGAGCAGAATACTGCCTTCCATGATAACTATCTGGATCTTGACTATGACTTGTCAAAGGTACTCTTCATTGCTACTGCAAATGATTTGTCAACAATACCGTCTCCTTTGCGTGACCGTATGGAGATAATAGAACTTTCTGGATATACGACAGAAGAAAAGACGGAGATAGCAAAACGCCACTTGGTGCCACGTGAGAAAGACAAGACAGGCTTGGCTTCCTTCAAAAATATCAAATTCCCAAAGAAGACACTCGAATATATTGTTGAGCGATATACTCGCGAAAGTGGTGTGCGACAACTTGAGAAGCAAATAAACAAGGCTTTGCGTAAGATAGCATATAAGATTGCGAAAGAGGGTTCTATGGAATCATCAATTGAGTTGCTGGAGTCACCACTAAAGCCTGAGAATGTAACGGAATTGTTAGGAAATCCTCCTTTCTATCGTGACATCTATCAGGGCAATGACTATGCTGGCGTTGTAACGGGCTTGGCATGGACAAGTGTCGGTGGTGAGATACTCTTCATTGAGACATCACTCTCAAAGGGAAAGGAAGGAAAACTGACTTTGACAGGTAATCTGGGAGACGTGATGAAGGAGAGTGCTGTTATCGCCCTCGAATATGTCAAGGCTCATGCCGAATACCTCAATATTGATTCCCGCATATTCCAACATTGGAACATACACATCCATGTACCGGAGGGTGCAACACCAAAGGATGGTCCTTCTGCAGGTATTACAATAGCGACCTCTATAGCATCAGCTATTACCCAAAGAAAGGTGCGTAAGAATGTTGCTATGACTGGCGAGATAACTCTTCGCGGAAAGGTATTGCCGGTTGGTGGTATAAAGGAAAAACTCCTTGCAGCAAAGCGTGCCGGTATAACTGATATCGTGATGTGCTCCGCAAACAAGAAGGATGTAGAGGACATTCCAGAACAGTACTTGAAAGGTGTGAAATTCCATTTCGTGGAGAATGTCCGTGATGTATGGGATTTTGCATTAACAAAAGAATTAGTAGATAATCCGCTGAGTTTTGAAATTCCAGATACAAAATAACGACCCCTATAGCAGTGCCCGTGCTGGTGTTATCACGACAGATCATGGTGAGATACGTACTCCCATCTTCATGCCTGTGGGTACTGTCGGTTCCGTAAAGGCTGTCCATTTCGAGGAATTGCGCCGTCAGGTGAAGGCCCAGATAATACTGGGAAATACCTATCACCTGTATCTGCGTCCGGGGATGGATATCCTGCGAAAGGCTTGTGGCTTGCACCAGTTCATAGGGTGGGAGAGACCTATCCTGACGGACTCAGGTGGTTTTCAGGTATTTTCGCTTACGGGTATTCGTAAGTTGACGGAGGAGGGATGCGAGTTCCGCAGTCATATAGACGGCTCGAAGCACATCTTCACTCCTGAGAATGTTATGGATACCGAACGTACCATCGGTGCTGATATTATTATGGCTCTTGATGAGTGTGCTCCAGGACAGAGTGACTGGCAGTATGCCCGCAAGTCGTTAGACCTGACACACAGATGGTTGGATCGCTGCATAAAGCGTTTCAACGAAACAGAACCGCTTTACGGCTATAAGCAGTCTCTGTTCCCGATTGTGCAAGGATGTTCATATAAAGATTTGCGTCAGGAGTCAGCAAAATATATTGCCGACAAGGGATGTGATGGAAATGCCATCGGCGGTTTGGCGGTAGGAGAACCAACTGAGGTGATGTATGAAATGGTGGAAGTGGTAAATGAGATTCTGCCAAAAGACAAGCCACGTTATCTCATGGGAGTCGGTACTCCTTGGAATATTCTTGAGAACATAGAACGCGGTGTGGATATGTTTGATTGTGTTATGCCGACGCGAAACGGACGTAATGCGATGTTGTTCACATACGAAGGTACTATAAACATGAAGAACAAGAAGTGGGAAGACGACTTCACACCGATTGACCCAGAGGGTTGCGATATCGACAGGATTACCACAAAAGCATATCTGCACCATCTCTTCAAAGCACAGGAATATCTCGCATTACAGATAGCCTCTATCCATAATCTGGCTTTCTATTTACGACTCGTGGGTGATGCCCGTGAACACATAATAAAAGGTGATTTCACACAATGGAAGAAAAGCATTATAGAGAATATGCAACGAAGGCGATAAGGGTCATCCGTACCACGACAGAGAGAAGGAACAGACGTATTAAGAACAAATACTTCTCTCAGTTCTATCGCATCTGCCCACGACTGGACAGATATATTATCGTTAAGTTCATTGGCACATATTTCTTTGCCATTGCGCTTATCATATCCCTTGCTATTGTCTTCGACTTCAATGAGAATCTTTCAAAGTTCACTCAGTATAATGCTCCTTGGAAGGCTATTGTTTTTGATTATTACCTCAACTTCATACCATATTTTGCAAACCTCTTCTCTCCGCTGTTCGTCTTCATTGCCGTCATATTCTTTACGTCAAAGATGGCAGGCAATTCGGAGATTATCTCTATCCTTGCGGCTGGAGTAAGTTTCAAGCGTCTTATGGTGCCGTATATGGTATCGTGTGTGTTTATTTCCATGTTGTCATATACATTGGCGGCATATGTCATTCCTCATGGTACGGTGATACGTCAGAATTTTGAGTCGATGTATAAGAACAACAAGAAGAATACTTCGGCAGAGAATGTGCAACTGCAGGTAGATAGAGGTGTTATTGCCTATATGCAGCACTACGATAACGTCTTCAAGAAGGGTTATGGTTTCTGTCTCGATAAATTTGAGAATAAGAAACTCGTCTCCCACATGACGGCATCTGAGCTACAGTACGACACGATTTCCGACTCAAAATACCATTGGAAGGCCACGAACTGGAAGATACGTGAGATGGCTGGTATGCGCGAGCATATCACGTCGGGTCTGACGCTGGATACCTTGATACAGATGGAACCGGTGGACCTTGTGTTCTCAAAGGGCCAGCAGGAGACATTCACGTCACCGCAGCTTTCCGATTACATCAGCAAGCAGATAGACCGCGGTTCACAGAATGTAGTACAATATCAGGTGGAATATCATAAGCGCATCGCAAGTTCGTTTGCTTCCTTCATCCTCACCATCATCGGAGCGTCGTTGTCTTCGAGAAAGAGAAAGGGCGGCATGGGAATGTACCTCGGTTTGGGACTTGCCTTGAGCTTCCTATATATAATGTTGCAGACGATATCATCAACGTTTGCCATCAATGCCGGTACACCGCCGATACTTGCGGCATGGGTGCCGAACATACTCTTTGGCATTGTGGCATACTTCTGTTACCGACATGCACCGAATTAAAAAACTGATTCATTGAAAATCGTAATATTAAATAAAATACAAGAAAATGAAAAAGTTTCGTATTGTAGATAATATACTCGGCTGGGTGGCATTCTTTGTTGCCTCCTTCGTATATTGTTCTACTATTGAACCAACGGCATCCTTCTGGGATTGTCCAGAGTTTATCACCACGGGTTATCTTTTGGAGGTTGGTCACCCACCGGGCGCACCATTCTTCATGCTGACGGCCAATCTGTTCTCTCAGTTTGCTTCTGATGCCACACAGGTGGCTCGCATGGTGAATACGATGTCGGCTCTGTTGTCGGCTGCATGTATCCTGTTCCTCTTCTGGAGTATCACGCATCTGGTGCGCCGTCTTCTTATTGACAAGTGGGAGGAACTGACGCCAATGAAGATGATAGCAATAGAGGCCTCAGGTTTGGTAGGAGCGCTCATCTACACCTTCTCCGATACCTTCTGGTTCTCGGCTGTCGAGGGTGAGGTGTATGCTTATTCTTCTTGCTTCACGGCGGTAGTATTCTGGCTGATATTAAAGTGGGAAGACCATGCTGACGAACCGGGTTCAGACCGTTGGCTTATCCTTATTACATATATGACGGGATTGTCAATCGGTGTCCACCTGCTCAACCTGCTGTGTATTCCGGCCATCGTATTAGTATATTATTATAAAAGGTATCCCGATGCCGACCTCAAGGGTTCGTTGATAGCACTATTTATTTCTGTTGTCATCGTTGCAGCAGTGCTTTATGGCGTCGTTCCCGGCATCATTACCGTTGGCGGATGGTTTGAGTTGTTCTTTGTGAACACCCTCGGCATGCCGTTCAATACCGGTGTTATTATATACCTTGTCATATTGGTGGCTTCAGTATTGTGGGCTATCTGGGAAACCTATGCAGACAAGTCTGCCGTGCGTGGTAATGTCTCTTTCCTGTTGGCAATAGGAATGCTGGGTATCCCATTCTACGGTTACGGATGGAGCGCTGCCGTGATTGGCGTTGTGGTACTTGCAGTACTCTATTTCTGTCTGAACTTCAAGAAGAAGGGTGTTGCAGTCATAACCAACCGCATCAAGAACACGGCACTCTGCTGTATGTTGATGCTGATGATTGGCTATTCTACATACGCACTGATAGTAGTACGTTCGGCAAGTAACCCTCCTATGGACCAGAATTCTCCGGAGGATATCTTCACCCTCGGCAACTATCTCTCTCGTGACCAGTATGGTGACAGACCTCTCTTCTATGGTCAGGCATACACCTCACAGGTGGCTCTTGACATCGAGGGCAATATGTGTATTCCTCGTATGAAGACAGGCGCTCCTATATATCAAAAGGTGGAGAAACATTCTCCTGATGAGCCTGATAAGTATTTCATCGTCCGCACAAAGGATTCCTACGAATATGCACAGAATATGCTGTTCCCGCGTATGTATGACTCCGGTCATGCCCAGGCTTATGAGGACTGGATGGGTGGCGTTGATGGCAATGTGAAAGACTATGACCGTTGCGGACAGATGGTACAGGTGAAGATGCCTACCTTCCTTGAGAATATCCGCTTCTTCCTGTCTTATCAGTGTAACTTCATGTACTGGCGTTACTTCATGTGGAACTTCGCCGGCCGTCAGAACGACATCCAAGGTAATGGCGAACTGGAGCATGGCAACTGGGTTACCGGCTTCTCATTCATTGATGAGATGATGCTCGGCAATCAGGACCTCCTTCCTGACGAGTTGAAGGAGAACAAGGGCCATAACGTCTTCTACTGCATGCCGCTGCTGCTTGGCTTGCTGGGACTCTTCTGGCAGGCTTACAAGGGCAAGAAGGGCATTCAGCAGTTCTGGGTAGTGTTCTTCCTGTTCTTCATGACAGGTCTTGCTATTGTCATCTACCTCAACCAGACACCTATGCAGCCACGTGAGCGTGACTATGCCTATGCCGGTTCGTTCTATGCTTATGCTATATGGTGTGGTATGGGCGTTGCTGCTATCATCGACCTCCTGACGAGAAAGCTTCTTAAGAATAAGGAGAATGTCGCACTGGCAGCAGTCATTGGCGTAGTAGCATTGCTGGTGCCAGTTCAGATGGCATCGCAGACATGGGACGACCACGACCGCTCAGGACGCTACACCTGTCGCGACTTCGGTCAGAACTACCTCAACTCTCTGCAGGAGACAGGCTATCCTATCATCTTCACAAACGGTGATAACGATACCTTCCCACTTTGGTATAATCAGGATGTGGAGCAGGTACGTACCGATGCCCGTGTATGTAACCTGTCATATATCCAGACCGACTGGTATATCGACCAGATGATTCGTCCGGCATGGAATTCTCCTTCTCTGCCTATCACATGGCCTCGTATCGACTACTGCTCTGGCAGGAACGAATATGTCACCGTAAATCCGGAGTTGAAGAATCAGATACTGGAATATTTCAAGCAGGATCCTGTTGCTGCTGCCAAGCAGTTCGGTGAAGACCCGTTCGAGGTCAAGAATGTCCTTGCCCGCTGGGTACGCGGCATTGAGGATAATGACGAGATGCACTGCATCCCGACCGACACGCTCTACCTGAACATCGACAAGGAGGCAGTCCTCAAGAGTGGCATGATGCTTCCGAAGGATTCTGCCGGCAATGTTGTTATCCCCGAGCGCATGGCAATCTCTCTTGCCGGCAAGCGTGCCCTCTACAAGGGTGACCTGATGCTGCTCGAGATGGTGGCAAACAGCAACTGGACACGTCCGTTGTATGTGGCGTTGACGGTAGGTAAGGAGAACTACATGAACCTTGGTGAGAACTTCATACAGGAGGGCCTCGTCAACCGTATCACTCCGTTCCATACCGACGACAGCAACAACTTCGACACCGAGAAGGTATATACCAACCTTATGACGAAGTTCAGGTACGGCGGTCTGGAGAAGCTGGGCCTCTATCTCGACGAGACCGTTACCCGTATGTGTGCTACCCACCGTCGCCTCTTCGGTACGCTGCTGCTCCATCTCATTGACGAGGGTAAGCTCGACCAGGCCAAGAAGGCCGTCAGCTATGCCGAGAAGGTCATTCCTACGTATAATGTTCCGATGTCATATATGAACGGCGGTGCCGACTTTGCGCAGGCATACTACGCGCTCGGCATGAACAAGAAGGCCGAGGAAACCCTCGATGCTATGTGGAAAACCTCTGCACAGTATGTCAGGTACTACCTCTCTCTGTCGCAGTCCCGTTTCATGTCGTCACAGCGCGATTGCATGTATCATCTGTATATCATGCAGCGCTTCTGCGAGATAGCATCTCCATACAACAAGACTCTTGCCGACAAGATGACACAGAATCTTAACCAACTCATCACCGCCTATCAAAGTCGCGGTGGAAACTTAGGAGGAGAATAAGCCGTGTTCATTGAACAACCTTCCAAATGGATGAAATGGTTATATCCGAAGGCTCTGTGGCGCATGGACGCTGCGGAGCATTCGGTGTACCTGACATTCGATGACGGTCCGATACCCGAATCGACGCCCTTCATTCTCGATACCCTCAAGGAGCATGGCGTGAAGGCCACCTTCTTCGTGGTGGGCGAGAATGTGAAACGCTATCCCGACCTCTTTCGCCGTATCATCAGCGAGGGCCACAGCATCGGCAACCATACCTACAACCACATGGGTTCGCTGAGGCATTATGTCAAGACCTATCTCTCGAACATCGAGACGGCCGATGCCGTAATGCAGACAGCCGCGAATGTCGGTGGCTCAGAAAACTCTTCACTCTTCACTCGTCACTCTTCACTTGAAAAGCCTCTGTTCCGTCCGCCTCACGGCTGGATGTGGCTCAGCGCCTATCACATGCTGATGAAGAGGGGTTACACCATCGTGATGTGGGACCTTGTGACGCGTGACTATTCCCGCAACCTTAATGCCTTCGACGTCTTCAGGAATGTGGTCTATTACACCCGCAACGGCTCCATCATCACGTTCCACGATTCCCTGAAGAGCATCCAGAAACTGAAGTACGCCCTCCCGGCCTCCATACGTTTCCTTAAGGAGCAAGGCTACGAGCTGAAGACACTGTAATGTCCCTGTCACTCCACTATCACTCCCTTTTCACTCCCTTTTCACTCCCCTATAATATATAAAGGTAGAATCCCGCAGTTATCCGACTGCGGGATTTTTCTTTTTTTGCTGATTTTCTTGCGTGGTTAAAAATTTATTCTTACTTTTGCAGCGTGATTGCAAATACATTGGCTAATATGACAAAAGAAGAAAAAGTAGAATATTGGCTTGACATTGCCGACTATGACATAAACACAGCAGAGGCTATGTACCAGACGGGACGTTGGCTTTATGTTGCTTTTATGTGTCATCAGACAATCGAAAAAACTCTAAAGGCATATTGGTGTGGTACTCAGGAGTCAGACCCGCCATATACTCATAGCCACAAACGCTTGGCTGATGGTTGTGGGCTTTATGCGATAATGAGTGAAGAGCAGAAAGACTTCCTCAATGCTATTACGAATTATAATATTGAGGCCCGTTACCCTGAAGACAAGGAAGAACTTTCGAAAATGCTCACCCCTCAGGTGTGCCGACAAATAATAGACGAAACTAAACAACTGCAACAATGGATAAAAGACAGGCTTTGACCCGTGAAGAGGCCCTCGAACTTGTACGCCGTTACAAGCAGGTTATCAGCTCGCGTTTTGCCGTGGAGCCGAAGGTCTTGATGTTTGGTTCTTATAGCAAGGGCAATGCTAATGCCGATAGTGATATCGACGTTGCTGTTATAGTGCCTACTTATGGTAACAGAAAGTTTGAGATATCCAAGAATCTTTGGCACGATGTCGATCAGGTGAGTCTTCTTATAGAACCTGTCCTCATGGCTGAAGATCGCCAGTCACCCCTTTACGATGACGTAATGCGCACTGGTGTGAGCGTATAATATAAACCTTCCTAAACCCTAACCTAAGCAAGAATGCATACATACATACATCTCTCCCTCCAAGAGAGAAGAAAATGGAGAGGGCTTTGTGTGCCAAGAATATCTACTAAAACAAACAATCAATAACATTATGAACAGAATGAAAAGACTACTTACATTGCTGCTCCTCACCTGCGGGCTGACCACTGGTCTGTGGGCGCTGGATCGAGACACAGAGAATTACTACATTCTCAGTTCATTGCAAGATTGGCAGGATTTTGCATCCTTGGCACAAACAGTACCTACCATCAATGCGCGTATGATAGCAGACATTGACCTTGGCTCTGACCAGACGATGATTGGATCTTACGCCACAAGGTATAGCGGTACATTTGATGGACAAGGTCATACTTTGACCTTCAATTATAACACATCGAGTATGAGTATAGAGAGCGGTCAAAGTTATTTGGGCGCAGCTCCTTTTAGAGATATTGAGGGTGCAACTATCCGCAATCTACGCACAGCCGGCAGTATAACAGCAGATAAAATCGGAGCTTCCGGATTAGTTGGCTGGGCATACGGAACAAACACTATAGAGAATTGCTGGAGCGATGTGAATATCGCATCGTCAAACAATACTGCAGATACGTTCACAGGCTTTGTGGCCTTTATGTATGGAACCTCGATTAACATAACAGATTGTATTTTTACGGGTCGTATTCAATCGACCTGCAAAAAATCTCATAGCGGATTTATCGGTTATCATTACTCAGGTACTTCCGCTCTCACCAATTGCCTAGTTATACTGGATGAGGGCAGCGACACCAATATATATAATGATTGGGGAGTAACGTTCTTCACTTTTGATAGGTTTGCAAAAGAAGACCAATCTACAGGATCTTATACCAATTGCTACTACTATCGGGACTTTGGAGTTGTCCAAGGCACAAAAGTCACCGACGAGCAATTAGCAGATGGTTCTATTACTACCGCTTTGCAAGCAGGCCGTTCAGAGACTGTTTGGGTGCAAGACGGTATTAGCGGTCAGCCGAGACTGGATGTCTTCAATCATCCTATTACCACCTATGAGCCGTATGTGCATCCCACATCTCAAATCATCAACCTTTCAGAACTTACCGAAGATTACATCGCGCAGGATGGCGATGTGTTGACAGGTACTACCAGCTATTCTATCCAGATTGCTGCAGATGCAACCATTACGCTCAGCGATGTGACTATTACTAATTACCGAAAATCCCCAATCCAATGCTTGGGCAATGCAACCATCAATATCGAAGACGGATCTGTCAACAGGCTCAGGGACTCAGACGAAGATAGCAATTCGTATGGGCGTCCCGCACTTGCTTTTGGTCCGTCGGGAACCACTTTGACTATCAATGGAAATACCGGAAGACTAATTGCTATCGGAGGAAGATTATCATCAGCCATTGGCTGTAGGGATAATCGTGTCGCTTATGGTGGTTTAATTATCAACGGAGGTGTTATTTCTGCTCATGGTAATAGTAGTTATACTAGTGGAATAGGTGCTGTAGGTGCAGATGATAGTCATGGTTCGTCTTGTGGAGATATAACTATCAATGGTGGAACCATCAACGCTGCCGCATCTGATGGTATTGGTATTGGTGCAGGAGGTCCCAATTCGTGTGGTGCAATTACTATCAACGGAGGAACAATAACCAGCAGTGCTGTGAGAAGTACTGCAATAGGAGGAAATTGCAGCAAAGTTGCGATTAGCGGAGGCGATATAAATGCCTCAACTACTACGAGCGTCGGTATTGGCAGTAGTGGTGTGGTATATATTGAAGGTGGTACCATCGTAGCTTCTGCTTCAGGTAGTGAAGGTGTGGGTATAAGTGGTGATAAGGGTGTACTTATTCGAAGCAGTATTACAAGTTTAACAGCATCCAAAGGACCTGACGCTGCAAACGCCATCCAAGGTGCGACAGTCTATATTTCAGCAAATCTGAACGATGTCACAGAAGGTAATACACGTACTTTGACACCAAAAGCATCGTTCGACCCGGAAACAGACATAGAACAAGATGGAGAGGGCTATTACCTCATTGCAGATGTGACGAATTGGAAGGAATTTGCGATCTTGTCGCAGATAGAAACTTCTCCAAAAGGAAAGTTAGTTGCCGATATCAATCTCGGGGATGAACAAGCAATGATTGGATCTTTTAATGGAATCTTTGATGGCCAAGGGCATACATTGACTGTCAATTTAACTTCGACTGCTAACGTATGTGGCGTATTCCGTTATGTTGCCGATGGAGCCACCATTCAAAATCTGCGTATTGCCGGTACGATTAATGGTGCTCACCGTTGGATAGGTGGTTTTGTAGGAGAAGGCACAGGCACTTATTATATTAATAATTGTATTTCCAGCGTTACCATTAATACTACTTATTCAGGTGATGGCGTTCAAGGAGGTTTCGTGGCTGCCCAGAGGGGTACGCTTTACATGAACGATTGTATATTCAATGGCGTATTCAATGGCCCTAATGCCTACACATGGGGTGGCTTTGTCGGTTGGTACTATGGCAGTTCGACGCTAACCAATTGTTTGGTCTTGTGCGATGAATACAATGTCAGGATGAGTGATGTGGCTACTTTTATTGCCATGTCTGGCACGCTAAATAACTGCTACTACAAGACTCCCATAGGAACAGCTCAAGGTACACAAGCAACTGCTGCAGAACTCTCCGACGGTACAACTGCAACAGCTCTGCAAGCTGGCCGCGCTGAGGAAATATGGGTGCAAGACCCGCTGACAAACCAGCCGATGCTAGCGTTGTTTGCCGGAAAGTATACGGTGCCTGCATCAGGCCTCGGAACATTCAGCGCGAAGGCGAAGTTTGCTTTGCCCGAAGGCTTGGAGGCTTATTATTGCAAGAACTATGATGCAACGGAAGGTGCGATAGGTGTGACGGCTATCGAGGGTGTTGTGCCTGCCGAGATTGGCGTACTGCTCAGAGGCGAACCGGGCGAGACGTACACGCTGACCATCAGCGACGATACGCCGGCAACGGTGACCGACAATGCCCTGGTGGCTGTAACGACGCAGACGAAAATCGACCAGACAAGTGGTGACTACACCAACTTCGGTCTCTCGAACGGCACGTTCAAGAAAGTGAACTCAGCAGGCGGTACTGTGAAGGCGAACCGTGCTTACCTGCACATTCTGACGAGCGCATTGACACAAGAGGCTACGGCACGTGGTATCAAGCTGGTGTGGGACAAGGATGTGGTGACAGGCGTGAACGATGTAAGAAGTAAGACGGAAGATGTAAGAGGTGACAATGATTCTTGGTTTACGCTCAGTGGTCTTCGCCTGAACAGCAAGCCTACCACCAAGGGTATTTACATCGTAAACGGCAAGAAAATTTTCATTAACTAAGGAAGGAGGACGCTATGATTAAGAAAATATATGAGAAGCCGGAGATAAAGGTAGTGACACTGAGTCCCATATCGATAATCTGTACGTCAGACCCGACGCAGATTCCTGTCAGACCGGATATGGAAATGGAAGAAGACGAAGGTTTTGAGTAATCGTTAAATCAGTCAGCTTGATCAATGCAACACCCCATTTTGACATCAGCGATTAACCTTGCCACTGCTCGCGCAGCGGCAGGAAATCGTGCTACCCCCCCCCTAAATAACTGTAAATCAATAAGATACGCGCACGTGGCGCGGACGATTTTTGGCACGTTTCAGTCCCAAGCGGGACTGGGGCGTGCCTTTGTTGTATGCTCGCGCAACCTGCGCGAGATAGGGGAGAGGTGTCGGGGACTTCGCGCGGCCTGCGCGAACGGGAAAAAGATTGTCGGCTGCTTTGCGCAACCTGCGCAAACGAGAAAAATGTTATCGAGGGTCTCGCGCAACCTGCGCGAATGAGAAAATAATTGTCGGGAGCCTCGCGCAACCTGCGCGAGCTAAAAAGAACATACTATAAGCCTCGCGCAACTTGCGCAAGCTATAAATATATTTTTTAACCTAACTAATATTTAAAACTATGAATGTAAATGCAAAACAATTGAACAGCATCCATGTCAATCACATGGACGTAACAACTGCTCTCAGTTTCTTCCTTCAGATTAAGGGTATCATCATTGTGCGTTCGCCGCTTACCGATGCGCTCAGTAACGTGTGGACCAACTATGTCAACAAGGTGACGGCCTATGACAATGCCTATGCACAGGCCCGCAAGTGGGAAGAGACGGAAGAAATCAAGGAACTGGACGAGAGTCGTGACAGTGCCCAGAGCGCTTTCCTTGCAGCCCTGAAGGCCATGCTGAAATCTCCTAACGCGGCAAAGCAGGCTGCTGCAAAGAAACTGCAGTTCGTCCGCGAGAAGTACCACCTCGACCCGAGCGACGAGTACATGAAGCAGACGACCGATGCAGACCAGTACATCAAGGAGATTGAGGCCAGCGCAGAGCTGACGGAATGTCTTACGACAACGGGGCTTGACGAATGGTTCACCGACCTTAAGACCAAGAACGATGCCTTCCTTGCCAAGATGAACGAGCGTACCGAGGCACAGGCAGGTCATCAGACCGGTATTGTCCGCGCCACGCGCCTTGAGGCCGAGGCAGCATACAAGGATTTGGTAAAGCTTATCAATGCTCTGGCCATCGCTGAGATACCAGCCGGTGTTGACTACAGTTCTGCCATCGACCTGCTGAATGCCGAGATTGAGCATTTCCGTCAGATATTGGCTCGCAAGGGCGTAAGCACCGGCAGCGGAAGTCAAAACGAAAACGGTGGTGGGAACGAAAACGAAAACGGTTCTGGTAACGAAAACGAAAACCAAAACGAAAACCCTGGTGGCACCGAAAATGGTGGTGGCACTACTACTCCCGACACTCCAGATAATCCCGACCCTGGCACGGGTGGTGGCGGCACAACGCCGGATCCGGACCCTAATGCTGGAGGAACGGAGAATTAAGAAGTACGATGTACGAAGTAGGAAGTACGATGTGTCGCTGACGCGAGTAGGAAGTAGGATGTAGGATGTACGATGTGTCGCTGACGCGAGTAGGAAGTAGGATGTAGGAGGTACGATGTGTCGCTGCGCGATTACAAAGTATAAGGTACAAAGTACGAAGTAACTTCAAACATCGTAATTCAACCTTCCAACTTCAAACATCCACCTCGACGAAAGCCGATACATCAACCTTCAACCTTCATACTTCAAACATGAATTGGCGCAGAATGCAATGATTGCATCTGCGCCATTATCAATTGTCAATTGTCAATTATCAATTGAACGAAGTGCTAACTTCTTGTCCGATGTAGGTGACGGTTTGTTTTGTACCATCGGGGAGGACTACGTTAAAGATGCGGTTGGTGAGCATGCCGTCGTAGCTGCCTTGGCGGGCGCCGATGGTGAGGGTGCGGCGGCTGTCGTTCCACTGCATCGTGATGGTGGTGTACTTGCCACGTTCGTAGTTGTAGTTGTCGCCCTCGTCTTCGTAGAGTGTGAAGGTGCCGTCAGCACCAGGATAGACGCGCAGCTCCAGCTCGTCCCATGCCTTTTCGCCGACATATTGCATCTCTGGTCCGAGAGGCAGTATGCTGCCGGCACGCACGAACATCGGCACGCGGTCGAGGCGTGTCTCGATGGTCACGTCCTGTCCGCCGCGATATTGCTGGCCTGTCCAGAAGTCATACCACATGGCACCCTTGGGGAGGTATTTCTGTGCACTCTTGGTGCCGCTGAAATCTACTACGGGATATCCCTCGCTGGTGGTGGCGGTGCTGGTGACGCTCCATCCGTCCAAACCCTGTGCATCGAGCTTGCCGCCCCGTGAGCGGCTGACGGCCTCGGGAGTATATTGTGCCTGCACGATGGGGGCTGCGAGGATGCTGCTGCCAAAGAGGAATTCGCTTGGCTCCTGCCATGTGCGCTTGTCGGCAGCAAAGTCGGCAAACAGCGGACGCATATAGGTGCCGTTGTTGCTGGTCACCTGCCATGCTGTGCTGTAGATGTAAGGCAGGAGGCGATAGCGGAGGCGTATCTGGGCTGCTATGGCGTCATAGACGGCTTCGCCCGGTTTGCCAAATTCCCAAATCTCACGTGAGCAATCGGTGCCGTGGCTGCGGAAGACGGGACAGAACAGTCCGTACTGCATCCAGCGCACATACAGCTCCTGGAACTGCGGATTGCGTGGTGCCGAACCGCTGCCGCGAGTGTTGTAGCTGCCACAGAAGAAGCCGCCGATGTCGGTATTGAAGTTAGGGCAGCCCGTCATGCAATAGTTCAGGCCCAGTGGAATCTGGTTGCGCAGCACTTCCCACGAAGAGCTGACATCGCCGCTCCACAGACCGGAGCCGTAGCGCTGCTGACCGGCAAAGGCAGAACGTGTCATGATGAACACGCGCTTGTCGGAAGTAGCCTGACGCTGTCCCTCATAGACACCGCTGACGGTGGCCAGAGGGAAGGCATTGCGGTAGCGGCGCCATGTGCCGTCGCCGGCACTGTGGTCGTAGTCGGACTCCTGAGGATTGAAGCAGTCGGGGTCGGTAGAATCCATCCACCACGCATCAGTGCCCTCGTTGAGGAGGTTGGTGAGGTATCTCCAGTAGATGTCGCGAGCCTTTGGACTGAGAGCATCATACACACGCACTCCGGAAGGATAGTCCATGCGTGGAGGCCACTGTGCCAGTCCGCTCTGAGGCCATGTCTGGAAGTCGTAGAGAAGGCCCAGCGAGTCGAGCTCACGATATTGCTTTGTCTTGGGACCGAAGCTTGCCCAGATGCTTATCATGAAGTGGGCATGCTGGCGGTGCACCTCGTCAATCATCCTTTTGCCGTCGAGGAAATCCTCATGGACAAATTCCATAGCATTCCATGTATAGTTGGAACCCCAGTATTGCCAGTCTTGTATGATGCCGTCGAGGGGTATCTGGCTCTTGCGGTAGCGATTTACCACGCTGAGAAGTTCCTTGGAAGTCCTGTAGCGTTCCTTCGACTGCCAATAGCCGTAGGTCCACAGCGGGAACATCGGCACCTGACCCGACAGAGAGCGCATCTCAGCGATATTGCCATCGACAGAGCCGCCCAGCATGAAGTAATAGTCAACGCCGTCGCCCACCTCAGAGGACAATTCCATCTTGTTCTGGCCTGTGGCATCGAATATGGTGCGGGAATAGTTATCCCAATATATAGACCATCCGCGGATGCTCTGGAACACCGGTTGGAAATCCTGCAGGTTAGACTGCTCCATCTCCACACGCTTTCCGCGATGTGATATTTTACCGTCCTGCAATGTGCCGAGGCCGTAGATGGGCTCATCCTTCTGCAAGGCAAACGCCGTCGTAACACGGTAGGCTCCCTTGTCGGGACCGCCGGTGCGCTCCTCGAAGCTATAGGACAGCTCCTGCAGCAGATTCTTCACCTTGCGGCCCTCGAAGCTGATGCGTCCGGTCGTCTTGTTGACACGAACAGTCAGTTCGCTGCTGCTCAGTGACACCTCGCTGCCACTCTCTCCACGCTTGACGTCGATGTCCTGCGGCTGTGCCGTAACGACAAGGCTGGGGTGGGAGATGGTGCGTCCTGTGGGCACCTTGCTGATGTGTACTGTGCGAGGAGTGAAAAACTCTACGCAAACGTCTGTAGAAGATGTCTTCACCACTGTAGGCTTCGCCATCAGAGGCAAAGAGAATAGTAAAATTACTAAGCTAGAGAAAATGGGTTTCATGATTGTTATTGGTCTAATTGGTCTTATGGGAACTATATGTTTTAGTTTTCGTTTTAGTTTTCGTACTCTGTCATATCTTCTATTCCAGCAACTTGGAGGGCTTCTTTGCGTTCTATGCAGGTGCCGCATTTGCCACAATGCTTCTCTCCGCCTTTGTAGCATGACCACGTCTTGCCGTAATCGATGCCCAGCTGCTTTCCCCTGACGGCAATGTCGCCCTTGGTGATATTGGTATAGGGTGCCAGAATCTGCAGATTCTCATACGTGCCGGCAGAGATGGCAGCACTCATGGCAGACACAAACTCTGGACGGCAGTCGGGATAGATGGCGTGGTCGCCACTGTGATTGGCCATCATGACATATTTCAGCCCACGGCTCTCTGCCATTCCTGCTGCAATAGCAAGCATGATGCCATTACGGAAAGGCACTACGGTACTCTTCATGTTCTCGTCAGCATAATGACCCTCGGGAATCTCTTCTCCGCCAATAAGCAGGGAAGAGGTGAAATATTTCTGCATGAAGTCGAGAGGAATTATTATCTGCGGAATGCCCAGCTGTTCACAATGCCACTTGGCAAAAGCCAGCTCCTTGGCATTATGACGTGAGCCATAGTCGTAAGAAACAGCAAGGGCGATGCGCTCCTTGTAATCATAGAGTAGGGTGGTGGAGTCCATACCACCACTGAGTATAATAACAGAGTCTTTCATTTTTTTAGTTTACAGTTTTCGCTAACCACTAACCGCTAACCACTAACCGCTAACCATTAGTTAAACACCGTCCAGCTGAGGCCAAGGCGGAAGATGCGGCTGTTGAGAGGATGGTGTGGGGTGTAGAAATAATTTCCTGAACCGGCATTGACATGAGACATCATGACAAAGAAACGGCAGCGCTTCAGCATGAAGTTGGCATAGACGTTGATGAGCGGATAGTTGCCAATCTTTGTCTTCACCTCTTCATTCTGCTGCACAGCAAACTGCGACAGCTGCGGAACATATTCCGGAGCATAGTAAGACGTGAAGAAACGCATGTCGCCACCGAAATGAACAGACAGCACACGGGCAATCTTGAACTTCAGGTAGAGATTGGTCCATATATTCACTGACGGCACAGGAAGAACATCCTCTGCACTGCTCTTCTGGAAGGTGATGCGGTTTTCCCAGTTCAGCACACCGAGAGTGAAATTCTGCTCCAGGGCCAGTGTCAGGAGACTGATATTCTTCGAGGACTGCTGGATGTCGGCCTCGTAGCCGGTAATGACATTGTTGTCAGACCTGTTGTATGAAACGCCGAGGTAAGCCAGATTCTGGAAGTTGTCATAAGCCACGCGTATCGATGTGCGTGTCTTGCTGTATGTGAGACTTCCCTCGATGTGGGTCTGCATCTGCTTGTTCAGCCCGTCATGGTCCCACCAGAAGTGCTTGGAATGATAGTGACGCTTGAAGAAGGCTGGGGTGGTGAGATGATAGAAGGCCCCGAGGTTAAGCTTTACGGAATCCTTGAAAAGAGGAATCCTCACATCACCCGTGCCGTCAAACTTCAGGTCACCTACCTGCTTGCCCGCAATCCATACTTCTCCCAGCACCTTATAATGGAAGGTCTTGCCAAGAGTCTTTATGAGTTGGCCGCCGACAGAGACGTCATTCTCTATATAACTGCTGTAGCGGGTGAGGCTGTCCTCTGCCAAACGGTAGTTGGAGATGCTGTGGGCAATGAACGCCTTCGCTCCCATCGGAACGTATTTGTTGAAGCCTTCGAGCAAGCCGACAGCAAAAGTATTCCGGAGGGTATAGTAATCAGTCTTGTCATAAATGGAATCGCCCAGCGCTTTGTCCATGGGAACACTATACCTGTTGTTGTAAAGGTTCTTGGGGGATCTGTATGCGATATAAGTGTGCCAGTTGTCATCAAACTGCAGGTTATGGATAAAGCTGGTGACAGGCACATATTCCTCTTTCATCCATGACGTATCAACGGCTGCAGAATCCTTATGGGCCAAAAGAGAATCCATCAGCAGCTTGCGCTTCTCTTCTGCTGCCTTCTTGAAAGCCAACCTGACAGAGTCATCGGCAAGGTCACCGACAATCTGTGCGTCGTCTGGTCTGCCCAGACGTTTTGATGGTTTCGTTGAAGCACTGGCATCGTTTGAAAGCATCTTCTCTGCCTCCGCAGCAGCTTCTGCCTGCTCTTGCTCCTTTTGGGCCTTGAGGGCAAAACGGCGGGCTTCGATTTCCTGCTCCGTCATCGGCACCTTGCGATAGAAACCAATGTTGTATCTGTGGGAGAGGGTAGCATGGAAGGCATTGGTGCGATTCCAGTTGCTGCTCAACAAGACAGGAATCTCGTTCTCGGAATATGTCTCGGAAGTAGCCTCAGGGTGTGTGATATATTCGTCATTGGTGATGCCGCCATTCTCTGTCAGCTTCAAATGGTCGAAAGAGAATATGAGGTGGGCATTATACCTTTGGCCGATATATGAACCCCACATCGTGTAGTCGAAGAGTGCAGTGGATTGGTTCTGGTAGTATCCACGTCCGTAGATATAGTCGAACTTAAAACCAAATCCTGCCTCCTTGTTAATATTATTAGCAAAGAGAGCCTTGAAATGGTCTTCGCCATCTGTTCTGTCACCGCAAGAGTTGAATGACAGATTAGTGATAGGCGAGAGGGTGTTACTGAATTTCAGTTCTGAAGGAGGAGTAAGGAAATACGACAGCCCATCAGTAAAGCCGAACGTGTTAAAGTCGCGATCAGTCGCTATGCGGGCAATTCGTGGTGCTCCAAGGTTTCCTGTCGTATTGTATTCTCCATAGCGTCCTGTCGTGAAGATAGAATTCATGAACAGATGCTGCGCAGTATCGGGAGCAACAGCCGTCCTGTCTCCGAAATGGTCATCAATGGTCCATAGGTGCAAACCCTTCGGCACTTCCTTGTGCTTGTGGCTCAAAGAGTCGAGGGCGCGATTGGGGTTGAAAGTGTTTTCAGTCACGGTGAAACCATCATCGTAGAAGGTGTTATTGCCCTGAGCCATCGACGGAATGCAGAAGGCGAACAATATCGCAGAAATAAGTATGATGTCGCAAATCCTTCTCATATTTATTTCATATATCTTAAGACACATTCCGCCATCTTTATTGCCATAGCGATGATGACAATGACAATACCCATCATCTTGGTGCGCTCATCGTGAATGAACCACTGACCATAGGCGTTGACACCGGCACCGATGATGCCGATGACGATGAACAGCAGATTGAGAATCTGCCTGATTTTGAAAATCGTTGTGTGACCTTGTGGTTGTTGATGCATCTGACAGAAGGGATATTATTGTTTCAGGGTCGCCTCGATGCGATTGAACAATGCATCTTTAGCATCAATGGTCTTGGTGCGGAATTTCTCAGAGCCTCCTATCTGGAAGCCGTCACCCTTCTTGTTGATGGCCTGAGCATCAGATATCATGTCCTCTGCGGGGAACTGGCCGCCACCACGCTCCTCGTCGTAGATGTAGTTGAGGTTGCACATGGTAACCAGACATTTTCCGTCATAGCAGTCGATAACCAGCTGGTAGTTGAACTTTGTCTGGTCAAGAGACAGGAATTTGTTCTCAAAAGTCAGAATCTCCTGTATTCGTGCCACTATCTGATGATTTGCTTCATCGTTGATGGTTATCTTGCTGACATCGGTCTTCGGATTTACACCATTGCCGCCACGCTCTGAGCAATATCCCTTAGCGAAAGCAAGCATGGTATTGTATATTTCCTCGGTTGACTTGCCAGGAACCTCAATGGCCTTCTGCCACTGAATCTTACCGTTAACCTCTGGGCATGCTCCGGCAAGGTACTTAGGGTCAACAACCCTTTCTGCCTTTGGCTTCTTTTCAAACAGAGCACGCTTCTTTATCTTACCATCTTGAGTAACAGTGTATGACTCTTGTGGCTTCTTCTTAGGCTTGAAGAGCTGGGCATTGGCATGCGTCGCATACAGAATGGACAGTATGGCGCAAAGAATGATGATTACTACGATGCGTGCCACGCAACCGACTACTTTCTTAATGATGAACAATGCAATGATGATTGCAATAATTCCAAGGATTAATTGTGTCATATCTTAAATGGTATTGTTGTTGTAAATTCCAGTGGTTTGTGTGTTATTGGGTGGTAGAAACACAGCATGTATGCATGCAGACACAGACGGTGCAGTGGGTCGTCACCATTGCCGTATTTCACATCGCCGCAGACGGGATGTCCCATCTCTGCTGCATGAACACGAATCTGATTCTTCCTGCCTGTTTCGAGTTTGAACTCCATCAGTGTGTGGGTCGCTGTGCGTTTGAGCACGTGAAAATGTGTTATAGCATGTTTTCCACCATTATCCACACTGGAAGAATATGTAATGTATGCCTTGTTGTCCTTCAGCCAGCTCTCGATGGTTCCGTCATCTTCTACCACCTCGCCGCTCAGGACGGCAACATATCGGCGGTCGAACACAATGTCGTGCCATTCGTGCTCCAGAATCTGCTCTGTGTCAATATCCTTTGCATAGACCATAAGACCAGAGGTGTCTCTGTCCAGACGATGCACCACATGAGCCCGGCACTTCTGGCGAGTCTTGTGGAAATAGTCATCGAGAACACTCTTTACATTCAGGGAAGAATGGCCAGCTGCCATAGAGAGAATGCCGGCCTTCTTCTCAATAACCACGAGGTATTGGTCCTCATACACAATACTGACATATCGGCTCTTGAAGACATCGTTCTTCTTGGAATTGGAAACCTGCACCTTCATGCCTGCAGTAAGAGGATAGTCAAATTGTGTCACTGTCTTGCCATCGACCTTGATGCCACGACCCTTCAGGATATCCTTCACCTTATTTCTTGAGGCAGAGAGCGTCTCCAAAAGAAACTCCAGCAGAGGAATCTCTTTGGTAACATTGTATGTCTTGTATTCTTTTAGCTTCGGATTATACATATCAATCAGTCGTGCATGTCGTCTGTCGGACGTTTACTTTGTTAGCGCACAAAAGTAGGAAATTTTCTTCAGATACCTGGTTCGCTACCTATAATTTTAAGAAACTTTTAGAGAAAATAGTCATATTTTTAAGAAATAATTTGGTTAGTATGGATAAATTTGATACATTTGCACCCGATAAAGCAGAAAAATATGTCCTTGAACAACATGAACAACAAAAACTTAGAGTCTTGTATAGGTTGCCAACTGTATGAACAGTGTGGTAGTGTTTGCGAGACTGTTGATAATGGGACAACATCTGTATGGGGAAAATTACTTCTGCCTTGTGCTCTGCTAATAGCTGTGACATTGATGGTGGGAGTTTCGTACCTGATAAATCTTATGTTCTAAAGCCTTTAAAATAACTACTATAAAATGAATTTTATCTTATCTGCAGTAATTGCTTTAGTAGCAATCGCATTGGTAGCATCTGTAGTGCTATATGTATGCTCAAAGCGTTTTGCTGTACAAGAAGACCCTCGCTTGTCTGTTGTGGCAGAAGCATTGCCACAGGCTAACTGTGGCGGTTGTGGCTTTCCTGGCTGCTCGGGTCTTGCAGCAGCTCTCGTTAAGGGTGCTGATGCCGGAACTTTAGAAGGACTCTCGTGTCCTGTAGGTGGTCAGGAGGTGATGACTAAAATAGCCGGCTTGCTTGGGATGGAAGCGGAAGACAGTGCTCCAAAGGTGGCTGTCGTTAGATGTAACGGATGTTTGGAACATCGTCCTCGTATAGCAGAGTATGATGGCTTGCGTTCATGTGCTGCTATGAATAGTGTCGGCAGCGGCGAGACAGCATGCGGCTACGGATGTCTGGGATGTGGTGATTGCGTATCGGCTTGTAACTTCGGGGCGATAGAAATAGATCCAGACTTGGGACTTCCGGTTGTCAATGAAGACCTGTGTACCTCTTGTGGTGCTTGTGTGAAAGCATGTCCACGTAATATTATAGAATTGCGTTACAAGGGACGTGTTATAAAGGACCAGCCACATCGCGTCTATGTGTCTTGTGTAAATAAGGACAAAGGCCCTGTTGCAAACAAAGTATGTAAGGTCAGCTGCATAGCATGCGGCAAATGTCAGAAGGTATGTAAGTTTGACGCTATCTCAATAGAGAATAATGTCGCTTATATAGATATGGAAAAGTGTAAGGCTTGTGGACTATGTGTGCGCGAATGTCCAAAGAATGCTATTCACGCAACCTGGGAGCTGCCGGCACTGAAACCAAAAGAGCCAAAGGCTGAGGAAATAACTAACGCTTAAAAACACAAAGGAAATTGGATACAAAAACATTTAGAATAGGTGGTGTTCATCCCGAGGAGAACAAGTTGACCCATGAAGAGCCAACACAGGTTGCTCCATTACCTCAGCAGGCTATCTTTCCTCTGAGTCAGCACATCGGCGCTCCAGCAAAACCTATCGTACAGAAAGGCGATAAGGTAAAGGTGGGTACGATGATTGCTGAGGCTGGCGGCTTTGTGAGCGCTAATATCTTCTCTTCTGTGTCAGGAACCGTCTTTAAGGTGGATAATGCTGTTGATGCAACAGGCTATCAGAAGCCTTGCATCATCATCAATGTCGAGGGCGACGAATGGGAAGAAACCATTGACCGCTCCGACAAGATTGAACGCTTGGAACATCATCCGGAGCTGACGGCGGAGAAAATCATTGAGAAAGTAAAATATGCTGGTATTGTTGGTATGGGAGGCGCGTGCTTCCCAACACACGTAAAACTGTGTCCTCCACCGACAGAGAAAGCAGAATGCGTAATAATAAATGGTGTAGAGTGTGAGCCATATATCACGTCAGATTATCGCCTGATGATGGAGAAGCCTGACGAGGTTGTCGAAGGCGTGAAACTCATCATGAAGGCAGTTGGCGTAAATAAAGCATATATAGGTATTGAGGTAAATAAGCCTCACGCCATAGACCTGATGATACAGAAGTTGATGACCAACCTGGATATAGAGGTGGTGCCTCTGGCAAAGAAATATCCGCAGGGTGGTGAGAAACAGCTTATCGATGCCGTTATCCGCAGACAGGTACCAGCACCTCCTGCTATTCCTATCAATGTAGGAGCAATAGTACAGAATGTGGCTACTGCTGTCGCTGTCTATGAGGCAGTAATGAAGAATAAGCCACTCTTCGAGCGCTATACTACTGTTACAGGAAAACAATTGAAGAAGCCAGGCAACTTCTTGGTGCGTATGGGAACCCCATTCGGACAGTTGATAGACCTCTGTGGCGGATTGCCTGATGGAGACAACAAGATTCTTGCAGGTGGTCCGATGATGGGTAAGGCTGTTAACAGCCTGAATACTCCTGTCGGAAAAGGACAGAATTCAATTACTGTGCTTTCAGATAGGGATGCCCACAGAAAAGAACCGCGGCCTTGCATCAGATGTGCGAAATGTGTAGGAGTTTGTCCAATGGGACTTGAACCTTATCTGCTTGCAAAGGGTAGTGCAATGAAAATGTGGGAACGTATGGAGGCTGAGATGATAACAAGCTGCATAGAATGTGGCTCATGTCAGTTCACTTGTCCTGCACATCGTCCGTTGCTGGATAATATAAGAATGGGTAAACAAACCGTTATGGGAATCATACGCAGTAGAGCTGCCAAGAAATAAAAAGAATTAACAACGAAAATATATTTTGACGGATGTCACAAATAATAGTATCATTATCACCACATGCTCATGGCACAGATTCTGTTGAGAAGAATATGTATGGTGTCATCATTGCGCTTGTTCCTGCGCTATTGGCATCGTTCTATTTCTTCGGATTAGGATCGCTGATTGTATGTGCTGCCAGTGTGATAGCATGTGTATTTTTTGAGTGGTTGATAAGCAAATTCATGCTGCAGCGTACTCCCACAATCTCTGATGGCTCTGCTATAGTGACGGGACTGCTTTTGGGTATGAATCTGCCAAGTAATTTCCCGATATGGATGATTGTCATTGGTGCCTTAGTAGCTATTGGTGTTGGTAAGATGACCTTTGGAGGATTGGGGCAAAATCCATTCAATCCTGCCCTTGTTGGTCGATGCTTCCTGCTCGTCAGCTTCCCTGTGGCAATGACATCATGGCCAGTAGGAAACCAGTTGATGGCTTATACAGATGCAAAAACAGGAGCAACACCTTTGTATCTGATGCAGATGGCAATAAAGAATGGTGATCCGACATTGTTGGAAAAACTCCCCTCATCTCTTGATATGTTCTTGGGAGTAACACAAACCAACAATATGGGTGCTGGAACAATCGGTGAAATATGTGCAGTAGCACTCTTGTTGGGATTGATATATATGCTGTGTAAGAAGATAATCACATGGCACATCCCTATCAGCATCATTGCGACGGTGTTCTGCTTCTCTGGCTTGCTGCACCTGTCTAATCCGGTATATGCAAATCCTGTGCAGGTTATCCTGTCAGGTGGCTTGATGCTGGGCGCTATCTTTATGGCAACAGACTATGTCACATCTCCTATGTGTGCAAAGGGTCAGTTGATATACGGTGTGTGCATTGGCCTGCTGACAGTTATCATTCGTAACTGGGGAGCATATCCGGAAGGAATGTCATTCGCAATACTCATTATGAATGCATTCACTCCGCTGATTAATTATTATGTGAAACCAAAACGCTTTGGCGAAGTGCCAAAGGCTGCCAAATAAAGGAGGACATTAACATGGAAAAGCTGAAATCAAATCTTCAGAATATGGTCGGTGTCCTCGTTGGTGTTGCCTTCGTGTGTGCTTTTCTGCTGGCAATATTTAATAAGGTGACATCAGGACCTGTGGCAGCGCAAGCTGCAAAAGCCCTTCAGGATGGTATTAAGCATGTCATGAAGAGTGACAGCGTTGTGGTAGAGAGCGACACTATAGTTGAAAAAGAGTTTAACGGAAAGAAACTCTCCTTTGTAGTACACAATACCAACAAGGGAGTTGCCATAGAAAGCACAGACCCTAATGCCTTTGGTGGAAATTTGAAGGTGTTGGTAGGATTTAATCAGGAAGGAGATATTCTTGGATACACTATCCTGGAAAGTGCAGAAACTCCGGGACTTGGAGCAAAGGCTGTTGAATGGTTTCTTGATGAGGCTCCTGGTGATATCGTGGGATTGAATGCATGGAAGAATAATCTCATGGTGACACAAGATGGTGGTGAGGTTAATGCAATAACTGCTTCTACTATCACCTCACGTGCATTCCTGAGAGCCGTAACACAAGCTTGGTCGGCATATCGCGGAGATAAGGATGATGCCAAAACTGGAGCTACAGAACAAGTAGAGAAAGGAGGTAAGAAATGAGTAACGCAAAAATAATTCTTAATGGTATAATAAAGGAGAATCCAACGTTCGTCCTGTTGTTGGGTATGTGTCCTACACTGGCCACAACCACAAGTGCGATGAATGGTATGATGATGGGACTTGCCACAATGGTGGTGCTAATTTTCTCTAACCTTGTTATATCAAGTATCAGAAACTATGTGCCTGATATGGTGCATATCCCAGTATATATCGTTGTCATCGCTACATTGGTGACAATAGTTCAGATGTGCTTGGCTGCCTATCTGCCTGATGTAAACAAGTCATTGGGATTGTTTATACCTCTCATTGTTGTAAATTGTATCATCCTCGGACGTGCTGAGGCTTTTGCTTCAAAGAATAATGCAGTGGCATCAATATGTGACGGAGTCGGTATAGGACTCGGTTTCACATTAGCTCTCACACTCCTTGGAATATGCAGGGAACTGCTGGGTAATGGTACTGTATTTGATGTTCGTCTGATATCAGAGGAATATGGTATGCTCATGTTCATACTCCCTCCAGGAGCATTTATGACGCTGGGATTCCTGATTGCCATAAAGAATCGTTTCACAAAAGACTAACCCTCAAAACTCTTAGAAAATGGAATATATACTAATATGCATAACGGCGATATTCGTAAATAATATCGTACTGAGTCAGTTCCTTGGCATCTGTCCGTTCTTGGGAGTGTCACAGAGGGTGAATACTGCTCTCGGCATGAGCGCTGCTGTAGCTTTCGTGATGACTTTGGCAACTGTTGTAACATATCTGTTGCAGATATATGTCCTCAATCCAATGGACTTGGGCTATCTGCAGACACTATCGTTTATACTTGTCATAGCCTCTTTGGTGCAATTGGTGGAAATAATACTGAAGAAGGTGTCTCCTGCTTTATATCAGTCTTTGGGAGTATTCCTTCCTCTCATTACCACAAACTGTGCCATACTTGGTGTAGCAATCCTTGTAATACAGCGTGATTATACATTGCTCGAAAGCCTTGTATATGCTCTTGCATCAGCTATAGGCTTCGGCTTGGCACTTGTAATATTTGCAGGTTTACGCGAACATCTCGCTATGGCAGACATCCCAAAGGGAATGCGTGGTATGGCGATAACACTCGTTACTGCTGGCATCCTGGCTCTTGCCTTCATGGGATTCAGTGGTGTTGATGGTGGTTTGAAACCAATATTTGGAATTGAATAACGGATGGATATAATGACTATAGAACATTAGTTTAGAGATACGATCCGTGTCTCAATAGCATCAGAGCACGGATTATTTGTGTTTGTGTTGTTGTCTCCCTCCGACGTGATGTCTGGGGGGAGATTTTTTATTAAAAGTGATTGTATTTCAATATTTTTTTATACCTTTGCACTCGAAATTCGTGCAAAGTAACAAATGAATTATAATTATAATACTATTTAGAATGAAAAAGAAAATCTTGATTATAGCCCTTGCGGTTTGTAGTTGTGCAGTAAACGCTGCAGAGCCAGTTGATAGCGTATCTCTTGAAAACATTACAGTTACAGGAGTTCGTAGTGCTACTGATATCAGACAGTTGCCATTTACTGTTACTACAATCAGTAAAGAAGTACTTAATGAAAATTATAGGCAGAATATCTTGCCCACATTGACAGAACAAGTGCCAGGTCTTATGGTAACCTCTCGAGGTATCTTGGGCTATGGAGTAAGTACTGGTGCTGCTGGCGGCATGACGTTGCGTGGTTTGTCAAGTGGAGCAGGACAGATGATGGTTCTTATTGATGGACACCCACAGTACAATGGCGTATATGGTCACAGCATTGCCGACAGTTATTACAGCATTATGGCTGAAAGAGTAGAGGTACTTCGTGGCCCTGCTTCTGTATTGTATGGAAGCAATGCAATGGGAGGCGTCATTAATATTGTTACCGATGACCCTTCAACACTTCGCGATGGCACGCAAACAACGATAGGTGTTGGAGCAGGAAGTTATGGAACTATCCAGACGGAAGCAATGAACAGATTGCGTAAGGGAAAGTTCTTCAGTTCTATTGGAGGACAGTATTCACGTTCCGACAACCACAGGCCAAATATGGGGTTTGAGCAGTATGGAGGCTTCTTGAAACTCGGATATGACTTCTCTGAACATTGGAAACTGACAGGAGATGGTTCTGTGACCCATTTCAATGCGAGCAATCCAGGTAAAGTTACTGAACCAATGTTAAGCAATGACCAATGGATAACCCGTATGACTGCAAATGTGGTGCTCGAGAATAATTTTGACAGAGTAAAGGGTGCAATCAGCGTCTATGACAACTTTGGTATCCATAAGATAGATGACGGATATCAAGCAAATGGCGAAAAGCCAAAGACTGATTTGTTCCGCAGCAGGGATGCTCTTGCAGGAGTATCTTGGTATGAGACAATAAGAGCCTGGGAAGGCGCAAGCTGGACACTTGGTGTGGATTATCAGCACATCTATGGTAAGGCTTGGTACACAGACAAGCAGACAGATGAGAAAGTCGTTACACCAAAACGTCTCATGCAGAGTTGTCATGTACATGATAATGAGATAGCTGGTTATGTTCAGTATCATCAGAATCTGGGTGAACGCTGGAGCCTTGATGCCGGTTTGCGTGTAGACAACCACTCACAGGCAGGAACACAATGGATTCCACAAGGTGGTATCGTATATCGTCCAATAGAAAACGGACAGATAAAGGCTCTCGTAAGCAAGGGATTCCGCAATCCTACAACACGAGAGATGTATCTCTATGGAACAGCGAACAGCGACTCTCTGAAGGCAGAAAACATGATGAACTATGAGATATCCTGGCATCACAGTTTGAAGGACTTGTCATACGGATTGACAGCATTCTTCATTGATGGTAAGAATATGATACAGACGATACAGACTGGCAAAGGTAGCAGGAACGTCAATACAGGTGGATTTATCAACAAGGGTATCGAGGCTGACGCATCATGGAATATTACACCTCATTGGACAGTAATGACAAACCATTCGTATGTTTATATGCATAACCCAATTGCTGGTGTTCCTCGCTATAAGGGATACCTTGGAACTCGTATGCACTATGGAAAATGGGGCGTTGTAGCAGGTTTGCAGCAATTGTCTCATCTGTGTACAGCTGTAGATGCCAAGGCTGGTAACAGTTATAAAGAGGCAACACTCTTGAATGTAACTGTTGACTATGAACTGATGAAGAACATTACTTTGTGGGCAAAGGGAGACAACCTTTTTGCTTGCAAATATGAGTTATATGATGGTTATGTTATGCCAAGAGCAACATTCATGGCAGGCGTAAAGGTGAAATTGTAATATTTATTGAATAAATAGAATAGTTATGAATCGACTATTTGTCCTTATTGTTGTTGCATTTAGCACAATAATGTGCAATGCAGAGAGTAAAGTATATCTGACTAAAGATATTACTCCAGAAGGTTTGGTAAAGGTTTATGAGGCTCTCGGCGTGAAGCCTGTAGGAAAGGTAGCTGTAAAGATATCTACAGGAGAAATGGGCGGTAATAACTATCTGAAGCCAGCCTTGATAGAGAAACTGGTGAAGAAGGTTGACGGTACTATTGTAGAATGCTGTACTGCTTATGGCGGTTCTCGTCAAGATAAGGCAAAGCATTGGGAAACCATCAAGGCTCATGGATTCCTTGATATTGCGAAAGTGGATATCATGGATGAATTTGGCGAGATAAAGATTCCTGTAAGGGACACAACGTGGCTGAAGTATGATATCGTGGGTGAGAATGTGAAGAACTATGACTTTATGATAAATCTTGCTCACTATAAAGGTCACCAGATGGGAGGCTTTGGAGGTGTTCTGAAGAATGCTTCTATTGGTGTTGCTTCTACTGCTGGAAAGGCATATATCCATTCTCATGGTATAACTGAAAAGACCCCAGAATGTTGGAGTCATACCCAACCACAGGATGCTTTCTTAGAGTCAATGGCAGCAGCAGCTCAGGCAGTACATGACTACTTTGTTGCTAAATCAACAAATGGTGAGACTCGTATAATTTATATTGCTGTTATGAATAATATGTCTATTGATTGTGACTGCGACAGCCATCCTGCAGAGCCACTGATTGTTGACTATGGAATCCTTGCAAGTCTTGATCCTGTTGCGTTGGATCAGGCATGTTATGACATCGTTACAAAGATTCATAATGATGAGCATAACAACACAAAACCTTTGTTGGATCGCATAGAGAAATTGCATGGAACGCACATCCTGGAGTGGAGCGAAAAAATAGGTCTTGGCAGTACCAAGTATGTTATCACAGAATTGCAGTAAATAATACGCAGGGAAACAGCATTTAGGCTGTTTTTCTGCGAAAATTAAGTTTTTTATATAGTTTTTATACAAAAAATTTGGAATATAAGATATATTTCCTTATATTTGCAAGCGAATTACTTTTATTAATTTAATTACCTTGAATTATGAAATTTTTTTTTATTGCTTGTTTGATGTCTGCTGGCATGCAGACTGTGTCTGCCCAGGAAGCAACATGGGTTCCTAAGAATGTCGCTGTAGGTGTTGGTGTAGGTACTACAGGTATCGTTATTGACGCTTCGACAACTATTCACAACTACTTCGGTGTCCGCTTCGGTGTGGATATCTTCCCAAAAATCAAGGTAAATAAGGACATAGACCTGAAGACAGAGGGAAATAATAAGCGACTCTCTCAATTGACTGGCGAAATCAACGAATTGAATGCAAAATTGAGTGCTGCTGGTATGGAAACTGTTGATTTGAGCAGATACCCTGGTGGAAATCTTCCAAACGAGATGGCTGTTCAGGGAAAGTGGTCAAATACTACATGGCACTTCCTTGTTGACGTTTATCCATTTGGCGCTGCTCACAGCTTCCATGCTACAGTGGGTGCATATTTCGGCTCATCTGAAATTATTTCTTTGTATAACAGGGAGGACGGCTTCTTGCAGCCAATCAATACATACAATGAAGCTTATCTGTCATCAGACCCTAACGTACGGAGTGTTATTGATCAGTATGGCTTGACAATGATTGGTGCAGATATGGGCGAATATTTTGTAACTCCTAATCCGGCGCAGAATGGAAATCTGAATGCATATGCTAAGGTAAATGGTTTCCGTCCATATCTGGGTATCGGCTTCGGTCGCGCAGTTCCAAAGAAGCGCATTGGTTGCCAGTTCGACCTTGGTGTACAGTTCTGGGGTAAGCCAGATGTATATATTCCTACATATAACAAGGCAACAGGAACGTATCAGGACGAAAAGATTGATGCCGACAGGGCTGGCGGCGATGTAGGTAAAGTGCTCAAGAATGTTGCCAAATTCTCTGTCTATCCAGTGCTGAACTTCCGTCTGGTAGGTCGTATTCTCTAAGAATTCTTAAGAAAATAATATACCCTGAGGTGTGTCACTTTTATGGTGGCACACCTTTTTGTTTTTTGCATAAGGGATGTTTCTCAGTTGCAAGGTGTGAAAATAATATTTCAGGGCCTGAAATATATATTCCAAGGCCTGAAACGGAAATTTGATAATGGGGAAGAGAAATTTTATTCTTTTCAAAAAAAATGTAGAAATGTTTTTGTAACTTTGATTTTGTCGAAATTACTTTTGTTCGAAAAAACAAGCAAAAATAAAAAAACTTTTCTTTTTGTTTGGTATTTTGCTCACTTATTCGTACCTTTGCAGCCCATATTGTGTGTATGTGTATGCGCGTACGTGAGAACATTGAATATTAAACATTGATAAGGTGAAAGTAGCAATAGTAAAATATAATGCAGGTAATATCTTCTCTGTCATCAATGCTGTTAAGCGTCTTGGTGTAGAACCATTGTGGACGGATGATGCAGAAGAATTACTGACTGCAGACAGAGTGATATTCCCTGGTCAGGGAGAAGCCAGCAACGCTATGGCATATCTTAAGGAGAGAGGTTTGGACAATGTGATACGTGACATGAAACAGCCTGTGCTGGGCATTTGTATCGGACAGCAGCTGTTGTGTAAGCGTTCCGAAGAAGGCAATACTGATTGTCTCGGAGTATTCCCAATGGAGGTAAAGCGCTTCCAGCCTGTAAGACATGAGGACAAGATTCCTCAGATGGGATGGAACAGCCTTTACGACCTCAAGACTCCACTCTTCAAGGACGTTAATGAGAAGGACTTCGTGTATTTCGTGCATAGCTACTATGTTCCTTTCGACGAGAAATACACTATAGCGACGGCAGACTTCACATTGCCATATTCTGCTGCCATCAACAAAGACAATTTCTTTGCCACCCAGTTCCACCCTGAGAAGTCAGGCAGCGTGGGTGCAACAATCTTGAAAAACTTTTTAGAACTATGATAGAATTGATTCCTGCCATAGATCTCATTGACGGTAAGTGCGTACGCCTTACCAAGGGAGAGTATGACAGCAAGAGGATATATAACGAAGACCCTGTTGCGCAAGCCAAGGAGTTTGAGAAGCTGGGCTTCAAGCGCTTGCACATGGTTGACCTGGACGGCGCCAAGAGTAAGCATGTTGTCAATGATGATGTGTTGAGGGCCGTGACACAGGCAACCAACCTCGTCGTAGATTTTGGCGGAGGCATAAAGACAGAGGAGGACATAGAAAAAGCCTTCAATGCCGGTGCCGCAATGGTTACTGTCGGCAGCATCGCCGTAACAAAACCGGAACTGTTTATGGGCTGGATGGAGAAGTATGGCGCAGAGAGAATGATTCTGGGTGCAGACGTACGAAACGGCAAGGTAAGCATCAACGGATGGCTAGAGGATTCGGAAGAAGACCTGCTGCCATTCCTGAAGAAATATGTTGACAGAGGTGTCCGTAACGTCCTGTGTACGGAGATATCAAAAGACGGCACCCTGCAAGGACCTGCTACAGCACTGTATATTGAAATAATGAAGGCTTATCCTTCTTTACATCTGATAGCTTCTGGCGGAGTATCATGTAATGAGGACATCGAGCAGTTGGATGCAAATGGCATTCCTGCCGTAGTGTTCGGCAAGGCCTATTATGAAGGAAAGATAAAGGTGGAAGGGCTCAAGTTATGTTAGCAAAACGTATAGTTCCATGTCTTGATGTAAAGAATGGCGAAACCGTAAAGGGAACCAATTTCGTCAATCTCCGCTCTGCCGGCGATCCGGTAGAGTTGGGTAGGGCATACAGTGATTGTGGTGCTGATGAGTTGGTGTATCTTGATATCACGGCATCGCATGAAGGCAGAAAGACATTCACCGATATGGTAACCCGTGTGGCTTATGAGATAAACATCCCTTTCACAGTTGGTGGAGGCATCAATGCCATAGAGGATGTTGACAGAATGCTTGCTGCCGGAGCTGATAAGGTCAGTGTCAACAGCGCTGCCCTTCGTCGTCCGGAATTCGTTGATGAGATAGCCCATAAGTATGGCTCGCAGGTATGTGTCTGCGCCATCGATGCCCGCAATGACGAAGACGGCTGGCATTGTTATGTCAATGGTGGCAGAATCAGAGTAGAGCGCACTCTCCTTGACTGGGCGAAAGAAGTTGCTGACAGGGGAGCAGGCGAGATATTGTTCACATCAATGAATCATGATGGTGTGAAGAAGGGATTTGCCAACGAGGCTTTGGCAATGCTCGCCGATACATTGCCCATACCGATTATTGCCTCTGGCGGTGCAGGAGCAAAAGAGCATTTCCGTGATGTGTTCAACATAGGACATGCTGATGCTGCCTTGGCTGCCAGTGTGTTCCATTTTGGAGAGATACCGGTACCGGAACTGAAAGATTATTTACGAAAAGAAGGAATAGTAGTACGATGAAAATAGATTTTGAAAAAGGTGGCGGCTTAGTGCCAGCAATCATCCAAGACGCTGTGACAAAGAATGTCCTTATGTTAGGATACATGAATGAAGAGTCTTTGAAGAAGACCTTAGAAACCAAGAAGGTGACCTTCTGGAGTCGTGGCAGAAAGTGTCTTTGGACAAAAGGCGAGACAAGCGGTAACTTCCTCGACCTTGTTGACATCAAGGTTGACTGTGATAATGATACTCTCCTCGTGAAGGTACATCCACACGGACCTACATGTCATACAGGAACAGACACATGTTGGGGAGAGGAGAATGTGTAATGGTTAACGTTTAACGTGTAAAGTTTAGAGTTTAAAGCTAAAAGAAAAATATAATGGAAGAGAAAAATCCCCTTTTATTCCTGAGTGAGTTACAGGATTTTATTGAGAAGAGACATGAAGAGATGCCTGAGGGCAGTTATACAACATCGCTGTTCAAGGATGGCTTGAATCGTATGGCGCAGAAGGTTGGTGAGGAAGCATTGGAGTTGGTTATCGAAGCAACCAACGGTACCAATGAGCGACTGGTTTATGAGGGATCAGATATGTTGTATCACCTCATAGTTCTCCTGACAAGCAAAGGCCTTCGCATCGAAGATATGGCACGCGAACTGATGGAACGCCATAACCCAGGTTGGCAGAAACACTAATCCCACAAATAGAGAGTCATGTTAATCACATACAAGAATGTTTCAATTCGCCACGAAGATGATGACAACTACGTATTAAAGGGCGTAGATCTTGAAGTGGCAGCAGGAGATTTAGTTTATCTCATTGGTAAGGTAGGCTCTGGCAAAAGTTCTCTTATCCGCTCTTTCTATGGAGAGGTGGAGGTAGATGAATGTGATGAGGCTACTGTATTGGGAAATGATATGTTTTCCATCAAGCGTCAAGACCTCCAGCCATTGCGCAGGGAGTTAGGAATTATTTTCCAGGACTTCAAGCTGCTTACAGATCGCAATATCCATAAGAATCTGGAATTCATATTGAAGGCTACTGGCTGGAATGATAAGACAGACAGAGAGCAGAGAATCTCCGAGGTGCTGCGTGATGTAAAGATGGAAGGCTGTGAGAATAAAATGCCTCACGAATTATCTGGTGGTGAACAGCAGCGTATCGCTATAGCACGAGCATTGCTGAATTCGCCAAAGGTGTTACTCGCTGATGAGCCTACAGGAAATCTTGACCCGGAAACAACTGATCAGATTATGGGAGTGTTTAAGGAGATAGCTATCGCTGGAACAGCAGTTATCATCGCAACTCACAATATGGCTATCCTGGATAAATTTCCTGGAACAGTATATCAGTGTGAGGGACAGAATTTTACGAAATACGAAAATTAAATACAAATACAAATAGCAATATGAAAGTAATGAAATTTGGCGGTACTTCAGTTGGTACTGCAGAACGTATGAAGGGCGTAGCGAAACTCGTTACACGCTCAGGTGAACCAACATTTGTTGTACTCTCTGCTATGTCAGGAACAACAAACTCTCTTGTGGAGATTTCAGATTATCTTTACAAGAAGAATCCGGAAGGAGCTCAGGAGGTTATCAATCAGCTCGAGAAGAAATATATGGGCCATGTAGAGGAACTCTATTCTACAGAAGAGATGAAGAAGAAGACTTCGGAATTCCTTCGTAAAGAGTTCAACTATCTGCGTACCTTCACAAAGGATACCTTCACATCATTCGAGGAAAAGATTGTTGTGGCACAAGGTGAGGTTATGAGTACCAATATGGTTACCAACTACCTCAATGAGCAGGGAGTAAAGACTGTACTCCTTGATGCTCTTACATTCATGCGTACAGACAAAAACTCTGAGCCAGATATGCCTTTCATTAAGGAGAATCTTGACAGGGTTATGCGTACTCATCAGGGCTATCAGATATACATCACTCAGGGCTTTGTATGTAAGAATGCCTACGATGAGGTTGATAACCTGCAGCGTGGTGGTTCTGACTATACAGCTTCTTTGATTGGTGCTGCTATGATGTCTGATGAGATACAGATTTGGACAGATATCGACGGTATGCATAACAACGACCCTCGTATCGTTGAAAAGACAGATGCTGTTCATCAGCTCAATTTCGAGGAGGCTGCTGAGTTGGCATACTTCGGAGCAAAGATTCTTCACCCTACCTGTGTTCAGCCTGCTAAGTATGCTGGTGTGCCAGTTCGTATCAAGAATACAATGGACCCAGATGCTGAGGGTACAGTAATCGACAATGTCCTTGTTCGTGGTAAGATAAAGGCTGTTGCTGCAAAAGACAATATCACAGCTATTAAGGTAAAGTCTTCTCGCATGCTGCTTGCTACAGGTTTCCTCCGCAAGGTGTTCGAGATATTTGAGACCTACAACACACCAATCGATATGGTAACCACTTCTGAGGTAGGTGTCAGCGTTACAATCGACAAGACTGCAAACCTCACCAAGATTATGGATGAGTTGAAGAAGTATGGTACAGTTACTGTGGATTCTGATATGTGTATCATCTGTGTCGTTGGTGACCTCGATTGGAGCAATGTCGGCTTCGAGACTCTTGTAACAGATGCTATGCAGAATATCCCTGTTCGCATGATTTCTTATGGTGGTTCAAACTATAATATCTCATTCCTTGTTCGCGAGCAGGACAAGAAACGCGCTTTGCAGAACCTTAGCGCAAAACTCTTCTAATAATCAGACTCTAAGATGTTGAATAAAAAAGATAAATTCAAGGAACTGCAAACTCCTTTTTACTATTACGACAAGGCATTGCTTGATGACACTCTTCAGACCATCAACAATTGCCTGAAGGAGTATCCGCAGTGTCATCTCCACTATGCTGTGAAGGCAAATGCAAATCCTGCTGTTCTCAAAGAGATACAAAAGGCAGGTTTTGGTGTTGACTGCGTCAGCGGTGGTGAGATACAACAGGCCTTGGATGCCGGATTTGATGCCAAGAAAATAGTTTATGCTGGAGTAGGTAAGGCCGATTGGGAAATAAATCTTGGTCTTGATGCCGGCATATTCTGTTTTAATGTTGAGTCAGAATCTGAACTGCAGATTATCAATGAACTGGCAGGCATAAAGGGAAAAACAGCTCGCGTATGTTTTCGCATAAATCCGAATGTAGGAGCTCATACCCATGCCAATATCACTACAGGACTTGCAGAGAATAAGTTCGGTATCTCTATGGAGGATATGGAGCTTGCCATTCGTGAGGCTTATGAACTCCCCAATATCGAATTCCTGGGATTGCACTTCCATATTGGCAGTCAGATACTCGAGATGGGTGATTTCGAGGCTCTGTGTTCTCGTATCAATGAACTGCAGGACCGTCTTGAGGCGCAGGATATCAAGGTGAAGGTAATCAATGTCGGTGGTGGTCTGGGTATTGCCTATGATGATCCGGACGGAAAGCCAATACCAGACTTTGAGAAATACTTCAATACCTATGCCAAGAATCTGAAACTCCGCGAAGGTCAGGAAGTACATTGTGAATTAGGACGTGCTGTTGTAGGTCAGATGGGTAGCCTTATTACTCGTGTGCTGTATGTGAAGCATGCTCATGTGAAGTCTTTCGTAATAGTCGATGCCGGCATGAGTGATTTGATACGTCCTGCCCTGTATGATGCTCATCATGATATCCAGCTGTTGGAAGATTGTGAGGGTAGGGAACAGTGCACTTATGATGTGGTTGGTCCTATCTGCGAGTCTTCTGATGTTTTTGCAAAGGATGAGAAGATGCCGGAATGCAGACGTGGCGACTTGATTGCTTTACGTTCTGCAGGAGCTTATGGCGAGATAATGGCGTGCCAGTATAATTGTCGAAAATTACCTAAGGGCTATTTGTTTTAAATAAAAGAACATTGAAGGTACTTCACTATACATCGAATTCAACAATATTCTTCCCCTGTACTGACAAGGTGGAGAATTGCATGATGCAGGCAGATTCCCAGAAAGGAGTCTTCGCCTTCTACAGGTATGTCTGCTCTCAGTTGGATGAGGTGAATCCTATGGTAGTCCATATCTATGGCTCTTGGGATTGGCGTTTATGTGTCATAGCTTATGCTGCCAATCGTCATAATAAGGTTGTGGTATATTCTCCAATGCGTGGATTGACTTCCTCAAACATTGAATGGAATCCTTTCAAACGGAGATTCTGGAAATTTATGCTTTGTCAGTTCGGGGCATTGAGATATGCTGATGTCATTGTCATGCAAGACAACTATGAGGCAGGCATATTCCATGCCACAGGATTAGACAAAGGACATGTGGAGATACTGCCTGCTCCGGAATCTGAGGAAGATGAGGTACAGAAGGAGTTTATGTATTCCCTCTATAACAAGACGGTTGACACTCATTACATGCGTTTCATCACACCTCAGGAGAAACAGTTCGTAACTTCTATGGTTCAGTTTGCGATGCTGGGAGTAGATAACCAGATTGTTATGCCAAACATTCAGGATATATCCTTCCGCAGGGTTGCTTTCTATGTTCATGATGAGGATGTATCAGATATCGTCAAACAGGGTGCAGAGAAGGCGCAGATTTCTATTTCTGAATGGACTGAGGTAACAGACGATATGCGCTATCCGAAGAAGTATAAGCAATTCGGAGGCTTCCCCGACAAGAGTCCTTTCGCTATGATAAAGGCGGCGAGTAAGATTGGCTTAAAGAATCTCACTTTGCGTCATTGGACAGAATTGTATCACCTCTTCCGGTATGAAGACTATGATGAGGACAAGGTTGTTCAGGAACTTGCCAAGCATAAACTGAAAAAAACAGCCAAGAAGATACAAAATCAGCTCACGGAATTATTTTTCTTAAAACCAGGTTATAAGATTTTATGAATCACCCCAAATATGACATAAGTAGCGATATGCATTATCTGCAGTTGCTTGCAAAGTCCTTTCCGAATGTAGCAGCAGCATCAAATGAGATAATCAATCTCTCTGCTATCCTTAATCTTCCAAAAGGGACAGAGCATTTCCTTGCTGATATACATGGTGAGCATGAAGCCTTCCTGCATGTGCTGAAGAATGCTTCTGGTCGTATTTCGAAGAAGGTAGATGAGATATTTGGGGAATATATGCCTACATCTGCCAAGAAGGAATTGTGTACGCTGATTTATTATCCTGAGCAGAAACTGGAATTGGTGAAGTCACAACTGGAAGACCATGACAAACGTGCTGAGTGGTATCGCATGACACTGAATCAGCTTGTTATGGTATTTCGTGAAATCAGTTCCAAATATACCCGCAGTCGTGTGCGTAAGTCCTTGCCACCGGAGTATTCCTATATTCTTGAGGAACTGCTTCATGAGCGTGCAGAGGAAAAGAATAAGGCTGGTTATGTAAGTGTTATCATAGATGAGATAATCTCTACCGACAGCGCTGATGATTTTATCATAGCTCTCTCAAATGTCATACAGCGTCTGGCCATAGCGCAGTTGCATATCCTGGGTGATGTGTATGACAGAGGTCCTGGTGCTCATATCATCATGGATAAGCTGTCCACATACCATTCATGGGACATCCAATGGGGTAATCACGATATGCTGTGGGCAGGAGCATGTGCTGGTAATGATGCTTGCATCTGTAATGTCATTCGCCTGTCATTGCGTTATGCTAACCTTCTCACCCTTGATGATGGTTATGGTATAAGTCTGATGCCACTTGCCACCTTTGCTATGGAGACGTATGCTAATGATCCTTGTACTGCTTTCGAACCTATCCTGAATCCAGAAAACCATGATAAGTTCGACCAGAAGACTCTGCGCCTGATGGCTATGATGCATAAGGCTGTTACTGTTCTGCAGTTCAAGGCGGAAGCAAAGATTATAAAACGTAATCCTTCGTGGAAGATGGATGACCGTTGCATGCTGGAGACTATTGATTTTAAGAATGGTACCAGCATCATAGATGGCAAGGCATATAAGATGCTGGATATGAACTTCCCGACCGTAAATCCTGACGACCCTTCTGCATATACTCAGGAAGAGGAGTTGCTGATGAAGAAACTCCATCATTCTTTCCGTGTGTCGGAGAAACTGCAGAGACACATCAAGACGATTCTCTCTCATGGTTGCATGTATGCCATATATAACAACAACCTGCTCTTCCATGCTTCTATTCCTCTTAACGAGGATGGAACATTGAAAGAGGTGGAACTGAGACCTGGGGAGAAATATTCTGGTATTTCATTGTTTAGTGAGACAGGTCATTTGGTGCGTTCTGCCTTTGCTAATGATACTGCTGCAGAGGAGAAGCAATATGCCAAGGATTATTTCATGTATCTTTGGTGTGGTGCGGACTCTTGCCTTTTTGATAAGGCAAAGATGGCAACCTTTGAGCGCTATTTCCTTGCAGAGAAAGAGACACATGTGGAGGAAAAGGGATGGTTCTTCAAACTTCGTGAGCAGGAGAAGACTGCTGATACTATTCTTGATGCTTTCGGAGTGGAGGGTCCTAATCGTCATATCATCAATGGACACGTTCCTGTTCATGTGAAGAAGGGTGAAACACCTATCAAGGCTAATGGCAAACTGATGGTCATCGATGGTGGCTTTGCAGAGCCTTATCATAAGGAAACAGGCATAGCAGGCTACACCCTCGTTTATCACTCCCGGGAATTTGAACTCGTACAGCATGAGCCTTTTACTAATGTGGAGGATGCTATCAGGGAAGGAAGAGATATTAAGTCCACAACACAGATTGTGGCAACTGTCGGACATCGCCTGCTTGTGGCCGATACAGACAGAGGCAAGGAGTTGAAGAAGCAGATAGACGATTTGCGTGAACTGCTCTATGCCTTCCGACATGGTTTTATAAAAGAAGTAAAGAAATGAATAATAGTATAACATTATTTTATTGTCAGTATATCATGACAATAGTTACCATCGTGGCAATTCCCTTGCTGCTGTGGTATGTGAGAAGAGAAAGATTCCAGCAGAAGTACAGAGTGCTTTCACGTATGCGCTTTGCTTTCTTCATATTGTTGGCAGTAGCAGACTTCGGACTCTATGCAATGACTGATGTTGTGTCATTCTTCTATCTTGGTGCGATAACATGTCTTTCAATGGCCTTCTGCGATATTAAAGGCACTTTTGGTAATGTCCATGAGTAGTGACTTGATTATAAGCCAGCAGGACAGTTTCCCTATATATAATGATGAGGGTATGGCTGTGGGAGTTGTTGAGCTGTTCAACTATTCTCCTTTGAACGATAGAGCTGAGCTGGGCATTGAGATAGAGCCTGCATGGCAGGGAAAGGGCTTGGGAAAAAAGTCTGTCCTTAAAATGCTAAGATATGCTAAGGAAGAACTGGCTCTCCATACTCTCTATGCTATTGTTGAGGAAGATAATATACCATCTCTGAGCCTCTTTCGCAATTTGGGATTTGAGGAACAAACCATACATAATTGGTTCAGGGAAGGTGAGAAATATAAGAATGGAAAATTATTACAATATACACTATGACAGAAAATAACATACAGGAAGAAAAGAAGAGCTTGAATTTTATCGAGCAGATAGTGGAGAACGATTTGGCAGAGGGTAAGAATGGCGGTCGCATTCAGACTCGTTTCCCACCAGAGCCAAATGGCTATCTTCATATCGGACATGCCAAAGCAATAGCCTTGGACTTCGGCATTGCAAAGAAATATGGTGGCGTATGTAATCTCCGCATGGATGATACCAATCCCCAGAAGGAGGATATGGAATACGTTAGAGCCATAGAACGTGATATCGAATGGCTCGGTTTCAAATGGGGAAAGGTGTTGTATGCTTCTGATTATTTTCAGGAGTTGTGGGACCTTGCTGTGGAACTCATTAAGCGTGGCAGAGCCTATGTTGACGAACAGAGTGCAGACGAGATAGCAGCTCAGAAGGGTACTCCGACAACGCCTGGTATAGAGTCGCCATATCGTAATCGCCCTGTTGAAGAGTCGCTGAAACTCTTCGAGGAAATGAACAGCGGCAATATGGAACCAGGAAAGATGGTGCTGCGTGCTAAAATCGATATGACATCTGACAATATGCACTTCCGTGATCCTATTATGTATCGTGTGCTCAACATGCCTCACTGGCGTACTGGCATCAAGTGGAATGCATATCCTATGTATGACTATACTCATGGACAGTGTGACTATTGGGAGGGCGTTACTCATTCTCTCTGCACATTGGAATTCGTGAGCCATCGTCCTCTTTATGACCTCTTCGTAGATTGGGCAAAAGAGGTGGATCATGAGCTTGGAAAACATCCTGAACTGAATCCTGCTGATAATTGGGACATCAATGATAACCGTTCTCGTCAGACGGAGTTCAATAAACTCAATCTTACCCATATCCTGCTTTCAAAGCGCAATCTCCTGATTCTTGTCAACGAGAAGGTTGTTGACGGTTGGGACGATCCTCGTATGCCTACCATAAGTGCTTTCCGCAGAAGGGGATATTCTCCAGAGAGTATTGTGTCTTTCATCGATAAGATAGGATATACCAAGTTCGATGCCCTCAACCAGATGTCACTCTTCGAGAGTGCTGTGCGTGAAGACCTCAATAAACGTGCTATGAGAGTCAGCGCTGTGATAAATCCTGTTAAGCTGATTATCACTAATTTCCCGGAGGGACAGACAGAGACATATACTGCTGTCAACAATCCTGAGAATGAGGCTGACGGCACCCACGAGATAGAATTCTCACGTGAATTATGGATAGAGCGTGATGACTTCATGGAGGATGCTCCAAAGAAATTCTTCCGTCTCGGACCTGGTAAGGAAGTGCGTCTGAAGAACTCATATATAATAAGGTGTCTTGAAACAGATTGCTGTAAGAAAGATGCTGCCGGTAATATCATAGAGGTGTATGCAGAACTTATTCCAGAGACAAAGACTGGCGAAGCAAACTGCAACATGAAGATTAAGGGCAAGACAATCCATTGGGTTAGTTGTAATCATTGCCTTGAGGCAGAGGTGAGAAACTATGACCGTCTGTGGCTCGTGGAGAATCCTCGTGACGAGGTGGCTGCATATTCTAAGTCACAGGGTAAGGACCGCATCGATATTGATGATATGCGTAAATTCCTCAATCCTGACAGCCTCGAGATAAAGAAGGCTTATGTAGAGAAATGGTGTGCTACAAGAAAACCTCTTGACTATCTGCAGTTCCAGCGCATAGGATACTATACTCCTGATTATACTTCTACCCCAGATCATCTTGTCTTTAATAAGACTGTTGGTCTCAAGGATACATGGAAGCCTGCTAATGCTTAACGATTTTCAGAAATATACAGCATCTCCTGAATTTCAGGAAATTCTTCACCGATATGAGAAATCGCGTGAAGAGAATACTTTGTGCTTCATGGAGATGGATGACATCATCGATATCGCAGAGTATTATCACTCTATTGAAGCCTTTGATGATGCAGAGGCTGCTGCTGACTATTGTCAGAAACTATATCCTGATGATGACAGCGCTATGCTCTTCAAGGCTCGCATGGCTCTCATCGACTACGGAGATTATAAGAAGGCTGAGGAACTTTATGATGCTCTTCCCGAGAAGAATGACAGCATAGAACTTGCATACGTCTATGGTGAGATTCTGGTGTGCAAGAATAGGGTAGTGGAAGCAGAGAAATATCTTCGTGAGAAGTACGAAAAAGTGCTTCGACGTTATGATGAATACCAAGCCCGCAGGAGCGACTCTGTTGACAGCTATGATGATGATGATGAAGAAGATGAGTATGAGGTTATGCGTGATTCCCTTAACCATTTTCCTCTTGATATTGCAATGATGTATTGTGATCATGGTCTTCCTGACTATGCAGAACGATGGCTTGACTTGTCTTCTGAAGAGGTTGATGGCATGGAGTTCGAATATTGGGAAACATGGGGTCGCATATATCACATGCAGGAGCGTTTCAAGGAAGCTATAGTGGCCTGGAACAAAGCTCTTGATATTGATGCTTACTCTTTCTCGGTATGGATTCATCTCTGTGATGCACAATATCAGGAAGGTCTTATTGATGATGCCATACAGAGTGCTGAATATGCACAGGCAATCTCTGTTGACGACCCACAGCCTAATATGTTCCTCGGTGCCCTGCATCTTGAGAATAATGACCCCAAGCGTGGAGTGGAGGAGTTCTTTAAGACCATAGAGAAATCAGGCTATGATGTAGCTGTCATGATTCGTGTCGGCATTGCTTTCTACGAATTGGGATATCTGCAGGCAGCCCGAAATATGATGGAGATGATAAAGAAACCCTTTGAGGAAATGGATATGATGTCAGAATGTCCTCCCATTGTGCAGGAAATAATCGATAAGTGCAATTCGACTGAAGAAGGTTGAGAGACGAAGGTCTAAGGTCAAAGGCTTTAAACTCTCAAACTGACTCTACACTTTAAACTCTAAACTTTATAAATGTTTACCAGTCTTTTATCCAATCTTAATTACTACACAGTATTTCTTCTCATGTTGATGGAGAGTACTGTGCTTCCGGTTCCTTCGGAATTGGTTGTTGCCCCTGCGGCTTTCAATGCTGCTGAGGGAGATTACAGCTTTTGGCTCATAATACTGTTTGCTACCCTTGGTGCCGACTGTGGTGCTACCATCAACTATCTGGCAGGCTACTATCTTGGTCGTCCCATCATCTATGCCTTTGCCAACAGCAAGTGGGGAAAGATGTGTCTTCTCAATCAGCAGAAGGTAGAACAGGCAGAGAAGTATTTCGACAATCATGGCGCTGTGGCAACTATCACAGGACGTCTCGTGCCTGGAATACGTCATCTGATATCTATTCCTGCTGGACTTGCCAAGATGAACTACTGGCGTTTTCTGCTGTTCACCACCATTGGTGCCGGAGTATGGAACATCATCCTTGGAGCTATGGGATGGTATATGCATTCTTTCGTCACAAGAAGTGAATTGAATGACAAGATAGAAGAATATGCAGAATACATCAAAATCTTCATACTCGGGCTCGTAATATTGGCAATTTTGTATTTTTGTGTAAAGTATTTTATAAAAAAGAAATAAAAATTACACAAAAAACACAATTTTATGCACTTTTTCTGCTTTTTCTCCAAGAAAAAGTAAGAATTTTAAACATAATCACAAGAAATAGTCAAAAAAATTTGCACAATTGATGAAAATCATTTACTTTTGCAATCGTTATCCTGAATACAATCTTTTTACCTTAAAAGGCTAATACCTATTGAGATTGGAACGTCCTCACTGTGAAGTCAGGGCGTTCCGCAATTTTTTTATAGGTTTTTGAGTTTAAAGACAAAGGTTAATAACCATAAAAATTATGAATGAAAAACTAAACACAATAACACATCTTATCGGAGTGGTCTTTGCACTATCTTCTATCTGGATGGTGTGGCCTGCTGTCTATCGTGGCTGGGAATATGCCTTTGGTGTACTCTTCTTTATTGTTGGTATGTTCCTGATGTTCCTTGCCAGCACAATATACCACTGGGTGTCTAAGGAACACAGCACAGCAAAAGGTGTGCTCCGTCGCCTGGATCATATTTCCATATATGTCATGATTGCTTGCAGCTATACCCCCATCTGCGTGTCTGTTATTGGTGGTTGGCTGGGATGGCTTGTCTTTGGCCTGCAATGGGCTGTGGTAATAGGAGGCGTGTTCTACAAGGTGTTTGCTATGGGACGTTTTCCACGTCTCTCTCTGGCACTGTATCTTATCATGGGATGGAGTGTAATACTCATCATACGCCCTGTCATCCTGTCCCTCTCTACGCCGGCAATACTGTGTATAGTAGGGGAGGGTTTGCTATATACTGTCGGTACATATTTCTTTGCCCATGATGACAAGAAGTATTATCATGGTGTGTGGCATATCTTTGTGCTGCTGGGAGCTATGGCACATTGGACTGCTGTATTGCTGATAATATTATAGCCTTTTCTGCTTCTCCTATCCCATACTGATGCAATAACTGTGCATCAGCCTCCATGTTTTCTTCCACCTGCTGCATAGTATATCCTTTCAGCAGTTCTATGGCGTCTTTGGCCTTGTTGTTAATGATGAGGGCATAGGCGTGAGCCATAACATCGTGACAGTATTGCTCCGCTTCTGAGGCTTTGCCTGCATAGAGCAATGCCCATCCCAAGGTGTCCTGTATTACGTCGTTTCCAGGATTCTCATATTCCAGTTTATACAGGTCATTCAACACCTCCTCTGTCTTTCCTGCCTTTGTCATCGCCTTGGCATAGTTCAGGCGGTTGTTGAGGTTGTCTGGATTTATTGTTATGAGGGCATCAAAATAGGATGCAGACTTCTCATAATCTCCCGCACCATAGTATGCCCTTGCCAGTCCTCGCATTATAGAAGGACTCTGAGGCCTTTGCTTTAAGCATCTGGTGTAGTATTTCAGGGCTGTGTCATAATCGCTCTTCTTCAGCTTCCAGTTGGCATAGTAGGCATATAGTGTCGTGTATTCTGTGTGTTCTGTGTATTCTGTGTGACCTTTACTGATGTGTTCTGTGTACTCCTTTGCGACCTCTTCCTGTTGTGTAGCTTTTTTAATAAATCCTTCCAGTATCTCGTCGAGGTTGTTGAAGGGGTTATACAACATCTTTCCTATGTTGTTAAGCCTCATGAAGCGATACATGTCCTGCAGATATTGCAGTCTTATGAAAGCAGGGTCACTGAGGTCTGCATCTTCTCCGCGCATGCCGATGGGGCCCATGTCGCCACTCTCCATCATCTTGCGCACATTCTCTGGCAGCTGCTGCAATACCGATGACATTGCAATGATAAATGAGTATTTGTCTGATTCGCAGAATGGTCCTCTTTTCATCACCACATCAATAAACGAACTCTTTCCGATATTCTGCATGATGTTTTCGATGTCCGGGTGCTCTGGATAATACGGAATGAACCAGTTTACCATCTTGTTGAAGAATGGGAAACGCTTCATCTGTGAGAACCCTTCAAAGAAGATGTCTGACCCCTTTTTCTGCATCTTCAGCATCTTGTTGACACTCTCCTCCATAGCCTCGATGCTTTCCTCTTCACGTTTGTCGGCATCAGGGTCATACTCACCCTTGTTAAGGTTGTCGTCATCGTCCATCTTCCATTGCCCATTCACCATTTTGAATGGTTGGTTCTTAATGAGGTTTGGCATTATGTTCTGCCTTATCTCATTGCTGTCCTTGTCTGCATTGGCACATGCCAACATCTGTATGTGGGCTTCTATAGACAATTCCTCGCCAATCATAACAAGTCCCACCAAGGCCCTCTGTCTCACCATCTCCGAAGGGCTCTTCCGATATACCTCCTTCAAACACCTTACCTTTGGGTCCTCAACCTCTGACCTTTGACCTTCAACCTTTGACCTTTGATAGTGCTCCAGCACACTCAAAGTGATTGCCGACACCAGTGTTGCAGCATCTATTGGGCTCACGTTTTTGTTGCTCAAGAATGCGGCCCATTCTATTGCGTCGCTATCCTTCCAATGCAGGGAAGCATATAGCACCATGAAAGTGTTTGTGAGGCGTATGAAGTGTTCCTTGGCATCTGTCTCTTCCAGCATGATGCTTTGCAACATCTCTGCAGAGCAGTCAGGATGTGTGAAAATCTTTTTGTATGACGATACCTCCGGGCGCTCCCATATTGTCCTGCGTACCTCCAGGTCATAGTCGATGTCTCGGAGCTTCTGTTGCATGGCTGCATAAAGGTCTCCGCGGCTTTCGTCCTTCATGCCCTGCAGCATAAAGTCCGACATATATCTGAAATCGGTGGCAATAGCTTCCAGCCTGTCGCTGAAACCCTCACCAGGATACTTCATTGCCCATTCCTTCAACTGAGCAATAGCATCATTAATCCGACCATTATTTATCAGTTCTGTAACCATTTAACATATCCCTCCGCTCCATAGCGTTTTATCGAATCTCTCGCTGCTTTCAGGGCCTTGTTAAACAGCGCTATTTGTTTCTGGCGGTCAGGATGTTTCATGACATCTTCCCTGAACACTACGCCTGTGGCCTTTATTGTGTCTTTATAGTAAGGCTTCAGCGAAATCTCCTTTGCCCCGATTTTTATTGCCCTTGTGGCATAAGGCTCTGGTAACATGGCAGCATCGATATTGCCATTCTGCAGCATGTCAAACCTTATATTCAGGTCCTCCACCTGTATTATGAAGATATGTTGTTTCTTCCTTAGCATTGAGTCGATGGCAGCCTCTGCCATTCTCTTTGAGAGGCCGTCTCTGTCAGCAGCAATCATCTTGTCCGACAGCTGGCTGATGCGGCTCAGGCGCGCTTTCTTGGCGGTTATCAGGCGGAACGACATATTGGTGTCTGCACCCTCTACTATACCGTCCTTTAATGCCTTGCGACATTCCGATAAGGCGTTGTATTTTCTCAGTCGCACATCCACGTTCAAGGTGTCGAAGAGTCGCAGTTCCTTTGCCACTACTATTGGCAGGCAATCCATTGTTGGCAGCACTGCAATTTTCAAGGCAACAGAATCCGCCTTACGTTCTGCCTCCCTCTGTTCACGTGAGATGCGTTCGCGCTTCTCAGCATCGTCACACGATGTCACAGTTAGCGAGGCAACCGCTATCATCGCTAATATATAATATATATGAAACCCTTTCATCAACGGAATTCGTATTAGTCTTTTATTTTCGCTCTCCATTTTTCGAGGAGCTGTGTCATGTCATCGGGTAGGGGGGAGTCAAAGTACATGTCCTTTCCTGTTACGGGATGCACAAAACCGAGGGTCTTGGCATGCAGCGCCTGACGTGGGCATATCTTGAAACAGTTATTGATAAAGGCTTTATAACTGCTGCTGCGCTCTCCCCTCAGTATCTCTGTTCCTCCATAGGTCTCGTCTCCGAAAAGGGGATGCCCGATGTGCTTCATGTGGGCGCGTATCTGATGGGTGCGACCTGTTTCAAGGCGACACTCGATAAAGGTGACATAGCCGAATTTCTCTATCACACGCCAATGGGTGACAGCATCTTTTCCGATGCCGGAATCGGGAGCAGTAACCGTCATACGCAAACGATTGCGTGGATCACGAGTGATGTTACCCTCAATGCGTCCTTCGTCTCCCTCAAAATGTCCCCACACAAGGCAGTTGTATATGCGATGGGTGTCATGTACAAAGAACTGCTTTCCGAGAGCTGTCTTTGCCTCTGGCGTCTTTGCTATGACAAGCAGTCCGCTGGTGTCTTTGTCGATGCGATGTACCAGTCCCACCTCTGGGCTGTTGGCATCGAAAGTTGGCACATCACGCATGTGCCATGCTATGGCGTTGATGAGGGTGCCGGAGAAGTTTCCTGCTCCTGGATGTACCACCATGCCGGCTGGCTTGTTGATGACCATAAGGACATCGTCTTCATATACAATGTTGAGGGGTATGTCTTCTGGATAGATGGTGCTGTCATGCTTCGGCACGTCAAGCATGAGGGTGATGACATCATTAGGGCGCACCTTATAGTTGCTCTTGACGGGTTTGCCATTGATCTGGATATATCCTGCGTCGGCGGCTGACTGTATGCGATTGCGTGAGGAGTGGACCATACGCTCGAAAAGAAACTTATCGATGCGTACAGGCACCTGTCCTGCATCAACGACGCAGCGGAAGTGCTCATACTGGACACTCCCGTCGTCTGCCGGTATTATGATATCGTCTGTCATCGGTCAAAGGTCAAAGGTCGCTAACCCTTATTCTATCACTTCAAAGTCGTCGTCTGGGGAGCGTTCGGATTCGAGGTCTTCGTTCTCCTCAAGTAACATATAGTCTGCGGCGTCTGCTTGATATACAGAGTCGGCAGCATTGCGGTTGCCATTACCCACCTGTAATCTGATGAGGGCATTGATAGGCACTTGCTCTCCTGTAGCATAGGAGCGTCCGCCTACCTTCACACCATATACCCATCCTTCCTCGCCAGGGATATAGTCGGTTTGACCAATGCGGAATCCCATTGCCGTCAGACGTGCCTTGGCATTGCGCTCAGAGGAGTTGTCGATAATGTCCGGCAGTGGCATAGTAGGCTGTGCTGTAGCATTGATGGTGAGATATACTATGCGTCCGCTCTTCACTACCGCTCCTGGCTTTGGCATCTGTTCGAGGATGCATCCAGGGGGCAGGGTACGAACGTATGACGTATCGACAACAACGGCTTCGAGACCGAGTTCGTCAAGAATATCAACAGCATCTTCGTAGGCTCTGTGATTGAGATTAGGCACAGCAACTTCTTCGCCATGATGGGTATAGAAATTAAGTCCGTAGTGCACTCCCAACATCAGGAGTACTACTACCACAATCATACCAAGGATGTTGAGCCAAAAGATGGGATCGAAAAGTTTTTTTATGGTTTTCATATCTGAAACCTGAAACTTGAAACTATTTTATATCAATAACCGGAATATTGTCCTTGTCGTTATAGTACAGGTTTTCGCCTGCCATACCCCAGATGAAGGTGTAGTAGTATGTGCCTGCTGCTGCATGTATAGACCACTCTGGTGACATAATAGCCTGCTCATTGTGGAGCCATACATTTCGTGTCTCCTGTGGCTGACCCATTACGTGAGAGATTGTCTGACCTTCTGGGAGGTTGAAGTAGTAGTATGCCTCAATACGGCGACCATGTGTGTGAGGAGGCATAGTGTTCCATACTGCACCAGGGTTAAGCTGTGTGAGACCCAACTGCAGCTGACAAGGTCCTTCCTCGAGTACGTCATTGACAATGAGCTTATACACTGTGCGATTGTTTGCCTCTTCTACTGTGCCTACAGGTCCCCAGACAGCAGCCTTCAGAGAGCCCTTACGTCCGTCGAGGGTAATCCATTGTGTCTTGAAGTGCTGATGGGCAGTAGCGCTGTTGAGGTAGAACTTTGCAGGATTTGAGGCATCCTTGCTGCGGAACTCCACCACCTTGTTAACATCCTTACCCTTAGCGATATGTCCACGACCGATGTAAAGAGCCTCCTTTGGAGAAAGGGCATACTCCTTACCATCGACGATGACAACACCATCGCCAGTACCACAGTTAACAACACCAAGCTCACGATTATACATGAAGTATTTCTCCTTGATAGTATTATCTACATCAAGTCCCAACTCCCAGAAGTTCTCAAGCTTCAGAGTTTTGTTGACAGGCATTGCACCACCAAAGATGAAACGGTCATAGTGAGAGTAGGTGAGCAGTATAGAATCTGCTGCCATTACCTTCTCCATTACGAAACGCTCACGCAAGAGTTTGGTGTCATATTTCTTGACATCCTCTGGATGACAAGCTGTTTGGAACTTTACATGCTGAACACCTACAAAACGGTCAGCCTCTTGGGCATTAGCAACACAAGTAGAAAGGCAAAGTGCTGCAAGGAAAAATATCTTTTTCATATTCTATTATTTATTTTAAATTAAGCATTTTTGCTGATGCGGATTTTGTTCCACGCTACGAGGGCGATGGTGAGAACCACGAGTATTCCGGCTCCAATGTACTGCAGATACTTCATGCAGGCATAGATGAGTGTGCTCAATGGGCTGGAAGCGAAGTCGAGGGCTCCAGCACTGAAGCCTGCTGGTACCTGTACTGTCTTGTCGTCAGGATGTACCTGTGCAACAGCCTGTGCCGCACTTGTGAAATCGCCTGCCATCCAAGTAACGAAATACAGACCGATGGCTATCACTACCAGTCCTACGATGAAGGAACGCAGTACGTTACCATTTGTATATGGCAGCACCATTACGAATACATAGAACATACCTGCCAGAGAGGCAAGAGGCAAGAACTGATTGCCTGGGAGCACTACGGCTAATACGAGGGTTACAGGAATGAGCAGAAGTGATACTACGAGAGTGGTAGGATGTCCGATGACAAGAGCTGGTGACATACCGATATACAACTCCTTGTCGGCACCGAACTTCTTTGCTATGAGTTCCTTTGTTGCTTCGGCAATAGGCTTCAGACCCTCAATAAAGAGAGAGGTGATGCGAGGAATAAGTTCCATTACAGCACCCATCTTGATGCCTATCTGAAGGGTTACAGGGATGTTGTTAACCACCTCGTCCCAATCCTTGCATGCAAGACAGCCAATGATGATGCCGATGAGTACTCCGAGGAACAATGGTTCGCCAAAGAGACCAAACTTCTTCTTCATACCCTCAGAGTCGATATTCACCTTATTTATACCAGGTACATAGTCGAGCACCTTATTTACAGCAACAGCAAAAGGCATAAAACCTTGGCAGAAAGGCTGTGGGATAGAGATGCCATCAAGTCCTGGATAGAATTTCTGGAACTTCTTTGCTGTGAGGTCTGCCAGCACAAGGGTTATGATATAGCAGACGATTGCTGCAAAGAATCCCCATGCTATGCTGTCAGTCATGAAGTAGCATACAGCTCCGATGAAGGCAAAATGCCAGTAGTTCCATAGGTCGATGTTTACTGTGCGTGTGCATCCCAGAATGAGCAGCACCAGATTGACACAGAGACATACAGGAATGATGAAAGAGCCGACGAGAGTGTTGTAGGCTACAGACGCTGCTGCTGGCCAGCCCATGTCGAAGACCTGAAGCTTGAGGTCATAGATTTCTACTACCTTTGACAATGCAGGAGACATGGTATCTACGAGCAATGCTGTAATAATACTTAAGCCAACGAAACCGACACCAACGAGGAGACCGGATTTGAGGGCTTTCGAAAAACTGATACCTATGCAGACACCAAGAATGGTGAAGATGATAGGCATCATTACTGCGGCACCAAGACCGATGATGTAGCTGAATACTGCTTCCATGATAGAAAGTTATTTAGTTGTTATGTTTATTTTTATTGGTTTCTGAAGTTGTTTTTTCCAATTCTTCAGGTATGAGAACCATGAGTCGCGATTGAAAGAACCCTTTGCTCCTGTTGAAGAGAAATCCTCCATATCACATGTGGCGGTAAACCAATAGTGCAGTTTGTCGCTATCAGTTCCCACTACCTGTACATAAGCTTGGTTAGGCAGGTAGTCCTTACCATCGGTAAAGTGTGAGTCAGACTTATAGAACTCCTTTGGAACATAGATTCCCAATCCTACGGTATGAGTGTCATAGACCTGTGGGTTGTTTCCTGCGCAGGCAGTACCCCAGCAGCCACGAAGACCTGCCTTGTCAGTCAGTTCTTCCGAACCCTCAACGATATCTACTATACCAGTAGAAAGAGGCATGCCGCTGACAGAATGAGAGAACTGTACCTGTACCTCTACATCACGATGTCCTGCATACAGGATATAACGTGTGCGGATATCCACAGGTTGGAAGTCAGGATATGGCTGCCAACCCTTGTTAGTGATGTCGATGATTGCTCTCACTGGGCCATTTGCTGTAACAGCATAGGTAGTATTACGAACCTTCTGGAACATAACAGCATTCTTACCATCCCATCCCATGAGGGCTCCACAGCCATAGGTGGTGCCAGTATATAGCACATCATCGCCACTACCTTCCCGAACCTGGTCCTTGGTGGGGTAGAAGTCTGTCTTTGCTATATCCATCATCATAGACTTATGACCATAGTAGTCGATGGCCTGACGATGGTCGGAATACACACGAAAACCTACCAGTTCGCTCTCCATCACAGGACCATGTGGGAAGATATACTGGAAGGCATCACTTGTTGCTGGTACTGTTATAGATGTTGCTGGCAGATGCTTTGGCTTCTTCGCTTTGCTGTCACGATCTCTCATAGACATAGAGGCATAAGCCTTTGCAGGATAGTCGTGCTGTTTGCTATTAGAGAATGTAACAGAGAAGGTGAGTGTCTCTTTTGCTTTAATATCAGTAACAAAAGCCAGTTCATCGAATATACCATCGTCATTGAGGTCATCGAGCTGACAAGGAATCTCTTTGTCACCCAATGTCACTAGGGCTGATGTGGCCTGTTCGCTGACAGGTATTACCACTGGTTCAGCAACACGGTCCGATGATGACGGATTGAATACCGTAATTATCGAGGCTAAAAGAAGGTTAATCATAGATTTCTTTTAAAGGTTTAAGTACGAAGTCACGTTCATTTATCAATGGATGTGGAATAACGAGGTCAGGTTCGTTGATTACCATATCATTATAATAGAGTATGTCGATATCAATGATGCGGTCTTGATAACCGCCATTACCTGTCTTTTCATTTCGTCCTACGAGACGTTCTATTTCCTGTGTCTTGTTGAGCAATTCTCTCGGTGATAGAGAAGTCTCGATAGCTATTGCGCTATTCAGGAACTCGTTTGGTGAGGAGAATCCCCAGGGGGCTGTCTTATGGAGTGAGGAACGTCGTACGATGTGTCCTATCTTCTCTTCTATGAGTTCGTAGGCACGTAGGATGTTGGCCTCCTTGTTACCAATATTGCTTCCGAGGGACAGGTAAATCATATTATGAGCAGTGCATCTCCGAAGCATCCGACTTTGAATCCTGCCTTCAGAGCTTGTTTATATGCTGTCATTACTGCTTCGTATCCACCGAAGGCACAGGCCTCCATCATCATCGGTGACATAGGATGGTAAAGATTTGTCAGGAAACAAGTTGCTGATCCAAAGTCGTATGGTGGATAGATGAATTTGCTGGTCCAGCCGCTATATTCCTTTATGAAGCCATCTGTTCCCACACATGTCTCCATAGCCTTCAGGGTGCTAGCTCCTATGGCACATACCTTGTGACCACTGCGTTTGGTGTCATTGACCAGTTTGCAGGTCTCAGCACTAACGTGCATCTCCTCTGATTCTGGCTTGTGCTTAGAGAGGTCTTCTACGTCAATCAACTGGAAATTGCTCAGTCCGCAATGCAGGGTGAGGAAGGCGGTGTTGATACCATTGATATCAATACGCTTCATCATCTGACGTGTAAAATGCAGTCCTGTAGAAGGTGCTGTTACTGCTCCTTCGTTGCAGGCATAGATACATTGAAAATCTTCTGGCTCTTCCTCAATGTCAGGATGATTCTTCTTGTCCTTTGCTCTCAAATCCATTACGTATCGTGGCAATGGTGGCTGACCGAGAGCATAGAGACGTCTCTTGAATTCGTCATGAGAATAGTCATGCAGGAAACGGAGTGTTCTGCCACGTGAAGTGGTGTTATCTACAACCTCTGCTACGAGGGTGTCGTCTTCAAAGAATAGTTTGTTGCCGATACGTATCTTTCGCGCTGGCTCAACAAGCACATCCCACAGACGCATGTCAGCATTCAACTCACGCAACAGGAAGACCTCTATCTTTGCATCAGTCTTCTCCTTACGGCTATACAGACGTGCCGGCATTACCTTGGTGTCATTGAATACAAAGGTATCTCCCTCGTCAAAGAAATCGAGGATGTCACTGAACTTCAAAGGAACCTTGTTGCCTTCTTCGTCGCGGATGCTCTTACCCTTGCGATCTATTTTGTGCAGGAAGACCTTTCCTGTCTTTCGTTGTACGATGACGAGGTTGCACTCATCAGGACGCTTTACGTAAAAAGTGGTTTTCTTACGTCCATTCTTAATCACATGTTCACTGGTGTGTGGATAGAGTGCTACGTTAGCATTCGTTAAAGGGTAATTGAATTGTGAGAGTTTAGCCATTCTTGAAAATTATCGAGTTCTATACAATTATCTAATGTAACGTCGCCCACGCGTGTGCGGCAGAGTTGTGTGAGGTATGCACCACTATTGAGGGCTTTCCCTATATCTCGTGCCAAAGAGCGGATGTATGTTCCTTTGCCACATTCTACTCTTATCTGGCATTGCTTCTTTTTGTCATCATACCAAAGGAGTTCTATGTCTGCTATATGAACAGGTTTTGGAGGCAGGGTAGAATCCTCTATTGTATGACAGTCATCTGCTTTTCGGGCAATTTCGTATGCTCTTTTGCCATCTATGTGTACTGCGCTGTATGTTGGCGGTACCTGCATTATGTCGCCCTTAAACTGCTCCAAAGCATTTCTTACTGCTTCTTCTGTGATGTGTTCAGTAGGGTAGGTGGCATCTACCGGATGCTCCATATCATAGCTGGGCGTTGTGGCTCCGAGCTGTAGGGTTGCAGTATATTCTTTGTCATGATACTGCAGGGTGGGGATGAGTTTTGTTTTCTTTCCTGTGCAGAGGATAAGGACTCCTGTTGCTAGAGGGTCGAGGGTTCCTGCATGTCCTGTCTTGACGCGCTTCACCCCTGCTGCCTTCGAGATGCGGGTTCTGACAAAGGCAAGAGCACCAAAGCTGGTCATGCCGTAGGGCTTGTTGATATGCAGTATCTCGCCTTCTTTGAAGTCCATATTAGTCAACCATTACTAATGAATGACCTGTGAGCAGCATAATGATGATGATACCACCAACTATGATGCGATATATGCCAAATGCCTTGAAACCATATTTTGACAGGAAACTGACAAACCACTTCATTGCCAGAAGGGCTACTACGAATGCCACAACGCAACCTAACAGCAGCATCGTGATATTATGTGCTGTTGCCCAAGAGGCTTCTTCCTTCATGAGGTCCAGCAAGTCGAGTAATGTAGCACCTGCCATTGTGGGTACTGCCAGGAAGAATGAGAATTCTGCAGAACGCTTTCGGGTAAGCCCTTGTGTCATACCACCAACAATAGTCGCCATTGAACGTGATACTCCAGGTATTACGGAAATACATTGATAGAGACCTATGTTGAAAGCCTTCTTCTCATTTAAGACTGTTTCCTCGGAACCCTTGTTGAATAACTTGTCGCAGTAGAGCATGAAGATACCACCGATAACAAGCATTATGGCAACTACCTCAACGCTGTCCAGCAGCCAGTCCAGCAGACCTGACTTCTTTGCTAACAGACCTATTATCACAGCTGGCAATACACCAACTATCAACAGCCAATAGAAATAGAAGCGATGCTTCAGCTGCTGAAACATATTGCTGCCGGCCGGAGCTGGGGTGTTGTCAAACTGGAAGAAATGCTTCCAATACAGACATACCACAGACAAGATGGCGCCAAACTGTATGATAAAAGTGAAAGCATGCACAAATGCCTTGTCAGACTCATTGAGGGCATCAGGGGTGAGGCCTAACAGGTTCTGCGCAATTATCATGTGCCCTGTGGATGATACGGGAAGGAATTCCGTCAGTCCCTCTACTATCGCAATAATAATGGTTTGTAACCAATCCATGATAGCTGTGCTTATTTGTTTTTAGGACGATACATGATACCACAGATGACAGAAAGGAATCCAACAAGACATACTATTGGAGCTACCTTTATGCGCATATCAGAGAAAATCTCAACATTAAATGTATTCTCGTCTGACGAAGCACCAATCATCATCAAAAATCCTATTACGACAATAACCATGCTTATGCCGATAAGGATGAAATTTATTTTACTAAATGCAAAATTGTTCATGTTTTTATATAGGGAATTGAAAACTATAAACTCTAAACTTTAAACTTTATACAGCTTCCTCGTAGGCATTCTGAGGAATGAGTTAACGGAGAAGTAAACGCATACTGTAGAGATGAGCAGTCCGAACAGGAGTACAGAACTACCTGTTATCGCAAGCACTTCCCATGTTACTACATTTACTATTTCCGGCTCATAGTGATACAGGGCATAAACCAGTCCTGCCAAAGCAGCATCGGCAATCAGTCCTGCCGCCAGTCCTTCTGCCATTGCCATTCCGATGAATGGCTTACGGATAAAGGACCATGATGCTCCGACGAGTTTCATGATGTTGATAGAGAAACGACGTGCAAAGATTGTCAGGCGCACCATGTTGTTGATGAGTGAGAAAGAGATAAAGGTAAGCAATACTGCCAATATCATCATTCCAATCATAATCTTCTGGATGTTGCTGTTCACACTCTCCATCAAATCCTTCTGGTATGTCACTTCGCTGACGTTGTTATAACCTTTTATCTGTTGTGTTATCCACTTCAGGGAGTCAGCATTGGCACAGTCGGCCTTGATGTTTATCTCTGCTGATGGAACAAACGGATTCATGCCAAGAAATTCTGTTGGATTAGAACCTAAGGCTTTTGTCTGCTCTTCAAGAGCTTCTTCTCTGGTGATGTATTTCAAATGTGCCACATAGGGGTGGGTCTGGATCTTACGACATGTTACTGCAGCCTCTCTGTCAAGGGTGTTATCATTAAAGATAACTGTTACAACGAGATTCTCTTTTACATAGTTCGTAAGGTTGTTTGCAGTAAGTCCTGTGAAAACTACCAATCCCAATAAAATAAGCACTAGGGATGTACTAAGACACAAGGTTGCAACCTGCAACCCTCTGCCATTACTCATACTTTTGCGTCTTTTCTTTTTAGTCATATTATGCAAAGATACTATAAAATGAAGCCAAATGCAAATCTTTAACGTACGTTAACCTTTTGATTCTTCACTCTTCACTCTCCCACATCTTTCCTTTCAGTATATAGTCGACGATGTTTTTCACATCATTCTTATCTACTTCTCCATCAAGGTTTGCATCTGCTCCCTCTATGCTGAAGGATGTTGCAGGAGAACCGAGAATGTAATTTGTAACGAACATAACATCCGGCATACCTACTTCTCCATCACCATTTGCATCACCTCTAACTACTTTTCCGCCATAAATCCATAGATTATCCAATCCTGTATATGGATCTGTTGCTTGTACTATGTTTGTAGCAGCTGGAGTAGTGTGGTCTAAGACGTAGTATGTCATTGCTCCGTCAGGATAGCGTCCAACACTCTGGTCTCCATTATGCTGCCCATAGAATAGGGTGTCAGTAAACTCTCTCATCGCTTCATGGTTATCGAAGAATGCCTTATTGTTAGCAACAAAGTCCTCGCTACTTGAAATCATCACGAGCTGGTCATCAGTATTATCAAGTTTGAAGGAAGCGTGTATTTGGGAAATAGCGCTTGATACTTTGTTGTCACATGAAATGAAGAGATGTCCCTTAGCAGGAATAATTGTATTAATGTTTTTACCACCTGCTAACTTGCAAAGCTGTGGATTTGATGCTTTGTTTGAGATATATAATCCACTAATATCCAAGTCGGTATCTGTTGTGTTATACAACTCTACCCAGCTGGCTTTCTTGAAGAGGTCGTTCATCGACATGCTATTGCCTGCACTCACCTCGTTAATCTTTATCGGGGTAGCACGATTGATACGAAGGCCTGTATCGTTTTTATATTTCTCCCAAACTGCTGTCACGTTGATTGTGCCGCTTGATGGTAGGGTGTATTCCCTTTCCGTAGAGACATAGCTTGTCTGCATATTGGCATTGATGGTAGCCTGCCACAGGATGTCTGTAGAACTTGGATTAAGGAAGTTGTGCACCTCTACTGCTATGACATTGGTACCCTCATGGAAGAGTGCTGCATCAAGCATCAAAGAACCTGCATCAGGATTGTCGTGAGCATAGGTGGAAGCATTGGTGTTGTATGTTATGGTACCGTTAGGAAGATTGTATCTGCCTGCTTCAACACCGTTGACATATATTACGAAAGCATCGTCTATCACATAGTCCATCGAAACACTTGCTGGTATTCCTTCAAGGTTGACGGTCTTGCGGAAGTAGTATGTCTGCAGATATTGGGTCAGATTGGTGGTTTGGTTCTTGCCATATCCCAATGGTGCTGCACCACTATTCCATCTGCTGTCATCATATTCTGGTGATGTCCAACCAGTATTGTCGAGACTAATGCCGCTGTCATTATATTTCCATGTGTCTGTAGCTTCGACAAGGGTTTGTGCCTTTGCATCCCCATTATTACTTCTCCATCCTACAAAGCGATAGCCTGCTGGGGCATCTGCCTTCAGGGTGACAGGAGCAAAAACATAACCATCAAATTTTCCTGTCGGAACAGCCATATCATTCAATGTGATGCTGGCACCATTGATATTACTTCCGAAGGTGGCTTGTTGCTTCGTGACATAGGTGAGGCTCTGACTCTTGATGTGGTCCATTATGGCACTGTTCCACGATTTGGTTAAGGTATTCTTTATGGTGTTGGCTGTTCCATAAGGATTTACATATCCCCCTTGTGACAGATATGCAGTCATCTCGTCAACAATACTTTGCACTCTTTCTGGGGTATATACCGAACCACCCATGATACACATAGCATCCACGAGTTGCTTCTTGAAAGTGGGGTTATTTAACAGATTCTTTACTATGGTGACAAATTCTATCTCTTTCGTCAGACGTGTGTTTGTAAGAGTTGTAGAAGTAGAGTAGTCATATCCGTAAAGTTTGTCAAAGGTGTAGTTCTGCTTCCCCAAGAAGGTGGATATCGCAGACGTGGTATTGAGGGCTCCATCAAGGTCATATACCACAAAGCGGAATTTTCCGTCATTCTGGTCTCTGAATGCCTTTACGTTGTTTTGTGGCCAGTCCCAGTTGCCAAGATAGAATTCTGCTGCGAGATAATTGATAAACGCGTTGATATCCAGCAGTTCTCTAATATCTTTAAAGACAATTGGACTAATCGCTCTTCTGGAAAGATTATATAGTCTTTCCCACGCTTCTCGAGTACCTTCTTTCTGTACATAACCAGAATCAGGGCCAATCTCAAACTGGTCCATCTCGTCAGCATCCATACCATAGTTTGCAGAAGCATAATGCTTGTTGTTTGGCTCACGCATATTCAGTACAGCATATGGGTCACCATTGATATATACATGTACTGGCTGCCAAGCCTGACACTCTATGTACAGTCCTGAGCGTGCTATTATCTCCTGTAATGCTGCATCCTTTATACGGCAATAATTGTCATTACCACCATTACGTATCTGTAGGGTCTTGCTCTTCAGGAATGGTTTGTCTTTCCAGAACTGATAAGGGAAGTAGTTCTGGTCATAGAATATCTTGTTGGCCTTCAGCTTAAATGAATGTGGGGTCCAAGCACGGCTCCATCCTCCACAGGCATTTATGTTACACTCTTGGTTTACGACAGTCTCTCCATCTGTTGTGATATACTCCATATTGACTGGTCTGTCCCAATCCATGTTCCAGTTGGCTAAGTATGGTACACCATTTCCTGGGCGTCCGTTGTCTGACCTTTCAAACATAGCAATGTCGCTACCAAAGATATGTCGTGGGTCTGTTACTACCGAGATGATAGGGAATGGCTCGTTGCCGTTATTGTATATGAAGGAGCGGGATACTACATTACTTGGCAAGTATCCATCTTTGAAGGCGCGGAAGCGATATACTGATGTATAACTTATATCAAAGACTCCATTATCGCTGGTATAACCGTTTGTGAGGGTAGGGGTGCTGCCGTCTGTTGTGTAGCGAAGTATTGCTCCGTTCGGAACAGTTACGTTGAATGATACAGAACCAGAAAAGAGTCCTCCCTCTCTGCTTACTGTCGGAGTGGCTACTTGCGTCTGTGCAAAGGTGCTGCCGCTATTGCTTTGTTCCGGGGTCGGCGTTCCTGTAAATCCCCATTCTGTTCCACCATCTGTCTTGCGGGCATACGAGATGCGAGGCTTTGCTGCTGGATAGTTGACAGAAGAGATGATGGTATTGCCGTCGCTGAGGACTATAGTACCACCTTTCAAATTCAATTCATCATTAATCTGGCGATAGGCATTTTGGGTGAACACCTCATAATGTTCATAACTGATAACAGCATATCCATAAGGTGCCACATATCCGTAGTAATCTACCAGCTTATGCTGCTTCAGGTTTGTAGGATCACTACTTACGTAAAGACCTCCCAAATCAACATATTTATCTGTTGGATTATATACCTCAAACCATGAGCCATAATTGCATGAGGCATCAAGGTAAACGTCTAAGTTGTTTGCCATTACCTCATTGATAATGAGGTCGTTAGGACTCCATGATTGTGCTTTTGCCATAATGCTAATGGCAAACAACAGCACAATAGAGTATAATCTGTTGAATCTCATTTTGTTTAGTTGTAGTTAGTTTATCTTTATCTTTTAATCTTTCACCTTTCACTTCCTTCCAAAATCTGCAGGAATCTCACCCCATTCTTTTGTGTCCCATTTCACTATGGGCACTCTGAATGAGTGTGTCTTGAGCCATTTCTCTGCTCTCTCTACCAACTGCCAAGCCTTCTCTGTTTCTGGTGTGCGTTCCAGGTTTGTCTTGCATTGCATTCGTCTCACCCAAGCCTGTCCGCTGACGGAGTCGGTATATATAGTATATCCCTTCAGCCCTCGTTGTTCCATAAGGGCCATAGCGTGTACTATGGCGAGAAACTCACCGATGTTATTTGTTCCCTTTATAGGACCGAAATGGAATACCACCTCTTTCGTGGTCAGATCCACTCCGCGATACTCCATCGGTCCGGGATTCCCAGAACAAGCTGCATCAACAGCCCAAGCAAGAGAGGCCCCATTCTCCATATTACTTTTCACCTTTCACTTTCCACTTTCTACTATACACTTGCAACTGACTCTAAACTCTCAACTCTAAACTCTCAACTTTACCCTCCCTGTGGGAGGGGGCTTTACATCCTTTCTGGCACCTCTATTCCCAAGAGGTTCATTCCGTTCTTGATGGTCTTTGCCACATTCTTCGCAAGAGCCAGACGCAGCTGCTTCAACTCCTGTGTCTCAGCACCTAAGATAGAATAGTCATGATAGAACTGGTTGAAAGCCTTCGTCAGCTCATAACAGTAGTTCGCAATGCCGGAAGGACTGTAATCCTTTCCTGCCTGTGCTACAGCAGCACCATATTCGCTCATCTTCTGTATCAGCGCAATCTCCTTCTCGTTGAGGCTGATGCTGTCGCTCGTCTTTGCCACAAGACCCTCTGCCTCTGCTTTTCTCAGAATGCTCCTGATGCGGGCATAGGTGTATTGTATGAATGGTCCTGTGTTGCCGTTGAAGTCTATCGACTCCTCCGGATTAAAGAGCATATTCTTTCTGGCATCAACCTTCAGGATGAAGTATTTCAGGGCTCCCATACCCACGATGCGTGCTATCTCCTTGCGCTCCTCCTCAGACATGTCGTTGAACTTACCCAACTCCTGCGATGTCTTTAGGGCATCATCCACCATCAGCTGCATCAGGTCGTCAGCATCCACTACTGTTCCTTCCCTTGACTTCATCTTGCCGTTTGGTAACTCTACCATGCCGTATGAGAAGTGTACCAAGTCTTTGCCCCATTTGAAGCCCAGCTTGTCAAGCAGTATTGAGAGCACCTGGAAGTGGTAGTTCTGTTCGTTACCTACGACATATATCATCTGGTCGATAGGGTAGTCCTGGAAACGCAGTTTTGCTGTTCCGATATCCTGTGTCATATAGACAGAAGTGCCGTCCGAACGCAGCAGCAGTTTCTCGTCGAGTCCTTCGCCTGTGAGGTCTGCCCATACAGAGCCGTCCTCTCTCCTGTAGAAGAGTCCTTTCGCCAGACCTTCCTCCACCTTTTCCTTTCCTTCCAGATAGGTGTCGCTTTCGTAGTATATCTTGTCGAAGGCAACGCCCAGCGCCTTGTAAGTCTCGTCAAAGCCGGCATAAACCCATTCGTTCATCTTTCGCCACAGGCCACGCACCTCTGGGTCGTTCTGCTCCCATTTTACGAGCATCTCGTGAGCCTCCTTTATGAGTGGTGCCTCGTTCTTAGCCTCTTCTTCCGACATACCCTTCGCCATCAGTTCCTTCACCTCTTCGCGATAGTGCTTGTCGAAGGCTACGTAATAGTCACCAATCAGGTGGTCACCCTTCTTGCCAGAAGACTCTGGTGTCTCACCATTGCCCCATTTCAGCCATGCCAGCATCGACTTACAGATGTGTATGCCTCTGTCATTCACGATGTTTGTTTTCACCACCTTATTGCCGTTGGCAGCCATTATCTGTGCCAAAGACCATCCTAAGAGGTTGTTCCTCACATGTCCCAGGTGAAGGGGCTTGTTGGTGTTAGGAGAAGAATATTCTATCATCACCAGTGGCGAATTCTCCGTAACGGGTTTCTCGCCATAATGAGGATTGGCATCTATCTCGTTGAGTACGTTAATCCATGCATTGCCGTCTATAGAGAGGTTCAGGAAACCCTTCACTACGTTATATCCGCTAATGGCAGAGCAATGTTCCTTGAGGTATTGTCCTATCTCCTCTGCTGTTGCCTCAGGAGCTTTCTTTGACATCTTCAGGAATGGGAATACCACGAGAGTCAGGTTGCCCTCAAACTCCGCCCTTGTCTTCTGCAAGGTTGCCAACTTCTCAGGTATCTCCTGACCATATAATTCTTTAACGGCAGCAATCACCGCCTGTTGTATCTGTTTTTCCACTTATTAAATTGAGAATTGAGAATTGAACATTGAAAATTATTCTCCCGCCCTTTGGGAGGGATGGGTGGGGTCGCTCATCCCACTACACTTCCAGGCTTCACCTCTGTCGATGTTGTTGTTACTGACAGTGAACCGTCGAAGTTCACAGCCGATAGAATCATTCCCTGACTCTCTTCGCCCATCATCTTGCGAGGCTCAAAGTTTGCCACAAAGAGCACTTGCTTGCCTACCAGCACCTGTGGGTCCTCATAGTATGCTGCGATGCCGCTCAGGATGGTGCGACCCTCTGGGGTGCCATCGTCGATGTGGAACTTCAGCAGTTTCTTTGACTTCTTCACCTTCTCGCATTCTGTCACGAGACCTACGCGGATGTCAAGCTTCTCGAATGTGTCAAAATCTACGTTTGCCTTTATTGGTTCTGGCTCGAAGTCGGTTGCCTCGTTAGCCTTTTTGGTGTCCTCCAGTTTCTTCAGCTGTGCCTCTATCACGCTGTCTTCAATCTTTTCGAACAATAGTGATGGCTCGTTGAGTTGTTTTCCTGCTGCCAGTATGTCCATGCTGCCCAACTGCTCCCATGAGAAGCTGTCCATTGCCAGCATGTCTCTGAGTTTCTTGCTGCTGAAAGGCAGGAATGGTTCGAATGCTATTGCGAGGTTGGCAGACAACTGTAGACAGATATTAAGAATTGTTGCCACACGGTCGGCGTCAGCGCTACGACCTTCACTCTTAACTCTTAACTCTTCACTCTTAACTCCCTTAGCCACCTTCCAAGGCTCACATTCTGTGATGTATCTGTTGCCGATGCGGGCAAGGTTCATAGCCTCCTTCTGGGCCTCACGGAACTTAAACTGCTCCAGGTATGTCTCTACGTCAGCCTTTACGTTCTTAAACTCCTCGATGGCTTGCTTGTCAGTATCTGTCAGCTCGCCACACTCAGGCACAACGCCATTGAAGTATTTCTTTGTCAGTTGCAGGGCACGGTTTACGAAGTTGCCGTAGATAGCCACCAGCTCGGAGTTGTTACGCTCCTGAAAATCCCTCCATGTGAAGTTGTTGTCCTTTGTCTCTGGAGCATTTGCTGTCAGCACATAGCGCAGCACATCCTGCTTTCCTGGCAAATCCACGAGATATTCGTGCAGCCATACAGCCCAGTTTCTTGATGTAGAGATTTTGTCATCCTCAAGGTTCAGGAATTCATTTGCCGGCACATTGTCTGGCATGATATAGTCGCCGTGAGCCTTCATCATCACAGGGAATATGAGGCAATGGAATACGATATTGTCCTTTCCGATGAAGTGAACCAGTCTTGTGTCCTCATCCTGCCACCACTTCTGCCATGTGCCCCATTTCTCAGGCTCCTTCTCGCAGAGTTCCTTGGTGTTTGAGATATATCCTATTGGTGCATCAAACCAAACATACAGCACTTTTCCCTTAGCATCCTCCAGAGGTACAGGAATACCCCAGTCGAGGTCGCGTGTCATAGCGCGAGGCTGCAGGTCCATATCCAACCAAGACTTACACTGTCCATAGACATTGGAACGCCATTCTTTATGACCAGTCAAAATCCAGTCCTTCAGCCATTCCTGATAGCGGCCCAGAGGCAGATACCAGTTCTTGGTAGGACGCTTTACGAGTCCGTGACCCGGGTTGTTCTTGTTTGTAGGATTTATCAGTTCGTCTGGTGATAGTGTAGCACCACATTTCTCACACTGGTCGCCGTATGCTCCCTGAGCGTGACAGCGTGGACACTCACCTACGATGTTACGGTCGGTCAGGAATTCCCCTGTCACCTCGTCGCAGTATTGCTCTTCTGTTATCTCCTCCAGAGCACCCTTGTCATAGAGTGTCTTAAAGAAGTCGCTGGCAAACTGATAGTGTGTCTTGCTCGTAGTGCGTGAGAAGATATCGAATGAGATGCCGAAATCAGCAAACGAATCCTTGATGATTTTGTGGTATCTGTCCACCACTTCTTGTGTCGTGATGCCCTCCTGCTTAGCTCGGATGGTAACAGGCACGCCGTGCTCGTCAGAGCCACAGACGAATATCACCTCTCTGTTTTTCAGTCTCAGGAAACGGGCATAGATGTCAGCTGGGATATACACTCCAGCCAAGTGACCTATGTGTACTCCGCCATTAGCATAAGGCAGGGCGGCAGTAATAGTTGTTCTCTTGTAATTCTTTATTGCCATATATCTTTTTATAATTTTTTTTCGTGCGTGCAAAGGTACGATTAAGTTATGAATAAAGCAAGAAAAAGGCAATTTTTTTTGTTTTTTTATTGCTTTATCATGACGAAGTACCTTCGACTGACAGGTCAAAGGTACGAAAAAGTGCGCAAAACACCAAACAAAAATGAAAAAAACAATATTTTTCTTGTCGGTATCGGCAAAAAAATGTTACTTTTACACCGAAAAAGCATTATTTTGAAATACCATTTGGTATAAAAGAATGGGAGGATGACCTTTGACTTCGGCAAAAGCCGATAGGGGGAGGGCGTGATTAACCTCACTTACTCACTTGGTAAGGCTCCAGCCACGATAAATAGGGCGATAGAGACGGGTGAGGTATGTCAGATATACCTCACTCAGACCTCACTTATTTCATCATGATAAGAGTGAGGTATCCAGTGAGGTGTAAGTGAGGTATAAGTGAGGTGTCTTGGGGATACCTCACTGACTTAACTCATTGTTTTCTTGTCTGTTACATCAAAAAAGTGAGTAACTCAGCATTTTTCAATTTACTCTGTATTTTATGCAAATATGATGCATAAGTATCCAACAGGAAAAAGGTGTTCTATTTTTCCTTATTAGAGGTAAAATTATTTTCCCTTAAGGGTAAATTTTTTTTCTTCGGGAGGAAAATTTATTTTCATAGTAGGGAAGCAAATAATCTAAAATCAGTGTTCTATTTTTCCTCTTGCCATAGAAAGTGAATATATATGCAAAAATATTAGTTGAATGGCTTAGTAGGTTAATAGGTTAATAGTTTCGCTCGGCTTGTCCGCTTTCACAATGAAGCTTCAACGAATGCATTCCCAGCGTGGGAAAGTTTTGTTCCCACACTGGGAAAGTTTTGTTCCCACACTGGGAAGTTTTTGTTCCCACGGAGGGAATGTTTGTAAGGGCCCAAAGCTTGTGCTTGCCAATAAGGCACGAGTATTAAACGACAAAGGTAGGTTATTGAAAAATAAGTACTGGTTACTAAAAATCCCTCATCTCCCCCTTCAACCCTCACAAAGCCCCTATTTATGGACATTTTGGAAAATCCATTCCCCCCTTTATCTCTCCCTCCATCTCTCCCTTTTATTCAAAGTTTAGAGTGTAGAGTTGAAAGTTGAGAGGCAGTTTAAAAGTTTATACTTTAAAGTAAAAATAAAAAGGGGGGGATTAGGGAGAGATTAGGGAGAGATGAAAATAATCTCTCCCGTGCTCAAACGCCCATGTAGCTGGGCTTCCCGAGAAATCATGGGAGAGATGAGAGATAAAACGCAAAAAACTAATTTTTTGAATACTAAAACTCTCAACTCTATACTATAAAACTGACTCTAAACTCTAAACTATCAACTCTAAACTAAAAAAACAGGGTGTTTTTTTGCAGATATTGGAAATTTTTTATACTTTTGCAACTGCATTGTGGCTATTGTCTTTTTCGTAGCGACGAAGACTGCGGTTGAGCGAGGGCAGAATGGTGCTTGCATCAATTATGCCGAGCGGAAGCAGGCTCGACCCATGTTCAAAGGGATGATATAGAAAAGCTGCTTTGCAGGATTTTTGCGGGTAATCATTCAGTATCGAAGATTCTGATGAGGTTTGTACTCAAATAGTCGCCAAACTAAAAGATGCATTACACCTCGTGGGATTGGGATACGCCCCTATAGGCGTACCCTTTCCTTGTATATGTAATGCAAGCCTGTTTGGCGACGGCTAGAGTACAAGTATGCAAGGGACGAGGGTGCGCTTTCTCGTGCATATGCATTCAAGTCTCATCATGTTTTCTACTGTATTTCTCTGCGTTAACTATTAACCAAAAAGAAACATGATGATATGTATAAAATAACCTGGGACAAAGAGACTGGCGGAGTGTTGCTTCACTCTCGCATTGTGGAGGGTACGCTTGGTACATCTCCACGACCTGTGTTCTGGGAAGAACTTGACTTGTTAAAGTTGAACGAACTTGGCTGGAAATATCCTCATTCTGAAGAACCTTTACTATGGGCTGTCAATAAGCAATATTGGTATATGGGTGAGTTAATGTTTGAAGCTAAGGGTGCCAATATATATGATGCTGCTACCATAGTTTTTCAGTCTGGCAAGGAAAAGATGAAGTTAAAACCAGTAAACGTGAAGAAGATGCTGGAGAAAAATTATGACTTCATGTTCCTTTTAGAGAGTGAAGCTATAGAGTTCATTCGTGAAACTTTTATCCAATATGCTGGCGCACGAAAGAGTGTAAAACGCGTGGCTGCAAATCAGATGGATTATGAGGCCTTGGCGAAACGCATGGAGAAAAAGACCAAGAAGAAGATGGCTATTGTGAAAGAAGATTGCGATAGTTTTGATATAATGCCACTCGAAGTAGCAGAAGAGCAAGGCAAGAAGGTCTTTCATACTACCAAAATAGATAAGTTTCTTGCATCTTTCTCAGGCGGTAAAGACTCTCAGGTCGTGCTTGATCTTTGCACACGTGCAATCCCAAGTACGGAATTTGAAGTAATCTATAGTGATACAGGTTATGAATTGCCTCCTTCTTTGCAGCTTTATGAACAAATACAAGAACATTATCATAAACTTTTCCCTGACTTAAAATTTTCTTTGGCTCGCAATCACGAAAATGTTCTTAATTACTGGGATAAGATAGGAACTCCAAGTGATAAGCATAGATGGTGTTGTGCAATCATGAAGACAGCACCTCTTTATCGCTCTTTAAAAATCGAAGGAACAAACAAACAGGCTAAATCTTTAGCTTTTGAAGGTGTTCGTTCTGAAGAAAGTGTAATGAGAAGTAATTACGACAGAATAGGTAGAGGGGTAAAACATGATACTGTAATCAACGCAAGACCAATACTCCATTGGAATACTGCAGAAATCTTTCTTTATCTTTTTGAATGGAACCTTCCCATCAATGAGGCATACAGACTGGGAAAACCAAGAGTTGGTTGCTTGATATGCCCATTTTCATCTCCTTGGGATGATATGATTGTTAATACAAAATATAAGAAGGAATTAGAACCATTTCTCTCTAGATTAGTTAATTGGTCACAGCAACGACATATACCAAATCTTGATGAGTACATTAAAGATCATAAGTGGAAACTTCGTGCAAGCGGAAATAGCGTTGGATCTAAAACAAGAGTTCTTTTCCCCAAACAGTTTCCAACCTTTGTTGCAAATGTAAGCAATGCAAAGAAGAATATAGAGACTTGGCTGCCTGTTTTATGTGATTATACGATTGTTCGTCAAAAAAACAAAACTACAGGTGAATTGCGATTTAACAATACTACATATCGCTATGATGTACTATATAAATCTGAAACAGACTATCAGTTTACTCTTCATGAAGTTAATGATCCCTTGGTCGTTCAACTTTTAAAACGAGTAATCTATAAAAGTGCTTATTGTATTAATTGTGAAGGATGTGAGGTGGAATGTCCTACAGGAGCTCTGTCTGTCTATCCCAAAGTTGTGATTGATAAACAAAAATGTATACATTGTCATAAATGTTTGCAATTTCATGATAATGGATGTATAGTGGCAAATTCTTTAATAACAAATATGGAAACAAGTACAAAAGGAGGAGGAATATCCCGTATTGGAACATTTGGAATTCACGAAGAGTGGTTGCAAGAGTATCTCGCAGACCCAGAGGGATTCTGGACAAGTAACTCACTAGGTAATAAACAAGAACAAAGTTTTAAGGCGTGGTTGTCTGATGCAGGAATAATCAATTCGAAAAAAGAAATGACTGAATTTGGACAATTCTGTATAGATTATTATGAAGATGAGCACGATTTAGTTTGGGAAACTATTTGGACAAATTATGCTTATGGTTCAGCATTATCTAGATGGTTTATGAATACAATCATGCCAGGTCAAACATTTAGTAAACAGTTGCTGGATGAATTGGCACTTTCTGAATTTGAAGGCTCAAAGAATACAATAACCTATGCTATAGGTGGGTTCATGCAGATATTTAATTATTCTCCTATAGGGGATATTCTACAACAGGGTTATTCTGAAGATGGTAAAACACTTGTACGAATGCCACATAATGAACTTTCGGAAATTGCATTGGCGTACTCACTTTATAAGTATGCTTCCGAAAAGAATATAAAGTCTCTTCGTGTATCAGATTTTTATGGTGACGGAATAAAGACAGGCCCAGCTAGGGAATTCGGAATTGGAAAATCTGTATTTGAGAAATTGCTTAGACAACTTAATTCTGCTTCAAATAGAGTTTTGATTGCAGAATTGAATATGGGACTTGATAGTATTACCCTTAGGGAAGACTTAAATCCGATAACCGTGCTAAAACAACTTGTAATATAACTAGATGAGTCAGGGACTTAAAATATCGTATTATAAGAATTTGTTGCTTTCAATGAATGTTGATAGGGCTCATGGTCAAGTCAACATTGCTAAGGCTGTTATGATGCTAGCTATTTTTAGTGGCATTGAAAATGGTTCTATTAAAGCTAATAAAATTTTGTACTCAGAGTCCTTAATAGCAACATATAACAGTTTATTCAAGAATTTTAGCAAAGGCACTATTACTCCATCTGTTTACCCCTACTATTATATGGGAAGTGAGGAATTCTACTTTATCAAAGGAAAAAGGACACGAACTACACCTTCTGCAAAATTTCTTCGTGAAAATGTTGAGTATGCATGTCTTGATGATGACTTATGGGAGTTGCTCCAGGATTCAGAAGTACGGAATGAATTCCGAGAAGCTATTATTCATCATTTTATTAAACCTAAAAAGTAAAATTTAAATATTAACCAACAAAAACTAATATCAATGCCTTATAGTAAGATCGTGACGCTTCATAACATGCGTCCTGCATATAACATCAAAGAAGAGAGTCAAGGCGAATGGAAGTTTTTTATAGCTAATGACCAGTTCAATGACATTTTAATGAAAACTATCCGTGCCGTGCGTAATAATGATGCCGACATGCATAAGTCAATATGGATAGCTGGAACATATGGCACAGGTAAGTCACATGCAGGTGCAGTAATTCAGCATCTGTTGAGCGACCCTGTAGAAGACATTCGTGAGTATGTAGAGGATGAATATAGTAAACCGAAGTACGAACTTTTACGTGAATCGTTGCTTCAGTTACGTCAGACAAAACGCCTCTTCCCTATAAATATGTATGGCCAGCAAAGCATATCCCACGAAGAAGACTTGTCCCTACAGTTACAAAGAGAAATTAAGCGTACCTTGACTGCGGCAGGAATTAATATTACTGTTCAGACAGATTTTGATATGTATGTACAACATATCGATATTCAGCCAAACTTTTGGACTGACTTAATTGAACAAAATGCTCAATTAGCAAGTGTTGCTCCTGATATTAATAAATTAAAGCAGAGGTTAAAAGCTGCTGATACTGATGTGTTAGATTATGTGCGTCAAGCATTACGCAAAGGAGGTTATGACATTCGACTACAGAGTAACAATCTAAAACAATGGATATTTGAGGTACAGGAAGAACTTCGTAATCAATCAAACTATAATGGACTGTTAATAATATGGGATGAATTTACAGAAGTAATGACATCTTCTATAGGTATAAGACTTTTGGTTCAGCTTCAGGAAATCTCGGAAGCTATGATGAACTCTGAAAATGATTCATATTTTCTGTTTATCTCACATCCGTCTGCATTGAATTCGCTTAGGGAAGAAGAGCGTGAAAAGACTAAAGGCAGATATCACTATGTGGTTTATAACATGGAACCAGTTTCGGCATTTAAGATTATGTCGAAGAAGTTTAAAATCATTGATCGAACACTCTATACTAAGCGTCAAGAAAGATTCTTTGGTGTCCATCCTGAACTACTCGATATGTTCAGTTCTACAAGTACTGATCCAGAACAGACGAAAGAAAATATAAAGAATTTATTCCCATTACATCCTTGTACAGCCAACTTGGCAACATATTACGCTCGTGAGGCTGGTTCAAGTAGCCGAAGTGTGTTTGAGTTTATCGCTAGTGATTCTGTAAGGAATTTCTTAGAAGATGAAGAAGCATACAACCAAGACAGAACTATTACAGCTGATTATTTATGGGATTATGTTCAGGAATATTTTGAAAGTGATGCTTCAAGATTTGGTGCTGTAACAGAACGTTACAATAGCCATCATCTTTCTGTAGAGAGTCAGGGTGAGAATTATTTGAAAGTATTCAAAGGAATTCTGTTACTGAATGCATTAAACAATATCGCAAATAGTGATACAGTAACTCCAAGCACGGAAAATATAGAAAGTCTGTTCTTGGGTACAGAAGTTGAAGGACAGCTGATAGAGATACTTGATTTCTTTAACGACAAAAGTATTATTCAACGTCAACCTAATGGAAACTTCTCTATCCTTTTTACAGCTTTGCCAGGTGATGAGGTTCAAAAAATTAAAGAGCAGCTAAAATCCTCTAGTTTCCTCTATACAGACCAGGTTATAAAATTTGGCAGTACGGCAGAATCAATTTTCCAAAAGAACCTTTCACAAGTAGCTCGCCCATTTAATTTTCAGTTCTTCAGTATTCAAGGTAATGAGCATACTTTGATGAATCGTATAGAAAATGCAAAACGATCGGCTCAGCCTTATGAAACGTTTTTAGCTATTCTCGTAGGTCGTGATACCCAAGAGTTAATACAATTAAAGGATATTGCAGAAAGAAATAGTACTGATTCTCGTTATAAGAATATTGCCTTTGTGGTAATGGAGACTGCTATGGGGGCAAAAGAATATGAAAGATTTATAGATTATCAGGCAAATGCTCAGGTTGCTCAAAGTCATAATCTACCTCAACAGTATCAAACCTACACAAAGCAGGCTTCGGAGATGATACAGCAATGGGTCAACAAGATGCGAGGAAATAATGTTTCGTTCTATTTGAATGGTGAGGATATGACAATTGTAGGAAGCAAGATGACAAGCACAATTAATGCATCTATTGCTCCAAGTATATTCATCAACGGTCCAGAATCATTGGATTCTATTAGAACGAAGAGTAGTACTACTTATTGGAAAAAGGCGTCTGTAAAAGCTACTGTTGATGCAGTCTTGAGTTATAATACAAAACAGGATATTTTGGACCGTTGTGGTGGACCTGCCCGTCACGTTGAATTCTTACTACAAGATAGCGTGGATGACAATTTAAAATGGAAAAGTACTATATCACCACAACATCCTTTAAAGTTGGTATGTGATTATGTTGATGAATGGCTAGGTCCAAGACATACAAGTAAGAACCAGAGTTTTAATTTAGGTGAAAAGCTAATAGGTTTGACAGAACCTCCTTATGGATTATTCCAGAGTTATGCACCGATGGCTATGGTTGCGTTTGCTATGCGAAAATATATCAATGTAATCTTTGATACAAATGGTAAACAGCGATCAGCTCAACATCTAGTAGATGATGTGGTTGAGTTATTCAAATCATGGGAGAGTGGCAAGAGTAGTAATAAATTGAATTTTATATTCGAAAGTAAGGAGGCTGGTCGTGTTAGTAGGGGTCTTATTAAAATGTTTGGACTTAATAAACTTCCAGGTTATTCCGATATAAGCAGTTTAAAAGATGCTCGTTGGGCTGTACTCCATGTCTATTCGAAACAAAAAGGATATCCATTGTGGGCATTGAAATTTAGTTCGGACTGTTCTGGCGGAATGAAAGAATATGTTGACAATCTGATGAGGGTTATTACATATCCCGAGAGTATGAAGGACTCTAAGTTGCTGGAAGAAACCATCAGTGGATATGATATGTTTAAAACGGACTTCGGCAATTTGCTGCTTCCTCAAGCAAATAATTTCCAAAAAGGTTTCGTAACCTATATGAAGGGTATAGAAATCGTGAACCTTAAAGATGAGGAGGTTGAGGTTGCAACGAAATATCTACATGAGCATCTCGAAAGTGAAGTTGGCATGTGGACAGAAGAAGAGGTAAAAGATAAATTGAAGGACTGGCGAATGTCATCAACTAAACCAGTACCTCCTGTACCACCTGTACAACCACCAGTAATTCCTGGAGGAGGCGTTCAGCCAGCAATACCACCATCAACGAGTCCAGAAGAGTTGAAAAAGAAACGTTCCAAGGCTATAAATAGAATATACAATAGTGACGACCTTCGTCAAGCTATTGAGAATATGATTAATTCAGAAGATGGTAATGTGATAGACATTCTACTAAAGTATGTATAAGGAACCATTCAAAGATATAGAAGCTCTGAAACAATGTGTTGAAGAGGACAAGCAGGCAAAAGGGGTAGGAGCGGCAACACTTGACCGATATCCAATTCGTTTCGTACTGTTTGACAATTTCCGTGATTGTTATGACTTCGTGGAATATCTACAAAGTGAACGAAATGTTCATGTTGAGAGTGTTGATAGGTGGATAGACACGAACTATCCTGACTTAATTATTACCCAGGTTGAATTGAAGGATAGGCTTGAGGAACATATCAAGGAGATGAGTCCTCATGATTGTGTAATAGCCCCTTTCTCTGAACTTGCTCGTTTCTATGATAATGATACTGTAAAGTCTTTTGATACTCTAATAAAAACTATCAAGGCAATACAGGCTACCAAAGAAGGAGTAGAAAAACACCAACGTATTTATATACCTTTGGTAGGATTGGAAGGTAAGATGGAGACCTTTAAGTATGATACCCAAATTAATATATGGCGCTTGATATCAGCAGATAAAGACTTGACATATAAACTGATATTGACAGACCAAAATGATTTTGGTGTAAAGGGTTTGGAGAAGAACTACACAATAGTAAATGATATACGTGAATGGTTAAACATATGGAAAGATAGTACAAAACAAGTCTCTCCACAGATAATATGCAAATCTCGTTCTATATTTACCAATTCTGTATTTGCTCAGCCAGATAATGCCTTTAGTTATGAGACATGCCACAATGCATATGAATTTCTAACACATGGTTTGGGACTCGATTTTGGAGGTATTCAACCCTTAATGAGCGATGGTAATAACTGGGAAATTCTTGCAGACGAAATTGACGTAAGCACTGGTTTTAGTTTTCCTAAGTTTGTAAAACAACATTTTGGTATTGACGATGTAGAGAACTATAAAGACTTTATTCGACTATGGTTTAGTCATCCTAGTATATTTGACCGTTGGCTATTAGCAAGGTATTATGATAATAAGGAAAATGGTCAAGGATATCTTTGTCGTATACTTAGAACGACTACCAACTATGGAACAAATGAGTTGATAGAAGCATTGGCTGCAGATATTACGGAAGAGTTGACAGAAATGGATATTCGTCAATACTGTCTAAAATATGCAGCTCAACAAAACGTAATTCTTACGGAAGCTGCAGAAAGTCTAGTAGCAAAGATACTTCAAGACCTGCCAGAAAGAATGGGTTATGCAAGTGCCTTGAGATATTTTACGGGTATTACGCGTAAGGAAAAGGAAATAGCTTTGCAATGGTTAGGGAATGAAAAAATAAGAGTTGAAGATTTGGAACATTTCTTCCCAGATTTATATTATTATGCAAAAGAAGGTATTGGTATAAGCGCTAGTGTGCCTGATTGGATAAACGATTATATAGAAAAGTATAAACGTGCAAAATTGTCCAATAGTTATAATGAAGAAATAAGTTCTTGTATTCAGCAATTGAATGAAACTGAATCAAAGTTCGACTTATGGTATAACAGTTTCAGTACAGTTTACACATTATTAAAAGATCGTGGTGATATAGAAGTTTTCTATTGGGTTGATGGATTGGGTATAGACTGGATTCCGCTTGTTAAACAAATTGTGTCAGAACACAAGGATAAGCAGATATATCTAAATGAAGTAAAAATAGCAAGAGCTAAATTGCCAACCAAAACAGATATTAATAAAATAGAACTACAACGACTCTTGCCAGAAGGACAGATCCTCGAGAAATCTGGAGATTTGGATGCTCAAGCACATCGTACCGACAACATCAGTCCTTTTACAGTCATTAAAGAAATTGAGATAGTAAGAAAAAGTATTGAAAATATTTTACAACTATATATAGGAAAGAAAATAGCTATTATATCTGACCACGGTTTAACATACCTCTCTCAACTGGTGAATGGCAAAAATCTTTCTGGAGTTGAGAGTGACCATCATGGTCGTGTTGCGATAAGAGAGAAAAAAAGTGAAGATGCAGACAATAGTTATTTCAGATTGGAAGATGGTAAAACTCTTTGTGCATTAAAACATGAGTCTTTGTGTTCAAAGGTTCCTGCTAATCAAGGTGCACATGGAGGATGTACCCCAGAAGAGGTCTTAGTGCCAATATTTATCATTAGCAGTGCTCCTGCTCCTACAAATTGGTCAGCACAACTGAAGACATATGAGATTAGTGGCTCTCTTCCCAGAGCTCAATTTGAAATTAAAAACTTACCATCTACAGAAGTTCCCTATGTTAACTACAATGGAAAGACATATCCATTACACCATTTGTCTGACGATATTTATGAAACAGAAGATTTGATATTGGATATAAATTGCCAGGAAATAACATTATGTGTTGGTGCAATAGAACAAGTGATGAAGATAAAAGTTAGCACGGGTGTTCAAGAGGACGATTTATTTGAGTTTTAAATTAAATGGATTCATATGAAAAACGAAATTAGCAATAAAATCAGGCAGCATTTTTCTGCTATGTCAATATACAAAGATCCTGCATCAACAAATAGCCTGTTTGCTGGACGAAATCTCCCTGCTTTCGTGAAGGATTATTTGCTAAAACGTTATCTTAATGTTCAGACAGGAGAGATAGACAAACTGGCCTTGACACAATTCCTTGATAAGGTTATACCTTCACAACAAGGTATTGTCAAAGATCGGTTACAGAATGGTGAAGAGGTTACTTTGCTCGCACGTTTTATGGTATATATAGACATCGTGAAAAATGAGCGACAGTTCGCTATTCCAGACTATGGTATTAAACTTCGAGAGGGTATTATTCCTGAGTATGTTTATTCAAAGAATTCAGGTGATTTTGTGGATGGAGAACGTTGGGGAATCATTAAGCTCTGTTTATTATCTGATAGTAATGGCAAAACCAGCCATATTCAGATGATTGACTACAAGCCATTTAAACCCTATAGTTCTGTTGATGTAAACTATTTGGCTGAGGCTCGACAATATTTTTCTACTCAAGAGTGGATTGATTTATTACTGTCAGCTATGGAGTATGATCCTGATGGCTTTGCCTCATTGACTCAGAAACTTGAGTTCCTTACTCGTCTCTTAATATTTATTGAGCCAAGGTTGAATGTGATTGAATTAGCACCAAAGGGTACTGGCAAATCATATGTGTTTGGTAATCTGTCAAAATATGGTTGGCTAGTAAGCGGGGGTAAGGTGACACGTGCAAAATTATTCTTTGATAAAGCGAAACAACAGAACGGCATTATAAAGAACCACGATTTTACAGTATTTGATGAAATACAGACAATAGTGTTTCAAGAACCGGCAGAAATTCAGGCAGCCTTGAAGTCTTATCTGGAAAGTGGTAAGACGACTATTGACAATAATGAGTTTACTTCAGAATGTGGACTTATGTTAATGGGCAATATTCCGCTATCAGCAAACAACGTACCACTTTCTCAAATGTATTTTGATAATTTGCCTAAGAATTTCCAGGAGTCTGCCCTTCTCGATAGATTTCATTGCTTTATTGAAGGCTGGCTATTGCCTCGTGTTGATAAAAGTATGATTTTTAAAGGTTGGACTATCAATGTAGAGTATTTCTCTGAAATACTTCATTCGATGCGAACTCAAAATACCTATGGTTTAATCTTTGACCAGTTGGTAAAATTTGAGGAGAAAGCTGACGTTCGTGATAGTAATGCCATTAAGCGTATTGCAACAGGTTATATGAAACTTCTTTTTCCTCATTGGCGTCGTATCGAAGATGTTAATGAAGAGGAATTTCGTATTTACTGTCTTGAACCTGCTGTTCATAGACGTGGAATCGTGAAGACACAATGTCATAACATTGATCCAGAGTTTAAAACACGAATGCCTGTAGTAGATATTATAGAACGAGGATTTACAGAAAATAAACTCTTCTAATAGATGGTAGTTTATTATATCAATAAGAATAGTGAAAACTTAGCAGATTATCCATATCCAATTAAGGAGGGGGATATCTGTATGTTATATGATGGTGAAGTAGTAAAGACCATTTACATTGATAGCGAGGCTGATGTAGATTCTATATGGCGCGACTTTAAATTTGTAGACACCAAGTCGCTTAAAAGCTACATGTTTCCGACATCAAACAGTATTCTTTGTGCACCTATTGGCAAAAGTCAGGCTAAAGGAGATGCGGTATTGCTTACGAGACTAATACAAGAATGTAAAGGAGAATGGCTTTTAGATTTCTTGAATGAAACATCATCTGTCCTTTCTGGTTTTGTTAACTATTGGGATCTAAAGATATTAAGAAGATTGACAGGCGACGACAATATAAGGGAGAGCTATGCTGATGAAGAGTTATTCTCCGATTATATTGGTAAAGATGATGAGGATGAAAAGGAAGAGGATGATATTGAAATTGTTGATGTTGATGATACTGAATTCTCGCCAAAAAATTATGACATTAAATGGTTCTGCCTTTCTGCGTTATCTTGCGTAGAAGGTAAATTAGCCAATCGTAGTTATCAAATACTTTATGACACGTTTAATGGCATTCCTCGAAAGAAGATAGCATCAGATTATGGACTTACTCAAGAAAGAATACGGCAAATTACAGTTAAGACTATTAAACAAGTCAAAGAGATACTCGTAGAACAACGTAACAAATATGAAGAAACTCAAGAGGAGAATATTAAACTTAGAGCTCAACTTAATCTTTTTAATGAAAAAATAACCCGCCTTAAGGAAATGATTCCTGCAGGGGTAATCTTGCAGGATAATAACGATGATATAGACACAGAAATTGCTAAATTGTTAGATATACCTATTAAAGACATGAAATTATCTGTTCGTGCCTTTAATATACTTAAATTGATGGATGTCCACAAATTTATTGATATTCCACAGATTGAAAGCGATGTAAGATTGTTAAATGTTAAAAATAGTGGACGCAAAACTGTATATGAAATTTCGTCTTTTTTATCTGATTTTCATTTGACTTTCGGTATGTCGTTTAGGGAGATTGTTGATACCTTAAAATTGAACGACTGGTATGCTGCAAAAAAGAAGTGGTTAAAAAAAATAGATAAAATAAAGCCTACAGAATCTAAAATTGTCCTCACAAAGGATATTATTGAATCTGCAAGAACTCCTAATGGTGGTTTTACGCAAAGTCAATTGGAGGCTATAGGAGTTGAATGGCCACCATCTCAAGATTGGGTTGATGAAGTCGTTGGGAAAATGATAACTCCAACACAGTTAGAGGCTTTTAAGAATATAGAATATGTAAAAAAAACTACACAAAGCCTATTTCAAAAGAATAGCTCAAAAACTTATAAAGATGTTGCTAACAATCCAATTGAAAAAATGAAAATGGAGGCAATCCTTCATGCTATGACTCATCTTGCATTTCCTGCAGCTCCTCGTGATATAGCTCGAATAATTGATCGTAGAGAATGGGGTGAGGGAGCGATACTTGAAGATACCGTTGATACCTTCTTAAAAAGGCTTCCTGAGGTTGAATATATTAAGTGGGGTAAATATATACTCAAGAATCGAAACAAAATATCAAGTGAATTAAAAATTACTTAAATTATGAGAGGTTATGACAGGGGATGAAGAGTGATCAAGGGACGGTTCTTTGATCTCTTTCTATCCATATTTTTGCCCTTAAAAATACTAACCATAACTGCCCTGAAAAAGTAACCTATGTTCGTGAGGCATTTATACTGGCTTAGTGGACCGAGTAACATGGCTTCATCGGGTCACGAACATATGTTCATAAAAAGACCCCAAAAATCCTTAAAAATGCTGTAGGCTCCTCCTAGCCTCCTTGCAGGCTCCTCCTAAGCTCCTCCTAAGCTGCTCCACGGAGGAGCTTAGAGGCTGGGTAGAGTAGGGATATGATGGCTGATGTATGATGTATGATGGATGAAGGATGATGTCTGATGGATGATGGATGATGTAAGAGGGAAGAGTGAAGATGGCTGATGTAAGGTAAAAAAATGAAGAAAGGAAAGAGGTAAGATGTAAGATATTCATAAAATTATTTGGTGGTTTAAAGAAATCTTTTTACCTCAGCACTTAGTAAAATTACTCATTCCACTGAGTAAAATTTTGAAACATGTATAAAAGAACTGAATATCAAGCAATTATAGGTAGGTTTAAAGGGAGATGCAGGGACAGACTTTGGATGTCTGATGTCTAATATCACCGTACTACAGATGTTTCTTGAAAAACTGGAGGACACGTTCCTGAGCTGTTTTGGGACAGCTGTGTGGCATATCCCATAGTTCTGTTTCTATGTTGTTGCCGGCTCCTTGTGATTTCCATGTCTCATGCATTACTGCAAATGCTTTTTCTACACCAGCGACAGGGAATAGCTTGTCTTGCTTACCATTGATAAAGAGCATCGGCTTTGGACAGGCGATACTGGCAATATGCGGATAGTCCATCCAACGACGCAGGCCTGGAATGCAGTTGGCAAAACCTCCATTTTCAGTACGACTGTACTTAAAGGACATCTGCTCATCTGTTGTTACCATCCAACAAATGGCAGCGCCTACCTTGATGCGCTCTGACAGGGCTGAAAGCATCCAGGCACGATAGGCTCCCATTGACCAGCCGGTACAGCCGATACGCTTGGCATCTACCTCGGGCATAGAGGCAAGATATTCAGTACCTGAGATATCGTCGTAGGTCATCCAGGCTGACAGGTCGATGCCGTACATCATCATATTTCCTGCTATCATATCATAGCGCTCGCGTTTAGGACCTTCTTTCTGACCGCGCTCTCCCCACATGGGGGCATCGGCAGAGAATACTACATAGCCGTTCTTTGCCAGATAGTCGCCAAAATACTGCCCTCCATAGCCTTGCAGCCATTCTTCTGCATCCTTAATAACCAGGGTGTCCTCACATGCCAGAGGACGAATAATCTTCTCTTTGCCAATAAAGAGATGCGCCCCATGATCGTGCAGGCAGTTGACAGCAGGGAACGGGCCTTTGCCATCTGGTATCAGTACATAGGCGGGAACAGTATAGAAACGTGACAGACGGATTTCTATCTTGCGTGCCGTATAACCGTCGCGCTGTTCTTCAAAGAGCACTTTCACCTCAAATCCATTGGATGGCGCAGGGGGCGGCATCAGCATGCAGTCAAACACTTTCTGGCGCGCCACACGCTTCCATTCGCTGAAGGAGCGGATGTTACTGTTGCCCCATGCCAGGGGATAGTCGAGGGATGCTATCAGTGAGTCGGCATAGACGGGCAGGTTGCGACTGAACTCGAATTTATCACGCTTCTGGGCGAATGCATGGCTGCTGCACAACAACAGTAGTGATACAATGGCGGAGAGTATTCTTTCAAACATGTTTGTCTTATTTCCTTTGGAATTTGGTGCAAATATACATTTTTTTTCGTAACTTTTGCATTCGACAAAAAAAATAAATGAATTTATTTTGTTCTGTCCCCGACTTTTCGTAACTTTGCCCCGAAATATTTTGATTATGGAACAGAAACGTTGTACACCTGAATTTATTACAGAACTGAAACCTGACGAGATTTTCGTATTCGGCAGTAATCTGGAGGGTATGCATGGCGGTGGCGCTGCGTATATTGCTTACCGTAAGTTTGGAGCTGTCATGGGGCAGGGAGTAGGTCTGCAGGGGCAGAGCTACGGCATCCCGACAATGCACGGCGGGGTGGATGTCATCAAGCCGTATGTGGATGAGTTCATAGAGTTTGCCAAGCAGCATAAGGAACTGACTTTCCTGGTTACCCGCATCGGCTGCGGCATTGCTGGCTTTACGGACAAGGAGATTGCTCCGCTGTTTGAAAAGGCTCACGACGTGAAGAATATCGTGCTGCCACCAAAGTGGTGATATGAAAAGTAATAGTATGAAAAGGATTTTCTTTATTGCATGCATGGCATGCGTATGTATCGGCTTGCAGGCTGCTCCGAAGTCTGCTGACGGCCCTCTGGCGGCTTATCTGATGGTGTATCACAAGGATGCGGATCATAGTCTGCATATGGCATTGAGTCGTGACGGTTATTCGTGGAAGGCGCTGAATGGCGACAAACCGGTAGTGAGTGGGGACACCATAGCGCAGCAGCGCGGCATAAGGGACCCACACATATATCGTGGCAGCGACGGAACATATTATATCGTGGCTACTGACCTGCATTTGTTTGCCAAAAGAATGGGCTATCGCGATACGGAATGGGAACGCGACGGCGCGAAATACGGATGGGGAAACAACAGGGGCCTGGTGTTGATGAAGTCGAAGGACCTTATCAACTGGACTCATACTGTGGTGCGCATCGACGAGGCTTTCCCGGAGCGCTTCGGAGACATCGGGTGTGCGTGGGCTCCGGAGACCATCTATGACCCTGAGGCGGGAAAGCTGATGGTGTATTTCACAATAAGGGAAACGGGTAGGGGAAAGACAAAGCTGTACTATTCGTATGCCAACGATGACTTTACGGCATTGGTGACGGAACCGCAACTGCTATTTGTCTATCCTGACGAGAATATACAGGTGCTGGATGCTGACATTATGCCGATGCCCGACGGACGGTATTGCATGACGTATTGTGCGCAGGAGAATCCGGCCGGCATAAAGATTGCTTTCAGCGAACACGTTAATCGTGGGTATGTGTATCAACCTCAGCAGATTGATGTGGAACCAAGGTCGTGTGAGGCGCCTACGATGTACAAGATAATAGGACAGGACAAATGGTTACTGATGTATGACATCTTCAGCATCAGGCCTCATAACTTTGGATTTCTGGAAACAACGGATTTTAAGACGTTCAAAAACCTCGGCCACTTCGGAGACGGACCGACAAAGCGTGACGGCTTCGCAGAACAGAAACACGGCGCTGTAACGCATATCACCGAGGAGGAGGCAAAGAGACTGGAAGATTATTGGTAAAGTTTATTAGTTTATAGTTTATGGGGCGTTTGTCTGAACTTGATTTCCTGAAGTGTGTGATGATAATCCTGATGATTAGCTTTCATCTGGTTTATATAGGCGACTCGTATCCTTATGCCAAGCAGGTGGTATATACCTTCCATATGCCTGTGTTCCTGATTATCTCGGGCTTCCTGATGAATATCGAGAAACCGGCTGCGAAATTCTGCAAGACGATGGCGGCTTTCCTCGTACCTTATATTATTATGGAGGGCGGATATATCGTGATGGCATCGATAGTGCCTATACGGGAACATATAGATAACTTGACGCCAGCGGTGTTCTACGAGAAGATGGTGCTGCGCCCTCTGGGACCGTATTGGTTCCTGAGAACCTTGATGCTGTGCAGCATTCCGTATTTCATCATCTTCAGGTATCTGCCAATAAACAGGGGAATGAAGTGTGCCTTGCTGGCTATTGTGTATGTGCTGTACTCAAAGGCTGGCATCGTGGCGCTGACAATGCCGACATATTTCTTCGGCGGTGTGATAATCCGTCAAAGCAGGTCTGTCTTTACGGATGTCTTCAGGCCGATGTGGCTGTCGCTGCTCTTCATTATCGTGCTGATAACAGAGCCTCAGAATCTGGATGCACGACATATCGGTGGAGGGCTGATAGTGTATTTCGTCACCAGCTTCTTGATGGCTGTCTATCCGCACATAAAGGGAAAACTACGCAATGGGCTGCTCTTCATCGGACGCAATACCTTGCCGTTGTTCCTGTTCTCGCCCATATTCACGATTTTATGCAAAAAGATGCTGCCATACCTGGAATTTGACAGCACAGGAATGGTATTCCTCTTCCTATCTCTTATCATCTGCATCTCCGGTAGTCTGGCAATAGCATGGGCAATGGACAAAACAAACCTCTCAAAATACTTCTTCCTAAAAGAAAAGGGCCTAAACCTCTAGTAAAAACGGGACGTTCTTCCGATTTTTATCAAAACTTGTCAAAAATCGCTGCACAAAATGGCCTTTTTGAGAAATTAGCATCATTTTGGGGGCTTCCTTACCTTGATGATTATCAAAATAGACCCCCAAATGAAAGTTTTTTTGAAAATTTCTCGAAAAAAATTTGGTCAGTTGGAAAAAAAGTTATACCTTTGCATCCGCTTTCCCAAAATACGGGGTACAAAAGCAGAGCGATATTTGATATATTTTACATAAACAGAAATTGTAGTAGTACAAGAAGCAAGGTGTATGGACTTTTG
>JAFVGI010000023.1 GCA_017475005.1 Prevotella sp. | reverse complement strand
TCGAGTGCCAGGATGTCACCATTGGCTATACAGACATCTCTGAACAGGTAATCGGGATTGTTGAAGATGGTTTGTTCATCATACTTGTCAATAAATCCTTCGGAATTTAGTCTTGGTGTGAGATTGCTTATCTCTCCATAATCGGTAGCGATGATATATCCCATCTTGGAATCTTTGATGAGAGAGTAGGGCACCTTCACCATAGCGCGTGGATTTCCTGATACCCCTCCTATGCGCATCTTTGCTCTTGGTGCGTTGTCCAGCAATGCTGTGTATATATCCTGATGATAAACGTTGCCTTTGAATTTGTCAGTATAAAACCAAGCAGAATATGCCAACAATGTTGCCAGACTCTTGTCTCCTGATTTATACTGTGTGATAGAGGTCTGTGCCAGCGAACGTGCCAGTGACTGGTAGAATAAAGTGTCGGCATGTGAACGGGCTTTCAGGGCCTCTTCCATATTTTGTGTTGCAAGAGCACTCTGCTGTTCTGCTATGGCCCTCATCGTCTCTGCCTCTTTTGCTGATGCACGTGCCTGTTGTTCTGCCTTCACGGCAAGACCTCGCTCCAACTCTGCTTTACCTCTTTCTATGTCGGCAAGGCGCGACTGCTCCTCGGCACGCATTCTCTGTTTGTCAGACAAAGCCTTCTGTTCATAGGCGATGTCTTCCATCTGTTCGCTGATGCGTTTTGTGATGAGGGCATTGCGTTCTGCTGACTTCATCTCTTCAATGCGGCTATTTAATTCCGAAATCTCGGATTCGTAACCGGAAGAAGCAATGACATAAACTATGAGGCCGGCAATGACAGCAATAGCAATGTGGGTGCCAACTTCTGATGCCACCCCACTGATGTTACTTGCCAACTTTTTTTTGGAAAATTTCTTTAGGTTCACGCTTTCTTCACAATCAATACTGTAATGTCATCGCTCTGTTCAGCACCTGCTGCATGCTGGTGTACTGCATCGCTGATGGCATTAACAATTGTTTTGCTGTCATCCCCAGCATGGGTCTTCAGAAGTTCCTCCAAGCGTGCTTCGCCATATAATTCTTCGCTGGGTGAACATGCTTCGGTGACACCATCTGTGAAGGTTACGATACAGTCGCCATCTTCCAGCTTTATGGTCTCTCCCTTATACTGATAATCTTCTATCACACCGAGACAGATATTGGTAGAGTTAGGAAGTACCTCTACACTGCCATTTGCCTTCAGTATGTATGGAGGATTGTGACCGGCATTCACATATTGTATCTCACCAGTCTTGGTGTCAAGTACACCATAGAATAAGGTGACGAACATAGAGTTGAAACTCTCTCCAGCCAGAACGGAATTACTCTCGGTAATAACCTCTACAGCATCCAGGCTCTTCTTTCCTGCCATACGGAGTAGGGTATGGCTCACTGCCATGAAGATAGCAGCAGGAACACCCTTGCCGCTGACGTCAGCGATACAGAAGCCAATGTGGGTATCGTCTATGCGGAAATAATCATAGAAGTCACCTCCCACATCCTTTGCCGGCTTCATGAAGGCATACAGGTCAACGTTAGAATCCAGATTCTTTGCAGTATCAATCTTTGGCAGGATAGCCATCTGTATCTCTGCAGCAAGAGCCAGGTCACTCTTTATGTCCACTAACTGTCCATGCTCCTTCTGTGTCTGCTTGACAAATTCTATTTCGGCAACAGCTTTGTCGATGGTTATCTGCAGGTCATCAAGGTCTATTGGCTTTGTAGCAAAGTCAAAGGCACCATTGTTCATGGCAGTGCGGATGTTGTTCATCTCACCGTAGGCACTCACCATAATGACTTTCAGCGCAGGATTATGACGGTCGTTAATCTTCTTCAACAATGTGAGACCATCCATTTCCGGCATGTTGATATCGCTGAGTACAATGTCGATATCAGGATGCTCCAACATCATTTGCAAAGCTTCAATGCCATTGTGTGCAAAGAAAAACTCATACTCTCCTTTGCGGATTTTTCTGCGGAAATACTGAGTTAGGAGTAGTTCCAGGTCTAATTCGTCGTCAACACTTAGTATTTTTACCATATATGTAGCGTGTTTTAATTTTTTTCGGGACAAAATTAAGTAAAAAATTTGGAATGTACAAATTTTTTACTTAAATTTGCAACAAAATTCAGAAACCTATATCATGCAAACAGTTTGTCACCTGGCCTTGATACCCCACGAACAGGCCAAGAAATATGGTTCACGTACTGCGTTGGAATATAAGGAATTCGGCAGCGCAGAGTGGAAAAATGTGTCATGGATTGAGTTCTCACAGAATGTCAACAGAGTATCTTTGGCACTTCTCGACTATGGCATCCAGCCACAGGAGAATATTGGTGTGTTCTCCCAGAATGCCGTTCAATATATATATACTGACTTTGGCGCTTTTGGCGTCAGGGCAGTGTCTATTCCTTTCTATGCTACGAGTTCTGAGCAGCAGTTGCAGTTTATCATTGATGATGCGCAGATAAGAGTCATTTTTGTGGGAGAACAGGAGCAGTATGACAAGGCTCGCAGGGTACAGGCGTTGTGTCCTTCGCTGGAACGTATCATAATCTACGACAAGGCGGTATCACTGGCGGAGCATGACGTTACATCAATTTATTTTGATGACTTCCTGGATAATGTGAAGGTGACTCCGGAGTTGGAGGCACAGCTGGCTGATACTCGTGACAAACTGAATAACAGCGACATCGCAAACATCCTCTATACCTCTGGCACCACAGGCGAGTCAAAGGGCGTTATGCTTTCCTGTGGACAGTATGCTGCAGCATTCAGGGACAACAGCAAGTGCGTGCCTATCAACGAAAAGGATAGGATAATAACATTCCTGCCTATCACACATATCTTTGAGAGAGGATGGGACTTCCTCGCAATGACGATGGGAAGTACCCTCATAATAAATACCGACCCTCATGAGATACAGCAGTCTATGCGTGAGACACACCCAACGAGTATGTCGGCAGTGCCGCGTTTTTGGGAGAAGGTATATGCTGGGGTGATGGATACCATCGACAAGGCATCGCCAGTTCATGCCGCTATCTTTAAGAATGCCTTGAAGATAGGTCGGAAATATAATATAGAATATCGTGCCAAAGGCAAGAAGCCACCAATGGCATTGGCGCTGAAATATAGGTTGTACGACAAGACTATACTCTCATTGGTACGAAAGCGTTTGGGTATCGAGAATCCGAATATCTTCCCTACGGCTGGCGCTGTCGTGTCACAGCAGGTGGAGGAGTTTGTTCATTCTCTGGGCCTGAATATGATAGTAGGCTATGGCCTTACCGAAAGTCTCGCAACAGTATCGTGTGACCATCGTGATGAGCCATATACCGTTGGTTCTGTGGGGCGCCCGATAAGCACCATCGATATTCGCATCGATGAGAATGGTGAGATACTCCTGAAGGGACCTACCATCACCAAGGGATATTATCGCCGTGATGAACTCAACAAACAGTCGTTTACCGAAGATGGCTATTTCCGTACGGGTGATGCAGGATACCTGCGTGATGGTGAGCTGTTCCTGACAGAGAGAATAAAAGACCTCTATAAGACATCCAACGGAAAATATATCGCACCACAGGCAGTGGAGTCAAAGCTGCTGGTGGATAAGTATATAGAGCAGATTGCTGTCATTGCCGACGAACGTAAGTTTGTCAGCGCATTGATAGTGCCGTCATATACGTTGCTGGAAGAGTTCGCACGCGAATTTGATATTCCTTTCAAGGGACGTGAGGACCTGTGCCAGAATCCGTTGGTGATACGAATGCTGTTTAATCGTATCAATACCTTGCAGCAGGGATTGGCAGGATATGAACAGGTGAAGCGGTTTACTCTGCTCACTGAACCGTTCTCTATGGAGAAGGGAGAGATAACAAACACACTCAAGACAAGGCGTTCAGTGATATGCCAGCATTACAGGGATGTCATTGACCGCATGTATGATGAAGACGCAAAAATTATCTCGTAAATGGTAACACAGGAACAGGTTAAGGATATAACAGACCGCGCTGAAGCGCTCTATACCTATCTTGATATAGAGCGCAAAAAAATAGAATTTGAGGAAGAAGACCTTCGCACACAGGCACCTGATTTTTGGGATGACCCCGAAAGGGCTCGTGCCCAGATGAAGGTGGTCGGTGAGTTGCGCAAATGGATAGAGGGCTATAACGAGGTGCGTTCATCGGCTGATGAGCTGCAACTGTCTATGGAGTTCTATCGTGATGAGATGCTCACCGAAGAAGAGGTTGACCGTGCCTACGAACGTGCTTTGCATGCCGTTGAGGCTCTCGAACTGAAGAATATGCTGCGTCAGGAGGAAGACTCTATGGATGCAGTGCTGAAGATAAACAGTGGTGCTGGTGGTACAGAGGCGCAGGACTGGGCACAGATGCTCATGCGTATGTATATGCGATGGGCCGAGAAGGGTGGCTATAAGGTTACTGTCGTCGATTTGCTTGAGGCAGACGATGCAGGCATCAAGTCTGTCACGATGCAGATAGAGAATGCTACAGGTGATAATGCCTACGGATATCTGAAGTCCGAGAGTGGTGTGCATCGCCTCGTGCGTGTATCGCCGTATAATGCACAGGGTAAGCGTATGACATCGTTCGCTTCCGTATTCGTAACACCATTGGTGGATGATACCATAGAGGTGTATGTAGATCCTGCACGTGTTTCGTGGGACACCTTCCGCTCCAGCGGTGCTGGTGGACAGAATGTCAACAAGGTGGAGACAGGTGTGCGACTGCGCTATATGTACCAAGACCCTGATACAGGAGAGGAAGAAGAGATACTTATCGCAAATACCGAATCGCGAAAGCAGCAGCAGAACCGTGAGAATGCTATGCGCCTGTTGAAGTCCCAACTCTATGATCGCGCCATGAAGAAGCGTATGGAGGCACAGGCAGAGATAGAGGCCAGCAAGTTGAAGATAGAGTGGGGTAGTCAGATACGCTCCTATGTCTTTGACGACCGCCGTGTGAAAGACCATCGCACGGGATATCAGACAACAGACGTTGATGCCGTCATGGACGGAAAACTCGACGGCTTCATCAAAGCATACCTCATGGCACTGAATAATAAGTAGAATCCCCTTTAAAAATCCAAAAAATATGAAAACAAGTAAAGCAATTCGCAATGCCAAGAAAGAGGCATATGCAGCAAAACAAGAAAAAGAAGGTCGTAACGTCATCAACTGGATATTCGGTATCCTCATCGCCCTCGGCGTTGTTTATGCCATATACAGCATCGTGATGGTGTCGTAGTAGTAACGTTTAACGGTTATCGGTTAGCGGTTAGCGAAAATTCTTAACTCTTAACTCTTAATTTATTTAAGGTGCAGGAGATAGAACGTAAATTCCTGGTTCATCGCGAGTGTTTCTTCTCTCGCTTCGTCACCCCGTCCGTATCCCGTTCCCTTATCTGTCAGGGTTATATGGATGTAAAGGGTGCAACGGTGCGTGTGCGCCTTTATGGCGAAAAGGCATTCCTCACCATCAAGGGCCCCTCTCTCGATGGCGGATTGTCACGCTATGAGTTTGAACGCGAGATACCCGTTGCTGATGCAGAAGAGATGCTGCGTCTGTGTCATGGAGGATTGATAGAGAAGACACGCTATCTCATACCCTATGAGGGCCACACCTTTGAGGTTGATGACTTTCATGGTGCCAACGACGGATTGCTGTTCGCAGAGGTCGAACTGGGCAGTGCCGACGAAGACTTTGCAAAGCCTGAATTCCTCGGCCCCGAGGTGACGGGCAATCCACATTTCTATAACAAGCACCTGCTCAAGGAATCCTATCCCACATGGAAGCATGAAATTCCTGAGGCGTTTCAATAGTAGCGACCGCGATGCTGCTATCGTCCTCGCACTGGTGATAATAGTATCCATCGTCCTGTTCCCCTATTTGTCGGAACAGAACGATGGAAGTTTAAAAAATTCAAGGGTTCAAGAAAGTTTAAGCGGTTCAAGTTCCAAAACGGTTCTGTCGGAGAATTTCGATAACTTTCACCTTTCACCTTTCACCTTCACCTAACTAACTTCGACCCCAACACCGCTTCTGAGTCACAGCTCTTATCGTTGGGACTCTCGCGACAACAGGTCCGTAATATTCTGAAATACCGTTCCCGTGGTGGACGCTATCGTGTTAAGGAAGACTTTGCACGTCTCTATGGGTTGACGCTGGAGAAATATCGTCAGCTGGAACCATACATCACCATCAAACCCGAGGTAATGGCAGCAGATGTCATAAAGAGTTCAAGAAGTTCAAAGAGTTCAAGAAGTTCAAAGATTTCAAATAGTTCAAATAGTTCAAAGGTTCAAGGAGTTCAAGAAGTTCAAGGTGATAATAATTCTTCACTCTTCACTTAGAAAACTCCGCTATGGCGAGACTGTTGATATTAATACAGCCGATACAGCTTTGTTGAAGCGCATTCCGGGCATTGGAGATTATTTTGCTATGCGTATAGTGGAGTTGCGTAAGCGCAGGCAGGCATTTTCGTCACCAGAAGAACTGCTTGTAATACGTAATTTTCCTGAGACGGCACTGACGTATATGACGGCGTCGCAGGATTTTCCGGAGATATATGTCAATAAATGGTCGCAGAAAGAGTTGGATGCCCATCCTCTTATAAATTACGCGCAGGCGCGCGATATAATTACCTTGCGACGTGTCGCAGGCGCCATCACCAGCGCCACCGATATCGCTGCCCTCCCTTCCTTCGATGCCAAAACAATGGAGAGGATAACACCGCTGCTGCGATTTGAGAAGTAAAAAAGGCATAGAATGCTTGATTGCATGCTACGCCATTATCTTAACTTTAAACTTCAGTGTTTCGCCCATTTTACGCGTTTTGAGGTGTCGGCGCCGGGGCCGTAGTTGCGGGCTTCGGAATAGCGGGCTGTCTTTTCGTTCTCTGGATTGCGCCAGTTGTCCCATCCTTCAGGGCATATATGTGAGCCAAACCAGCAGTCTTGAAAGTGGGTATAGGCATAGGGCCTCCACGGACGTCCGAGATAGCACTTCGTAACTCCTGGGGCTGCCTTCAGATAGCAGTTGGTGAAGACATATCCCACCTCCACATCCTTAGGGGTGGCAGCGGCGGTGATGTAGGAGTTTTTCTTGCTTATGATGGTACAATTGTCGAAGTATGCTGTTGCAGGTCCGAAGATGAAATCGGTAGTGCCTTCGATGATGCAGTCATCAAAATGTTGCGTAGCTTTTCCCGGGCCAGTATAGACGGTGTCCTGATTACCCAAGAAGGGGCAGTTGACATAGTACTGCCCGTCGCCATCGGCAAAGAGGGCCACTGCCTGTCCCAGCTGTGGAGCATTATTTTCGATGGTGAGGTCGCAGATGACAATCTCCTGACCTGACACCTTGAGGGTATAGGTATTGAAGGTGCCCATATTATTGATGTTGGCATGGTCGTCGTAGGTGATGATGGTTGAATCACGGTCCTCACCCCTCAGTTGGATGTGGGTGAGATGGGAGGGGATGACGAGCTTTTCCTTATAGACACCTTTTTTAATATATATAACGCGTTGGGTATCCATCAGGGCACGACATTTGTTGATAGCCTCCGCAACACTACGACAATCGCCAGTGCCATCGTGTGCCACTACGATAGTGTCAAACTGTGCTGACGCGGTAAGTATGAAAAAATGAAAAAATGAAAAAATAAAGAATGAGAAAATGCGGGGCATTATTAAATTAAGAGTTAAGAGTTAAGAGTTAAGTGTGTAGTGTTTAGCGTGTAGTGTTTAGCGTGTAGCGTGTAGTGTTTCTATAACCGTTAACCGTTACTTCTTCTGTACTTTCTTGATGCCTTCGATTTCTTTCATCTTTTGGATGATGGTATCGAGGATGGTGTTATCGCGTACTTTGAAGACTGCTTCGCAGGAGAAGATGCCGTCGTTGGTCTGGATGTTGAGTTTTAGGATGTTGATGTCGAACTGTTCGTAGAGCAATGTCGAAACATCTTTCAGCATACCTTTGCGGTCGATGCCACGCAGGGAGATGGTGTATGTGATATCTCGCTCAGTAATCACCTTTGCCTCTTTGGCCTTCATGAATGGCACATATCTGCGCCATCCCTTCTTATGCAGTTTGTTATCGGCATTCTTTGGACCGTATAGTACGCAGTTGAGGTCGCGCTGGTCGAGAGTGATATCACCATTGGCAATATCGATGAGCAGGCGTTCGTTGGTGCCGCTCATGTGACTCTCACGAAGGCGGTCGAGGGATTGTGTGGTGATGGTGAGACCATTCTGCTCCAGCCACGCCTTGAGAATCTCCTCTCCTGCACGGGCCTGCTCACGTTCCTGTTTTCGCAAGAGCGACTGTATCTTGTTGCGAGCCTTGGCAGTAGTAACATAGTTGAGCCAGTCGGGATGTACATGCTGCGAAGACGACGTGATGATTTCTACCTGGTCGCCACCCTTCAGATGCTGTGACAGCGGCACGAGGCGATGGTTCACCTTTGCACCAATGCAATGGGTGCCGAGGAAGGTGTGTATCTGGAAGGCAAAATCGAGTGCCGTACAGTTTGCTGGCATCGTGATGATGTCGCCCTTCGGGGTGAAGACGAATATCTCGGAGGCAAAGAGATTGAGCTTTATGGCATCGAGGAAATCCATAGCATCCGGCTGTGGGTCGTCGAGAATCTCCTTGATGGTCTGCAGCCATCCGTTGAGTTCGTCCTCTGTAACCTTCTCGGTATTCATAGGGTCAGCATCATCCTTATACTTCCAATGGGCAGCAAAACCCTGTTCCGCAATATCGTCCATGTGGGTAGAACGTATCTGCACTTCTATCCACTGTCCCTGCTTACTCATGAGGGTGACATGAAGAGCCCTGTAGCCATTGGCCTTAGGGTGGGAGAGCCAGTCGCGAAGACGTCCCGGATGGGACTTATACATGCGGCTGAGGGCTACATAGATGCGGAAACAATCATCAACCTCGTCCTCCCGTGACTTGGGTTCATAGATGATGCGAACAGCAAGAATGTCGTATATCTCGTCGAAGGAGACATTCTTCTTCTGCATCTTATTCCAAATAGAGTAGGGACTCTTGACGCGGGCCTTGATGGTGTATTTGATACCCATCTTGTCAAGTTCTTTCCTTATGGGTGCCGTGAAGGCCTCGAACAATGTCTCACGCTGTGCATTGGTATGCTGCAGGTTCTTCTCTATCTTGGCATACTCCTTTGGGTATTCATAGCGGAAGGCGAGGTCTTCGAGTTCGGACTTTATGGTATTTAATCCGAGTCGATTGGCAAGGGGTGCATAGAGATATAGAGTCTCACCGGCAATCTTGCTGCGCTTCTCCTTCTCTTCGCGCTCTATGTGGCGCATATTGTCGAGGCGGTCGCATATCTTGATAAGGATGACGCGGATGTCCTCACTCATGGTGAGAAGAAGTTTCTTGAGTTTCTCGGCATCTGCTTCGGCTTGGGCACCAAAGATGCCGCCAGAAAGCTTTGTCAGTCCGTCAACAATCTGTGCTATCTTTGTGCCAAAGATATTCTCAATATCATCAATGGTATAGTCGGTATCCTTTATAGAGTCATGGAGCAGGGCAGCACAGATGCTGGTAGAGCCAAGTCCCATCTCCTGTGATGCTATGATAGCAACAGAGAGTGGGTGTATCATATAAGGTTCGCCACAAGGGCGTGTAGCACCCTCATGGGCATGGCAAGCAAAATTGTATGCTTTCTGTATCAGGTCCACCTTCTTACGGTGGGCGGACTCCATGTAACCCTTCACCAAGGATTCATATAGTTCGTCTGTTGTTTGCATTTCTTTTGTCAAAGGTCAAAGGTCAAAGGTCTAAGGTCACTTTCTTCTTTTGCGTGAAGACTTGCGGGTGGTGGCTTTGCGTGAACTCTTGCTGACAGCCTTTTTTGAAGACTTCTTGGAGTAGTGGCGGGAGTAAGACCTTGTGGAAGAGTAAGACCTTACCTCTACCTGGTCGCGCTTCATGAGATTTGAGACATCATAAGCCCAGATGGAGTCTTCGTTGGCAATGTATAGTTTCACATATTCAGTCGGCATGCGGAAGTCTGTCGGTTCGGTATATCCCGTTATGATATCGTGGCGATATTGCGGATTGAAGGCGCGGAGTTCTTCGATAGGTATTCCGATAACCTCTGAAATCTGTTTGAAATGAAGATTCTTTGTTACGACAATAGTATCAGCCTGTTGCGGAAGTGTTGTCTTCATAGGGCAGATATTATGGTCGCGATAGAATGTCATGATATAGTTTGCTGCAATGAATGCAGGCACATATCCTCGTGTCTCTGCTGGCAGGAATGGGTATATCTCCCAATAGTCGCGTGAACCGCCTGCTCGTGTGATGGCTTTCTGTATGTTTCCAGGGCCAGCATTATATGCAGCGATAACCAGATGCCAATCGTTGAAAATCTGGTATAAGTCATACAGATAATGTGCTGCTGCATAGGATGACTTCGTAGGATCACGGCGTTCATCGACAAGGCTGTTTACTCGAAGACCATAGCGCTGTCCTGTTGCCACCATAAACTGCCACAGGCCACCTGCACCAGCATGGCTTACGGCGTTAGGATTAAGGGCTGACTCTATGACAGGCAGATATCTCAGTTCGAGGGGAAGGCCATAGGTCTCAAGAGCCTCCTCAAAAATCTCCATATACAGATTCTGTGCTCCCAGCATCAGGCTCACATGACGGCGCAGCTTATTGGCATAGCGGTCGATGTAATTCTGTACTACCTCATTCCACGGCATCTCGATAATTGTTGGCATGCGACGAAGGCGCTCAATGGTCTCTTCCTTGGTAAATATGGGACCAGTCGGCATCTGTACGCAGTCAGAATCGACAAACAGATAGTGCTGAGCATTATAATCTCTCAGCAGGTCTTCCATCTCTTGATTCATACTCTCAGGAATCTCGTCTTCGTCGAAGACATACTCCATGGCATTGAGATTACTCTGTCGGGCACGAAGAGAGTCAGAAGCTGTTGGCAGCACGCTTTGTGAGAAGGCATTGCTGCAGGTGAAAACCATGAGGAATATGTAGAGAAATTTGTTTAGCATAGTAGAGTATTTTTTAGGTAGGTCAGGTTTAGAAATTCAGTGAACTCCGTATGCCTATGGCGTTGTTGCTGAGAGGCGAGTTTGGAGAGACTGTCATCTTATTGTTTATGATGGCCGGCTGCACATGCAGTGAGAGGTCATCAGAGATATCGAAGGTCGATAGCGAGGCATCGACATAAGCATCTATAACAGAGAGAGCATAAACTCCCAGCATAACAAAGAAGCTGAGGTCTCGCCAACGGCGATAGCGGTCTCTACGTGAACGGAATACTTCCTTATAGCGTTCTATGTTGGAGGAATTGATTTGATTGCCTAGGTGTAGGAACTGTTGATAGCTGGCAGTATTAGGGTCGTCATCCATAATATCGAGATAAGCCTGTGAATAATCCAGATACATCTGGTTGTTCCACCTCATAGCATAGGCACAGCCAATGAAACCACCATAGACAATTGGCAGTTTCCAATATTTTCTGTTGTATATCTGTCCCGCTCCTGGTAGTATGAGGGCAAGCCAAAGAGCCCTCTTCGGGTCAGGCTTCCATGTGGTCCAGTCGCGTTTCTGCTTTATCTTGAGTTCCTTCAGAGGTTTTTCTGCATTAAGGGCGGAATCGGCCTGCTGCGCTATTTCGGCTCCGATATTGTCGGATACTGTGTCAGCAATTTCTGTAACGGCAGGTGCAATAGAATCCTTCCTCTCGCTCTGCGCAAGGGCAGGGAAAGAAAAAAACAGTGAGTAAAGAGTAAAAAGAATGAATACCTTCCGCATTACTCAATAGCCTTCATGATTTCTTTCAGTTGCTTCTCTGAGGTAAATGGGATAGTGATTTTTCCCTTTCCAGCAGAAGTGCACGAGATAGAAACATTAGCACCAAGAGCTTTTGAGATGGCATCGCGAATGACGATATATTTTTCAGGCATCTGGGCTTTTCCCTTTATGGTCTTGGCTCCTGACTGCACATCTTCGCCATTCTTCAGACGAGTAACAAATTCCTCTACCTGTCGAACACTGAAATTGTGCTTCAGAATCTCCTTGAACACCTTGATCTGTGTAGAAGGTGAGTCGAGAGAGAGAAGTGCTCTGGCATGTCCCATATCGATTTCTTTCTTCTGCAATGCCAACTGTATCTGTGCTGGCAGGCGAAGGAGGCGTAAGTGGTTTGATATTGCCGCACGGCTCTTTCCTACGCGTTCTGAAACCTTATCCTGTGTCATGCCGTCTGTATCGAGCAGATGCTGATATGCTAATGCTATTTCTATGGCATTGAGGTCTTCACGTTGGATGTTCTCTACGAGAGCCAGCTCCATTACTGTCTCATCGGATATGGTACGAATGTAGGCAGGTATTGCTTTCATACCAATAAGCTGTGAAGCTCTCCAACGGCGTTCGCCAGCGATAATCTGGAAACGTCCTCCTTCCATCTCACGGAGGGTGATAGGCTGTATGATGCCCAACTCTTTTATAGAAGATGCCAACTCCTCAAGTCCCTGCTGGTCGAAATCACGACGCGGCTGGTCAGGATTTGCGTCAATAAGGTCTATTGCCACCTCATTGATGGTCGATGAGCCTTGTGGGTGGATGTCATCGGTAGAAATAAGGGCATCAAGACCTCGGCCCAATGCGTTATATTTTTTTCTTACTGCCATATTATGTTGTTATTTTTGCTTTTCCCTGCTGATAATTTCTTTTGCCAGCGCCAAGTGGTTCTTGGTGCCTGCAGCATTAACGTCATAGAGGATTACAGGAAGTCCGTGAGAAGGACATTCTGCAAGTTTTACGTTACGCTGTATAACGGTTTTGAATACCAACTCCTGGAAGTGGCGCTTTACTTCATCATATATCTGGTTACACAACTTCAGACGGTTGTCGTACATAGTCAGCAAGAAGCCTTCTATCTCAAGTTTTGTATTCAAACGTCCCTTAATGAGTTTTATGGTGTTAAGAAGCTTTCCTATTCCTTCGAGTGCGAAGTATTCACACTGTACAGGAATAATGATTGAGTCTGCTGCCGTAAGGGCGTTGACAGTGATGAGGCCCAATGATGGTGAGCAGTCAATGAAGATGTAGTCATACTCCTGACGTAGAGGCTCCAGGGCATTCTTTATGACATACTCCCTGTTTTCCATCTTTATCATTTCTATCTCAGCACCAGCAAGGTTTATGTTGCTGGGGATGATATCGAGTCCTGTAACATCGGTTGTGTAGATAGCCTCTCGAACATCTATGTTTCCAGAAATACAATCGTATAGTGAACATTCGATAGACTGCATGTCAACTCCCAATCCGCTGGAAGCGTTAGCCTGCGGGTCGGCATCAATGACCAACACTTGTCTGTCAAGAGTAGCCAGGGATGCGGCAAGGTTTATGGTAGTAGTGGTTTTACCAACACCACCTTTTTGGTTTGCCAGAGCAATTATCTTACCAAGTCTTTTTTTCATAGCGAATTTTCTTTACATAATTCGCGTGCAAAGATATAAAAAAATATGCTGCAAAATTGCTTTTTATCATTTTATAACATTATTTTTGAGCTTTTGTGCGTGTATATCAAATTCTTTTTGTAACTTTGCAACCGAATTTTCCCCTGCGCAGCGTATGTGAGCGCACACGGATTATTATAATAGGCTCCGTAGCTTAGCTGAATAGAGCGCAGGATTCCGGTTCCTGAGGTCATGGGTTTGAATCCCATCGGGGTCACTGGATATTTTAGTAGGAAAGAAAACAGTAAGAAGATCTATAGATGAGACAGTTAAAGATTCAGAAGAGTATTACCAATCGTTCGAGTGAGGCACTTGACAAGTACCTCGTGGAAATTGGCCGTGCACCACTTATTACCATCGATGAGGAAATAGAGTTGGCGCAAATAATCCGTAAGGGTGGTCCTGCAGCAGAGCGTGCCAAGGAGAAACTTGTCACTGCTAACTTGCGTTTTGTCGTTTCTGTGGCGAAGCAATATCAGCATCAGGGATTGTCACTTACTGACCTTATTGACGAGGGTAATATAGGTCTGATAAAGGCTGCTGAGAAGTTTGATGAGACACGTGGCTTTAAGTTTATCTCTTATGCCGTATGGTGGATTCGTCAGAGCATTCTTCAGGCTATTGCAGAGCAGAGCCGTATTGTGCGTCTGCCACTGAACCAGGTTGGCTCATTGAATAAGATTAATCACGAAATCAATAAGTTTGAGCAGGAGAACCAGCGCCACCCAAGTGTTGGAGAACTTTCAGAGGTAACCAATATCGATGAAGAGAAGATAAGCCAGAGTCTTATGGCTGATGGTCATCACGTGTCTATCGATGCACCATTCCAGGATGGCGAGGAAAACTGTATGCTGGATGTTATGGCGAGTGGTGATGATACTCGTACTGACAAAGGTGTGGACCATGAGTCAATGGCTCACGAGTTGAATGCTGTACTTGGCAGGGTGCTGAAGGATCGTGAAATAATAATCATCCGTGAATGCTTTGGCATAGGATGTCCAGAAAAAGGTTTGGAGGAAATTGGTGACGAACTGGGACTTACACGAGAGCGTGTTCGTCAGATTCGTGAGAAAGCAATCCTGAAACTTCGTGACTCTGGAAATGCGAAGATATTGATAAAATATTTAGGTTAAGAGAGAAGAATTATGAATCATCTTGTGATTATGGCAGGTGGTATTGGTAGCAGATTCTGGCCTATGAGTACCACGGAGAATCCAAAACAGTTTATTGATGTTCTTGGAGTTGGTCGTTCGCTTATTCAGCTTACATATGACCGTTTCAAAGGTATCTGTGCCCCAGAAAACGTTTGGGTAGTAACAGGAGAAATATATGCACAGAAGGTGCACGAACAGCTTCCTGAGATACCAGAAGAAAATATTCTCTCTGAGCCATGTCGCAGGAATACAGCTCCCTGCATCGCCTATGTATCATACCGTATAAAGGCGAAAGACGAAAAAGCCAGCATTTGTGTGAGCCCCAGTGACCACATCGTTACTGATATGCAGGAGTTTCAGAGGGTTATCAAGGCGTCATTGCAATTTGCTGCAGAATCGGATGCTATCGTTACTCTTGGTATGAAACCGACACGTCCTGAAACAGGATATGGATATATTCAAGCAAATCTCTCGGCTCAGAGTATGAGCAACAAGGAAATCTTTCGTGTAGAGAGTTTCCGTGAGAAGCCAAATCTGGAAACGGCACAGGAGTATATCAAGCATAACAACTATTTTTGGAATGCTGGTATCTTTGTGTGGAATGTCAGCACTGTTGTCAATGCCTTCAGGATGTATCAGCCTGGTATTGCCCGTATTTTTGAGCAGATGTTTGACAATGGTGTCTTTGGTACTCCAAAGGAGAAAGAAATCATTGCTGAGCGTTATGCGGAATGTGACAATATCTCTGTTGACTATGCCATTATGGAGAAAGCAGATGAGATATTTGTATGTCCTGCAGACTTTGGATGGAGTGATTTAGGAACCTGGGGTTCTCTTCATACTCTTGTCAAGAAAGATGCCAATAAGAATGGTGTTATCAGTCAGGCGTCTGCTGTCAGAACCTTTGATACGGTAAATTGTATTATCAATGTCAATGGTCTCAAGGAAGTTGTCGTTCAGGGTCTTGACGGATTTATTGTTGCTGAACGCGATGGAAAACTGCTTATCTGTAAACTGTCAGAAGAGCAGCGCATTAAGGAATTTCAGTAACTGAGACTACTTGTCCCCCTTTTCTTCCTCCTCCAGGACCCATATCAATGATATGGTCGGCTTGGCGTATAACATCGAGGTTGTGCTCTATGATGATAACAGTGTTGCCTTTGTCAACGAGTTTACGTAATATCAGCATTAGCACCCTGATGTCTTCAAAGTGTAATCCTGTAGTAGGTTCGTCAAGTATATAAAGGGTTTTTCCAGTGTCTCGTTTCGATAACTCTGTGGCCAGTTTCACACGCTGACTCTCACCACCAGAGAGTGTTGTTGAGGATTGTCCCAGTTTCACATATCCCAAGCCAACATCCTGCAGTGTTTTTATTTTGCGGAGTATCTTTGGCATATTCTCAAAGAACTCTACTGCCTGATTGATTGTCATATCAAGCACATCAGCAATACTCTTGCCTTTGTATCTCACCTCAAGAGTTTCACGATTATAGCGCTTTCCCTGACATACCTCACACGGTACATAGACATCTGGCAGGAAGTTCATCTCTATTGTCCTGTATCCGTTACCGTTACAGGTCTCACAGCGTCCTCCTGCGACGTTGAAGGAAAAGCGTCCAGGTTTGTAACCTCTAATCTTTGCTTCTGGAAGATTTATGAATAGCGAACGGATGTCGGAAAAGACACCAGTATATGTGGCAGGATTGCTTCGTGGCGTTCTGCCTATTGGTGACTGGTCGATGCTTACCACCTTATCTATATATTCTATACCTTCAATGGAGTCATAGGGTAGAGGAGCCTTCTCCGAGCGATAGAAATGTTGCGACAGAATGGGCTGTAGCGTCTCGTTGATAAGTGTTGATTTTCCAGAACCGCTGACACCAGTGACGAGAATCATCTTTCCAAGTGGAAAACTGACAGTGACATTCTTCAGATTATTGCCAGTACAACCCTTAAGGGTGATGGCATTCCCTATTTCCGTCTCTGTTTTGGTTTCCGTTTTCGTTTTGGTTTTGGTTTTCGTTTTCGTTTTATCAATACGCTTTATGGTGCCGTTAAGATATTTTGCTGTCAGGGTGTCTGTCTTTAACAGTTGTTCTGGTGTACCCTGAAAAACGACTTCACCACCTTTTCTGCCTGCTCCAGGACCTATGTCTATAACGTAATCTGCTGCCAACATCATTTCCTCATCGTGTTCCACTACTATAACGGTATTTCCCAAGTCACGTAATTTCTGTAATGAACTGATGAGTTTTTTGTTGTCGCTATGATGTAGTCCTATTGATGGCTCGTCGAGGATGTATAGCACATTAACCAGTTGTGAACCTATCTGTGTTGCCAATCTGATGCGTTGGCTTTCGCCTCCTGACAAGGTGTATGATGGTCTGCTGAGGGCAAGATATTCCAACCCCACATCAAGCATGAATTTCAATCGGGTTCGGATTTCTTTCAGTATCTCCCCAGCTATCTCGTTCTGACGTTGCTCCAGATGCTGTGGTACTTTCTCCAGCCATTCGTAGAGTTCGTCCAGATCCATGTCAGCGAGGTCTGCAATATTCTTGTCATGCAAGCGATATGACAATGCTTCCTGGGATAATCTCTTTCCTTTGCAGGCAGGACAGATAGCATATTCCCTCATTTCCTCTTCCTCTACATTTTTTATCTCTGCTTCCGCCAAAGGGTCTTCGTCAGAGACGAATCCTAATCCCTTGCAATATGGACAAGCCCCTTCGGGAGAGTTAAAAGAGAAAACATTAGGAGCAGGATCTCTATATGCCATTCCTGTGGTAGGACACATCAGCCTCTTAGAGAAATATCTTGTTTCTTCTGTGTCCTTATCCATAATCATGATAAGGCCTTCGCCCTGTCTCATCGCTACCTCTACACTTTTGCGAACACGCTGCTCATCATCGCTGACTTTCAACTTGTCAACCACCACCTCAATATTGTGGTTGTTGTATCTGTCGAGTTTCATGCCATGGGTCATCTCTTGCAGCTCGCCATCAATGCGCACCTGCAGAAACCCCTTCTTCATCATCTGCTCGAAGAGTTCCCTGTAGTGGCCCTTTCTGTTTCTTACCAATGGAGCAAGGATGTAAATCTTCTTGTTGGCATAGCGTTCCAGAATCATCCCTACCAACTGGTCTTCTGTATATTTCACCATCTTCTCTCCTGTGGCATAGCTATATGCTGTACCAGCTCTGGCAAAGAGCAATCGGAGAAAGTCATAGACCTCTGTGGTAGTACCAACAGTAGAGCGGGGATTCTTGTTCGTTGTCTTTTGTTCTATAGAGATAACTGGCGATAATCCCTTGATCTCGTCCACGTCAGGACGCTCCATGTTTCCTAAGAAATTACGGGCATAGGCCGAGAATGTCTCGATATATCGTCGTTGTCCTTCTGCATAGATAGTATCGAAAGCCAACGATGATTTGCCAGAACCAGAGAGACCTGTTATGACGGTCAGACTGTTTCGTGGTATTGTAACATCAATATTCTTGAGGTTGTGCACTCTTGCTCCTAAGACTTCAATATTTGTTTTTCTTGAGGTCATAGAAGTAAGAAAGTTTTATGTAAACGGTAGTATGGTTAGAGGCTCCGAAGTAGTCTTTTTTAGAGTCGCCATAGATGTTTCCAAGTCCGTAGTAGAAACGTCCCTCCAAGTCAAAGCGTCCAACCTTGTTGAAGCATGCTTCCACGCCTGCACCAAAGGTGATGCCATAGTCAAACTTATGTTCTACGGGCATCGTTTCCTGTGCCTCTACAATGCTTATGCGGCCCTGACGACTTGAGAATTGTGTTATTCCCTGTTCAGCGAAAGCACCTTTTTCTGTGTTAACCTTCGTATATGGGATATCGTAAGTCTTCTTCGTCGATTCTCCGATACAGAAACCGAACTGTGGTCCAAGGTTTACAAAGCCATTGAAACCCTTGTTTTCCTTTCCCCATGAGAGGTGTGCGAAGATAGGAATGTCAATATAATTGATGCGTCTTTGATATTCTTCTGCAACACCTGTTTTGGGATTTATGACAGGAGCATTGTCATACGTTTCTATTTTCTCTTTCCAACCCTTTTGTGCATAGTTCACCTCTGCTTGTATGGCACATAGTGTGGAGAAATATTTCTCGGAAGTATATCTGAATGATACACCACCTGTCATACCTCCAAGCATTGTTTGTGGTACAGCAGTGATAAAACTCATCTTTGTCAGGATATACCCTCCGCTGACACCTACGCTGAAGGTGTTGCGATAATCTCCCACCTGCGCCCTCGTATTAAGGGGTAGGAGTAGCATAAAGCAGAGTGCGATTATGATATGAAGTTGTCTGCGCATTAGTATTTAACAGCTTCCACACCTCCTGTTGGCTTGTAGTGGATGAGATAATATGCTTTGTTACGATATCCTCCGCCAGGTATTTTCTCAAAGTCCAATGGTGTCTGTAGCCATCTCGTTGATTGTCCTATGAAATACATAGCGTGATCATAACCAGTAATGGCAAAACGGGGGAGGGCATATTGCATATTCTCGTGGAAGTTACGGAAATATCTGTCCTCAAGTGCTTTCACTTGTTTGCCATTTTCGTTGTAATAGTAATTTGATGGCAGGTGTACGTTATATTTCTCAAAGTTTGACTTGTTATACTTTGCATACATTAGCCATTCGTTATATCCGAACATTGTAATCTCCAATTCCGGATTATGTGCTTTGAGGGTGTCCAGCTTTGTAATCACTTTGGTCAGTTCTGGTGAACGTCCGCTGTTGAGGATGACGAGATTCTTCCTCTTTGTTGAGAATGCTTTCTCAAAGGTGTCATCAGGATTCAGCACATTTGTGATGTTATATTGTATTCCTCTTGTGTCGTATGCCTGTCTCAGCAGATTGGTAAAGGTTCCCTTTTTAGAAAGGGTGTCGTTGCAGTTCACAATTACTGGGTGATAGCCTGTGAAGTTTATCATTATGCGCTGCACTGTTGTCTCGTCTATCCAAGACTGTGGCTGATATACCTGATAGATATTAGGATATTGGTTCACATGATCACCCGTTATGGAGAAAGGAATAACGAGTTTTATGTTGTATGCCTTGCAGAAGTCTGCTATCACCTTCACATACTTAGAGTATAGTGGGCCAAAAATGATGTTGCAGTTAGAAGCCCCTTCTCTCACGAGGACTGTTCGTGCATCGCCATTTGCTGGCATATTCCATGCGTGGACAGCAATATTCTTTCCTTGTTTCTTTAGGTCTTCGATGCCCAATAGCAGGCCACGATAGTACTCTAACATGCGTCTGCCATCGCCGTCAATCTTGTGAAGTGGCAACATAACGCCAACTTTCAGAGTATCTTGTGCAAATAAGTTGCAACAGATGATGAATGCAATAAAAAATGAAGTTAAACGTTTCATTAAATATACAGGTTTTTCTTTTCAGCGTGCAAAGTTACGATTAAGTTACGAGAAATGCAAATAAAAAATTAATTTTTTATATTCTTTATGCATAAAATATTATCATACTTCCCCCTTTCGGTTCTCTTTTCCGTTATTTTTCTGTTTTTGGGCGTTGAAGCAAATGCTCAACCATCATTAGAGATATGGTTTAATGCCGTTGGTGCTGATGGCGCTACTGTTGAGCATGTTACGGAATATGAGGGTTCTGCCCCCATTAATGCTACTTTCTATATGAATGTTACGAATGGTGACGGATGGGATATGAAATATGAATGGCGAGTGTGTCATAAGGATGGTAGTCTTGATAATCCTTATATCACTCGATATGAAGAAAACCCAACGATACAGTTTTCCTCTGCTGGTACTGATTCCATCGCACTCTATGCTACTTTTGAAAGATGGAATTCGTCAATTGGTCAGATGGAAGTGATAGAGTTTAAACGTGATTATTACACCTATGATGCTACTCCGCTTACCATTAAGGCCAGCGAGAGCGAGTTGACTTTCCCTAATGCCTTCTCTCCCAATGGTGATGGCATAAATGATTTCTTTAAGCCAAAGACATTCAAGAGTATTGTGGAGTTTCGTGCTATTATCTTCAATCGTTGGGGACAGAAACTCTATGAGTGGAACGATGTAAATGGTGAAGGCTGGGATGGGTCATATAATGGACATCAGGTAAAACAAGGTACATATTTTATCCTATGTACTGCTAAAGGCGCTGATGGTCAGGTCTTTAAGATAAAGAAAGACGTTAATATCCTGCGTGGTTACACCAAGGACGACCCTATTGACCCAGAACAATAAAACAAAGGCCAAAAACTGTTAACCAATCAACTACATACTATAGCTGAAGCCGAAGGAGAAATATTCCTTAAACTGCAGTAAAGTGTGTCCTGGTTCTATAGGCTTTACGCTGTCATCAAATCGTGGATACAGGAACAGGTTTGTTGAGAGGAATCTGTTCACTTTAAGCGAAATAGTGTTTTCCCATTCTACGAGCAACTTGTGGTATGTAGTGTAGGCATAAAAGCGTGTCTTCCACGAAAGCAAATCAACAATAGGTTTCCATTCCAGTTCTATTGTCGTCTGCGAACCGAAATCCTCCAATGTGTGATGGTCTGTTGTTATGCCGTTTGCTGCTGCTAAAGCTTTACGATCTACATATTTGAAGTTAAAGGCCAATGGTGCGAGGTGGATGATACCCTTCAGTTTCTTGTTCTTCGTCTCAACGAAGTAATCCATACCCAGAGAGACGTTGAGAGTGAAAGGTGACATGAAGTCCGAATAGGTCTTCTTGTCGTTATCCTTTAGTCCCCTTGTAAACTGCGTATATGCCAATACCTGCAAGGCATAATACCATTGTTTGTGTGCCTGGCGGTCAAATCTTCCTGTATAACGTATCAGGTCTTCTGATGTCTTGAATTTGTTTATGGTATCCGCATCAGAGGTATGGAATCCCAATCGCATCTCCAGTTTGTTGTTGAATTTCAGTTTCCTTGCATTGTCATAGTTATATTGCAAGGTTACTGTTCCCAACATCGCCCAACTCTTGTTGCCACTCTGATACCAGTTGTCAGAAACGTGGTTCTGCATAAATTGCAGGAAGTAGTCCCCCATGAAGGTCCAGAAGTGAGGTTTTGTGACATACAAGTCTATTGGTTGTGTAGGCTTCTTTATTGGTACCTCCATAGTCGCAATAGGCAGTACCTTTGTCGTGTCTGTCAGCGATAGCGAAGGAGGCGTTTCTGGAGAAGTCCCGACGTTGGCAGATGTCCCTGTTTCTATATCTTTTTCCACTAATTCAGGGTGTTTGATATACATATCCAGCAATATTCTGTCTTCCAATGACTGGTCGGCACTGTCACGATTCATGATATCCTTCGTAACAGTAGGGTAGTATTTCAGTGGTGAGAACAGACGAAAACTCGAAGTCTGCGCCCATGTCCCAGTGACACACATTGTTATAAGTAAAAATATGGTGGACAGTAGCCTCATTTCTTTCTTAATATCTTAATTTTTTATTCCTTTAATCTTCCTATACTCTTTCTGTGCCTTTTTCATTTGTTCCATAAAGGCAGGGCAATTCTGCAGGACACAATATCCGATGGTAGCTCCGTTGCGACTGGCATCCACATCGCTTTGCCAGTGAGCTCCAGCAATGACGCGGCTTAGAGCATAGATATGGGCACGATAGAATAGGGTGTCAGCATTCTCTGGTGCTATCTGCGCCATCACCAAGGCACATGTCTGACCTCTCAGAGCATGTCCGGAAGGATAGCTGCCCTCACCACGCAAAGAATTATCTTCCCCTGTCAGCGTTGGCTCGCCATAGCGTTCAAAGGGTCGCTGGCGCTTATAATAAGCCTTTGGAGCCACACGCATCTGGTCAATGGTGTAGACTGCCGTAGTAAGCAGTTTATATATCTCAGGCGTCCCCTCCTGTGTTACTTCCAAGCCGAAAGGAACAGCAAATCGGTGGAACAACGAATCGAGAGGTTGCCATTGTGCATCACCCTTTGCGATAGCAACACGGTTAGGGTCTTCGCGTTGCTGCTTTCCCCATGCATATCGCACAATGTCGTATGCAAACTCAGGGCTGTCGAAAGCTGGTGGGGCTGGCAGACACTTTATTAGGTTTGGTAATTGCTCCGTAGTGAGATATGTAGCCCTCTGAGCAGAAATACTCACTACTGCTGCAAAAAGTACAAATATCGTTGTTAATGTCTTTTTCATACTATCTATTTTTCAAAATCGTTTGCAAAGTTACGATTATGCGAGCAAAAAAACAAATTTTTATTCGAGTTTTTGTCTTCGTACGGATTTTTTTATAACTTTAATATTCGTCGAGGGTATTCACGCTCGGAAAATTGCAAATAAATTTGCATATTCACTCGCTTAATCGTACCTTTGTGCCCAAGTTGAAATAACAAAAAATATTGATTATGGTAAAACATGTAATTTTGTGGACATTGAATCCAGAGTTGTCAGAAGAAGAGAAGAATGCCGTAAAGGTTGGTATTAAAGAGGGCTTGGAAGGACTTGTTGGTAAGGTGCCTGGCCTTATAGATGCGAAAGTGAATATTGATGGTCGCTTGGAATCATCAAATGCTGATGTGATGCTCGACAGCACCCTTGAGAGCGAAGCAGCCCTGAAGGCTTATGCTACCCATCCAGAGCATGTGGCAGTTGCCAATAACAAGGTTCGTCCTTATACTGTACAAAGAACCTGCCTCGATTTTGAAGTGTAGTTATCACGATGTTTGAAGGAATTGACGCCACTGGTTCCGGCGATAAAAAGGACCCTCGCATGATTGCCATAGAGGGGGAGATGATACGCAGTCATGCACTATGTTTGCAGATATCTTCCAAAAAGCCTACTGATCCTGATTATAAGGGCCTTTTGGAGGAACTTTTTCAATGCGAGATGGATGATAGTAGTGTTATTGTTTCTCCATTCTATTGCGATTGTGGCTGTAGGATGAAGATAGGGAAAAATGTTACTATCAACAAGGGCGCCACTATTATCTCTCCTGGGAAGGTGGAGATAAAGGATAATGTCCTCATAGCTCCTGAGGTAAAGATAGCTACTGTAAATCATGATCCTTATGACAGACATAACCTTATGCATTTTGGAAAGGTTACCATTAAGGAAAATGCGTGGATAGGTATGGGGGCTATTATATGTCCTGGAGTAACAATAGGTCGTAATGCTATTGTGGGAGCAGGTGCTGTTGTTACAAAAGACGTGCCAGATAATGCCGTTGTTGGGGGCAATCCTGCCCGCATTATAAAAAAACTTTGATTTTCTTCGCTGGAGAAAAATTTCTATCGAATAGAAAAAAAACTGGAAGTTCTTTATGCTTCCAGTTTTTTTATTTGTTATGTTCAGTTGTTTAGAGGGCGAACTTGTAACCAACAGTCAGAGTAAACACGCTGTTCTTGCTGTTCTTTACACCAGGGAATGTTTCCTTGTTCAGTCTGGTCAGACCTAGCTGATAGCGAGCGTCGATTACGATGGGCACCTTGAACTGGTAAGAAACGCCAATAGGAATAGAGAAATCAAACTTTTTGTATTGATCCTTCATATCAACAGTGCCGTAAAGATCTACCCTTCTGTTAACACCATCTCCCAAAACGTCCATGTCGGCTTTTCCATGTGCATAAAACTTAGAGGTAACCAAGAAACCGAACTGAACACCGGCCTTAAAAGCAAAGCCCTTGAAAATATAGTAGTTAGCTACGATAGGAATCTTGATATAACCAAGAATGTCGCTCTGGTCCTTAACCTCAACTTTTACTGGTCCTTCCCAATAGTCAATGTCTTTCCAACCACAACCCTGAGAAGTGTAGTTCACACCTGCTGCGATGCTGAATTTCTTGGCAAACTGATATTCTGCTTCACCACCGATGATGTAACCAACAGTCATTCTTTTCTTCAGTTCTATACCATCGTCAATGTCAAAATTATCTACGTTTGTAACAGATGAGATAACACCACCCATGTATGGTTGCAATGACCATGTGCCTTTCTCAAACTGTGCGTTAGCACTTACTGTAGCCATAAAGGCAGCTACTGCCATCATCACGATTTTTTTCATAGCTCTAGGAATTAATTAATGAATAAATAAGGATAGAAATCTGCTACAAAGATATAAATATTTTTGCAATATGCAATAAAAATTGGTTAAAAATATTATGGATGTTTGCCGATTTGTATTTTTTTTTATAACTTTGCACCCCAATATCGTACTTGTGTGCGTACACGTATGATGCGTCACGTGCGAGAGTAACATAAAACGAAGAAAATGAATATTAATTCTATACTATCAGCACTTTTTGGCAATAAGTCAAGTAGAGATATAAAGAAGATTCAACCGCTGGTTGATAAAGTAAAGGAAGCATATCCTGCTATCCAGGCTTTGACAAATGATGAACTCCGTGCAAAGAGCAAGGAGATACAGCAGTTTGTGCAGGGCTCTGTAAAGGAGTTGAAAGCCCAGATTGAAGAACTGAAGGCTAAGATAGAGGAGACATCGATTGATGAACGTGAGCCTATCTTCAACCAGATAGACAAACTGGATAAGGAGGTCCTCGACAAATTGGAGGAGGCCCTGAATGAGGTGTATCCTGTAGCATTCTCAATAGTAAAGGAGACAGCACGTAGATTCTCGGAGAATGAGGAGACTGTAGTTACCGCAACAGATTTCGATCGTGAACTGGCTGCGGACCCAAGCAAGGACTTCATCACCATTGACGGTGACAAAGCGATATATCATAATCACTGGACCGCTGGCGGCAATGATCTGAAATGGGAAATGGTGCACTATGATGTGCAGCTCTTCGGTGGCATTGTATTGCACCAGGGTAAGATAGCCGAGATGGCAACCGGTGAAGGTAAGACACTTGTCGCTACTTGTCCAGTATTCCTGAATGCCCTGACTGGTAATGGTGTTCATGTGGTTACTGTGAATGACTATCTGGCAAAACGTGACTCGGAATGGATGGGTCCTCTGTATATGTTCCACGGATTGAGTGTGGATTGTATCGACAAGCACAGACCTAACAGCGAGGAACGCAGAAAGGCTTATCAGGCAGATATCACATTTGGTACCAACAACGAATTCGGCTTCGACTATCTGCGTGACAATATGGCTATGCAACCAGAAGACCTGGTGCAGAGAAAGCATAACTACGCCATTGTCGATGAGGTGGACTCAGTGTTGATTGACGATGCCCGAACACCTCTTATCATCTCTGGTCCTGTGCCAAAGGGTGATGTGCAGATGTTTGAGGAGTATCAGCCTCTCGTGGAGAAATTGTTTGGAGTACAGAGGAAACTCGCTACACAATTGCTGGCTGACGCAAAGCAGATGATTGCAAAGGGACAGGAGACAGACGACAAGCAGATGACTGCTGACGGTTTTCTCTCACTGTACCGTTCATATAAGGCTCTTCCAAAGAATACACCTCTTGTGAAGTATCTCTCAGAAGATGGTATCAAGAGTGGAATGCTCAATACGGAAGAGATATACATGGAGAACAACAACCGCAAGATGCCTGAGGCGATAGCACCTCTGTATTTCGTCATCGATGAGAAGATGCATAGTGCGGATCTTACCGATAAGGGCGTAGAATGGCTCTCTCAACAGGTGGGTAACAAAGACTTGTTTGTTATTCCAGATATCACCACAGAGCTGTCAGCATTGGAGGCAGAAACAGGACTGTCTGACGAAGAACGTCTGGAGAAGAAAGACCAGCTGTTGAGCCATTTCTCAGAGCAGTCGGAACGCGTACATACCCTGCAGCAGTTGCTGAAAGCTTATTCTTTGTATAATAAAGATGATGAATATGTCGTAATCAACAATGAGGTGAAGATTGTTGATGAACAGACTGGTCGTATAATGGAAGGTCGCCGCTGGAGTGACGGACTGCATCAGGCTGTTGAGGCAAAGGAGCACGTGAAGGTAGAGGCTGCTACACAGACATATGCTACCATTACTCTGCAGAACTATTTCCGCATGTATCACAAACTGGCAGGTATGACAGGTACTGCTTCGACAGAGGCCGGTGAGTTTTGGGATATCTACAAACTCGACGTCGTTGAGATTCCTACCAACCGTCCTGTGATACGTAAGGATATGGACGACCGAGTATATAAGACAAATCGTGAAAAGTACAAGGCCGTCATCGATGAGATAGAGGAAATGCGCAATGCCGGACGCCCATGTCTGGTGGGTACCACCTCTGTGGAAATATCTGAATTGATATCTCGTATGCTCAGCATGCGTAAGATACCTCACAACGTGCTGAATGCGAAGGAACATGCTCGTGAGTCTCTGATTGTTGCTGAGGCTGGTAAGAGCGTTAATGGACTGGGTGCTGTTACCATCGCAACCAATATGGCTGGTCGTGGTACTGATATTAAACTGACTGACGAAGTAAAGGCTGCCGGCGGTCTTGCCATCATTGGTACAGAGCGTCATGAGAGCCGTCGCGTGGACAGGCAGTTGAGAGGTCGTGCAGGACGTCAGGGTGACCCAGGTTCTTCTGTATTCTATGTTTCGTTGGAAGACAAACTGATGAGACTCTTTGCTTCCGAGAGAATAGCAAGAGTGATGGACCGGTTGGGTTTCGAAGAGGGCGAGCGCATAGAGGCACCAATGATTTCACGAAGCATCGAACGTGCTCAGAAGAAGGTTGAAGAAAACAACTTCGGTATCCGTAAGAGACTGTTGGAGTATGATGATGTGATGAACAAACAGCGTACTGTTATATACGAGAAGCGCAGACATGCCCTCATGGGAGAGCGCATAGGTATGGATATCACGAATACCATTTGGGACAGAGTGCTGTATGTTCTAAACAATAATGACTACGAGGGATGCAAGGAGATGTTCCTGAAACTCTTCTATATGGAATTCCCATTTACACAGGAGGAATTTGCTACTATGCCACGTGAAAAGATGGAGGAGGAAGCATTCCAGCAGGCAATGTCACACTTCAAAGCTCATGTGGACAAGGTTCGTGATGAGGCTGCTCCTGTAGTAAAAGAAATTGTAGAGAATCCTAATGCACACTTCGAACGCATACTCATTCCGTTGACGGATATGAAGATGATATATCGTATGTCATTCGACCTGAAGGAATGCTATGAATGCGGATGTACCAATGTGATGAAGGAGTTTGAGAAGATGATAATGCTCCACACCATTGACGACAACTGGAAGGAGAACCTCAGACAACTCGATGAACTGAGACATTCATCACAGAATGCATCATATGAGCAGAAAGATCCATTGCTGATATTCAAGCTGGAGTCAGTAAAGCTGTGGGACAATATGATAAATCAGATGAATGATACCATCTGCTCTACATTATCACGTATCCACATACACAAGGAGGAGGCACCTCAGGAGGCACAGGCACCACTGCCTCGCAAACCTGAACGTCCACAATATACTACAAACAAGGCACAACTGAATGCTGACGGAACACCTATGGTGCCACCACAGATGGGCGATGGTATGGATAAGCCGAAATATATTGATCCATCACAGCAGCAGATGCCAAGAATTCCTATCGTGAACACTAAGACACCACGTCCTAATGACCCATGTCCTTGTGGTTCAGGGAAGAAGTATAAGCATTGTCACGGAAAGAATATTTAATATTATAGAACGCGCACGCGAAGAAAATAAGGAAATATGAAACATCAGTTACGCAGTTCAGTCTGCACAGAAGGTCGCCGTATGGCAGGAGCAAGAGCTCTGTGGGTAGCTAACGGTATGAAGAGAGAGCAATTCGGAAAGCCTATTATTGCAATAGTCAACTCTTTCACACAGTTTGTACCAGGACATACACATCTGCATGAGATTGGACAGATAGTAAAGGCCGAGATAGAGAAACTTGGTTGCTATGCAGCAGAATTCAACACAATTGCTGTGGATGATGGCATTGCAATGGGTCATGACGGAATGCTCTATTCACTTCCTTCACGCGATGTGATTGCTGACTCTGTAGAGTATATGGTGAATGCACACAAGGCTGATGCTATGGTGTGTATCTCAAACTGCGACAAGGTGACACCAGGTATGCTGATGGCTGCTATGCGTCTGAATATTCCTGCTGTCTTTGTCTCAGGCGGACCAATGGAGTCACATAAGCTGAATGGTGAGAATGCCGACCTTATCACAGCAATGATTAAGGGTGGTGACCCTACTGTTTCTGATGAAGAACTGGCACAGGTGGAGAGTATGGCTTGCCCAGGATGTGGTGCTTGCTCAGGTATGTTCACCGCAAACTCTATGAACTCTTTGACAGAGGCAATAGGACTGTCATTGCCAGGAAACGGTTCTATACTGGCTACACATAAGAACAGGATAAACCTCTTTAAGAAGGCTGCCCAGATAATAGTAAAGAATGCTTTGGCATACTATGAGGATGGCGACGAGAGCGTATTGCCAAGAAGCATCGCTACACGTGCTGCTTTCTTGAATGCTATGACTCTTGACATCGCTATGGGTGCTTCAACAAATACTGTGCTCCACCTGCTGGCTGTTGCACAGGAGGCAGAGGTTGATTTCAAGATGAGTGATATCGATGCTCTGAGCAGAAAGGTTCCTTTCCTCTGCAAGCTGGCTCCTAACTGGCAGAAATATTCTATCCAGGAGGAGAATAGGGCAGGCGGCATACTCGGCATATTGGGTGAACTGGCAAAGGGTAACCTGCTCGACCTCTCTTGCAAGCGCGTAAATGGTGCGACTCTTGGAGAGGATATACAGAAATACTCTATCACAGGCCTCACACTGGGTGCTGACGGAAAATGGACCAACAACCCTATGGCTGTGGTGACAAAAGAAGTAGGCGATATCTACGGATGTGCTCCTGGCGGAAAATTCTCTAATGTCATGGGTTCTCAGGAGACATACTGGGATGAGCTCGATACAGACAGAGAGAATGGCTGTATCCGCGACATAGAACATGCATACACTAAGGATGGCGGTATGGCTGTACTCTTTGGTAATATCGCTCAGGACGGCTGTGTGGTGAAGACTGCCGGTGTGGCTCCAGAACTGTGGCATTTCGAGGGCCCTGCTGTAGTATTCGATTCACAGGAAGACGCTTGTGAAGGAATCCTTGGCGGAAAAGTGAAGAAAGGCGACTGCGTGGTAATTACACACGAAGGACCAAAGGGTGGTCCTGGCATGCAGGAGATGCTGTATCCTACATCATACATCAAGTCAATGCACATGGGTAAGGAATGTGCCCTGATTACTGACGGACGTTTCTCTGGAGGTACATCAGGACTCTCAATAGGACACATCTCCCCTGAGGCTGCCAGCGGCGGTAATATCGGAAAGGTAAAGGATGGCGACATCATCGTGATTGATATTCCAAGCCGTACTATCAACGTAAAACTCAGTGACGAAGAACTTGCAGCACGTCCACAGCAGCCGCTGAAGAGAAACCGTGTAGTGAGCAAGGCGCTGAGAGCTTATGCACAATCTGTATCATCTGCCGACAAAGGTGGTGTAAGAATAATAGAAGACTAAGAAATAATAATGATTACTGGTTCAGAAGCATTAATGTTATCCCTGAAAGAGCAGGGGGTAAAGACTATATTCGGCTATCCAGGCGGCAGCATAATGCCGACCTATGATGCCATATACGATTATACACGTGGTGAGAAGAAGGCCTTCGACCACATTTTGGTACGTCATGAGCAGGCTGCTGCACACGCTGCAGAGGGCTACGCGAGAGTATCAGGAGACGTGGGCGTATGTATTGTTACATCAGGACCTGGTGTCACAAATACTCTGACAGGCGTTGCCGACGCCATGATGGACTCTACACCGATTGTCGTTATCGCAGGACAGGTAGCAACAGGCGTTCTGGGTACTGATGCCTTCCAGGAGGTTGACCTTGTGGGTGTGGCACAGCCAATAACAAAATGGGCTTACCAGATTCGTAGGGCAGAGGATGTGGCATGGGCTGTGTCAAGAGCCTTTTATATTGCTAAATCAGGTCGTCCAGGCCCTGTAGTGCTCGACTTCACAAAGAATGCCCAGACGGCAAAGATAGACTACAAGCCAGCAAAGGTTGACTTCATCCGTTCTTATGTGCCTTATCCTGAGCTGAAGATGGATAAGATAAAGGCTGCAGCGGAACTTATCAACAATGCCAAGAAGCCAATGGCTCTCGTGGGACAGGGTGTGGAACTGGGTAATGCCCAGGAGGAACTGAAGACCTTCCTTGAGAAGGCTGACATCCCTGCAGGCAGAACACTTCTCGGACTTTCTGCTTTGCCTTCAAACCATCCGCTGAATATGGGTATGCTGGGAATGCATGGCTCTTATTCTGTAAACCTGAAGGAGCAGGAGGCCGACGTGCTTATCGCTATCGGCATGCGCTTCTCTGACCGTGTGACAGGCGACTTGTCAAGATATGCCAAGCAGGCAAAGATAATACACCTCGACATCGACCCGTCGGAGATTGACAAGTGTGTGAAGACTGATGTCTCTGTCGTTGCTGACTGTAAGGTGTCACTCCCTGCACTCACAGAACTTGTGAACAAGGCTGACCATAGTGATTGGAAAGAGTCATTCCAACCTCTGAGACAAAAGGAAATAGAGAATGTCATAACACCTGCAACCAAGCCTACCAGCGGACCGCTGCTGATGGGAGAGGTGGCACACGATGTTGCAAAGATGGCTTATTCTATGGAGGACAAGATAGGTGCTCCGATACTTGTTACCGACGTTGGTCAGAATCAGATGATGTCATGCAGATACTTCAAGTATCACGTGCCTCGCTCAATAGCTACTTCCGGCGGCTTGGGAACAATGGGCTACGGCCTGCCTGCTGCTATGGGTGCCACATATGGAGCACCTGACAGAACAGTATGCTGCTTTATGGGCGACGGAGGCCTGCAGATGGTGATACAGGAACTGGGTACCATAATGGAATACGACATTCCTGTAAAGATGATTCTCCTCAACAATAGCTATCTCGGCAACGTACGCCAGTGGCAAGATATGTTCTTCAATAAGAAACAGTCGTTCACACCAATGTGTAACCCTGACTTTTCAAAGATTGCGGAGGCATACAATATCCCATATCTCAAGGTCGAGAAGCGTGAGGACCTGCCTGCTGCAATAGAGAAGATGCTGACCTCGAAGGGTGCCTTCTTCCTTGAGACAATCATCAAACCCGATATGAATGTAGAACCAATGACAGCTCCTGGAAAAGCTGTTGACGAGATGCAACTAAACGTTGAATATTGATGGAACAGAAACTTTTTACATTACAGGTATATACAGAAAATATTGCAGGTATCCTCAATCAGATAACTGCTGTATTTACGCGCAGACAGATAAATATCGAGTCACTCAACGTAAGTCCTTCTTCAATTAAGGGCATACACAAATATACCATTACGGCATACTCCGACGAGGAGATGATGAAGAAGGTCGTAAAGCAGATAGAGAAGAAGATTGACGTCGTAAAGGCACATTTCTACACTAATGCCGACCTGTTCCTCGTGGAAGTTGCTCTCTTCAAACTTGCTACTGATGTGGTGGTGAAGACTCCAGCGGTTTCTCATGCCATACGTCATGCTAAAGCCCGTTTTACGGAGGTTAACGAGACTTTCTGCGTAGTAGTGAGTCAGGGAAAGACAGACGATATCGTAGCTCTCTTCCATGAGTTACACAAGACTCCTGGATGCGTATTGCAGTTTACTCGCTCTGGACGCATAGCAGTAACACGCTCTTGTCAGGAAGAGGTGTCTAAATTTCTTAATGAAAGAGGTGAGGAAATAGAATAGTGGATAAGGTAGAAAGATATTCATATACGGCGGATACGTTCCATTGCGACTTTAATCATGAGTTGTGCATCGGGCATCTCGGCAATGCTATGCTGAATGCTGCTGATGTGCATTCTACGATGAGGAATTTCGGAATGACATATCTGAACACTATCAACAAGACATGGGTGTTTTCACGTCTTGCCATAGAAATGACAGAGATGCCGACAGAGCATACGCCACTATGTATCGAGACATGGGTGGAGAATGCCATGAAATTCTTCACTAAACGTAACTGGTGCATTAAGTCTGAGGACGGCAAGGTGTATGGCTATGGCAAGTCGATATGGGCAATGATAGACACCAAGACACGTGAGCCGCAGGATATCCTCGCTATCCATGAAGGCAGGATAATGGAGTATCTGTATCCAGAGAAGCCTTGCGAAATGGATAATGTATCGAGGGTGCAGACACCGGATATGACGGAATACACGGAGTTCAAGGTGAAATATTCGGACATCGATGTCAACGGACACCTCAACTCGATGAAGTATGTGGATCATGTGATGGATATATTCTCTTTGGACCATTACAGAAACTACCAGCTGCGTCGCATGGAGATAGCATATGTTGCAGAGGGACATTTCGGAGATACTGTCAGAATATATCATATCGATGAGGGAGGACAGACCTATTCTTTCAAGTTGTGTAGAGTAGGGGATGATAAAGAGACAGAACTATGTAGAGTAAAATTATCTTTCAAACAAAAATAACACGTTTAATTTTTAAAACAAAAGAAACTATGGCAAAAATGAATTTTGGTGGAGTTATCGAAGAGGTAATGACACGTGAAGAGTTTCCACTCGAGAAGGCTCGTGAAATCCTGAAGGATGAGACTATCGCAGTAATCGGTTATGGTGTACAGGGTCCTGGACAGGCTTGTAACCTCCGCGACAATGGTTTCAACGTTATCGTTGGTCAGCGTCAGGGCAAGACCTTCGAGAAGGCTATTGCTGACGGTTGGGTACCAGGCGAGACATTGTTCTCTATTGAGGAGGCTGCTGAGAAGGGCACTATCGTTATGTGTCTGCTCTCTGATGCTGCTGTGATGTCTGTATGGCCAACCCTGCAGAAGTATCTCACTCCTGGCAAGGCTCTTTACTTCTCTCATGGCTTCGCTATCACATGGAGCGACCGCACTGGCTGCGTTCCTGGCAAGGATATCGACGTTATCATGGTTGCTCCTAAGGGTTCTGGTACATCTCTCCGTACTATGTTCCTCGAGGGTCGTGGTCTGAACTCTTCATACGCAGTATATCAGGATGCTACAGGCAAGGCTCTTGACCGTACACTTGCTCTGGGTATCGGTATCGGTTCCGGCTACCTCTTTGAGACAACATTCCAGCGCGAGGCTACTTCTGACCTCACTGGTGAGCGTGGATCTCTTATGGGTGCAATCCAGGGTCTGCTCCTGGCACAGTATGAGGTGCTCCGTGAGAACGGACATACTCCTTCTGAGGCATTCAACGAGACAGTAGAAGAGCTGACACAGTCACTCATGCCTCTCTTCGCTGCCAAGGGTATGGACTGGATGTACGCTAACTGCTCTACAACAGCACAGCGTGGTGCTCTCGACTGGATGGGCCCATTCCATGATGCTATCAAGCCAGTTGTTGAGAAGCTCTATGCTTCTGTTAAGTGTGGCAACGAGGCTCAGATTTCTATCGATGCAAACTCTAAGCCTGACTACCGCGTAGGTCTGGAGAAGGAACTTGCTGCTCTCCACGAGTCTGAAATGTGGCGTACAGCAGAGACAGTTCGTAAGCTGCGTCCAGAAAACAACTAATCTTCGAATTAGTCGATAATTTACGATAAATATTACCCCCGTTGACTGATGTCAATGGGGGTAATTGATTATAGTCAAAAAATGTGTTCGTACACAAAGAAATGTCTTGAAATGTTTGTATGGAAGTGGGAATAGTCCTATCTTTGCAGTCGTAAACTCCTGCGAACCTGCTCACGCTCGGCAAACAGAACAAGTTCTTTTGCTCTCGCTTAATCGCAGCTTTGCAGTCGCAAAAAGCACTACGAATAGAAAAATTGACGGGATGCTTCGGCGTCCCAATCTCAATAGGAAACTTTTTTAAGGTGGGTAGTCCGCTTCAGTTCTTACGATAACATTTGTTATAGTGGTTCTGGGCGGACTTTTTTATGCTCTTTTTTTCTTTTTTATGGTATAGTGTGGAGAATACGTAAAATAAATTAACAATTTTGCTTTTTTATCTTATTTTTTTTATATATTTGCGCTGTAATTGTAATTTTTTCAAATAAGTATATCGTGAAACTATTTATTTTAAGAACAGTTGAAGGAATAATCCCCAAGATGCTTGTGGGGATTACAGTCCTTATGCTTTCGTCGTGTTTCAAGACACATCCCTACGATGTGAATGTTGATGGAGATTTAAATATCAATGCACGACAGATGGCTATTATTGAAAGTCAGTGTGCTGACAAGAAAACCTTTCGTGTGGCATTCATCAGCGATACGCATTTGTGGCTGAATGATGCCAAGGACCAGATTGAAGATATTAATCGCAGAGGTGACATTGACTTTGTGGTGCATTGCGGTGACTTGACGGATACAGCAACGGGTGATGAGTTTGAATGGTCACGAGAAATATTGCTTGGCTTGCATTGTCCATTCGTGGCTCTTATTGGAAATCATGACTTCCTTGGAACAGGAAACCAGACCTACGAAAAGATGTATGGTGATTTGAACTTCTCCTTTATCGCCGGTCGTGTGAAGTTTGTGTGTCTGAATACCAATGCTACAGAGTATGACTATCTGGCTGCAGTCCCTAATTTCGACTACATGGAGGAACAGGTGAAGAAGGACAAGGAACTTTTCGACCGCACAGTTATTGTAATGCATGCTGCACCATACAGCGACCAGTTTAACAATAATGTATGCAAGGCTTTCCGCAGATATCTTGATCTATTTCCAGGTTTGATGTGTTGTATATATGGTCATGATCACAACGATACTGTCTCTGATATCTATGGAGATGGATTGATGTTCTATGCTATTGATTGTGCCAGCCACCGTAACTATCGTATAATGACAATAAGCCCAGACGGTTATGAAATTGAACAGATTCGTTATTAGCTTTATTCTGCTGGCATGTGCAGTATGTGTTTTGGCAGATGACAGCATAAGTGTACAACAAGTACAGAATACCAAATATGAAAGGCGTATGCAGAGAAGACAACAGGCTTGGGCATCGCTTATCCCAACACATTTTCTTATCCAGAATGCCGGCAACATGGGTACTCTGTCTGCTGGTGTGGGCTGGAGTTACGGAAAGAACAGGAAGTGGGAATTGGATTTGCTCTTCGGCTTTATACCAAAGCATGATTCTTCACGCCCAAAGTTTACAACAACATTGAAGGGTAACTACATTCCTTGGAGAGTGTGTCTAAATCCAAGTTCTGATGTGAAGACTAAAGGGTCGTGGAACTTTGAGCCGCTGTCTGCGACTATATACCTTAATACTGTCTATGGACATGAATTTTGGAAGAGTCAGCCAGGGCGCTATCCTGACAAATACTATGAATTCATGTCTACCAAGTTCCGCCTGAATGTCGGAGTGGGTGAGCGCATAATGTTCAAGTTGCCTGAAGATAAGAAGATAATATTCAGCCGTATGTCATTGTTCTATGAAATCAGTACAACGGACCTTTATATCCGCTCACTATTTCAAGGTAACGGTGTTAAGTTTTCAGACATCTTCGGTTGCTCAATCGGTATGAAGTTCTACACAAGGTAAAAGTGAGAAATACGGAATTTACAGCAGAGATTGCGATAAGATTTGCAGTTCCTGTTGTTATAATATGCTGTTATTGATGTGATTAGTTATATGGCAATGAGAATAGGTGGAATAATCTGAATTTAGGACCGGAATATTACCGAAATTAGGGTGAAATTATAAATAAATTTGGCTTTTCTGTCGTTTTTTCGTACCTTTGCACCCATGAATAAATATTACGTACTTGATTACAAACTGTTCTCTGTTAAGAATGGAGAGCGTAAGTTGGAAGAAGAAACCAGCGCTGCAGAACCTTTTGTGTTTATTTCTGGCTTCGGCACAACGATTCCTGGTTTTGAGAAGAATATAGAAAACCTTGCTCAAGGTGACACATTCGATTTCGTTATACCTGCAGACGAGGCATACGGAGAGTATGTGGCAGAGCGTGTAGTAACACTTCCTCGTCCGGAGGATGAGAGCCAGTTTGACCTGAGGGTTGGGGCCATTATACCTCTGCAGAATGAGGACGGAAATCGCTTCCTGGCCCGTATCGTCGGCTTTGAGGATAATATGGTAAAGTTGGACCTTAATCATCCGCTTGCTGGTTGCGACCTTAATTTCCAAGGCTCTGTGAAGGAATGCCGTGAGGCTACGAACGAAGAGATAACACAGCTCATAAACAGCATTTCCGGCAGTGGCTGCGGTGGTTGCGGAGGCGGCTGCAAAGGCGGAGGCTGCAAGGGTGGCGACTGCGACAAAGAAAGCAACTGCGGAGGCAGTTGCGGTAATTGCTCTTAAACCTTAATAAAATGAATACATTTGGAACCATATATCGGTTGACCAGTTTTGGAGAAAGTCACGGACCTGCCATCGGTGGCGTCATCGACGGTATGCCGGCAGGTATAGAGGTGGATATGGACTTTATCCAGAGCGAACTGGCACGCAGGCGCCCAGGGCAGTCAGACCTTACCACTTCGCGAAAAGAGCCTGATGAGGTGGAGATTCTGAGCGGTGTCTTCGATAACAAGACAACGGGAACACCGATAGGCTTCATCGTGCGCAATACAAACCAGCATTCTCAGGACTATGAGGACCTGAGAAACGTATTCAGACCTTCGCATGCTGATTACACATATCACATGAAGTATGGTATCAGAGACCATCGCGGCGGAGGCAGAAGCAGCGCACGCATAACAATTTCCCGCGTTGTGGCAGGTGCTTTTGCCAAGCTGGCCCTGAAACAGATAGGCGTAGATATCGCAGCGCGCATCACACAGGTAGGGGATATAGTAGGGGAGAGCCTTACTCCTGAAATGGAAAACCTGATACGTGAGGTGAAGGCGCAGGGCGATACAATAGGTGGTGTCATAACATGTAATATAAAAGGATGCCCAGTAGGAATAGGGGAACCCGAATTCGGAAAGCTTCACCAGCAGCTTGGTGCTGCGATGCTGTCGATAAATGCTGCCCACGGCTTTGACTATGGAGCAGGGTTTGGGGGCTTGCACCAGAAGGGTAGTGAGCAGAACGACATAATGACCCCTGACGGATTCAAGTCGAACAACTCAGGAGGAATACAGGGCGGCATCAGTAATGGAGAGGATATTTATTTCCGCGTAGCATTCAAGCCTATAGCAACTCAGCTGCGTGAGCAGGAAACAATAAATTCAGAGGGTGAATCCACCGTACTAAAGGTAAAAGGACGCCACGACCCTTGCGTATTACCACGTGCAGTGCCTATCGTTGAGGCAATGGCGGCAATAACGATATTGGATAATTACTTGTTAAGCAAAATGACAAGAATATAAGGAAAATGGTCCTTAGGAAAGTTCCTAAAGACCATTTTTCTTTTTCCATTCGAGATAGAAATCGGGCTCTTCAAGCAATTGCTCCCCATTAGGGTCGATGAACAATTGCGTGGTGGAACCGGTGCAGCATAGAACTCCGTCCTGTTCCCGATAGATTTCGTATTTATAATCCAGACGTGCACCTGGCTTGAAAACGTAAGTGGTGTGTATGACGGCAATGTCATTCATACTTAGAGGAGCAAGGCATCTTACCTTTATATCATATATAGGCGCAGTAATGCCTGTCTTCATCATGATGTCGTAGTCGCATCCAGGAAATTCTTTCCCGAAAGCCTCGCGTCCGTCTTCAAAGTATTTCACATAATTCCCGTGCCAGACCCTGAACATCGGGTCTAACTCAGAGAATTTGACAGGTATGCGGGTTATGTTTTTCACTTGAAGACCTTGTCGTCAATCGTTACACCCGTCTTGTAATTAGAGAAAAGATACTCCGTATAGTTGCCTTTCTGCTGGTTGAGACGTATGGACTTCAACTCTTTACCAGTAACGGTAAGTACGAAGGAGGTGAACATCAGCTTCTTGTTGCCGGCATTAGGAGTAATGGTGTATGTTGTGGTATTACCATTCTTGCTGATTTTAGTATCAGAATACTTGGAAACATCAGTATTACCGTCCAGCAGCAAGTTCTCAAGAACATCGTGGAAGGTTCGGTACTGCATATCCTTGTTGGCATCAGTCTTTGCCTTCAGCGGACCTTTCTTCATAGTGAAAGCAGTACCGTTCATGACCAGTGCATCCTTACCGTTTATTATGGCAACCTTAGAGGCTTTCTTCGCATACAGGGTACCGTTAACAGATGTAGTCTTCTTTCCCTTGCATACTACCTTTACGGCTGTTGCAGTGGTCTGGGCAAAGGAGAATAACGTTGAAGCGATAAAGATATATAGAATTGCAAATAGCTTTTTCATAATAATTTAAAGGGGAGTGAAAGGGGAGTTATTTAGCATAAGAAATAGAACGTGTTTCACGGATAACAGTAATCTTAACCTGTCCCGGATATGTCATCTCATTCTGTATCTTTGTAGCGATGTCATTAGAGAGTGTTTCTATTTCAGCATCGGTAATCTTGTCTGCACCAACGATGACACGTAATTCGCGTCCTGCCTGAATAGCGTAAGTCTTCTGAACACCAGGGTAAGACATTGCAATAGCCTCAAGGTCATTGAGACGCTTGATGTATGCCTCAACAATCTCACGGCGTGCACCAGGTCTTGCACCACTGATGGCATCACATATCTGTACAATCGGAGCAATGAGAGATTCCATCTCCATTTCATCATGGTGAGCACCGATGGCATTGCATATTTCTGGCTTCTCCTTATACTGTGCAGCAATCTTTGCACCATAGAGAGCGTGTGGCATTTCGAGGTCCTCATCAGGCACCTTACCAATATCGTGTAGGAGTCCGGCACGTTTTGCCTTCTTGGCATTAAGACCTAACTCTGCTGCCATCACAGCACAGAGATTTGCTGTCTCACGAGCATGCTGCAGAAGATTCTGTCCGTAAGAAGAACGATATTTCATCTTACCGATAATGCGTACCAGTTCTGGGTGCAGGCCGTGTATTCCAAGGTCTATGGCTGTGCGCTTACCAGTCTCGATAACCTCTTGCTCAAGCTGCTTCTTTACCTTTGCAACAACTTCTTCGATGCGTGCAGGGTGGATACGACCGTCTGCAACAAGTTGGTGAAGAGAAAGGCGACAGGTCTCACGACGAATTGGGTCAAATGCAGAAATAACGATAGCTTCTGGAGTGTCATCCACAACGATTTCAACTCCGCAGGCAGCTTCGAGAGCACGGATATTACGTCCCTCACGTCCGATAATACGGCCCTTTACATCGTCGTTCTCAATATGGAAGACAGAAACAGAATTCTCAACGGCTGCTTCTGTTGCAACTCTTTGAATAGTCTTGATGACAATCTTACGGGCTTCGTTATTGGCATTTATCTTTGCCTCGTCCATTATTTCGTTAATGTAAGACTGGGCATTAGTGCGCGCCTCGTCCTTCATGCTTTCAATGAGGTGATTCTTTGCCTCTTCGGCAGAAAGGCCTGAAAGCTGCTCCAGTTTTTCGCGCTCTTTATGAATCATGGATTCCAGTTCCTGCTCCTTTACGGTCAAAGCATTACGCTGGGTGTCGAGACGACTCTGTAACTGTGAAAGTTCCTGCTTGTGTTTGTTGGTTTCTTCCTGACGCTGGTTGAGATTCATTTCACGCTGCTTCAACTGGTTTTCAGTCTGCTGCATCTTTTGGTTGCGTTGTTGTATCTCTTGCTCCAGTTCTGCTTTCTTGTTAATAAACTTCTCCTTTACTTCCAGGAGTTTCTTTTCCTTTATAACTTCTGATGCCTTTTCAGCATTGGCAAGCATCTCGTTATATTTGAACTTGATAACATATCTGAAAATCAAGTATCCGCATAGTCCGCCGATTATCAGCGCTGCGAGTATTGCTAATGTAAGTATCATGTTGTGTAATCTAAAGATTTATTTTAAACTTTCTTCTATTTCTTTATTGAGTTCTTCTAAAATGTTTATTATTGGTTTTGTGTCATTTCTTTTTGATTCGTTTATATATTTGAGAGCAATGTCAATCATTGCGTAAAAGTAAATTTCCTTGTTGCTTTTGGCATCCTTATAGTAGTTAAAATAAGTATTTAGCCTTTCGTTTATAAGGGTGCCGGCTTCACGATATTTGGCCTCATCTTCCTGTGGGACCATTATAGAGATTACTGTGTCGTGTATGTTTAATGTTATGTGTTGTTTCACTTTTCACTCAATATTGTGATACATCTGTCAACAGTGCGTATCATGTTGTTTATGCGCTGTTTTGATGTTTCAAGGTCGTTATCGGTAATATGAAGCATTTTCCCCATTACAAGAGAATTGTATTCCACTTGCATAGCCTTAAGCGCTTGAGTAGCCTGAACATTCTCTTCCTTCAACTTCTGGACCATTGCCTCAAGGTCAGCCTTCTCTTGCTTCAACTTACGTAGCTGAAGTATCAGTTGGCGTACTTGTGAGGCAAAAATCTTGATATTCATTTACTCCTGTGGCTTTTCTTTTTTAGCCAGCATCACAATCTGGAAAACGAAATCTGTTATCCACTGTTGCGTAAAACCCAGACGTTGGTTGTACTTGCGTACAGCAGCAACTGTCTTTAGAGTACCGGGGTCTGTATAATCGTTCTTGGTGAATATCTCTGTCACAGTCTTCTCAGTCATTGCATAGATGGCTTTCTTAAAGAACGACGGCAGACGCATCTTGAATTTCATGAGATTTCCCATTAGCATCATGATGTCCTGAGTAAATCCCTGAAACTGATACATGTATGTCTGCACATCTTGTATCTTGTGACAATTCTTGGATATGCTCTTGTCGATTTCTTTGAAGAAGTCGTCATTCATACCATACATACTCTTGAGCATCTTTTTGCATGCTGTCTTTTCACCGATACCCAACTTGTTGTGCTCTGTACGCACCTTAAATGTTGATTTGAAAACACGAAGGTCGGGGAGCATAGCAAGATTGTTGATTCCTACTTGAGATGCTATTGCAGATTGAAAATATACACGGACTAGCATCATGTAATCCTGCATACCACCGACTTTTATATTGTCTTCTTTCTTCCTAAAAAATGAAAATATTTCCATAATTGGCCACAAAATTAGAAAAATAATATGGAAAAACATACTTTATATCAAAAAAATGTACTATTTTTAATAAACATTTCTGTATTTTACCGCTATTTTTTGAAAAAATAGTAATTTTGCGGCCAAATGTATTAATAGCTATGAGCGTAAACGAACAAAATAACATAGGACAGCAGATGTCCCAGAATCTTTCACAAGATCAGTCAATACAGTCAGAGGCACAATTAGAAGATCAGTTTGACACTAGTTTTCTAAACCTAGGTTTTTTCATCAGAATGATTGTCCTATATTGGCAATGGTTTGTATTCTCTATAATTATTTGTCTTTCTGTAGCGGCTGTGTACCTCAGGTATACTCCTTCAGTTTATAATGTCAATGCCAAGTTGCTCATCAAGGATGATGATAACATGCCTCGAAGTCGTTCTATGAACTCTATCCAGGCAGCAGAGAACCTTGGTATGATGACAATGACGAATGGCTTTGACAATGAGTTGGAGATTCTGGCCTCAAAAACATTGGCCTATGATGCCGTAAAGGAGCTGAAGCTGTATGTTGAATACTATGGCGAAGGACGTGTCAAGGATAATGCAATATATGGTCACCTTCCTGTCAAAGTGGATGTGGATGAGGCGAGTCTGGAAAAACTTGCAACTGTCGTAAACATAAAGATAACACGTCTTGAAGGTGGACAATTCTCTGTTGAAGGAGATTTCATTTCAAGGGATAAGAGTAAACGTACTTTCAGCCGCGTAGGGAAACTGCCAATGTCTATACCTACTTCTGTTGGACGCTTGTCTATAATAGCAGATTCTAAATATATGAAATCGTGGGATTTGAATAGCTATATAAAAGCTTCTATCTATAACCCACGTGCTACTGCTATGGCGTATGCAAGGATGATAAGTGTCAGCCCTGTTTCAAAAACTACAACAATTGCAGAGTTGTCCCTGAATGATGTTGTGGTAGATAGAGCTCTGGATTACTTGAACTGCCTGGTAGAAAAATATAATTATCAGGCCAACGAAGATAAAAATACTATTGCTCGTCGTACGGAGGTGTTTATCAACGATCGTATCAGGAAGATAGATGTTGAATTAGGTAGTACTGATGGTGCCATAGAACACTTCAAACGCGGCAACAACATTCCTGATGCAATGGCTAATGCTGCAGCATCATTCACTCAGTCTGATGCTGCGGATAATGAGGTAAAGGATAAAAATACCCAGATACTTCTTCTCGAGAGTATCAGGGATTATATGAACCAGCCTCAGAATAAATATCAGACATTGCCTTCCAATGTAGGATTGTCTGATGCTGCAACAGCATCTTTGATTACACAATATAACGTTATAGCGCTGGAACGTCAGAAATTATTGCGTTCTGCTTCCGAAATCTCTCCTGCTGCAGAAATCAAAACGACTCAGTTGGATGATTTGTTCCTTGCTATTAAGCGTTCTCTGGATCATGCAAAGCGTCAGTTGGAGATGGAACGCAAGAATATTTATGAGAAGTATGCTAAGTATTCTGGACAGTTGTCCCAGTCTCCTTCGCAGGAACGTGTGCTGACAGAGATAGGTCGTGAACAGACGGTGAAGTCAAACCTTTATATCATGCTTTTGCAGAAACGTGAGGAAAACAGTATTTCTCTGGCTGCAACAGTTGATAAGGGTAAGATGATCGATGTTCCTGAATATGCTGGAAAGGTAAGTCCAAAGAGTATGATTGTAATGCTTATTGCACTCATCATGGGCTTTGCAATTCCTGTTGCAATTATTGTCTTGATAGAACTCTTGCGATTCAGAATTGAGGGACATGAGGATGTGGAGAAACTCTCCAAGTTGCCGATTGTTGCTGATATTGCTGTCGCAAACAGCCGTCACAAGACGAAGGGCGATATCGTTGTTCACGAAAACAGGAACAACCAGATGGAAGAAATCTTCCGAGGCATGCGTACGAACTTACAATTTATGCTTGAGGAAGGCAAAAATGTAGTATTGTTCACATCATCCACTTCTGGTGAAGGTAAGACATTCGTAACAGGTAACCTTGCTGTCAGCTATGCCCTGCTTGGCAAAAAGGTTGTTATGGTGGGTCTTGATATCCGTCGTCCTCGTTTGGCAAGTCTGTTTGAAATGCCTAAGACAGATAAAGGCGTTACAACATTGTTGAGCATGCAGAAAGTTACTGTGGAAGATGTGAAAGATGCCATTGTTCCGTCTGGTGTTAACAAAAACCTGGATGTGTTGTTGGCAGGTCCAATTCCACCAAACCCGGCAGAACTTATTTCCAAGAATACGTTGGATCAGCTCTTCGAGATTCTGCGTAAGGAGTATGACTATGTAATGGTTGATACAGCTCCTATCGGACTCGTATCTGATACGCTTTCTCTTGCTCGCATAGCAGATGTGTCTGTCATTGTAGTGCGTGCGGATTATACAGAAAAAACAGCCTTCAAGATGCTTAATAATTTGGCATATACAAACAAGTTACCACATGCTTGTATTGCTATTAATGGTATCGATATGTCCCAGAGAAAGTATGGCTATGCTTACGGATATGGCAGATACGGAAAGTATGGTAAGTATGGTGGCTATGGATATGGCAAATATGGCTATGGATACGGCTATGGTTCATACAGCAGCAGCCATTATGGCAATCCTGATGATGATTCCATAAAAACAAAATAAGGGAAATAGTCTCATTGTAAAAATAGATTATGACTATAGCAGTAGATTTTGATGGTACAATTGTTGAGCACGCTTATCCTGAGATAGGAAGGGAGCGACCTTTCGCAATTGATACATTAAAGGCCCTTATTGCTGATAGGCATCAACTGATATTATGGAGTGTCAGAGAGGGAAAATTGCTCGATGATGCTGTGAATTGGTGCAAGGAGCGTGGTGTGGAATTCTATGCTGTCAATAAAGATTTTCCCGAAGAAGATGTGGAGCGCAATGTGCACTTCTCCCGAAAGCTGAAGGTGGATATGTGGATTGATGATCGTAATATTGGTGGTATCCCGGATTGGGGTACCATATACCGCATCATAAAAGAAGGAATCACCTGGGAACAGGTAATACTTGAAGAGAGCGGCAGAGAGATTCCTGAACCACCAAAGAAAAAGCATTGGTGGTCTTTATAGAAAACAGAAAGTAGAGGATGTTATTCTTCTACGTCTCTTACAACAGATATAACTCTGGAAAAACGATGATACAACGTCTCGAATGTTGCGAGATGTAAGCAAGTCAGTAGGGGAGTGCGTTGCTTCCGAAAAGTGTGTTCCAGCGTTTGTGTAAAAATCTTATTAGAATTCTTCACCTGAGTTTTCATAAAGGGAAGCTCATCTTGTGAAAAGTCAAAGAATTCTATAAGTATTGTTCCCAACATCTCAGCCATTGACACCATTTTCGTCATTGCAAGCCATTTGTTGAGTTTTGTATAGTCAATAGCCTTCTTGTTTTCGCGAATAAACCGTCCGAGCAGCAATACTCCTTCAATATTCACCATAGAGTCTATGGTGTAATCAGCATTCATTATTATGATGTCAAGGAGTTGTAGCGTTTCATCGGAGATATTGTGTATATCACTCATCTCCTCTTCACGTAGTTCCTCCCACTTGCGTTTTGTAGAGTTATAGGAAAGAAATGCCTTGGATGCATTGAAATTCTCATTGGCATCTTCTGCTGCTATGTCGGATTGCTCTACAATAGTGATATTGGGAATATTAGAGGCTCGTGATTCCTTGATGTGATTTATTCCGTTGGACAGAAAGCCTTGCACATGATGCTCTTTAGCCATTTTCCCCAATACGTGCCATTTGTGCAACGACATGGGGATGATTTCGTTATCCTTGCTCTTAAATGCCCCAGCGCGCAATATCGTGATATAGTTTTCTAATATTATAGGGTTCATCCAGAAATATGCTCAGTATTTATTTTCTTTATTGCGGCCTCCAAGTCTTCCGGAGTGTCGATACCTATTGTCTCCTGCATTGTCTCTCCGACCTTTATCTTGTATCCGTTCTGCAGCCAACGCAGTTGCTCCAGACTTTCTGCTATTTCTAATGAAGACAGAGGAAGTGCTGTTACTTCTTTCAGTATATTTCTGCGATAAGCATACATACCGATATGCTTCAGGAAATCAAATGACTGTAGCCATTCAGCTTCTTCCTTGCCACGAATATAAGGGATGACAGACCTGCTGAAATACATCGCAAATCCCTTGTTGTCAAGGATTATCTTTGGCGAATTGGGATTTTTTATGGCATCAAGGGTTTTGAATTTTATACCCAGTGTGGCAATATCTGTTGTCTTGTTGTTAAAACATTCGCAAAGTGTCTTTATCTGTTCTGGCTGAATAAAAGGTTCGTCTCCCTGTACGTTAACAATGACAGTATCGTCAGAGATATTCAACTCTTTTGTAGCGCAGAGTTTCTCAACAGCTTCTTCTATCCTGTCTGTGCCACTCTTGTGGTCGGTGCGTGTCATCACAACGTTGCCTCCAAACGATTTAACGTGTTCAAATATGCGTTCATTGTCGGTTGCTACACATGCTGGCAACTGTTTTGTCACCTGTTCGTAAACTCGCTGTATCACACTTTTCTCCCCAAGCATAGCCAATGGCTTGCCGGGAAAACGTGTTGATGCATATCTGGCTGGAATAATTGCTATAAAATTCATGCTGCAAAGTTAATAAAAGTTTTCCCCTAACGTCTATCTTACTGTGTTTTTTTCTAAAAAAACACTAAAAAAAATGATGTATGATATCTTATTCTATAATATTTTTGTATCTTTGGCACATGAAATTTGAAAAAATCGCTATAATATATCTGCAGAGAACCCTTCTGTGCATTTCGTTTTTACTGATACCATCAATTGGATTACAGGCTCAGAATACGATTCCTGATCCCAGTTATACTATGGAGCAGGGCGTATATCAGGGACACAGGTCGCGCGGTGTGCCTCATGGTAAGGGCGTAATGTCATATAATAATGGTGATCAATATGTTGGCACCTATGTTAAAGGCAAACGTCAGGGAAAGGGTATATATACTTATGTCACAGGCGAATACTACGATGGCGATTGGAGAAATGATATGAAAGATGGTCGTGGTATCTTCGCGTGGAAAGATAAAAGCCGATATGACGGTTTCTGGAGCAACAATAAGCGAGTCGGTAAGGGCGAATATCAATATGCCAACGGAGACGTCTATCTCGGTATGTGGCGTGATGACTTGCAGAACGGCAAGGGAATATACAATTTCAGTAATGGAGATTCATACGAAGGAGATTATGTCAACGGAGAACGTACGGGAGAAGGCATATTCAAATGTAAGAACGGAGACAGATATGTAGGCCATTTCGAAAAAGGACTGAAGAGTGGTACCGGAACTTTCGTGTGGGCAAACGGTGACGTATATGTGGGTCAGTGGAAAGATGACAAACAGAACGGAAAAGGAAAGTTGACAAAGAAAGGCGGCGACAGATATGAAGGCACTTTCTTAAACGGAAAGTTTGATGGAGAGATGTCTGTCTATTACGCTGATGGTCGCAAGTTCCGAGGCACATACAAAAATGGTATGAGAAACGGAAAAGCCATTGAAATGTCAAAAGAAGGCCGCCGTCGTGAAGTTATGTATGTAGATGATGAAGAAGTAGTAAAATAAACCTATATAAAACCTTTAAGAAAATGATTATCGACACATTAGACAATCTGAAAAACTACATTCCCCTGAATCCTCTGTTCGCTGATGTAGTAAGTTTTATTGAGAATAATGATCTCATGCAGTTGGAGGCTGGAAAGCATGAGATAAAGGGCAAGGACCTTTTCGTAAATATCATCAACCAGAAAGGTAAGACCAAGGAAGAGGCAGTAATGGAGACACATCGTAATATGCTCGACATCCAGATACCTCTTGATGGTGATGAGGTCTATGGCTATATGCCGCTTAATGATATCACTGTTCAGGCAGAGTATAATGCAGAAAAAGACCTGACGAAATATCCTGGTCAGCCAAGTTCTTCTTATGTTGTCTGCCATCCGGGAATGTTTGCAATGTTCCTGCCCCAGGACGGTCACACACCATGTATCTCTGGTGCACCGGAATTCAAGAAGGCTGTCTTCAAGGTGAAAATGTAATCAGAAAAAATTTATAACCATAATATAAAAGGTATTATGAAAGAAACAACTCCAAAACATATTGGCATCGTTGCCAATGATCCTTGGCTGGAACCATTCGAGAATGCCATTCAGGGTCGTCATGATCATGCTTTGTGGATGATAGATCATCTCACTAATGGCGGTAAGATGAAACTGTCAGACTTTGCAACAGGCTACCTCTATTACGGCCTGCATCGCAATGAGAAAGGCGAGTGGATTTTCCGTGAGTGGGCTCCTAATGCTACAGAAATCTACCTTATCGGTGATTTCAACAAGTGGAAGGAATCCCCCAAGTATGCCCTCAAGAAGAGTAAGAACGGACAGGATTGGGAGATAAAACTCCCTAAGACAGCTCTGAAGCATGGTGACCTCTACAAGATGCTTGTAAAGTGGCCTGGCGGTCAGGGAGAGCGTATTCCTGCATGGGTGCGTCGTGTGGTACAGGATGATGAGACAAAGATATTCTCTGCTCAGGTGTGGGCACCGGAAAAGGAGTATAAGTGGAAGAAAAAGACCTTCAAGCCTGATACTACACCGCTTCTCATCTATGAGTGCCACATCGGTATGGCACAGGATGCCGAGAAGGTTGGTACATATACAGAATTCCGTGAGAAAATCCTTCCACGCATCGTCAAGGAGGGATATAACTGCATACAGATAATGGCCATTCAGGAGCATCCCTATTATGGTTCTTTCGGATACCATGTATCTAATTTCTTCGCTCCATCAAGTCGCTTCGGTACTCCGGAGGAACTGAAGCAGCTGGTTGATGAGGCCCACCAGAACGGACTTGCTGTCATCATGGACCTCGTTCACTCTCATGCTGTGAAGAATGAGGTTGAGGGCTTGGGAAATCTCTGTGGTGATCCAAACCAGTATTTCTATCCTGGTGACCGTCGCGAGCACAACCAGTGGGACAGCCTCTGCTTCGACTATGGTAAAGACCAGGTGATGCACTTCCTGCTGTCTAACTGTAAGTATTGGCTTGACGAATTCCATTTCGATGGTTTCCGCTTCGATGGTGTTACCTCAATGCTGTACTATAATCATGGCCTTGGTGTTGACTTTGGAGGCTATGCCGACTACTTCAATGGTGGAGAGGACGATAATGCTCTTTGCTATCTTGCCCTTGCCAATCAGGTTATCCACGAGGTGAATAAGAATGCCATCACTATAGCAGAAGAGATGTCCGGTATGCCAGGTCTTGCTGCGAAGTTTGAGGATGGTGGTCTCGGCTTCAACTATCGTCTTGCAATGGGACTTCCTGACTATTGGATAAAGATGATTAAGGAGAAGAGTGATGAGCAATGGAATCCTCGTGATATCTTCTGGGAGATGACCAACCGTCGTGCTGACGAGAAGACCATCTCTTATGCAGAGTCACACGACCAGGCTCTTGTGGGCGATAAGACCATCATCTTCCGTCTCATCGATGCCGATATGTATTGGCACTTCAAGAAGGGTGACGAAAACGAGATGGCTCGTCGCGGTATTGCTCTCCATAAGATGATACGCCTTGTTACCTCTTCTACTATGGGAGGCGGCTACCTCAACTTCATGGGTAATGAGTGGGGACATCCAGAATGGATTGACTTCCCTCGCGAGGGTAACGGATGGAGCTGTAAGTATGCCCGCCGTCAGTGGAATCTTGTTGACAATAAGGAACTGTGCTATCATTGGCTCGGTGATTTCGACCGTAAGATGATAGAGGTGATGAAATCCCAGAAAGACTTCAACCTCACTCCTGTTCAGGAGATATGGATTAACGAGGGCGACCAGATTATGGCATTCATGCGTGGTGACCTGCTCTATGTCTTTAATTTCTCTCCAACACGTTCTTATACCGACTATGGCTTCCTCGTACCATTGGGCGAATATAATGTAGTGCTCAATACCGATTCTCCTGACTACGGTGGCTTCGGATTCTCTGACGATAGTGTGGCACACTTCACTAATTTCGACCCGATGTATGCTGAGGATGGTAAGGGTTGGCTGCAACTCTATATCCCTGCACGCTCCGCTGTCGTGCTGAAGAAGAAGGTTGCTGCGGCTCCGGCGAAGAAGACTGCAGCAGCAACGAAAACTGCAGCAACGAAAACGAAAACCAAAACGAAAACTGCAGCAGAAACGAAAACGAAAACCAAAAAGAAAACTGTAGCAGCAACGAAAACCAAAACGAAAGCTGCAGCTACAAAGAAAAAGTAGAAGAAATTTCTATAAAAGAATCCTGCAATATTACTGTTGCAGGATTTTTTTTTGTTTTCGTTTTCTTTATTTTTTTCGTAACTTTGGCTGTGCCGAAGTTACTATGCACTCGGAAATGAAAAGAAAATTTCGATTTTCTTTTGCATTTCGCTCGTTTTTTCGTAACTTTGCAGCCTGTATGGCGAAAGATAAGATAGCATACGTTTGTGAGAATTGTGGTCAGGAGTCCGCAAAATGGATTGGCAAATGCCCCTCTTGCAATGAATGGAACACTTTTCGTGAGATTCGCATCAAGGCAGATAGTGCTCAGCAGAGCCTTCGGCATGTTGCGAAGTCAGCCGTTGCGCCGCAGCTGCTGAAGGATATTCCTTTGCAGGATGTTTCTCGTATGGATATGCACGACGAGGAACTCAACAGGGTGTTGGGCGGTGGCCTCGTTCCAGGCAGTATAGTATTGCTGGGTGGTGACCCTGGTATCGGCAAGAGTACCCTTACCTTGCAGACTATTATGCGTATGCCTGGCACCAATGTCCTTTATGTCTCTGGCGAAGAGAGTGCCCATCAGCTGAAGCTGAGAGCCGACAGAATCTCTGCCAATATGCAGGGTGGGGGACATAACGAAAACGTATCGGTACTTTGTGAGACGAGCCTTGAGAAGATTTTTGACTCTGTTCGCGATGCTGCTCCAGACCTTATCATCGTCGATTCCATACAGACAATGGAGACAGAAGCTGCCGACTCCGCTCCTGGCAGCATTACACAAATCAGGGAGTGCACCTCCGCCTTGCTTCGTTATGCAAAGACGAGTGGCGTTCCCGTAATCCTCATCGGTCATATCAATAAGGAAGGTACCATTGCCGGTCCGAAGATACTTGAACACATCGTAGATGCTGTCATACAGTTCGAGGGCGACAGACAGGGTATCTACCGCATACTGCGTAGCATAAAGAACCGCTTTGGCTCTACGTCAGAGCTGGGCATCTATGAGATGCAGCAGAATGGTCTTCGTCCTGTCAGCAATCCGTCAGAACTGCTGCTCAGCGACGATAGGGAAGGGATGAGTGGCGTTGCGATATCTGCTGCCGTAGAAGGTATGCGACCTTTCCTCGTCGAGACACAAGCCCTCGTCAGCACTGCTGCCTATGGCACCCCACAGCGCTCTGCTACAGGCTTCGACCAGCGACGCCTCAATATGCTGCTGGCAGTTCTCGAGAAACGTGTAGGCTTTAAGTTGGCACAAAAGGATGTCTTCCTCAATATCGCCGGTGGTCTGAAAGTGACAGATATGGCAATGGACCTCAGCGTCATCGCTGCTGTCCTCTCCAGCAATGTCGATACCCCGATAGAGAGCGGCTACTGCATGTGTGGCGAGGTAGGACTGAGCGGTGAGGTGCGACCGGTGGCACGCATAGAGCAACGCATAGCAGAAGCAGAGAAACTGGGATTCACCGATATTATCGTCCCTTACAGAAATAAGATAGATAAAACAAAGTTCAACAACATAAACATACATCCCGTTCGCAAGGTCGAAGAAGCACTGCGCGAATTGTTTGGTTAAGTAAAAAGATTGAAATAAAATTATGGCAAAGATTACAAAAGAGGCCGCCCTTCAGTATCATGAGGAAGGCCGCCCAGGAAAGATTGAAGTGATGCCTACCAAGGCATATCACACCCAGACAGACCTCTCGCTGGCTTATTCGCCAGGTGTGGCATATCCCTGTCTTGAGATTCAGAATAACCCCGATGATGCATACAGATATACCGACAAGGGAAATCTCGTTGCTGTTATCTCTAACGGTACTGCCGTTCTGGGACTCGGTGACATCGGTGCTATGTCCGGAAAGCCTGTTATGGAGGGTAAGGGCCTCCTCTTTAAGATATATGGTGGCATCGATGTCTTCGATATCGAAGTCAATGAGAAAGACCCTGAGAAGTTCTGCGAGGCAGTAGAGCGCATCGCTCCTACCTTTGGCGGTATCAATCTTGAGGATATCAAGGCTCCTGAGTGTTTCTATATCGAGGAGCGCCTGAAGAAGAATCTCGACATCCCTGTGATGCACGACGACCAACACGGAACAGCTATCATCTCTGCTGCCGGACTCATCAATGCCCTTGAGGTGGCAAAGAAGAAGATTGAGGATGTGAAGATTGTAGTCAGCGGTGCCGGAGCAGCAGCCATCATGTGTACCCGCCTCTATGTGGCATTGGGAGCAAAGCGCGAGAATATCGTGATGCTCGATTCACGTGGTGTCATCACTTCCGACCGTGAGGGACTCAACGAGCAGAAGAAGTTCTTCGCTACCGACCGCCGCGATGTGCATACCCTTGCTGAGGCTATGCAGGATGCAGATGTCTTCCTGGGACTCTCAAAGGGTAATATCGTGACACAGGATATGATACGCTCTATGGCACATCATCCTATCGTCTTCGCCCTTGCCAATCCTACTCCGGAGATATCCTACGAGGATGCTATGGCAGCACGTCCTGATGTGCTGATGTCAACAGGCCGTACCGACCATCCTAACCAGATAAACAACGTCATCGGATTCCCTTATATCTTCCGTGGTGCCCTCGATGTTAATGCCAAGGCCATCAACGAGGAGATGAAGATAGCAGCAGTGCATGCCATTGCCGACCTCGCTAAGCAGCCCGTTCCTGATGTCGTAAATAATGTATATGGCGTAAACAACCTCACTTTCGGACCTGACTATTTCATACCAAAGCCAGTTGACCCACGCCTTATTACTGAGGTGTCTTCTGCTGTTGCTAAGGCAGCGATGGACAGTGGAGTAGCGAGAAAGCCTATCACCGACTGGGAGAAATACAAGCGCCAGCTGCGTCTGCGCATGGGACAGGAGACATCCCTCACCCAGAAGCTCTACGAGACAGCCCGCAAGCATCCGCAGAAGGTGGTCTTTGCAGAAGGACTGCACCCAACAATGATAAAGGCTGCCGTACAGGCATATAACGAAGGACTCTGTTATCCTATCCTGCTCGGTAATGACGAGATGATAAAGAAGCAGGCAGCAGAGCTGGAGCTCTCTCTCGAAGGCATCGAGATAGTAAACCTTCGTCACGACAATCAGCGCGAGCGTCGTGAGCGTTATGCAAAGCTGTTGGCAGAGAAGCGTTGCCGCGAGGGATATAACTTCGAAGAGGCAAATGATAAGATGTTTGAACGCAACTACTTCGGCATGATGATGGTCGAGACAGGCGAGGCCGATGCCTTCATCACAGGTGTCTATACTAAGTTCTCCAACACCATCAAGGCCGCTACTGAGGTAATCGGCATCCGTCCGAAGTACAAGCACTTCGGCACTATGCATATCATCAACAGCAAGCGCGGAACATACTATATCGCAGATACCCTCGTAAACCGTTCTCCGGACAAGGAAGTACTCAAGGATATCGCCCGTCTTACTGCCGATACCATCCGTTTCTTCAATGACGAACCGAAGATTGCTATGATATCCTATTCTAACTTCGGTGTTGACAAGGACGGCTCACCAAAGCTGATGGCAGATGTAGTTCGTGAGATGCAGGAAGAATATCCAAGTCTGAAGATTGATGGCGAGATGTCCATTGACCTTGCCCTCGACCACGAGCGTCGCGATGAGAAATATCCATTCCTGCGCCTGCATGGTGAGGTGGTCAACTCTATGATATTCACCAACCTCTCTGCTGCAAACTCTGCTTATAAGCTCATTCAGCAGTTCTCACCTGAGACAGAGGTAATCGGTCCTATCCAGATGGGTCTTAACAAACCAATCCACTTCACCGACTTCGACTCAGGTGTCCGCGATATCGTCAATATCACAGCAGTAGCAGTAATCGACGCATATATCGACAAACTCGCCCGCAGCAGAAGGTAGGTTGTAGTTCCAAGTTCCAAGTTTCAAGTTGGAAGTTTGAATTATGATGTATCGGCTTTGCCGAGGTGGAGGTTTGAAGTTTGATATTTGATGTTACTTCGTACTTCGTCCTTCTTCCTCGCGTAGCGACACATCGTACTTCCTACTTCAAAATTCGTAATTCAAAATTGAAGATAATTCTCGCATCTAATTCTCCACGTCGTAAGGAATTGCTGGCAGGTCTCGGCATTCCTTACGATGTATTCGTTTTGCAAGGCATCGACGAATCCTATCCACCCACGCTTCCACCCCACGAAGTAGCAGAATACATCGCCCGCAAAAAAGCAAAAGCCTATAAAAACGTTAACCTTAACGAAAATTCTTCACTCTTCAACTCTCAATTATCAACTGTCAATTGTCAATTGTCAATTATATTGACCGCCGACACTATCGTCGTTTGTGATGGTGAGATACTCGGTAAGCCCCATGATGCGGCCGATGCATGCGCCATGCTGCGCAAGCTCAGCGGCAAGACCCATCAGGTATATACCGGCTACTGCCTGCAGACAGCCGACAAAACCGTCAGCGGCACCGTATGCTCCGATGTCACCTTCAAGGAACTCTCCGATGAAGAGATAACCTATTATGTCGAGAAATACAATCCCCTCGACAAAGCCGGTGCCTACGGCATCCAGGAATGGATAGGCTATATCGGCATCACCGGCATCCGAGGCTCCTACTATAACGTCATGGGCCTCCCAGTACAGAGAATATATGAGGAGATAAGGAAGTTTAGCGTTTAGCGGATATATTTTTAACAAAAACCAGAAAAACCCTCACTTTGTATGTGTCGGGCTTTACCGCCCTTTGCGATGCAAGGCATCTATTTTTCCTTAAGAGCAAACTCTTAGATAAAAATATCTCCCTTTTATCTTTGTCTCTTACAGAGCCATCACATACTTCGTGAGCAAAAACCTCGGTTTGTTCCAAACCTGAAAAACATTTTTACTTGTTATACTATACTGTTGAGTTGGATGCCAACGATATGAAGGCAATCCTCGATGGCAAGGTAGAAGCTATTGATTTGTCAGAGTCAGAAAGCGAAGCCGAAGTAGAAGAAGCTTCCGAAGATGTTGTCCAGAAAGGTGAAAACATCATCCAGCAAGGCGTAGAAGCCAACGAAGTAGAAGCAGAAACAGAGCAGTAAGCGGTTAACGGTTATCGGTTATAGAAATCGTAAACTAAAAATAAAAATCCGGAAAGATGGCAACATCCTTCCGGTTTTTTTATATACAATAACCTCTTAACTCTTAACTCTTAATTCCCCCCTTTCATCTTCTGAAACGAGAAACCAGCCTGAAGAGTTGGAATAGCCTTTGTAAGTTTTATCAGCGTCTTATTCGTCTTGTTATCCTTCATTGCCCCTAACAGTTTGAGTATATTCATCAGCTTGTCAATATCGATAAGAAACATCAGTTTGTCGCCGTCATGATGCGTCATGACATCAGCTGTCAGTACTTTGTTGATGCCCAGCAGTAGTCTTGGGCCGCCTACCATCCATACACCATGAGCCTTACGCCCGACCACATCGCGGTCGAACGTTCCGTCACTGTTAAAAGTAAATATACAATTCTCCGGTGTAATGTCACATTTCTTGATGTATTCGTTGAGCACCTTCTCCAGTTGGTTTGCCACACTGTTTCCTGCGAGTTTATACAGCAGGTTACCCTTCGTGGCATAAACAGCAGGTTCCACATAATGCCACGTGCCAATCATCTCCTCTGCTTCGGCCTTCTTGGCCTTAAAAGCATCCGCGATATTCGAGACAGCCTCTTTCATGCTGCTGTCCTTCACGTTTGACTTTACGCTGTCAACCACAGTCTTTACATCCTGTGCACAAGCCGTATTCACGACAGCCAGGAGCAATACCATCCAGAAAATACACACTTTCCTCATAACCCTATTTTTTTACGTTTTTCTACGTTTTATTATTGGATTTCTGCTGCAAAATTACGATTAAGTTATGAGAAATGCAAGAAAAAGGGAAATAATTTTCTTTAACCAGGCTCACGAAACCGGTATAAATGCCTCACGAACCATAGGTTCATTTTTTAGGGTAGTTGTATATACTTTTTTAGGGCAGGAGTAATAAATCATCAGCCTTCAATAATCTACTCCCCAATAATCGTTACTACCAACTCTCTGGCACCGCCGCAATTCCTGTATTCGCAGAAGTATATCCCTTGCCAAGTGCCAAGATTCAGTCGTCCATCAGTAATGGGGATTGTGATGCTCACACCGCTCAAAGTAGATTTTGCATGCGCCGGCATATCATCAGCCCCCTCCAGTGTATGCTCGTATTCAGGTCTGTTCTCCGGAACGATGCGGTTGAATATTGTTTCCATATCTACGCGAACATCAGGATCAGCATTCTCGTTAATGCTAAGTCCGCAACTCGTATGCTTGGTAAATATGTTCACCATGCCAGTCTTCGGAAGTTTCGGCAACTGGCTCATTATTTCGCTCGTCACCAAGTGGAATCCTCTATGCTTTGGCTTCAGGATTATTTCTATTTGTTGTATCATATTTATACTATTTTCAGTCAGAATTTATCCTGCCATTTCGTATCTGAATGTTTCTTCATCGCGCAGCTCTGGACGTTCTGTTACCTTCCTTACATAGTCGCGTATAAGATGTAACCATTCTTTCCTGCTCATACTGAAGTATTTCGGTTGGTATTCCTTTTGACACTCTACGACGATGTTTATGATGGTTGTTCCTTCATACAGCGCCATCATATTATGCACCATTCGGACCACTAATGATATAAAGATGCTTGTCTTGCATAACCGCCCGCAAAATTAAACATTTTTTCTCAATCTTCAAAACAATTGCCCAATTTTTTATTTGGAGCCATTCTTTTGCCCAAGAAGTATGCTTTTTACGAAACGGCGGACGAGCAATCACGATACGGCGTATCGAGGGGCACGAAACGGCGTGTCGGGAACAGCAGTATGCCCTTCTTTGAATAACAAAACTTCCTTCCCAGTTAGGGAAAACTATTTTTCTAGTTAGGGAATGCCTTTTGATATGTTTCTCTAATAGGCCTTGTAGGGAAGAGGCTTTTATATAATAAATGGGTAAAACAGTCTCAGTCTCAAATCTCAGTTCGAAAAAAAGGATACCCCTTAACTGAAACACGATATCTTCATAGTCTTATAACTTATTGATATATAATAATATATATATAATAATAAATATA
>JAFVGI010000022.1 GCA_017475005.1 Prevotella sp. | reverse complement strand
TCTCCCTCTCTTCTTAGGCTCTGCCTTAGGCAATGTTAGCAGTCCAAGTTTCTGGATGATATCCGTGGCAGATGGCGCAATCTTGATAATCTGCCACCCCTTGCCCTCGATCCTGATTTTCTTCGCTCTCTTCAGTGTGGCCATTACCTTTTTATAGGTATGCTTCTCCAGAAGTTTCCCGCCGTCAAACGCCTTGATTAGTCGGAAGGTGAGCACCGTGGCCAGGAAGTCGCAGAACTCAGAGCCTATGACGGAATAGTCATCCTGCACCCTGGTGTCGTCAAACTGGCATGCGGACTTGTAATAGCGCATGACAATCTCTATCTCCCATCTCTCGGCATAGGCATTCTCTATGCTGAGGTCGCAGTCGCTCTCAAGCACAATTGTACCGAATGACTTCTGCTTTTCTGCAAGCGCTTCAGCGGAGTAAGTTCCATCTTTCTTTGCATTCTTCAGCCAGTCCTGCTCTTCCTTCGCGGCCAGAGCGGCATCACGGAATGAATACAGCCATTTCTTTGTGCCCTTGCACTTCTCCTTGCGGTAGGTTATGTTCGAATTCGACGGCAGGATTCCTGTGAAGGTGAGCATGTCGTATCTCTCAATGAGTTTCGCGTTGCGCTTCAGAGGGTTGAGGTAATGCAGGTCTGGGTTGGCCTTGAACTGCGCCTCCGCAGCCGATGACGGGAAGCCCTTGTCGGAAACGATGATGCCTTTGGTGATATGGTTCTCGCTTATGAACGACTCGTAAGCGGTGACGTCAAGCATGTTCCCCGGATAGCACTTGGAGCAGACCGGCTCACGCTCCTCCAGATCGAAGGCGTAGAGCACGGATATGTCACGCGCCCCCTTCAGCCTGGCCTTCCTGGAGAAGTCTGACAGGCTGTTCACCTTCGACGTGTCGGTCTTCAGGGTTCCGTCCACCAGCAGGTGATGGCTAATGTTCACGGCCTCAGTGCGCAGCCGCATGAATTTGACGATATGGGAGCAGGTTTTCCCCACATTATTGAGAAACTCACAGACGGTGTTGCGGGAAAGAGCCACGTCCGGATAAGTCTCCGAGAGGAAACTATCATCGTAGGCTTCCTTCAACTCGCAGTCCTTGATGCCAGGATTGCATACACGCAGGATTGCTATCGAGTAGAGCTTCAACGCATCATTTTCGTTATACACTTTCTTGAGGTCACCCAGGACATCCTGGAACAGTCTGTCACAGAGTGAGATGTTCGCCCAGTCCTTCAAGTCTACGTCGCACATGGACACCGTTGGGATGGGGGCTTCTATCGGAACGTATTTCCCGTCTATGATATGACCTATCGTCGGCCCGTTCTTAGGCAGATGACGACCTTCGTCGTATTTGCAGCCCACACGCTGGCGGACGGCATAGTGGTCCTTATTCTTGCCATAGCAGGTGACAACGGTATTCTTTGGTCTCTCGACACTGAGGATATGTTCAGGAATCGGCATAATATAAAATATATAGTCTAACTTTGGTGCAAAGTTAATAATATTTAGACTATATACCAAATTTTTCTCAGAGAAATTTGAGAAATTCCTAAGATAAAATACGTCTGTTTGACAGACTTTGAAGGGATTTATGCCAAATCTTGCCATATTTATGCCCAAAAGATGAGGATTTCTGTGGATTTTTAGCCAATATGTATAGTACAACCGATTGGGAAAGTTTTAGTTAATGTAAAAGCCCGTCATCATTACGATGACGAGCCTCTACTATTTATTCTTAGATTGGTTGGATTTATTTACGATAGTCAGCCAGATCATCAGCAGAAGCACTCATTACGAAACTGTAATGACGCTCAATCTCTGATGCTGCATAACGGTTGTAAACTTTTGCAGACTCATTGAAGAGCTCTGGAGCCCTGCTTGCATCACCGATAAGAAGGAGTGACATGATGATGTCGGCAGCCATCTCATAGAGGTGACGGATAACGAAGTCCTTGAATTCATCGTTCTTCTGAGCATTAACGTAAGCAACAGCCTCGTTGTATTTCTCTGCCATCTTAGCACACTTCTCCTTGAGTGGTAGATACTCAGCAGCACACCAGTCCTCTGTACCTATGCTTGCTGGAGCCTGACCAGTCTGAAGCTGTGTTGTACCCTCATAAATAGAAAGGATACGAGCATCACGATAGAGACGCTGACAAGCATACTCAAGCATGAAGCCAGAACCGCCGTGTACCTGAATGCCATCGTATGTATTCTGGTTAGCATACTCTGAAGTCATTCCCTTGGCAACAGGAGTAAAGGCATCAGCAAGTTTAGAGAATGTCTTGCACTCTGCACGCTCCTCTGGAGTGAGCTTGTCACCAACAGCCTTACGCTCGCGCTCGATGTCCTCAAGAATCTTATACACATCAACGTAACGGCTTGTAGCATAGAGCAATGAGCGTCCTGCATCAAGCTTTGCTTTCATGATTGCAAGCATATCATAAACAGCAGGGAACTCGATTATTGCCTTACCGAACTGCTTACGATCCTTAGCGTATGCAAGAGCCTCGTTGTATGCCATCTGAGATACACCAGTACTCTGACCTGCGATACCAAGACGAGCACCGTTCATCAAGCCCATTACATACTTGATAAGACCGAGCTTACGGTCACCGCAGAGTTCTGCCTTTGCATTCTTATATACAAGCTCACAGGTTGGTGAACCATGGATACCGAGCTTATTCTCAAGACGACGAACATCAACACCACCCTGATTTTTGTCATAGATGAACATAGAGAGACCACGACCGTCGCGTGTGCCTTCCTCAGAACGTGCAAGTACGAGGTGAATGTCAGAGTCACCGTTAGTGATGAAGCGCTTACAGCCATTCAGACGCCAGCAGTCCTCCTTCTCGTCGTATGTTGCCTTGAGCATAACGCTCTGAAGGTCAGAACCTGCGTCGGGCTCAGTAAGGTCCATGGACATGGTCTCACCGGCGCAGACACGAGGGATGAACTTCTGCCTCTG
>JAFVGI010000021.1 GCA_017475005.1 Prevotella sp. | reverse complement strand
TTACGTTGGCATGAAGTCACAGGTAATCAAGACTGCAGGTAAGTCATCGGTGAACGTCACCCTCGAGGATGACAACACCACGCTGAACGACCTCGTTGTTGTAGGTTACGGTACAATGAAGAAGAGCGACCTCACTGGTTCGGTTTCTTCTGTCAACACCGAGCAGCTGAACGCTAAAGGTCAGGGTTCTGTATTGGGTAACCTGCAGGGTGCAACACCAGGTGTAAACATTACTATGGCAGGTGGTCGTACAGGTGGTACTCCTACGATTGAGATCCGTGGTAAGTCTTCTATCAACTCAGATGTAACACCTCTTTACGTAGTAGATGGTGTTATGTGTGATGACATCGATTGGCTCAACCCACAGGATATCGAGAAGATTGACGTACTGAAGGATGCTTCTTCTACTGCTATCTACGGTTCACGCGCTACTGCCGGTGTCGTAATGGTTACGACAAAGGGAGGAATCAGCGTTGGCAAGGATAAGAAAGCTACTATTTCTTATGATGGTTACATCGGCTTTACAAAGGTTGCTCGCATGCCAGACTTCATGAATTCAGAGCAGTATGCACGTTATCGTTTCTTGGAGTGCATGAGTCCGTTTACTGAAGGCATAGGTAATCCTTCTTACTATATCACAAAGGATAATGTAGAATTCGCATATCTTAAGAAGGCTGATGGCTCTTATGTCGTTAAGGATCGTATAGCTAATGGTGTCAATACGGATTGGCCAGGTCTCGTAACTCAGAATGGTGTGCAGACCAACCACTATGTTGCTGTAAGTGGTGGCTCTTCTGCAGTGTCTTATCATTTGGGTGCTGGTTACTACAAGCAGGATGGTGTATATGTCGGAGACTCCAACCAGCGCTACAACTTCAAGACTTCTATTGACGCAAAGGTTACAGACTGGTTGAATGCCGGATTCAACGTAAACTTTGGTGAGCAGAACAATAAGTATGCTGATGACTATGCTGTTCAGAATGGTTACAAGATGCTTCCTTTCCTTGAGGCGTATGACGAGAATGGAAACGTAATTCATCAGCCTGGTACAACAGCAACATTGGGCAATATAATGAACCTGACTGATACGCGTAACCCTCTCGATCTTATGAAGAGTACAGAGAAGAAGCGTGAAACATGGCGTTTGCTGGGTAACATCTACTTGGAGTTCAAACCACTCAAGGGTCTTTCATATAAAACTACGTTCTCGCCAAACTATAATTATTATCGTGAGGGATATTATGCAGGAAAAAAGAATCCTGTTAATGGTCAGTACTACAATGATGATAGTAAGAATGGTTTCTCATCAAAAGCTGACACTTGGGCATATTATGCTACCAACAGAGGTTTCTCATGGACATGGGATAACGTGGTAAACTATAATACTACGATTAAGGAGGATCACAGCATCAACCTGATGGCTCTCTATTCAAACCAGAAGTCTACTACTGAGTACAATCGCTCAACAGCTAATGATATAGAAGAGGGCACTCTTTGGTGGAATCTCCCATCAGGTACCTACGTCAATTATCAAAGTTCAGGTAGTAAAGATTATCAGAAAAATGGTTCTCGGAACTACTACTCAGAGAACTCTATGACATCTTGGGCATTCCGTGCTAACTATGGTTACAAGAACCGCTACCTCCTCACTGCTACAGTACGTTGGGATGGTTCTTCTAAGTTCGCTAAGGGTAATCGCTGGGGTTGCTTCCCATCAGTAGCTCTTGCATGGCGTATCACAGAGGAGCCTTTCATGAAGAAGTTTGAGAAGATTTCTAACTTGAAGCTCCGTCTCTCTTATGGCGTTACGGGTAACTGCGATGGTATTGACAACTACGCTTCAGCAACATCCACTAAGACAGGTAGCAAATACTACTATAATAATGTGTCATCTACAGGTGTTCTGCTCAGCAGAATAATCGATCCAAATCTTAAGTGGGAGAAATCTCACGAGTGGAACCTTGGTCTTGACTTCGGTTTCTGGAATAACCGTTTAAATGGTAGTGTGGATATCTATCAGAAGACGTCTAAGGACCTTCTCTATGATGTAATCATGCCTCTTGCTGGTTATTCAGTTACAACCAACATCGGAGAGGTTCGCAACCGTGGTATTGAGATTGCACTCAATGGTATCCTTATCAAGAAGAAGGACTTTACTTGGAGCGCAGGTCTTACATTTGCTAGCAACAAGAATGAAGTAAAGAAAATTAATGGTTCAAGTGACCGCGTGATAAGTTCTGATATTACTACAGGTTCTCTATTCCTTGGCTCTTCTGTAAATAATATTTACGGTTTTACCTACGATGGTATTGTGTCAGATCGTATGATGACTATCCCAGCTGCTGCTTCGGATGCTATGAAGCAGAAATATGCAGAGAACGGATTTACTGAGGGTCAGCAGATTAAGGAGTATGATTATTACTATGGTATTTATAAGTGGGTAGAGGGTAATCCTATCCTCACTGACCGCAATCAGGATGGTCAGATTACTGATGATGACCGTAAAATTATCGATACAGATCCTTCTTTCACAGCAGGCCTCAATACTAACGTAGAGTGGAAGAACTGGGACTTCGGTATGTCCTTCTATGCTAAGGTCGGTTACAAGGTATATTCGGATTTCCTCTCTGAGTTCCTCAATTACTCTCAGCGTGCTCAGCAGCGTATCAATATGGATTACTACATACCAGCTGGTACCATAATCGGATGCGATGGTGTAAATGCTGATGGAACTTACATCAACCCTGTTTACCAGACGGCTACTCACTATGGAGAGTATGCTTTCGTGGACTACGAGAGAAATCCAAATGCTGCGCAGTACAATAATGCGATCTCTATAGAGAATGCCAACTTCTTGAAGTGTAAGAACATCACTCTTGGCTACACTTTCCCAAAGAAGTGGCTTACTCCATGGGGATGTCAGCACCTGCGTCTGTACTTCACAGTTACTGATCCATTCTGCATCTCTAAGTTCAAGGGCTTTGATCCAGAGTGGGGTAACGCATCAAAGAAGAACGATGGTCCTTCTACAGTAACTTATCAGATTGGTGCAAGCATTAAGTTCTAATCAACTAAAATATAAGAAACAAAATGAAAAAGTCATTATATATTTCAGGTCTTGCCTTGATGCTTGCGGGAATGTCATTCACTAGTTGTAGTGACTTTCTGGATGCTGATAACAAGACGACTGCAAACAAAGGTGCCGATGATGCATTGGTTAATCAGCCAGATGGATTGTTGATGGAGGCATATGCATCTATATACGAGTTTGCTCGCACGTCAGTTGATATAGCAATCAATGATGAGGGTACAGACCTCTATATACCTGTTCGTGGTAAGAATCCATCTGACATAGATAAGTACACTCTGAGTGCTTCTAATGATGAGGTTTATACATACTGGAAGAAGGTATACACAATGATAAACAATGCAAACGCTGTTGTTTATTATAACAATCAAAAGGTTAAGAATGCGTCTTATGATGCAGAGGCTAAATTCCTGCGTAACTGGGGATACTACCTTCTGACTCAGCAGTATGGTGATGTACCTTATGTAACGGAGTATATAAGTACGCCTAATGGTTCATACCCACGTGTTGCTGTAGCTACCATCTATGATTCTTGTATAAAAGAACTTAAGGCGGTCTATGAAGCAGGCGCTCTGCCAGCATCTAAGGGAACCAATCTCGCTCAACCTACACAAGCAGCTTGCGCTGCATTGCTGTCTAAGTTCTATCTTGCTAAGGCATGGGACTGCTATGTTACCGAAGAAGGTAGTAGCGTTGACCCATCTAAGGTGTCAGCTGATGGCAAAACAGCATTCAATGAGGCTGCTTCTTGGGCGGAAAAGGCTCTTGGCATCAGCGCAGGTGCAGCACCAGCTAATCTTCCATTGACATTTGCTGATAAGTGGAGTCCTGCTAATGATAACAATACAGAGGTTATCTGGGCTATACAGAGTAATGGCGCTGCGGAACTTGGTGCTCACGTATTGGCTAATGAGTATGGTAACTACTATGGTGACCAGGCTAAGACGGGCTACAAACAGGTCGGTTCTCTTCACGCTCAGAGCAATAAGAGTCTCTACCTTTTCGCAAAGGGTGACTCTCGTTATGAGGCTACATTCATGACAGCTATCAGGTATAAGGATTACTTCGCATATTATAATGGCGGTACTACTAAGATTGGCTTCCAGTATTTCCCATACTATGTTACGGAAGGTGATGCTATTTCAGAGATGGGCAAGAATGCGAGCAATTATGCTACTGGCGAAACAAAGGCATTCATATTGGCCAATACATGTACTTCATTTGAGTTCGATGCATCTGGTAAAGCATCAGTAGGAGAAAAGGAATCATATAGTGATCTCTACAGTCAGACTGTAGGTTCAGGTGTATGTGTAAAAAAATACGATGACCCCGTATATACAAAATCTGGCGCTGGTTATAGATGCGTTCCTATATTCCATAGTAGTGACATCTACCTCACTGCTGCTGAGGCTTATTATATGGCTGGTAACGATTCTAAGGCTCTTGAGTATGTCAATAAAGTGCGTTATCGCGCTTATGACAATACTAATAGCGGTGAGCTTGCTGACTTCACAGAAACGGAATATAAGAAGTTCTATGAGTATGAAGCACCTGAAGGTGGTTTCAAACCAATAGATATAATCCTCGATGAGCGTGCTCGTGAGCTCTATGCGGAGCGCACACGTTGGATTGACTTGCGTCGTACTAATCAGTTGGAGCGTTACAATGTAAAATATAACGTGAACCTTAATTCCAAAGTTAAGGATTTGCGTCCAATACCAACTAATGAAATGGGTGCCAACACAGGCATTACCTACCAAAATGAAGGTTATTAACTCTAAAATTTCCTAGAACATGAAAAGTATATATTATGGCATGTTGATGCTAGTCACAGGTGCTTTCCTGTTTGCATCATGCGGTGATGATGACAATGGACCGGTCGTTGCAAACAATCCTGCTGGTGATGCTGAAGGCAAATATAGTGGCACGTGGACTTTAAATATCGTTACCGAGACGAAGGATGCAGCCTCTACACAGATAGAGACAAAGGAAGTAAATTCTACTGGATATGTACAGTTTAGTGCTGAGGGACAGTCTTTTGTTACAAAAGCAACTTTCTACACGGACGATGCGGAAGCTCTCTTACAGGCTGATTCTGATGTGAGATCTCTGAATATCACGAAGTCATCAGATAACTCCTTTATATTCTATAATACATCAGCAAATAAGCAAGCGGAAGGTTCCACTGATCCAGCAGATCCTACACAGTTAGCAAATGATGATGGTGTAAAAGGTACAATTAATACTTCAGGAGTATTGGAAACTTCCTTTAAGTATACCACAAAGGAGGAAAAGATAATCCGATGGGAGAAAGTGAAAAAGAAGGGACAGTGGGTAGATGTCCCCGTCTATGGCACGGTAACGATTGCTAATACATGGTCTTTCTCTGGTAGCAAACAATAACATTTTTAAAAAGAGGGTGTGCCCTCATGGCACACCCTCAAAGAACATTTTTATTAATCATCAAAATTATTTATTTTATGAAAAAGATTTTTACTCTTGTAGCTATGGCTACATTAGCTCTCGGAGCTAACGCACAGACTATCGTCGGTGGTACTTTCACTGTTGATAATCTCCCTACTAGTGCAGTGCTTGACATGACTGACCCGGAACATCCAACGGGTGGTGGCTATTCAAGTGAAGAGCCTTTCTCTCTCGGCACTTCTGACTATGTTAGTGTAGCAACTGGTACTCCCGATGACATTCAGAAAACTGATTCTAAGAAAGGAACTACTTCTATAGGTTATTATCAAACCGGTACTACCTATAACGATACTAAGTATGCTGTTATCAAGACAGAGAGCGGTGATAAGGTAATTATTGACTGCACAAAGGGTCTCTCTGGTAGTGACAACGCTCGTTATGAAGACAAGTCAACAAACGTGAGCGCAGTTATTGCAGAAACAAAGGCTCCATCTCATGGTGTTACTATCGGTTTTAATACTCCTGCTTCTGCTAAATGGACCTATGGTGTAATCTATCTTGTAGCAAAAATTGCTGGTAACAAGCAGTACATCGTATTTGAGGATGGTACTCCTATCCCATATACTATCGTTTACGATGGCAACAAGGATAACAGCAAGAATGTAGTGATAACACCTGATATGCTTGGCTACAATGAAAATGATGGCAAATGGAATGATGACGCAACTTTGCCAAAGCCAGATGAAAAATGCTCACTTGCAGCTACAGGCAAGAACGGTACGGGTGTGATTTTCTTTGAGGTAACCCCTAACAAGAAGTATCTTGCAATGGCTATCGGTAGTAAGATTTCTGCAAGTGGTTATGCTATGGTTGTTGACGACTATGCAAAGAGTGTAGAAATTACCCGTAATGTTGCAGAGCAGGCATCTTCTTTCTCAGGTAATTTTGTTACAGGTAACCAGCAGTCTGTATGGTGCATAAAGGATTATGAGCCAGTAGAAGGTTCAGGCTATGGTGAGGCTTCAGGTGACGAGGTTACAGCAGTTGCTGGTGTAGCTGAGGCTAAGGTTGAGGTTGCTGCTCCTGCAAAGGTTGTGAAGAACGGTCAGATCTTCATTGGCAACTACACTGTAGCTGGTGCACAGGTTAAGTAATTAACGAACTATGTTCGTACGATACGTGGCAAGCCACTACGATACGGTCTAACGACCTACGATACGCTTCGCTACGATAACAATAAGGTCCGAGGGT
>JAFVGI010000020.1 GCA_017475005.1 Prevotella sp. | reverse complement strand
TGTTTCCGGTACAACAGGCATCAAGGAAGTTGAAGCCGACGGCATGCAGGCAGACGGTAAGTACCTGAAGGATGGCAAGATTGTCATCAAGAAGGGTTCTAAGCTGTACAATGCTGTAGGTGCTATCACTAAGTAAAGTATTATATCTATAAACGTAAGGATTGGGAGGCAAAACTCCCAACCCTTACGGTTTTAAAAAATAATAAGAACGCGTACATTATTTATATAAGAGAAGAGGAGAGAGGACTAAAACGGATGAAAATCCCACTTGACGTGATAATTCGTAAAATCAACATATAAAATAAATAAACAAAAATTACTAACCTATGATTAACAAGATTGCAAAAGCGAAATTGGCCCTTCTGGCTCTGCTGGCAGTTGGGGCATTGCAGTCATGCGAAAAGGATATTCTCACAGGGCAGCCTGAATGGTTGGGTAATTCCATCTATGAGCGGTTGCAGGAGGGAATTGATGGCAAGTCGTTTAATTACACGATTCGCCTCATTAATGATCTTGACCAGACAGAAGTCCTCTCGCAGACAGGTTCAAAAACGCTGTTTGTTGCGTCCGATGAGGAATACGACAAATGGTTCAGCAGCAACACATGGGGAGTCAGATCATACGATGAACTGACAAAGTCCCAGAAAAAAGAGCTCTTCAATGGTACAATGATTAACAATGCTTACCTCATAGAGCTTATGTCCAATATTGAGGCTACAACCGTTAATGGTGACCCAGAGCAGGGTGCGTGTATGCGTCGTGAAACAGCAGCAAGCATATACGATAATGTGCCTGTAATGAATCCTTCTGAATTTCCGAGCAATCCTGACTTACCAGGTGATCCTGTAAACAAGGCATGGAAAGAAGTAAAGGATGCAAACAAGGCAATATATATCATGCAGGATGATTCTCCTACTCCGATGATACACTTTTTGCCTGCATACATGCAGAAGAATAATATCAAGGATACTGACCTGAAGATCATCTCTAATGGTGAGTCTGACAATATCAATGACTCATGGATAAGCGGCAAGAAGGTAATAAGCTCAGAGCAGACATGTAAGAATGGTTACATCTATGTAGTAAATGGCGTGATGGAAACCAATCCTAATATGGCAGCTATTATTCGTGATGAGAATAAAGATGTAAGTACTACCAAATGGGCTAGTTTCCTTTCGCGTTTCAGTGCACCTGAGAAGGTCGTAATGTCTGAAAATGAAAAACTGGTATTTGATAGACAACATCCAGAACTGGCTGATAAGGATTTGTATGTATTGCGTTATCTTAACACCAGTACTAATCATCAATTTACCTCTCCTACAGGCAAAACTGCTGATAACTTGAGCACTACCCTGTTGAAACTGGATCCAGGATGGAACCAGTATACAGCAGCAGAGGTTTCTATGAAAAATGATGCTGGCGTGATGTTAGTTCCTTCTGATGATGCTGTGAATTCATGGCTCACCAGTGGTGTCGGAAAAACCTTGGTTGACAGGTATGGTTCTTTTGAGAAGATTGACCTTGAAACAGTGGCAAAACTCATTAATGTAAATACCTTCGGTTCATTTGCTGCTACTGTTCCTTCAAAGTTTGAATCTGTACAGAATGATGCCCAGATGCCTCTCAACATAGTAGAAGGGAACATCGTAAAATGTTTCATGGGATGTAATGGTGTTGTATATGTAGTTAACAAGGTGTTTGAACCTGCAGAGTTCTCTTCTGTGACATTCCCAGCACTTATGTATGGCGGTGACCCTGATCCAACAAAGCCAGACGAGTTGTCATTCCAAGTTATCTACAAGGCTATGCAGGGACGTGTTTCAGGAAGTCCTAATTCAGATTACGACCTTGATTTCACACCATATCTGACAGCTATGGACTCTAAGTTCAATGTCATAATACCTTATAACATGATTCTGTCAAAAGGTAATACCAATGATGTGAAGAACAGAAAGGTAGTACGTTTTATTGACCCATGTTCTTGGGGAATGGTGGATGATAGAGGTAATTCTTGGATATATGAGTGTTATGTTGATACAGCCGGCTATCATGGACCAAAAGGTGCTGTTGTTGCAAAAGCATATAAGGCAGATGTAGCGAATGATGGTACAGTAACCATGAGTAGTGCTGGTTCTGTAAATGTATCATCAACTATTGTTGCTAACAGATTATTTGACTATCTGGACAATGCTATTGTACTGGGTGAAATCAGTGGTTCACAGGAATTCTATAAGACAAAGGCTGGCTCTACTGTTGGTGTTAAAGGTAACAAAGTAAGAGGCGGTCTGCAGATGGAGCGTGGCTACGACATAACTGTTGACAATATATATCCGGAAAGCAATGGTAATACCTATGGTATTGTCGCTGACGCTTCAATAGATAATACAGTTGTAAAGTCACGTGTTCCTCAGACAGCTTCTAAATCATTATACAAGCTGTTGAAAGAAGAGGCTGACAAATCTGGTGGTGACAAGCTGTTTTATGATATGATATATAAGCCTTCAAAAGATGCTCAAACACAATATATCTTGTCCTCAAGTACAAACTCAAAGTTTGTTTGTTTGATGAATGACTTCAATTATAAAAACTTTGATAACTATAACTATACTGTCTATGTGCCAAAAGATGAGGAGGTACAAAAATGGATAGATGCAGGTTATCTGCCTACATGGGAGGATTTTGATAAGATAAGCATGGACAATTATCCAAGTCTTACAGATAAGGAGATAAAAGCAGCGCAAGATACAGCAGCTAGTATTATCACTAATTTCGTAAAATATCACATACAGGATAATTCTGTATATGTTGGTGGTGCTCCTTGTAACAATACACAATATGAGACTGGTACTCTTAACATGGCAAACAAGCGCTTCTATACTGTTAGCGTAACGACTGATGCTACTTCTGGTAGTGTAAAAGGTTCTGGTAATGATTCTCCTATACCTTTCGCTACTGAATACTACAACAAGCCTGGTCGTGAGATGTGGATAGAATTGCCTAGTGGCTATGATGCATTAACTGCTAATAATGTATATAACAGCAAGATTGCTGCATCATCATATATTGTTGTCCACAAGATAAATGGTGTACTTTGCTACGACAAGACAATACAGCAGAAGAATTGGTGGGAAAGGGCTAAACTGCCTAATAAACCATGAGCATAATAACCTGATATAAAATCAATGATTACTATGAAACAATATATAAAGATAGCTGTCTTGGCATTTGTCTCAGCCTTAGCACTATTGCCTGCTTATGCACAAGACATAACATCTGTACATGGTGTCGTTTCCGATGATTTCGGACCCCTTATGGGAGCTACCGTGTGTGAGATAGATGGTAGCGGACGTATCATAGAGTCTGCTATTACCGACATGAATGGTAACTTTACCATGAAGGTGAAGAATAGCCGTGACAAGATTAGATTCTCGTATGTGGGATTGGATACTCAAACATTGAAAATAGACAAGACCACCTATGATATTAAGCTTGAGTCAAAGACCGTCCTTCAGGAGGTAACCGTAAAATCAAAGAAGCGTATGACAGGTAATGGTCTGCCTATCCCTGAACGAGAGGTGTCTTTCTCACAACAGTCCATCTCGACAAAGGAATTTGAAGGTCTTGGTATCACCTCTATCGATGAGGCTCTTCAGGGTCGTATTGCCGGACTGGATATCGTAGGTAATGGTGGTGGACTGGGTTCTGGTTCTACAATGCGTCTGCGTGGTTCAACATCACTCTCTGGAGCTACTTCTTCAAACCCATTGATTGTTGTCGATGGTAATGTGCGTGAAGAGCTTGACCTGACAAACTTTGACAGCTCAACAGCTAACGAAGAACAGTTTGCAGAGCTTCTTAACGTAAATACAGAAGATATCGCATCTATCACAGTGCTCAAGGATGCTGCTGCAACAGCCATCTATGGTTCAAAGGGTGGTAATGGTGTCATAGAACTTACTACAAAACGTGGTTCTCGTGGTAAACCAAAAGTAACTTATTCTGGTAAGGTGACATTCAAGAGACAGGGCGCCGGTGCAAAACTGCTTAATGGTGACGACTACACCATGTTGCTCAAAGAGGCTTACTTCAATCCAAAACAGGATGATGCTGCATCTGCAAATATTAATGAGATTAACTATAACCCTGATTTCTCAGAGTATCAGCAGTATAACAATAATACCGACTGGTTGGAAAATGTAACACAGACAGGTATCCTGCAAAACCATTATGTTACTATTCAGGGTGGTGGTGAGAAAGCTGTCTTCCGTCTCTCTGGTGGTTTTGACCAGGAGCGAGGTACTTCTATCGAGGATAAGATGAGACGTTTGTCAACACGTGTGAACCTTGACTATAACATCTCTGAGCGCATTCGTGTACAGACAAACTTCTCCCTCGTATATACAAGATACAATCACAACTATACAGACCTTTATTCCATTGCACTCACAAAGATGCCTAACATGGCTATCTATGAGGAAGATAAGGATGGTAATCCTTTGGGTTCTTATTACAATATGATACAGTCTGGTCCATACATTGGTAATGCTGTTTTCGAAAATGACCAGCGTAAGAAAGATAACCCTGTGGCATTAGCACATCTGGCAAAGAATAATGAGTCAAGATATAGCATTATTCCTGAACTCATCCTTAACTATGAACTTCTCGGTATGGATGAGGACCACCATCGTCTTACATGGAGGGGACAGGTATATATGGATGTATATAATAACTATTCAGATAAGTTCTATCCTCAGGCTCTCACATCTGTGAACTGGAGTTCAGGTGTAAATACTTCTTATGAAGGAAGTGCTAAGAATGTATATTTTGGAACAAAGCATACATTTACTTTTACACCAGCATTCAAAAACAAGGACCATTCTGTCATAACAATGGGACGCTTTGAGTTGAAGACAGGATCACAGACTGGTCAGGGTGTTTCTGGTACAGGTTTGGCTTCTGGTGGGGTAGAGTCTCCAACGGCAGGTGATATAGTAACTAATCCAAGTGCTTACTATTTTGAGGACAAGCAGATGTACTTCACTTTCTCTAATCACTATGCATACAAGAGCCGCTACATGGTTGACGTTTCTCTGCGTATTGATGGTACTACCAAGTTTGGTCCTCAGAAGAGATGGGGTTATTTCCCTGCAGTTTCTCTTCGTTGGAATGCTATTGATGAGAAATTCATGGAGTCAATCAAAGGAAACTGGCTCAGCATGCTCTCTATTCGTCCTTCATGGGGACTTGTGGGTAATGCTCCAAACAAGAACTATCTTTATACTTCACAATATGTTTCAGGTACATCATATTTAGGTATGAATACGATGGCTCCGAAAAACTTGAGGCTTACAGACCTCAGTTGGGAAAAGGTCTCTACTTTCGGTTTGGGCTTTGACCTCGGTTTCATGAATGATCGTCTTACAGCAACATTTGAATTGTACAGATCTACACGTTCAGACATGCTTATGGGTGGATATGTGATACCTTCAAATTCCGGTTTTACAGCACTTGATTACAGAAATACAGGTAAACTCCGCAATACAGGTTGGGAATTCCATATTAACACAAATAAGCTTATCAAGAAGGGTAAGTTCTTTATGGATGTGAATGTAAACTTTGCTAACAACCGAAGTGAGTTGCTCGAAATGGATGAGAATGTCCTTAGAGGCATGAACACAACTTTCAAAAATGAGAATGCTCAGGTTTTATCATATGTAAAGGTTAAGAATCCGTTGAACTCTATCTACGGTTTCCGTTATAAAGGAGTATATCAATACCAATATGAAACGGCTAAGAACATGATGACAGGTAATGTTGTTCCTGTGTCACTTGATGGTTTTAAAGTCTTCAATGCTGATGGTTCCGTTAATGGGGCTGCTACATTGCAGAATGCTATCAATAATGGTATTACATTCCCTGTCGCAACAAATGCTGATGGACAAATAATTACTGACGAACAAGGTGCTCCGTTGCAGCAGAAGTTCAACTTCACAAATGTTGGAACTGGTAAGAACTACTCTTTCAAAGGTGGTGATGCTATCTATGAAGATATAAACCATGATGGTCAGATAAACAACCTGGATATCGTATATCTCGGTTCTTCTCTGCCTAAGTTGACTGGTGGTTTCGGATTCTCACTGAATTATGGTGACTGGAGATTCAATGCCCAGTTTACATATCGTGTAGGTGTTGACATTATTAACCTTGCCCGTCTGGACAACGAGGCAATGGCATCTAACGACAATCAGAGTGAGGCTGTGAACTACCGTTGGCGTAAGGAGGGCGATGTGACATCTATTCCACGTGCCATGTATGGTGGAGACTCAAACTACAACAGACTTCTCTCTGACCGCTTCGTAGAGGATGGTTCATATCTTCGTTGCGGACACATGACATTGTCTTATACTATTAGAAAGGCTTTACTAAAAAAGTGGGGCGTGCCTCTGTCACGTTGTGCTCTGTCTTTCACAGCATATAACCCATTCGTAATTACTAAATATACAGGTGTTGACCCAGATATTTCGGCATCAACCTATAATCCTGCTGTGGATAGAGGTAAGTTGCCGCGTACAAAGAACTATACTTTCAGTCTCACCGTTGACTTCTAAAATATTGACATACAACTATGAAGACAATAAGAAAATATATACTGGGTGCTATGGCACTTACGCTGGGTCTCACTTCATGCGGAGGCTATCTTGAAGTGGATCCCCGAGATATTATTACCCTTGAGAACTTCTGGAATGAAAAATCCGATATCGAGAGCGTAATAGCAGGTTGCTATTCCGTGATGGCTGAGGAGGAAATAACTGCCAGAATGATGATATGGGGTGAGTTCCGTTCAGAGAATGTCAACATTGCTGATGAAACAAAGGATCCAAGTTTGACCCTCGCACTTAAAGAAGGTATCAATGCTACTAACTGGTACACTAACTGGAGGGCATTCTATAATATTATAAATCGTTGTAATACTGCTATTTATTATGCAAACGAAGTGGCTTCGAAAGACCCTTCATATACAGTCAGCGAGGTAAGTGCTCACATTGCGGAGGCTACGGCAATTCGCTCTCTAATGTATTGGTACCTTATACGTACATTCCGTAATGTACCTTATACTGAAGAGGCCTCCCTCGACGATACTCAGGAGTATACTATTCCGGTATCATCGTTCGACGATATTTTGGGTAAATTGATTGCTTCTCTTGAGGCTGTGAAGGATAATGCTGTTTCTGCTTATCCTGAGGTAAGTGATGAGAGCAGTTTGAAGAATTATTACAATACAGGTCGTATCACACGCTGGGCTATATATGCAATGCTTGCTGATATGTATCTGTGGCAGCAGAATTATGACAAGTGTATCGAATATTCTCAGGCTATAATTGATTATAAGAAAGAAAAAATCAAGGAGAAAAAAGATTATAACCTGAGTGACTTTGACAAGTTTGGTGGGTATCCTATAATTCCAACACGTTCAAGAGAAAATACTTATGGTAATGCGTTTACACAGATTTTTATAAAAGGTAACAGCATTGAGAGTATTTTTGAAATTAACTATATCAAGACTGGAAATGCTCAAAACTCTCCATCAAATGTTCCTGCAAGTAATTTCTACGGAAACTTAGACCGTTCTCCGTTTGTTACATACTCCTCATATGTAGGATTGGATGAGGAACAGATAACATACAAAGTTTATGATAAGCAGAATATTGGACTTGATATTCGTGGATACGAGAACTTTTATGGAACACCAATGATGGTACGTAAGTTTACTGCGTCATATCCAGGACCTCTGCAGATAGAACTTTCTACTACTAACCCCAAAGACATGAAAGTGGTATATCCCCTTCCTTATAGTACAGGTAAAGATTACGCTTCCTACAATAAGTCAAACTGGATAATCTATCGTCTTACTGATGTTATGCTAATGCAAGCAGAGGCTTATGCTTTGAAAATATCGGAAGCAACAGAAAATGTTTCTTCTGATGAAGACAAAAAATACCTGCAGAAAGCTTTCAATCTTGTAAATGCTGTCAATAAGCGCTCCGTAATGCAGTACCCTTTAAAGGATACTCTAACAACTGATAATATTAAAACAAAGAGGGCTATTACAGACCTTGTATATCAGGAGCGTAATCGTGAACTCATGTTTGAAGGAAAACGTTTCTACGACCTCGTTAGACGTTCACTTAGGGAAAATCCTACAAATTCTGTTAAAAACGAATATCTACGCTCACAGGTAAAGAACAAGTCAACAGCACTTGAGAATACAATTAATACAAGATTTGCCCTTGAGGATGCTCTTTTCTGGCCTTACTACAATGAAGAGGTTAAGATAAACCCATACCTTAAGGCTGCTCAGAATCCTGCATATAGCAGTGGAGAAACAGAGGATTAATTCATTAAAAACTTCAATACATTCAGTACTATGAATAAGGTAAAATATATGTCAGGAATAGTGCTTTTGATGGCACTTGTACTAGTGTCATGTTCCGACAAGCCAAGTGCAGATAACTATTCCACCTTCACAGCGAGAATGATGAGTGACTACTTGAAAGAATATCCAGAGTACTCATATTTTACAGAAATAGTAAACCATGCAGTACCTGCTGAAGAAAGTTCCACAAGTGGCAAACTCATGGATCAGCTTTCGGCTTATGGACATTATACGCTATTCTTGCCCGATAACAATGCGATAATGAACTATCTCAACAATGAGCGTCATATAACGTTAGAGGAATTGTTGAGCGATGGGGCTTTGTGTGACACGATAGCTCGTACTCATCTTTTGTCAGAAATATATCTAACATCAGACATGCCTACAGGTGTACTACCTACACAGAATATGATGCAGAGAAACATCGAGGTGATGCAGGATAATGATGAACAGGGACACGGTATTGTTATTGTTAATAAAAAAGCAACAATATTCTTCTCACAGACTCACCAGAATGATACTGTTACCAATGGTGTGGTACATCGTGTTGATGCTGTCGTAACAAATCAGTCAAGTGGTGTGGCAGACCTCATGGAAGGCGATCCGTATATTAAGACTTATGTGGAGGCGCTCAAACTTACTGAACTGAACAGTTTGATGGACTCAGTGGAGGATAAGCAATATAAAAAGAAATATGATGAAAATAAGAACAGTTCATGGGCGGATGAGGCTCTCCCTACTGGTAGCCGTGAAAAAGAAAATGTTTCTTATCCTCAAAGACGCTTGTATGGTTTTACGGCTTTCATGGTAAAGGACAAGACTCTCGAGAAGTATAACAGTACGCTTACCAATAAGTTTAATGCTGAAGGTGATGTTTCTCAAAATATATTGGCTCTGTCAGAACTGGCATCAAAGTATTATACGACAACAGTGCCTTATACTTCTACAGATTATGCCAATCCGGAACATCCATTGTATAAGTTTATGGCATATCATATACTTGATCGTAACGTGCAAGGATACAACTTTTTGACTGTACGTGAGGATGCAGGTATTGATAGAGACATCGTGAACCCAACAGATTGGTACACTACTCGTCTGCCATACTCTATGATAAAAGTACAGCATCTGACAGTTGCTGGTCAAAGTGATGATATGGGAGATTGGCTTGGAACTGGTGTGAAGGGTGACTACTACATTAATCGTAACTTTAACAAGGATAATAAAGCGGAAGGTGTCCACGTACAGCCATCAGTCGAAGTGCAAGACAATAATGCTGCCAATGGTATATACTTCTATGTAGATGATATTCTAACTTATTATGATGAAGGAAATAAAACGAAGAATGATGTGTTCAACACACGTATCCGTATGGATTTCTCTACGATATTCCCGGAGATAATGACAAATAACATCCGTATGAACGGACCAAATATCACAGGTTCTAACAAAGGAACGAATTATCGTTTTCCACAGGGATATCTTTCTGGTGTTAAGTTCAATACTGATGATACTCGTCTCATATACTGGTATGCAAGATCTGGTTACTATTCAATGAATGGTGACGAAATGGATGCACAAGACCTCTTTGACATTACATTTGACTTGCCTCCGGTTCCTTTTTCCGGTATGTGGCAAATACGTTTGGGCTTTGCTCCGATGAATACCTCTAATGATGCAGCCAACTATCGTGGACAGGTGCAGATTTATTTTGATGATAAAGCTCAAGGACTTCCTCTCGACTTCTCAAAGACACTTGCAGAGGTTTATGGTATCTCTGCTTCTGACTGGGGTAATATAAAATATGAAGAATTGCGTCAGGATGATGAAAAGCGCCAAGAGGACTTCAAGATTCTGAAGAATAAAGGGTATTATCGTGGACCACATTCTGTATTTAACAGTTCAAATGGTGAGATAAGTGGTAAGTATAATACTTTCTCACAGATGCGTAATACAGCTCGTAAGGTACTCTGTACGGTTAATATCGAAGCAGGTAAAAGGCACACACTCCGTATTAAAAACGTATCACAGGGTCTTACTGCAAAGACAAAAGAGGCTATGCTTGATTATCTTGAACTTGTGCCAAGGAGTATATATGATATAACAGGAGATAAAACGGAGGACGATCTCTAAATAAAAAAGAATGAATATGAAAAAGATAACATGTTTGTCAGGATTGGCTATAGCATTGATGCTATTGTTCTCTTCCTGCTCCGACAAAGATCATTTCGATTCTGTAGTGACGGGAAATGGTGCTACACTGTGGGAGAACATCACTAGTGATGAGGAGTTGTCCAACTTCGCTGCAGTGTTGGAAGCAACAGGGTATGCCTCCAGGCTTGCTACGAGTCAGGTATTTACTGTTTTTGCACCAGTAAATGAAAAGTTTACTGCTGCGGATCGTGATAAGATAATTGCATTGTATAATGCAGAAAAGGCCGCAGGTGTAAAGGATGAAAAGAACGCCGCAATAGTAGAATTCATACAGAACCATATAGCTCTTTATAATTATACTGTTTCTGATGTCATGGAAGCGAAATCACTTCGTATGATGAATGGTAAGGGCAGTTGGTTTACACCTAATTCGCTGCAGGGGATAGAGTTCCAAAAGAAGAATCTCATTGCTTCGAATGGTGTGCTTTATACTCTGCGTGATCAGATAAATTACTATCAAAATATATATGAATTTATAAAGAAAGAACAGGGTGGAGACGAGGGACTTGATAGTTTGTCTAATTTCCTGTACCATTATCATTTTACAACTTTCAATCCAGATGAATCTGTAAAGGGAGAAATAGTTGATGGTAAGCAACAGTATCTCGATTCTGTTACTGTGGTTAACAACGAGATTCTTAATAAATGGATTAAGGCAAGACTTGATTCTGAGGACAGTTCTTACTATGCTGTGCTTCCTACCAACAAGGCGTGGAAAGAACAATATGATGTCAACAAGTATTTCTTTAAGTATGTTCATAATAGTCAGTCTCCTGATACTGTGGTAAGTTCTGAACTACGTGACTCTTTCGAGTATATCCTGCCACGATATAACATCATTGCAGGTGCTCAGTTCAGTAGAACAACAAATCCGAAGCTTGGTACTGATGAAAAGGTTGATTCGGTAAAATCACCACTTGCTACGTCTTATGGATATAGAAAGTTATTGTATGGCTCTTTTGATAAGCGAGTATATGAATATATGTCACCTTATGAAGTTCAGCCTACAGTACCTTCTTCTGGTATTTTTGTTGACACTGACAGTTATACGTGTTCTAATGGTGTTGCCTTTAAAGCTAATGAATGGAAAATACAGCGAGGAAACACTTTCATGCAAGATATTAGTATGGAGGCTGAGGCAAAATCAACACTCGATTCTTTATACTATGTCAAAAATAATTATGATGCCAAAAAGGATGGAAGACCAAAGTTGATATCACGAGATGCTAAGAGTTCTTCACCTTTCTATGATGATATAATGGGACATACATTCTGTAAGTTAGAATCGGATGCTAATGCCAAAATGTCTGGTGCCTTGTTTAATTTTACAAATGTTCTTTCTAATGTATGGTACGATTTATATGTATGCACGGTACCATCTACAGCATATAATAAGTATGATACTGATGTCTTACCAACTCGCATAAAATGTACAATTTACTGCAAGAATCCAGAGGGAATCCAAGACACCCTTGCATTCGATTCTGCTGATAAGCATCCGTCAAAATTGGGCTCCATACAGGTTGAGAGTTTTGGTGATATCTCAATAGATGATGATTATTCAAGAAATAAACCATATTCTTATGAAACAGATCCTACAGAGGTTCATAAAACATGGATTGGAAGGATAAAATTCCCAACTTGTACATGGGGATTACCTGACCCAATGGTCAAACTGCGTGTAGAGGTAAATGTGCTCACAGATAAAGTGGGTATAACAAAGTCAAATATGCTATATTTGGATAGAATATTACTTTCACCTGTCATAGATAAAACCATCGAAGACATCAAAAACAACCTATAACTTATGAAACAATATATCTATAAATACGGAATGTTAGCGTTGGCATTGGCGTTCAGTTCGACTTTTGCCTATGCACAGGATGAAGAGTTTGAAGAGGAGGCTGTTGTACGAAAAGTCGTTAAGGTTAAGAAAAAGCAATACGAAACTCGTACTGTTACAGGTCGTGTAATTAATGCTTCTACAGGGACTCCATTGTCGGGTGTCATTGTAAAGGCTACCGCTATTGAAGGGTATTCTGGATTGACAGACGATGAAGGTAAATATAATATTCAGGTTCCTGTTTTCTCTACGGGACTATATATCAGTACTCCTGATTTCAATGCTGCAACAATAGGTCTCAGTGAAGGAGAAGCGCAGAAGGAAGTAGCATTGCTACCTACATCTTTTAAAACAGATTATGCAACAGAAGAGAGTATCCTAAAGAACGTAAGTGCTGATGACTTTAAGTATTCTTATGCTACCAATATCAAGGAAGAAATACAGAATCAGTTGGGTGCATATGCATACTCAACATCGCGTTCTGGTTCACCTGGTCAGGGAATGTCAATGTTTATACAGGGTCTAAACTCTCTTAACGTAAATGCACAACCACTGGTTGTAGTTGACGGTGTGATTTTAGATCAACAATACAATCGTGAGCAGTTACATTCAGGTTTCTATAATGATGTGCTGACAGGCATCAATCCTGCGGACATTGCAAATGTAGAGGTGATGCGCAATGGAACAGCATTATATGGTGCAAGAGGTGCGAATGGCGTGATCTTAATCACAACAAAGCGTTCTACCTCTATGGCAACACGTATTACTGCCTCTGCATCTGTTGGTATCAATATGAAGCCAAAATACTACGACATGATGGATGCAGAACAATATCGTAACTATGCATCTGAAATGCTTGGTAGTACAAATTCGAAGCGTTCTGATTTCAAGTTCTTGGTAAATGACCCTTCTTATCCTTATTATAACCGCTATCATACAAGCACGGATTGGAAGGATAAAATATATCGTGCTTCTATTACACACAACTACGGCATTAATGTCATGGGTGGTGATGATGTAGCACAATATAACTTGTCTGTGGGATATACTTTAGCAAACAGTACGTTGAAGTATAATGATATGAATCGTATCAATATACGTTTCAATTCTGACATCGCATTAACATCCCGTTTGGATGTACGTTTTGATGCATCATTTGTGAATACTACTCGCTCCTTGCGTGATGATACGGCACCATCAGGTTATACAGAAGGAACTCCTACATCACCAGCATTCCTTGCATATGTTAAGTCTCCTTTCATGAGCCCTTATGCATATGGTTTCTCAAATGGAGTAGGATCTTTCTCTTCTTCAGTTTATGACATCGAAGATGAATCATATCTTGATGAGGCTCTTGTAGGATATGCTAACTATAACTACAGGCTTGGTAATCCTGTTGCATTCAATGAATATGCTGATGCAGAGCATAAGAATCGTTTTGAGACTTCTATGCTCAATCTGTCAATAACACCAAAATATAAAATATTGCCAAACCTCTTTATATCAGAGCATTTTACTTATAATCTGTTGAATACAAATAATAAGTATTATATACCTATTAACGGTGTTCCAACATACTATGTTGCTTCTGTAAATGCAAATCGTGAGAACCTCGTTGCATCGAAGACATCACGTCAGAATTCTTTACAGTCAGATACACGTCTTAACTGGAAGAATCAATATGAAGCACACTCTGTTTCAGTATTTGGTGGTATGCGAATGATGTTTGAGAATTATAATTCTTCAGCTCCCGAGGGTTATAACACTGGATCTGATAAGACACCATTCTTATCAAAAGGTCTTCTTAATGTAGATGCAAAGGGCGTTGATGAGTCATGGCGTGCTATTGATGTATATGCACAGGGAAACTATAATTACCGTGGAAGATACTATGCACAGGTGAATCTGACAGCTTCCAGTTCTTCTCGTTTCGGTAAGAACCGTGGAGGTGGTGCTATTAAATTTGGTGGTGTACCTTGGGGAATATTCCCTGCAGTACAGTTGGGATGGATTATCTCTAACGAATCATGGATGGCTAATGTCAAAGGTATAGACTACCTCAAGTTGACAGGTGGATACGATGTCAGTGGTAATGATGATGTGAGTCTTACTGCAGCGAAGACATATTTCGCTTCTCAGTTATATATGAATTCTGTAGCAGGTTTGAGTCTTGTCTCCATCGGTAACAACGATATTAAGTGGGAAAGCACGCAGAGATGGAACCTTGGTCTTGAAGCTAATTTCTTAAAGAATCGTTTGCATTTCGGTATTAATGGTTTCTGGAGTAGAACCTCCGACCTTCTTTCTTTGCAAACAATGAGCATGTTGGCAGGAATTAGTGAGCAGTGGACAAATGGTGGAAAAATGAACAACAAAGGTTTCGATGTCAACGTTAATGGCAAGGTTATCGCAACAAAGGACTGGTCATGGTCTATCGGTGCTTCTATGGGACACTACAAGAACACTATAAAGTCTCTTGGACGTAGTGATGGAAAGGACTATGTAGTGACATCTGTGTATAACGCCAATATCATAACGAAAGAAGGACAGGCTGCAAATCTATTCTATGGATATAAAACAAATGGTGTATTCGCAACAACAGCAGAAGCAAAAGCAGAGGGATTATATATCCTAAGTGAGAATGGTGTTGACAAACATGAATTTAGTGCCGGTGATGTTAGATTTGAAGATGTTAATGGTGATAAGCGCATTGATGAAAATGATATGCAGGTAATAGGTGATCCTAACCCTGATATCTATGGTAATATATTCTCTTCTTTATCATGGCAGCGTTTCAAGTTGGATGTGAATTTCAATTATTCTATTGGTAATGATATATATAACTATATGCGTTCACAACTTGAAGGTGGTTCAAGATTCATGAATCAGACAACAAATCTTACACAAAGGTGGCAGGCTGAAGGTGATGTTACAGATGTTCCTAAGTTGACTTTCCAAGATCCAATGGGTAACAGCCGTTTCAGTGATAGATGGATAGAAGATGGTTCATATCTGAAACTAAAGAGTGTCACCCTGTCTTACAATCTGCCAATGAATACTTCTTTCTTGCAGGGATTGGAGTTCTGGATACAGGGAAATAATCTATTTACTGTTACAAAATATATGGGTAGCGACCCAGAAGTTTCTGTAACGAACTCTGTTATAGGACAAGGAATTGACTATGGCAAGGTCGGTTCTAACCGCAGTATTGTCTTTGGTGTAAAAGTGAAACTCTAAATTCTATTTGATACTATGAAACTAAATAAAATAAAACTAGTATTAGGGTTAGCGGTAGGATTATCGTTGACCTCATGTCAGAAGTTCTTTGATGTGGAGTCAAACCACCTTGTGGAGGCGGATGAGAACCATTTGGTAGGTGCAAGTGACACCATATATTCTGTTACCGGTATTCTTAATAAGGTGCAGGCAATAGCTGATCGTACTATATTATTAGGTGAACTCCGTGGAGACCTTGTTAACGTGAATAAGCATACCTCTTCTGACTTAAGAGATATAGCAAATTTCCAGATAGGTGATGATAATAAATATAATGTGCCTAGTGATTATTATGCCATCATAAATAACTGTAACTATTTTATAGCTAACGTTGACAGTGCACAACAGAATAACCGTGGTGAACGCCTTTTCAAGAAGGAATATGCTGCTGTAAAGTCAATACGTGCATGGACGTATCTCCAATTAGTTCTCAATTATGGTAGAGTGCCATTTGTTACAAAACCTATTTTGTCAAAGGAAGAAGCGGAGAAAGATTATCCAATGTATGGTATTAATGATATCTGTGACTACTTCTTGTATGATGACGGACTGGCAGACAACCCAGAGTTAGATGACAGTACACAGAATGTATCATACATAGAATTGCCAAATTATGGAGACGTAGCATCTAAACCATCAAGATTATTCTATGTTCCATTGCGTTTGTTACTAGGAGATATGAACTTATGGGCTGGAAATTACTTGAGAGCAGCAGAATACTATTACAAATATATATCTCTTAGAAATGGTGAAAACTCGGTATATCCTACAACGAGTATGGCAACAAATTGGACGGATGACAGTTGGCTGGGTTGGAGATCATCGTATATAAACTTTTTTGCTGATGAGTCAATGTATTCTACATCAGAGTTAATTACTATGATACCGATGGAGGATATTCCATCTAACGGAAATTACAGTCATCTCCGTGACATATTCAATTCTACCCAAAATAATGATTATGTAGCGCAAGTGAATCCATCAAAGGTATTACGTGATTTATCTGCTGCTCAGAACTACTATTACAATAAGTGGGATGGTGATGGTGAGATAAAGATTGTACCAAAAGATGGCACTGTACCAGAGCAATTTTGGGGAGACTTAAGACTTGGAACCGTTTGGGATTATGATCAGAATGGCACACATCCACTTACGAAGGAGACTGTGGAACAACAAACGATTCGAAAATATTCTACACCAAATGTACACATTTATCGTCGTGGACTAGTATATCTGAGGTTAGCTGAGGCATTGAACTGTGCAGGTTACCCACGCTTCGCGTACCATATTCTTTCTACAGGTGTGAACAACACAATACTAAATGATAGTATTGTTCCATATTATAAACCTGCGAAGGAATATCTTAATAATAATTTCCCGTTCCCTTCTGCTGGCGCAGGTAGCAATAGATATATCGTGGTTACCAATCCGACAGATATATCAACATACGCAAGCCAAAATACAATTGGTATCCACGGACGTGGATGTGGATTTACGGTAATGCGTCCACAGAATGGTGTTGATTATGGAGACCGTGGATATTTTATGCCATATGATGCCGATAAAAAGAAGAGTCTTTCTGCTGCAGATTATCTAAAATGGGAACAGGAACAAGTGGAAGATATGATTATGGATGAGGAAGCTCTTGAAATGTCTTTTGAAGGTTATCGCTTCTATGATCTTATGAGAGTCGCGCTAAGACGTGGAGATCCCTCATATCTTGCGAATAAGATTAAGGCAAGAGATATCAATGGTGACATAAAAGTAGATCTTACGGACAAGAATAACTGGTATCTGAAATGGAATAATCAAATAGGATTCTAATGAAAAAAACATTTAAAATATTTATAGGCGCGATGTTGTTGGGAATACCAGCAACATCGTTTGCGCAAAGACCGGCCCGTACTTCTCAGTATATTAAGACAAGTGTTTATTCTGCAGTACCTGTAACTTATAGGGTCGGTGCAGATATCTCTTTGCTTTCCACCCCAGCATCTCCTGTTATGTGGGGAATGGATACGGCATGGGATTCTGAAGACAATGTTATACGTGGTACAAACTATATTACCAAGGATGTTCTAAAAATAGGACGTGTGTCTTTTCAGGCTACAGATATAGTAGGTGAGGATTTGGTATTGTCTTCTGCTCAGCAGGCAGCATTGCAAACGCGTCTTAATCATATAGGATTATCGGGAATTAAGGATATAGCACTCAATCATGATAACGGACAATGGAGTGATCCAGACAAAGGACCTACTTATAAAGCAAATTATTATGGAAAACCAGTTAACTGGTACAGAGTGATTAAGGCTACTGTCCTGTATGCACGTAATAAGGGATTTAATGTTGTGACTATTTCTCCCTTCAATGAGCCTGACTTTAAGGGTTATGCTGATGCTGATGCTGGAGTGAAAGAAGGATGGACCGATCAGGGAACAGTGGCACACTTCAAGGAGATTGCCAGACTTCTGACAGAGGATACAGATCTTTCTGGAATACGGATATCTGCTGGCAATACCCTGAACTGTGACCAGGCTCTAACATGGTACAATGGTGTGAAGCCTTATGTTAGTGAGGGTAATACCCACCAGTTAGCAGGTTCTTTCGATAACTATGTCAACTTCTGGCAGACTGTACGCAATAATGGACATGTTGCCACAGCAGATGAGTTGCATAATACGATGGAAGCATTCGTCGGTATCCATTATGGTTTGCAGCAAGGAATATGGTGGGGCTGGGATGGCGTCTCACGTGGAGAATTCTGTAAAGCTTCATATTATGGCAAGGAAATAGGGTATGCAGAGAATCGTTCTACATGGACTGCAGCGTCAGTTTATAAATGGCAAGACCCAAAGAGAAAAATGCCACAGGGAATGCAGGTGGCAGCCTTCCTTGGATGTAGTGAAAGGCAGGCAAATCCACAGACGTATGAAATAGCTTCTATTGACAGACCTGTATATTATGATTCTTATGGACCAGTATATGGATATCCAATGTTCTTGCCTGCTGGTACTGGATATGATGTGGGACAGCATAACGCAGAGCGTATGGTGCAGGTGAACTATGGTGAGGATGTGCCAATTGAACCTATATATACAGATCGTAGTAATGTCATTCAGAACAAAGGGTGCAAATATTGTTTTACGGCAAAGACTGACCAAGACGGAACAGTTATTAACAAGGGGTCATACAATGGAACAGAATCCAACAATTATCAAAGATGGATATTCGAGCCTATAGCAAATACAAGTGGCGGTGATTTCGGATATTATATTATACGTAGTGAGAGACATAATTATCATGTTATAGACCTTAAGGATTGGAGTACTTCTGCTGGTGCTAATATTATTATATGGAATGGTGCTGGAGGTACTAATGAACAGTGGTTCTTTGAATATGCTGGCGATGGTTATTACTATATACGTTCCCGTCATTCTGGGCTTTATCTTGGAGTTACGGGTACAAGTTCTCTTGGTACTGTTGTCACACAGACTTTCACAGGTAATGATTTGCAGAAATGGAGATTTATTCCAACGAATGCCTCTTTGGAGAAGGATGCCCCAGCAGTTCCTACTGCATTGAATGTTGAGAAACAGTCTGGCAGCTTGAAACTTTCATGGACGGCAAGCAGCTCTAGTGACGTTGCAGGATATATGGTATATAGAGCCGAAGAAGCTGAAACCATAGAGTCCTCATCATGGGATGTTATAGGACGTATGGTTGAGGATACGGAATTTATTGACAATGACGTGGAGGAAGGAAAAAACTATATATATAAGGTTAAAGCTGTTGACAAGAGCCGTAATCAGTCTGTAGCGTCCACTCCTGTAAGTGTAAAGGCAACGATGACTCCTTCTTCTCTTGTGGCATATTATACATTTGATAATACCCTTGAGGATGCAACTAATAATATATTTGATGCTGTAGATGTATATGCTGCATATAGTACTTCTGTAAAGAAGGTAGGCGAATCTTCCCTTTCACTTAATGGTTCTACTGCTCATCTGTCTTTGCCAGCAGGCGTAGTAAGCAGCAAAGAAATTACAATTGCCACATGGGTATATTCAACTTCATCATCCAACTGGCAGAGAATTTTTGACTTTGGAAATGGAACAGAACAGTATATGTTCCTTACTCCAACCAACGGCTCACAGATGCGTTTTGTTATGAAGAATGGAGGTGAAGAGGAAATCCTCAGCACATCCGTATTGGGGAGAAATGCATGGCATCATGTTGCTGTAACAATCGGTAATACAAAGGTTGTCTTATATGTTGATGGAACTGCTGTGGCATCATCCACATCAATGAAAATACGTCCGACTGATATAAATCCTGTTCGCAATTATATTGGCAGAAGTCAGTTCGTGAGTGATTCTCGTTTTAAGGGATATATTGATGACTTTAGGATATATAATAGTGCTCTTTCTGAAGAGAATATTGAAAAAATATACAACGGAGAGGAGCCCACAGATATAAATACCCCAGTGATGCAGGAAAAGAAATATGTTGAAGGCTACAATATATTTGACATCTCAGGCAAGAGACTGACATCTCCTCAAAAGGGTATAAATATCATTAATGGAAAGAAGATAAACTATTAAAGACAATTATATGAAAAGAGCTTTTCTATTTTTTGCAATATGGATTAGCACTTGTATTAGTGTTTTTTCTGCAAATACTGTAACGACTGTTACACAGGTTACGGGAAGTGTTAATGTGAGTGCAAATGTGGATTATACAATTACATCCACAGAACCCTTCTCTACGACAGGTAGTGTAAATATAACAAATGTTGAGCATGCGGTTGTTATAATTTCTAAGATAAAACCGAGTAAAGTAATAGAAAATTGGCTCAAGAATCATGTGTATATAAATGGTAAACAGGCTGTGAATGGTACCAACTGTGATGTTCGTGTGTACAACCGTGGTGCAATAATATACCCTTATGGCAGTGATTTTAAGCCATTGACAGTTTATTCGGAGCAAAAATATGGTGGAACGGCTGTCAGTGACTTCGGTTTAGAGAATTCAGGTGGATATATGAATACCCTTTCTGAAGAGAAACTGAACAATAAGATTCGTTCTTTCAAACTGAAGAGAGGATATATGGTAACATTTTCTACCCGTGCTAAGGGTAGGGGATATAGTCGTTGCTTTATAGCAGATAAGGCCGATTTGGAAATATCGTCTTTGCCTATTGTCCTTGATCAGAAGATTACATCGTATCGTATATTTAAGTGGTGGAATGTACATAAGGCAGGTCTTGCAAGTGACGGCCGAGATGCTGCCAATGATGCATTGAATTCTTCGTGGTGTTATGACTGGGCACAAGGAAATGCTTCATTGTCTCCTGATGTTGAATGGGTTCCAAACCATATTTATGAGGATTATCCATCATCAGCAACATGTGGTTTAAGAACGGAGTCCTGTCACATGAAAACAAATAATGAGCCAGGAAACAGTGCTGATGATCACCCACAGGATGTGGCAACAGTGCTTGCAAACTGGGAAAACCTTATGGCAACAGGTATGCGCCTTTGCTCAGAATCGTCTCATGATGGGTCTTGGAATCATTTAAGGGCGTTTATTGACTCTATCGATGCACGTGGATGGCGTTGTGATTTATTGGATTTGCATTGCTATTGGCCACAGTCTTCATTTGGCGATTTCAGTTATTATTATAGCAGTTATGGAAATAGACCTATATGGATTTCAGAATGGACTTGGGGAGCCTCTTGGAATAGCGGCAACTGGTCCTCTGGAGGAATCTTCGCGCAGGCTCCAGATGGACCTGGATCTTTCTCGGAGAGGAATCAGGAATGTATGTTGAATGGTACAACCCCTATCTTGGAAAAATTGAATTCTGCAAAATATGTAGAACGTTACGCTATATGGAATTCGGAAGCAGATGCTTCAAAGGTTTATAAAGATGGGAAATTATCTAAGTTAGGTGTTTATTACTCTGAAATGGATGAAGGTATGGGATATGATGCAAGCATCCAGAAAGTACCTACAAATCCAAGGCAGGCAGGACCAAGCAGTCTTACAGGGGATTACAATCCTGAAACCAAAACAATGAAACTTTCTTTCAGAGAGAATAATGGTGAATATAATCAGTTGTGCAATATAGAATATAAGAAGCCCAATACTTCTGCTTGGGAGACCTTAGAGCCTGTTGAACTGAAGGAAGTTGCTGCTAATTACAATATCTCTATAAATGCGAAAAATAATTACAGATATCGTATAAGGGTTATAGACCTTAATGGAAAAGAGTATGTAACCAATGAGGTAATGGCAGTAGATGAAAATCTATCCTTTGGTGATCCCGTAGAGGTGGAAGGAGCTACTATGTATCTTGGTGGCAATCAACTCGTGAATGGTTCTTTCGATCTTGGACTATATGATTGGACTACAGGAAGAAACGGTGAGCTAACCGCTCCATATTATCAGGTTGTGCCAGTGGGGGGATATAATGGTACAAGTTACCTACAGTGTTATGGAAATTCGGATTCAGAAAAAAATGAACAGTCAATACGTAAGGTCTTTACATTCGAAGAAGGCGATTATTTATATGTTACAGCTGCAGGATGCAATAATGGTACGGATGCAGCTAGACAAAAGATAGCAGTATCATATTCAAAGTCGAATTTTGGAGCTGCAGACAATGTTCTAACAATGACATCAACAACAAAATGGTACAAGCAGACAGGTACAGTGAGGATATCAGACGCCCCATATCTTGGTATCATTTTATACTATCTTGCTGGTACGGCTCAATTTGATGACTTTATGGTGGCTAAATTGTTTGAGACTCCAGAAGCTGCTATTGCTGATGCTTTAGAATGGGAAAAGAAACGTGGCGAAGCGTTCAAAGTATGGAACACAAAATATCAATTCTTGAATGCAGAAATGGATGAAGCTATCAATCAGGCTATAGATCCGAATGATTTGGAGTCACAGATTAAGCGTTGTATAAATGCTGTTTCAATATTGAACTCTGTAGGCAAGATTGTTGATGATGTTACTCTGGCAAAGATAAAAGGAATGCCAGGATGTGAGGATTTATCTATAGCATATGATAAATTCATAGAAGCTAATACTGCAGCAGAAGTCATACAATATTATGATGACCTTATTTCAATATACAACGAGGTTTTCACTTATACAGTAAATTCTTCATTGATTACTAATCCTTCCTTTTCTAGTTCTTCTACGGGTTGGAATGTGAAGACGGGAACATATACTGGAGGAGATCAGAGTGTTAAGACTCTGAGTGGTAGGACATGTTGGAATGCATGGTGGGACGTAACAGCTACAGGTGGTAGTGCTACGACATTGGCAATAAATCAGCAGGTAAAAGCATCATCTGTAACATCAGGGTTATATGCGTTGGAATGTAAAGCGCTTACACAACATTATTGTGAAACAGATCAACATGCTTTTCTCATACAGAATAATCAACAGGTTAATTCTCCCATCCTTTCGTATGGTGTGCAAGATTTGCCACAGATTGCTGATGCGAATAAGTGGCTGACATTAACAACTCCTTATGTTTATGTTAATGATGGTGATAATCTAACTGTAGGATTTGAAAGTTCTAAAGAAGGTGCTAGTGATAACACATGGGTAAGATATGGAAGTCCCACTTCAACGGATAAACGCCAAGGATGGTGGTGCGCTACAGGATTCCAATTCAGATACATTCCTGCGATAAAGAAAGAGGTGGAAAATTCTGGATGGGAAACAATATGTTTTAGATACGCATTTAATATACCTGAAGATGTAAAAGTTTATAATGTGGCAGGAATATTAAAAAACCACCAATATATATGTCTTGAAGAAGTGCGAGGAACAAAGGCAGGAAGACCTTATGTTATTCAGGCTCCTGCTGGTAAGGAGAAAACCTTCTTTGAATATGGTAAGAAAACTTCAGTGGAAGGTATTTATCAGGGATTGTATGGTATGTTTATTGAAAATGGCAAATATCCTGTTAAATCACTGGTATTGGAGGATGGAGTCTTTAAGTATATCCCAGATGAAGCAAGCCGTATCGACAAAAAGAATTATTCTGCATATATAGAGTTGGAAGATCTAACGGAACTTGACGAATGGGCAGAAATGATGATACCGACATCTGGTTTAGAGGATCCTACCGCAATCAAGAATGTAAAGTCTGTACAAGATTCCAAGATGAATACTTCTGAGATTTATGATCTCTCGGGTAAGCGTGCAAATGCTGATACAAGGGGTATCATAATTGAAAAAGGCGTCAAGAAAGTAAAATAATTGGCGAAAAACTTGCATAGGTAAGAAAAAAGTATTACCTTTGCACCCACAAAGAAATGATGGAGGGCTCACAAGAGTCTTCCATCATTCGTTAAAAAGGTTTTACTCCTTAATATCTTTAAAGAATGGTAGATAAGAAAAAAGTTGAGAGTGTAGTCAAAGAATGGTTAGAGAACAGCAACAAAGGATATTTCCTTGTTGATGTAGAGGTCTCTGAAGACTCTCGTATTGTGGTTGAAATAGACCATGCAGAAGGTGTTTGGATTGATGACTGTGTATCCTTGAGCAGATTCATTGAAGAGCACATCAGTCGCGATGATGAAGATTACGAGTTGGAGGTGGGCAGTGCAGGAATTGGACAGCCTTTTAAGGTTGAACAACAATATATTAATAATGTCGGAAACCAGGTAGAGGTATTACCGACCAAGGGTGATGCGAAGGGAAAGAAAATCGTAGGAACCCTTTCTGCTGTTAATGGTAGGGAATTCACAGTTCTGACTCAAGAGAAACAGAAGGAAGAAGGAAAAAAACGCCCTGTTCTTGTCGAAGTAGAGAAAACATTCTCTATGGACGAAGTAAAATACTGTAAATACGTAATAGATTTTAAATAAAATGGCTAAGAAAACAATTGATCAACAACCAAGCATGATTGATACTTTCCGTGAGTTTAAGGAAACGAAGAATATCGATCGTGCCACTCTCGTGAGTGTGCTTGAAGAAAGCTTCCGTAATGTAATTGCTAAAATCTTTGGCAGCGATTCTAACTTTAATGTCATCGTAAACCCAGATAAGGGTGACTTCGAAATTTATCGTAACCGTGTGGTTGTACCAGATGGCGAGGTAAGTGATTCTAACAAGGAGATTGCTTTGTCTGAGGCTCAGAAGATAGAAAGTGACTACGAAGTAGGTGAGGATGTATCAGAGCGTGTCGACTTCACAAAGTTCGGACGTCGTGCAATCCTTAATCTCCGCCAGACTCTTGCATCTAAGATTCTTGAGTTGGAGCATGACTCTTTGTATAATAAGTATAAGGACCTCGTTGGTGAGGTTGTCAGCGGTGAGGTATATCAGATTTGGAAGCGTGAAGTCCTCGTTATTGATGACGAAGGTAATGAGATGCTTCTTCCAAAGTCAGAGCAGATACCATCTGATAACTATCGTAAGAATGAGACAATACGTGCATTAGTACTTCGTGTAACAAATGATAATAATAATCCCAAGATTATTCTTTCACGTACCTCTCCTTTGTTCCTCCAGCGTCTTATGGAGGCAGAAGTGCCTGAGATTGCTGATGGTCTGGTAACTGTTAGAAAGGTTGTTCGCCTTCCTGGAGAACGTGCAAAGATTGCTGTTGAAAGCTTTGACGATCGTATTGATCCTGTTGGAGCATGCGTAGGTGTTAAGGGTAGCCGTGTACATGGTATTGTTCGTGAACTCTGCAATGAAAACCTTGACGTTATCAACTATACGACAAATACAAAACTCTTCATACAGCGTGCTTTGGCTCCTGCTCAGATTAACTCTATTGAGATCGATGAGGAGAATCGCAAGGCAGAGGTTTATCTGCGTCCAGAGGAGGTGTCTCTTGCTATCGGTCGCAATGGACAGAATATCAAACTTGCATCCATGATTACAGAATATACTATCGATGCGTTCCGTGAGACAGATACACAGGGCACTGATGAGGAGGACATCTACCTGGATGAATTCAATGACGAAATAGATCAGTGGGTTATTGATGCTGTTAAGGCTATCGGTCTTGAGACTGCTAAGCAGGTTCTCAATGCTCCACGTGAGATGCTTATTACAAGAGCTGACCTTGAGGAAGAAACAGTAGATCACTTGCTTGAGGTATTGGCTTCAGAGTTTGAAAATTAAAGAAGGGAGGTATAAATGAGTGTAAGACTAAACAAAGCAATAAGCGAACTTAATATCGGCTTGCAGACAGCTGTGGATTTCCTTGTGAAACATCCAAAGCTGGGAGAGGTGAAGCCTGAACTGTCCTTCAAATTAAATGATGAACAGTATGAGGCTCTCGTCGCTGCTTTCAAAGGCGATAAAGAAGTGCGCTCACAGGCTGAAAAGATTTTTAAGAAACCTGAAAAGAAGGAAAAGGTTCATAAGGAGCCTGCTCCGGAAAAGGCAGAAACACCATCAGATTCTATTCTGAAAGGAAAATCAGATATACAGCCCTTAGGAACTATCGACCTGTCATCTCTCAACAAACCTAAAAAGAAGAAGGAAGAGAAGAAAGAGGAGCCGGTGGTTGAAGAGCCAAAGGTTGAGGAAACTCCAGCAGAACAAGAAACCCCAAAGGCTAAAAAGGTTGAGGTTCCTGTAGTTGAGGAAGTAGAGGAAGTCGCTCCAAAAGAAGAAACTCCTAAGGTTGAGGAACCTGTCACAGAAACAGAAGAAGAGGCGTCTGAAGAAACAGAGAATACTCAATCTGAGGAAGAACCAGAAGTGTTCACCCTGAAGAGCGAGAACAAACCTGTTGTCATGCCTAATGTGCTTGGCACTATTGACCTTTCTGCTATCAATCAGAGCACTCGTCCTAAGAAGAAGTCAAAGGAGGAGAAGAAGAAAGAGCGTGAGGAGCGTGCTGCACAACAATCTGCGGTGAAGAAAAAGCGTGCCCGCATTGGTAAGGAACGTGTTGATATTAATGACGTTGCCAACCAGCCAAGTAAAAAGGATAAGAAGGCTCGCAATCAGGAAGATAAGAAGGCTCGTAACAAGAAGAAAAACTCTCAACCAGCAGTATCTGACGAGGATGTAGCACGTCAGGTTAAGGAGACCCTTGCTCGTCTTACTAGCAAGCAGTCTATGAATAAGAAAGGTGCTAAATACCGTAAGGAGAAGCGTGACGCTGCTGCAGAACGCCGTGAAGAGGAAATGCTCACGGAAGAAATGGAGTCAAAGACTCTGAAGCTTACAGAGTTCGTTACTGTTTCTGACCTCGCAACCATGATGGATATTCCAGTGACAAAGGTTATAGGTACTCTGATGTCTGTTGGTATCATGGCATCTATCAACCAGCGTCTGGATGCAGAAACAATAAACCTTGTTGCCGATGAATTCGGATATACAACAGAGTATGTATCTGCTGAGGTGCAGGAGGCTATTCAGGAAGTGGAGGACGATGAAACAGAACTACACTCTCGTGCTCCAATCGTTACTGTCATGGGTCACGTCGATCATGGTAAGACTTCTCTCCTCGACTATGTCCGTAATACTAACGTGATAGCTGGTGAGGCAGGTGGTATTACACAGCACATCGGTGCTTATAACGTGAAATTGCCAGACGGTCGTCGTATCACATTCCTTGATACCCCTGGTCACGAGGCGTTCACAGCGATGCGTGCCCGTGGTACTCAGGTAACTGATATCGCTATTATCATCATCGCTGCCGATGACTCTATCATGCCTACTACAAAGGAGGCTATAGCACATGCTCAGGCTGCTAATGTACCTATGGTATTTGCTATAAATAAGATTGATAAGCCAGGTGCTAACCCTGATAAGATACGTCAGGACCTTGCCGCCATGAATCTTCTTGTGGAAGAGTGGGGCGGTAAGTACCAGTGCCAGGAAATCAGTGCCAAGAAGGGTACTGGTGTAGAGGAACTTATGGAGAAGGTGCTTCTCGAAGCAGAAATGCTTGACCTGAAGGCTAATCCAAACCGTAACGCTACAGGTTCTGTCATAGAGGCTTCTCTTGATAAGGGACGCGGTTATGTTGCAACAGTACTTGTCTCTAATGGTACTCTCAAGGTTGGCGATGTCGTTATTGCTGGTACAGCATGGGGACGTGTTAAGGCTATGTTCAATGAACGTAACCAGAAGGTAGAGAAGGCTCGTCCTTCTGAACCTGTTATAATCCTCGGTCTTAACGGTGCTCCTTCAGCAGGTGACTCCTTCCATATCATGGAGACAGAGCAGGAGGCTCGTACTATTGCCAATAAGCGTATGCAGTTGCAGCGTGAACAGAGTCTGCGTACCACTACTACATTGTCACTCGAGGAGATTGCACATCGTGTTGCACTTGGTGAGTTCCACGAACTCAACCTCGTTGTCAAGGCTGATACGCAAGGTTCTTGTGAGGCCCTCTCTGATTCCTTCATCAAGATGTCAACAGAGAAGGTACAAGTTAATGTCATCATGCAGGCAGTCGGTCAGATTTCCGAGAATGATGTCATGCTGGCTTCTACAGCAGAGAATGGTATGATTGTCGGCTTCCAGGTTCGTCCGTCCGTTGCTGCAAAGCGTCTTGCTGAGCAGGAGGGTGTGGAAATCAACACCTATTCTGTCATCTATGATGCAATGGATGATATCAAGGCCGCTATGGAGGGTATGCTTGATAAGATTAAGAAAGAGGTTGCCACAGGTCAGGCAGAAGTCAAGGAAGTCTTCAAGATTTCCAAGGTTGGTATTGTTGCTGGTGCTCTCGTCACCGAAGGTAAGGTACATGCAAAGGATAAGGCACGTCTTATCCGTGATGGTATCGTAATCTTCACGGGTGAACTCAATGCCCTCAAGCGTTACAAGGACGATGCTAAGGAAGTAGCATCAGGTCTCGAGTGTGGAATATCTCTTGTTAACTGCAATGATATTCAGGCAGGTGATATCATAGAGACGTTCACCGAGATAGAAGTAGAACAGAAACTCTAGCCGAAGAATAGATAAGCTACGGCTATTGCAGCTATAACGCCCGCTATGTCAGCCAGTAATCCACAGGCAACGGCATGGCGGGTGTTTCGTATTCCCACACTACCGAAATAAACTGCCAGAATGTAGAATGTGGTGTCTGTGCTTCCTTGGAAGATACAACTGAGTCTTCCGATGAAACTGTCTGCGCCATAGGTTGTCATAGCATCAACCATCATACCTCGTGCTCCAGAGCCGGAAAGCGGCTTCATAAGGGCTGTAGGTAATGCACCCACCCATTCAGCAGAGAAGCCTAATCTTTCGACTAAATAGCCGATTCCGCCGATAATGGAATCCATTGCTCCTGAGGCACGGAAAACACCGATAGCGACGAGAATAGCGACAAGATATGGTATTATTCTTACGGCTGTCGTAAAACCATCCTTTGCTCCTTCTATGAATGTTTCATAGACATTTATCTTCTTGCGTATTCCAGCAGCAAAGAATCCTACGATGATACTCATAAGGAGCACATTGGCTGTTGTTGTGGAAACGAGTGACATCGTTTCTTTGTCCATAGCGGAGAATCCCCATATTATGCCACCTACCACAAGGCACATTCCTCCAAGGGTCAGCAGCATAGTCTTGTTAAATAGGTTTATCCTCTGGTATATGCTGGTTATTATAATGCCTGCAAGAGTGGCAAAGAAGGTAGCAATCAGTATAGGAATAAAGATATCTGTTGGTTGGGCAGCCCCCAGTTGAGCACGATATACCATGATGCTCACAGGTATCAGGGTGAGTCCTGAGGTATTCAGCACCAAAAACATTATCATAGGGTTCGTTGCTGTCGTCTTGTTGGTGTTGAGGCTCTGCATCTGTTCCATAGCCTTCAGTCCCAACGGTGTTGCAGCATTGTCCAGTCCCAGCATGTTTGCAGCAATATTCATGAAGATGCTGCCTGTTACGGGGTGACCTTTCGGAATGTCGGGGAATAGTTTTGAAAAGACAGGAGAAAGGATGCGGGCTATCACATTTACGATTCCTCCCTTTTCTCCAACGTTCATGATTCCAAGCCAGAGTGAGAGGACACCTGTCAATCCTAATGATATCTCGAAACCTGTCTTTGCAGAATCGAAGGTAGAGTTCATCATTGCGGGGAACACCTCTACATCGCCCAGTACTATCAGTTTGAACAGAGCTATAGCAAAAGCTATCAGGAAGAACGCTATAAAAATATAATTCAAAACCATTTCTTTATTCCTATTATTTATTTGAAAAATTCGTTTTTATACTCTCCTTGCAGGAATTCATATCCGAATCTGCATCTCAGACATTCCCTCCTGTCGCAATATTCTTTTTTCAGTTGCAGTAAAGACTGTGAGTCGTAGGCAGTCTTTACCTTTAAGCCACATTCCTGCCACATTCTTACGATGTTATTGTCCTCTGCAGGCAAAGACTCCAGCATGTCGAGAGCCCTGTCGCAGAGTTCTTCTTTTGCATGGTGTGAGCCATAGGCAAACATAGTGGGAATGACGGTATTTATGGCAAATAATGTCAGTTTCATGCCGTTGAAATCGTATAATTTCCCCACTTCCTCTATGGTCTTACATTCCAGCAAGTCCCTTAGCCCTGTCCTATGCTCATGATACATCTTTGCCAGTTGCATTATTCTCACATGAGGATGGTTTTGCGGCCTTGTCTTATACTTCCAGTGTGAGGCATCCATTGGGGCGAGGGTGAATTTCTTCTGTAGGAAGGCATATTCCTTCGCATATTGTGGTGCTGCATGCTCCAGCAGCCCGGCCTGTCCTAAGAATATTGCTTCTATCTGGAAAAGGTTATCCCTATGATGTGCTACAGCATTCATGGGCATTATTCTTGCCCATTCCTCGAAGGCATCACTGTTTACGCCATATCCGTGGTTGCGGGCTAAGGTAGCAAAATATGCATCCTCCCACGAGCCATTCATTATCTTTACCTTATGCTCTATATCCCTTGTCTTCCTCTCCAGTCTTTCTGTTTGCAGGGCGCTAAGCCACGCATGCACTTTGAGGGTGGGCAGGTCTTCTATTATCTTGTAACAAGGGGGATATTTCTCTGAGTTCAGCAGTTCGGCATAGTTATCCTTCAGACTCTGTGCTATAGGAATTACCAGGGTTGGGATTGCTGTTCCATCAGCTGAGGTGACGATGGAATCGGCATTTTCTACAACATGCAGTATTACGTTGTCATAAGCCTTGTCATTATCGTGCTTGTGGTGATACCAGTCGCTTGCCTTAGTGTGTATCTCCACGTTTCCTACCCACAATATTCCGTCTATCTTTACTTTCGCATTAAAGAAATCAGGTCCGCTGTCGGTGCGGTTATATAATCCTGTATCTATTACCTCCACTGGTTTGCCGTCGGTTGTCAACAGGTCCTCCAGCGGAAATATCTTATGACGCCACGTGTAATGAAGGAGTTTTTCCATGTTTTTTGTCGCAACCACCGATTATTAAGACAAATTCTCCCTTTGGTTCTGTCTCCTTGAAATGTGTCATAACCTCTGCTATTGTGCCCCTTACGCTTTCCTCATGCACTTTTGATATCTCCCTGCATGCCGACATCCGTCTGTCTTCTCCGAATGCCACAGCCAGCTGTTCTAAGGTCTTTACTATTCTTCGTGGAGATTCATATATTATCATGGTTCGCGTTTCGTGTGACAATTCCTCTATTCTTGTCTGTCTTCCCTTCTTTTGTGGTAGGAATCCTTCGAAGCAGAATCTGTCACAAGGTAGTCCGCTGCTTACCAATGCTGGTACAAAAGCTGTTGCTCCAGGCAATGTCTGTACCTCTATGCCAGCTTCTACTGCTTCGCGTACTAAGAGGAAGCCCGGGTCGCTGATGCCTGGTGTGCCGGCATCTGTAATGAGACATATCGTTTCGCCACATTTCAGGCGTTCCACGATATTCTTTGCTGTTCCGTGTTCGTTGAATTTATGGTGTGCCATCAGGCGCTTTCCCTCTATCTGGAAGTGCTTCAGCAGTATGCCACTTGTCCTGGTGTCTTCGCATAATACTATGTCGGCCTCCTTCAGCAGCCTAATAGCTCTGAAGGTCATGTCCTCCATATTTCCCACAGGGGTCGGTATCAGATACAACATTTTGATTTATCTTAAACTCTTCACTCTTCACTATCCTTCGTGATATACCTGCGCCAGTAGGCCATGAGAAGAGTTGTAGCAGGCAGAGCTATAATCAGTCCTATGAATCCCAATAATGTACCCCATACTGACAGTGACAGCAGTAATATCGTCGGGTTCAGTCCCATATGCTTGCCCATCACCTTTGGCACTACGATGGCATCCATTATTATCTGTACTATACCAAAGATGGCCAGCACCATACCGAATATGACAAAATAGCTCTGTCCTGTCTCAGCAGCCTTCAGGCCTGCCAGCAAGGCAGCGGGGATGAGTCCGAAACCATGCAGGTATGGAACGAGGTCCATAATGCCTATCAATACTCCAAGACCAATCGCCATCGGGAAGTCTATTATGCTGAATCCAATGCAGAACAATACCCCCATAATCATTGCGCAGGTACCTTGTCCACGGATATAGTTGCTCAGGGCTGCCTCCACATCATTCATAAGATCGTTCCAGAAAGGTCTTGAGTCTTTTGGGAATATCTTGATCCAGTTCTTTGACAGATATTCGTAGTCAAGCAATATGAAGAACAGATACAGTAATGTGATAAACGACTTTACTATATTCAGTATCATGTGAACCGATTGCCCCATCACATTAAAGAGGGTAGGGGCAGTATCCTTCACCGTAGTCGAGAACTTCTCCGATTTCAGGAATTCTTCAATTTGTGGGCTGTTCTGTTCTAACCAAACCTTTGCTGTCTCTGGGAAGTTGTTAATCTTCGTCACATGATGCAGATAGCTGGTTGCCAGCGTTGTAAATCTCGAGAATTCCTCTATCATTGGCGGGATGATGAGGTACAGCACTCCTGCAAAAATTGCTAATCCTATTATCATCGCCAGTACAACGCTAAGCACTCTAATTTTTACCTTCATACGATATTGTATGAATTTCACCAGTGGATAAAGCAGATATGCGAATACTAATGCTGCGAAGAAGGGCAGCAAAACGTCACTCAGGTATGAAATAACAAAAATAGTAGCTACAACCGCTGCTGCTATAAGTATCCAGCGAGACATGCGGTCAAATGTGATAGGACCTTTAATCATATATTAGCAATACTTTGCGCGCTTGCTTGCAAAGTTATGAAGAAGTTGCCACATAACGGGCGAATCCGTTAAAAATGCATAACACTTTAACATTTTTTCGCTCAATTGTTTGGTAATACGCCAAAAAAGTATTACCTTTGCACCCGCTTTTGAGAAAAACTCAATTGTCAACTACGGTCGATCCGCTAGCTCAGTCGGTAGAGCATCACACTTTTAATGTGGGGGTCTTGGGTTCGAACCCCAAGCGGATCACTTAAAAAGAGAGGTCAAAACCTCTCTTTTTTGTTTAAAGTCCTCCTTTAGTCTCCTTTGTATAGTGTTTTTTTCGCTTATTTGCAATTGTTGAATGCTTCGCTGATGTCGCTCTTTGTGAGCTTGGTAAGTTGCGTGGTGCTTAGGTCTTTCTGGTTCGATAGTCGGTTTGCCTGTTGTTGGATGCTCTTCTCAAACACATTGCGCACAAAACGTGCATTTCCGAAATTCCGGTTTTTGTGGCGCATGACGCTGTCGAGCTTTGTCTTCAGGAACTTTTCGGCATCTGGTGCCAGCGTGTATTCGTTCTTCCTTGCATACATCTTGAAGATGTCGCTAAGCTCGCCCGATGTATAGTCGGGGAATTCGATGTAGCGGTTGAAACGTGACTTCAGTCCGGGATTGGAATCGATGAAGCGCTTCATCTCGTTACTGTAGCCGGCTACGATGACCACCAGTTTGTCGCGGTCGTCCTCCATGCGTTTCAGCAGGGTAGAGATGGCTTCCTGACCATAGTCCTGCTTTATGCCATCATCGGGAACAAGTGCGTAGGCCTCATCGATAAACAGAACGCCGTTAAGAGCCGAATCAACGACGGCATTTGTCTTTGTGGCTGTCTGACCAACATAGTTGGCAACCAGTCCTGAGCGGTCGGTCTCTACGGTGTGGCCTTTCTTCAGCACGCCCAAATCCTTATATATTCGGGCCACAATGCGCGCCACGGTTGTCTTACCCGTTCCGGGATTGCCGGTAAAGACAAGATGCAGTGACATCTTCGGAACTTTCAGTCCTTTCTTCTCGCGCTGTTTCTGCAGTTTTACAAAATTTGCAAGTGAGCGAACTTCGTCCTTAACCTGCTCAAGACCTATCAGCTCGTCGAGTTCCTTATAGGGGTCGCCCTCCAACGGAGCATTCACAACAATGCTGTCTTTCTTCTCTGTCTGCTCGGTTTTCTGAACCTCTTTACTCTCATCAGATGTCTCTTCATCGGGCAGACTGAGAGCCCATGCAACAAAGGCAATCAGCAACACCACGATGCCTATAGAAATGCATCCGCAGCCCTTGAAGATTTTTTTGTCCAGATTTTTAGGAATTTCCATATTGTCATTTTTTATTCTTTACTCAGCAAATAGCGACTTCGTGAACCACTTCGGAGCCTCGTGACTGAAGAAAATATCTGTTATATCCGGTCCTTTATGAGTTACAGGGTGAGCCCATGCACCGCTCCAATTCTGATCTTTGTCACATTTCAGGCAGATGTAGCCCGTTATAGTACCATCCGGCAGTGATTCGTAGAGGTCATAGGTGCCATCATCGAATACACCTTTTATTATAATAGGAGCAGGATTCTTGGCACGCGGATAATAGATGTAGCCAGCCACGATACCCTCTGCATCCTTTTGGAAAGCAATGATTACGGGATTACGTCCGTTGAGTTTTCCGTCCAGTCTGTACAAAGGAAGATTAAGCATGTCGCTGAAATCCGGCACTTTGTCATCATCCATCTTCCAGGTGTTTGAGAGATATTCCACGAGCGTGCAACCTTCCCAGCGGTAGTATGTCGTTGTCACATCCACATAGCTGTTATGCACCGTGTAGATGACTTTCTTCTCTGGATCAAGTTGCGGCTCACCTATCTCATTATACCCCTTTGCCGCTTCGAAGCAATGGTCTTTCTGATTCCAGAGCAAAGCCTCGTGCTGGGTATTATTGGCACCAGCGCCCACGTTGCCAAGATATATGTCAATGTCGGGATAACCGTCGAAATTGATGTCGTCCTCAGAGATGGTACCGATAGTCTCCGAAAGGTCCTTGGGAAGTGGCGACAGGACCTCATAGGTGTACTTCTTGATGAGCTGTTTGCCTGCATAAGCGAAGAGATTCACTTTATCCACCTCGTCACTTGAGTTTGTTTCTTTCGTGACCTTGAAAGTAAAATCCTTGCGCTCATGCTGGCTGGATTCCTGAGCCTTAACACCAGTAGTGAGGCACAGACAAAATACAATTAATGCTGATATTCTTCCTATCATCATTGTTTTTTGTTTTTCTGCAGATATTCGTGCATTCTTTTTACGATTCCACAATCATCTTCTTCCAGATAGTTGTCCCAGTCGTCTATGCGCCATTCTCCATTGGCATATTCAAGATGCCACCACATTTTTACAAAATCACTCTCATCTTCGCCCTCGCCATTCATCGAAAAAGTTATTTCGGCTTTGTTGTCTTTCAGCGACCTAATCTTAACATCCGAAATAATAATCGGCTGGCACAATCCTTGCGAAAAGGGCATGTACTCCACAAAGAAAAGTTCGTCGAACGGCTTGCCGTCCTGCGCTTTCAGGACCTCTGCCTTCAAATCGAGGTAACTCTGGGCAAAGAAAGCCGTATCGAGTTCTTCCAGATTAACAAACTGTTGCGACAGAACTTTGTTTACCTTTGCATACACAAGAGCGGGAAAGCCTTGGAGGGCCTTCTCCTTCTCGGCATCGCTAACTTCTTTCTCGGCAACCGAGATGTTTGTAGAGTCTTTTTCCTGCGTTGATTTCTGCGTTTTGTTGCCACAAGAGCAAACAAGCAGCAGAAATGACAGCAAAAACAATATCTTTCTCATTTATTCTTTCTATTTTTTGCTGTTGGCTGCCAGTTCTTTCAGTTTTTCCTTGCCCTTGAAGGCAAATACCCATATAAGGAAGGCCGATATGGCAAGTAGCGCGATGCCCAATACAGGACGATAGAAGAGCCATGCAACGGCAATGACGATTAGCGACCACACGATGCCCACAATAGTGCAGACAACACCGACGCCCCAACCGAAGATGCCGGCAATAAACGGAACGACCTTCAGGATTGTCTCGATGAAACCGAGGATTCCGTTCAGACCACCAATGACGAGCAGAACTCCGACAATACGCCAAACCCATTTCCAGAAGCCGTTAGCATCCTCCTCGGCTTCGAGAATCTCGTCGCCAGTCTTCTTGCCCATCACAAGAGTCTGGAAGCGCTTGCCGTTCTTTGCCTTGAACGCCTTGAATGTCTCGCCATCGACAACTGCCATAACCGTCACCTTGGCAGGAACGACCTTCTCGAATGTTACGCGGACATCGCCCACCTCAGGAGAACCCGGAACACGACCGAAATACAACACATTACCAGCCTGATGAACATATTCCAGATCCTTCTTGTTCTGGGCATTCTTGATGATGCTGTCATTAACAGCCTTCAGAGAATCAGCTACGGCTTTGGCTGAATCAGAAAGGACGGCAGTCTCGGTTGGCTGCTGCTCTGCCTGCTGGGCCGACTTCTTAACACCGTAGAAACGCTCGTAAGCGGTCTGTGCGCTCTTGTCGAGTTCTTTCAGAAGGTCTTCGCTGATAGCCAGATCCAATCCTTCGCGAGAAGAGATTAGGTGTATAAGGCTCTCGTTCAACTTGTATGCGCCGAACTTTACGTTCTCGGCATACTTGTCATACCCCTCTACGGTTGTCAGAACCATGTTCTTGTTCTGGTATGCAGGGTCTTTAAACTCTGCCGACTCAACAGGGCTGCTGACCCATTCCTTTGAATATGTGTATGTTGTGGTTGTTACCTCTTTACCGCCAAGTTTGTCTTCCGTCTTCTCGTCAGACTGTTCAACCCACTGGTAATACTCAACCTTGCGATGCAGCGCGATAGCCTTTGCACCAACGCCAAACTGACTGTCGCTCAGCGAATCTTCTGTTGTGGCCATAGCGGTTCCGCAAATAAGTTCACCGTCGAGTGATGCGTCCTTCTTGTTGGGATTCTCCATCTCAACGTAAGCACCGCCAGCCTCTTCGAGCATTTTTGCAGTCTTTACCGTACGACCTTCGTTCCACCAAAGAAGTGCAGTTCCGATACAGAACAGCAGAAATCCGCTGCCAATAGCCTTAAATGATTTTCCTACTCGGATTCCATAACCCGTGGTTTGTTGTTCTTGATATGCCATAAATCTATGTTGTTATTAAAATTATTAGTCAAATAAAAATCACCTCGCCGGTGTACCAAAATAGCTGTAGCGGTTGTTGTCGGGGTTGACAACGATTTGCTCAACAACTATTTCTGGGTCGATAAGGATTAGCTTCAGTTTGTGCTTGCCGGGGGTGGCGTCAAACTTCACCTCAAGCCAGCGGATATTGTCGAAAACTTCATCGCGGCGGAGCATCTTATGGCCGTCTTTCCATCCGCTAAGCAGCAGGTTATTGTGGGGTGGGAGAGGTTTCAGCACCTTTGACTGGGCGAGGTTTTGCTTCGTATATTCTCCGAATTCATCGTGCAGTCCCTGACGGGCATCGATGGTCTGCATGGGTTGCTCATCAATCTGTACACCGAGGCGCAAACCCCTAGCTGGCATAATGTCCTGTGTAGGCAGGATGCCGATGGCAATGGAGAGTGAAGAGTTAAGAGTGAAGAGTGAAGAATCGGCTGCTGCCGTATTACTTGCAAGTTCTATTTCGTATTCCAGTTTTGGTCCGCTGCCGTCGGCAGGCCATTCCTTCATTACGTCGGAAGCGCCCATGCAGCCCTCGCCGCGTCCCAAGTCGGGCAGGAACATCCAGCCGTAGTCATCACGCTTGCCTTTGTATGCGGGGATGGAGTATTCTTTCGATGGGTTGGCGAACGAATAGAGTAGGGGATTGTCAACCTTGTAGCTGAGGTCCATTGGGTTCTTGTTCTTGTCAGGAATGCTCCATTGGGTGTAGCCAATGTGATTGTCAAGCATCATGCCGTCCCATTTGCCGCCTGCCAATACCTTATTATAATAGTCGGTGAGGCGCTGGTCTTTCTCCATAAGTTCTTCAACGGTCTCTCTGTCGCCCATCGTTGCAGCGTTATACATCATAGCCACTCCGGCACTTGCTACTGCGGGGTAATAAACCAACTGATAGAAGGCATCCTGTACTGAAGCCGGAATGCGTTCCTTCAGGGCCTCACAACGCAATACGAGTGACTGCCACTGGTTATTCAGGTGGAGCATCTCCTCGTAATTGAAGAGTCCTGGCACCTGCACCTCTGGTTTGCGCATGAGGTTGAGCTTCGAGTATTGGGCGATAATCTCTGCACACTCGTTGGTGATATCAGCAGGTAAACCGTTTCCGGCGGAATCATCGCCGAACCCCTCGGTGGCATAGTTGCCGCCCAGCACACTGGCCGTCCATTGGAAAAGCCACTCCATTTCGTTGTCATAGACGGTGTGCTTCACCACCCCCGGTTCGGGGGCGAGCGGTCCGAAGGCAATATTGGGACCCCATGCATAGTCCATAATGAACGAAATAGGCATCTCCTTCGGCTTCAGGTCGCCCACGTTGATAATCCAGATGCGGTCGATGCCACTTTCGTACGCCAGATGCAGCTGTTCGCGGAGCTTCGGCACGGTGGTGGTGTTTATCCAACGGTCGTTCCATGGGCCACCGTTCATGTCGATGTGGTAATAAAGTCCCAGTCCGCCTTTGCGCTTGCGCTCGGTAGCGGTACCCTTGCGGCGTATGTAGCCCCAGTTATTGTCGCAGAACAGCAGGGTGACATCATCAGGCACTGTGAAGCCTGCATCATAGTAACGCTGCACCTCGGTGAAGATGGCCCACAACTGAGGCACTGCATCGGGGCTTCCGTATATGTCCTTGATAATCTTGCGCTGACCGTCGATGACATTCTTCAGCGTCTTCATATTCTCCTGGTCATCACCCTTGCCCATAGCCACGTCACCGTCGCCACGCATGCCGATGGTCACGAGGTTGTCATAATTCTTGTTGCGCTCCATACCCTCGCGGAAGAAAGCATCCACGCGCTCCTTGTTTGTTGCATAGTCCCAGGGACCAACCTGCTCCTTGCGGTTCAGGTATTCGCGGTGCGAACGCATCATTGGCTCATGGTGCGAAGTGCCCATCACGATGCCCATCTCGTTAGCCAGTCGCGGCGACTCAGGGTCGTCCTCGTTGAAGGCCGTTGCCCACATGGCGGGCCAGAAATAGTTGGCTTTCAGGCGCAGCAGCAGTTCGAAGATTTTCTCATAGGCCTTGGCGTTCACACTCCCGAAATGCTTCTGGCACCAAGTGCCGAACGAGGGCCATTCGTCGTTGATGAAGATGCCGCGATACTTCACAGCCGGCCAGTCGTAGTCGTAGCCGTCGGTATAGTAGAGCTCATCTTTGTGAACCACAGGAGCGTCGGCCATCCAGTACCAAGGTGACACACCAATGCGGCGCGAAATCTCGTAGATACCGAAGATGGTGCCCCTCTTGTCGTTACCTGCAATGACGAGGCTGCCGTCAACCACATCGATGACATAACCCTCCCAATGACCCTTGATAGGCTTTATGTTGAGTTTCTTCTGCTTTATGAGGCGGTCGATGAGTCGGCTCTTTCCGATGGTGCCGACGAGGATAAGCCCCCTCCCGACCTCCCCCAGTTGGGTGAGGAGTTTATCCACGTCGGTTCTTCCCCCTAACTGGGGGGATAAGAGAGGGGCTCCTGTTCCTGTCACTTTGCGGACATCGTTGGCCAGGTCGTTGGCAGCGCGGATGACACCCTTCCAGTCTTTCTCATCTACTATGATTGTTGCAGCCTTGCCGTCCTTGGCAATGCAGAACTGCTTCGTCTGTGCCATGATGCTGACCCATGCGCACATCAGAATTGTTATAATTGTCAGTCGTTTCATTTACTACATAAATTTCAGGAAAGCCTCTACCTGTGCCTTCAGGGCAGCCTTTTGTTCGTCGGAGATAATCATGCGGCCTTCTGTCCACGCTTCGACATTCAAGACGATGCCCGTCTGTTGCTCCATCACGTTGGCCTTGATAAAGGTGAGTAGTTCCGTCAGTTTCTCGCGGCATTTTGCTGTTGCCATATTGCCGCCGGCACCGCTGAGGGCTATTTTCTTGCCGTTGATGACGGTCGGTGTCTCGTAATCGCCGGCAATAAGAGGACGTGACAACCAGTCGAACAGATTCTTCAGGTGTCCTGGGTAGCTGAAGTTATATTCTGGCGTGAAGACCCAGATGCCGTCAGCTTCCTTGACGGTAGCACGCAGGCTCCCTACAGCCTCTGGCTCAGGGAATTCTATGTCCTGATTGATAAGCGGGACGTCATAATAATCCAGATAAGTCACCTCGGCACGTGTGCCAATCATCTGCTCTGCCTCGCGGGCCAACTGTCGGTTGAAAGAGCCTTCTCTAAGCGAACCAACGATGAAAAGGATTTTCTTCATAGGTCTAGTTGTTTGAAGTTATGTCTTTTGCAGAATTCGGTGCGAAGGTACAAAAAATATTTTTATTCTCTTTGTTTTTCCCGCTTTTTTTGTACTTTTGTGCTCGGAAAGTATAAAAAAGGTAGAGAAATGAATATACTCGTTTTATCCGGAAGTCCACGTAAGGGTGGCAATACAGAGTTGTTGGCAGAAGCTTTTGCTAAAGGAGCAACAGAGGGGCAACATCATGTGGAGATTGTCTCTGTGCGTGATTATAAAGTAAACCCATGCTTGGGATGTAACGCATGTTTCAATACTGACGGCGTCTGTGCTCAGAAGGATGATATGGCTGCCATATATGAGAAGATGAGCCAGGCAGATATGCTCGTCATTGCCTCGCCAGTCTATTTCTATGGTATCAGCGCTCAGCTGAAGGCCGTCATCGACAGGTTGCACAATCCTATCCGCGACTCTTTCCCAATCCAGAAGATGGCATTGCTGCTCGTTGGTGCCGCTTCGCTGCCGGAATTGTTCGACGCCATTCTGACGGAGTACATACTCTGCCTGAACTTCTTCAAGTTAGAGGATGCGGGGCACGTATTGGTCCGTAAGGTTAATAACAAGGGTGACATCAAGAATACCGATGCCCTGAATGAGGCATACTCGTTAGGTCGCTCGATATGAGAAAAGGGAGTGAAAGGGGAGTGAAAAGGGGAGTAAAAAAGGACAATAGTAATGAAACAGGAAATCAATCCTAAAGAAACGAATCGTGCGGAGGCATTCGGTATGTGGATGTCATCGCCCATGCCGATGGTGACGATGGTGAAGACGCTTGACATCACTCGCCTGGTAAAGGCCAGCAAGCGGACGGGCATGAAGTTTAACATGCTGATGTGCTGGTGCATAGGCAGGGCTGCCAAGGACATCAAGGAGTTCTATATTCTGCCGGAAGGTGGACGGCTGTTCCGCTTCGACAAACTTGCCGTCAATGTCATCGTGGAGAATAGCAAAGGCGACATCAACTCGTGCGATATACCTTATTCCGATGACTTGCAGCAGTTTGCCCGTGACTATGAGATAATGACTGCTCAGGCTGCCAATGAATGCAAGAATACTGACCTTGAAGACTATATGATTATAGGAACATCGGCCCTTGTACAGACAGAGATTGACTGCATCGTAAACCAGTACAGCGGCAAGTTCAATAATCCGTTCCTGGCTTGGGGTAGGTATCGCAAAGGTTGGTTCAAGACAACCCTACCTATATCCTTCCAGTTCCATCATGTCCAGATGGACGGTAGTCATGCAGCCCGTTTTCTGCAATGTCTGCAGGATGAAATAAAATCATATAGTTAATATGCAAACAAAAGCACTAGTCGTTATCGACATTCAAAACGACATCACGAAACACTACCGCGACATTGTTGACAATATCAATGCTGCTATTGATTGGGCAGTATCCAAAGGGATGCAAGTTGTCTATATTAAGCACAACAACATCACCGCTGCCACCCGTACCTTTAAGCCTGGTACTCGTGGCGAAGAGTTGGCACCAGAACTGAAGGTAGTTTCAACCAATATCTTTGTGAAGACAAAGAGTAACGCATTGACGAGTGAGGCGTTTGCCACGTTCATTGCCGAAAACGGAATCACAGAGTTTTATATTACTGGTGCCGATGCTACCGCTTGCGTGAAATCCACCTGTTTCAACATGCGGAAAGCTGGCTATACGGTACACGTTTTTGCTGATTGTGTTACCAGCTACGACCTGAAGAAGTTGCCAGAGATGCTCGCCTACTACGCCAAGCAAGGTTGCGAACTAATAGCGAAACAATTACTTGAACAATGAAAAAAGAAAAATTATCGTCATGGAAATATCAAATTGGTTTAAGGGTTTCGAGAAAGGTATAGCACGGCTTTCTCCAGAGGAACGGTCTGCATTATTCTCGGAATGTGGAAAAAACTGTGTAAATGGCGGCACACTTTCTATTTACGAGAAACTCTATGAGAATGCCAACGGGAACATGGATGTGTTCTTTCAGATGGCTAATGATTTGCCAGGAGTAAAAGGTGAGGTTGTTGAGAAAGGTCATGTTTATCGACTTATCTTCTTAAAATGCACCTGTGAGTTGTGTAAAAAGGGATATGTCACTACGCCTTTGCTCTGTGAATGTTCACGCCAAAGTGTAATTTATTCGCTGCACAGTTTATGGAAAGACAAGAACTTCACCGTAACGCTTTGTCATTCCATCTTGAATGGTGGGACAGATTGCGAAATGAGAATAGAGGTCGAGGCTGCTAAGTGATAAATTTTAAGGTATGAAAATAGAACTTGCAACTATACAGGATTTTCCTGCTTTGCTCGACCTGCAGCGCAAGGCTTTTGGCCCTTTGTGCGAGGAATTGGGTTGGACGGATGCGCCACCATTGACAGAATCATTGGAACAAGCCTACGAGGAATTCGAACGGTGTACAACATTGAAAGTACAAAACGACAAAGGGCTTATCATCGGTTCCGTTAATGGTAATGTTACTGACGGTTCCCTATATATTGGCCGTCTGATGGTCTTGCCGGAGTATCAGCAACAAGGCATCGGCAAGCTGCTGTTCCGAGATATTCAATCACGTCTGCCACATAGCCGTGCTTGGCTCTGCACGTGCCAGCAGGTGCGCCCTCCGTACGAATTCTATTTGCGCGAAGGGTTCAGGCCATATAAGGATGAGACAGTCGGCCCAGGACTGACTTGGGTTTATATGGAGAAAAGTATTCATTTATTGTCAAAGGATAAGTGGGGGGAAGCCTTGCAACTCGTAAAAGAGGTGTTTATGGAGTTTGAGGCACCAGACTATTGTGATGAGGGCATCGCAGATTTCATGCATGCTATAAGCGATGAGTCATATCTGAATATGCATCGCTTTTATGGTGCGTATCAAGATAACAAACTTATGGGAGTAATTGCTACTCGTAATGAGCACCATCACATCGGACTACTGTTTGTTGAAAAGAGCTATCAGCGAAAGGGTGTTGGCCGCCAGTTGATTCAGCATATCCTGGCGCTGAAAGATGACGAGCCCATCACTGTGAATGCTTCTCCCTACGGTCATGAGTTCTACAGGAAACTGGGATTCGTGGATACCAGTGAGGAACAGATTACGAACGGAGTACGATATTATCCGATGAAGAGATATTAATATTGAACAATAAACAATGAAAAGATTACGACTCGGAGCTGTGCTCCACTTTATCATAGCCATAGGTCACATCGGCTGTCTGTTTGCTTTAGATGAAGCCTTCGACGCTTACGGCATCAAAGACGTGATGCATAACATGGTGTCTGGTCAAGTCTGGATGCTTTATGCTCTGACCTTCTGCCTTGCCTTGGCCTTCGCCTTGGCAGGACTCTATGCCCTCTCAGCCACAGGCGACATCCGAAGGCTCCCATTAACTCGAACGGCCATTATCGCTATCATTGTGCTCTACAGCCTTCGTGCATTGGTGGGAGGCTGGGCTTGTGTGGTGGATTTCAGATGGCTGCAATTTATTTCATCCGTCATTCCAGCCTTTCTTGCGTGGTGCTATTATCCTGGCCTTAAAAAGTAATGAATTAACGAAAATGTTATGAATATCAGATTAGAAAGTCCAAAAGATTATTGTGAGGTAGAGAACCTCACGCGTGAAGCATTCTGGAATGTTTATCGCCCGGGATGCACGGAGCATTATGTGCTTAATCAATATAGAAACAACCCCGACTTCATCCCGGAGCTGGACTTTGTGATGGAGGAAGAAGGCAAGATTATCGGCCATGTGTTGTTCTCGAAAGCCGAGATTACCCTTGACGATGGAACGACTTTCCCTTCGTGGACATTCGGCCCTATCAGCATTCACCCCGATTACAAGCATAAGGGATATGGCCTGAAACTGTTGCAGTATGCTATAGAAAAAGCTAAAGAGATGGGAATTGGTCTTTTGCAGATGGAAGGCAATATAGAGTTCTATAGGCATGCAGGCTTCGATTTTGCCAGCAAGATGAAGATTCACTATCATGCCGAGCCGAGAGAGTCAGAGGTGCCGTATTTCCTTGCCCAAGAGTTGATTCCAGGTTATTGGGGTAACCGTGAGGGAACCTATTGCCCGCCCAAGGGTTACTTTGTAGCAGATGAGAGTCCAGAGGCATTTGAAGCTTACGAGGCAACCTATCCACAGAAAGAGAAGGCATTCCAAGAAGGCCAGCTTCCTCAGTTTTGTCAGAGCTGTGGAATGCCCCTCACTAAGAATGAAGACTGCGGCACAAATGCCGACGGCAGCACAAACTATGACTACTGCCAATACTGTTATAAGGACGGACAGTTCTTGCAGGAGTGTACGATGGACGATATGATTGAGCATTGTTCACAGTTTGTGGACGAGGTGAATAAGAATCTGCCACAACCTATGACAAAGGAAGAGTACAAGCAGATGATGCGAGGCTTCTTCCCGATGCTTAAACGATGGAAGAAATAATATGGAAACAGAAAGGATACTATTACGCCCTTGGCAGGATAGTGATGCTGAGACGCTGTTTAAATACGCCAGTGACCCTAATGTGGGGCCTCGTGCCGGATGGCCACCACATAAGTCTGTGGAGGAGAGTCTGGAGATTATCCGAAATGTCTTCAACGCTGAAGGAATGTGGGCGGTAATATGGAAAGGGTCGGACGCCCCCATTGGTTGTGTGGGCTACCTTCCGGCATCCGCATCGAACCTGAAGATTGCCGAAGATCAAGCGGAGGTAGGTTATTGGATAGCCCGTCCGTTTTGGGACAAAGGCATCTGTACGGAAGCACTGCAGATGGTCATCGAATATTGTTTCAATGAAAAGGGCTTCACAGTGCTTTGGGGTGATTACTTTCCTTCAAATCCAGCATCTGGTCGCGTGATGGAGAAATGCGGTTTCGTTGACACTGGCGAGGAAACGCTTTGCCCCAATTTGGAAGTCGGCTCAGACCGTCCAGTAAGAGTGATGAAATTGGAAAATACGCGAACGAAACGATGAAAAGAGAAGTCAATCCGAAAGAGACGAGCCGCGCCCAGGCATACGAATTGTGGATGAAGGCCCCTAACCCGATGGTCACGTTTTTCAAGACCATCGATGTGACGCGCTTAGTGAGGGTCAGCAGAAAGAGAAGCTATAAGTTCAATATGCTGCTGGACTACTGCATCGGGCGGGCGGCATCATCAGTTAAGGAGTTTTATTTGCTACCTGTGGGGGACAAGCTGATGCAATACGAATCGATAGCGGTCAATACGATTGTGAAAAACAAAGAGGGCGAAGTCAGTTCCTGCGACATTCTCTATACTGAGAATATGGAAGAGTTCAACCGTCAATATATGGAGCATACTGCACAGGTTGCCGCATCATGTCAGGACAGGGACCTCTCTGGCGACTGCATGGTGATAGGCACGTCGGCCATTATTGATACGGAGTCGACGACAACAGCGACGTTCAATTCCAGATTTGTCTGAACGGCGACCTGACGTACGCCTACTACTGGTGGGTATGGGAAGCTATAGGACCTAACGTAGATGGAGATACTAATTCGTATAAAGCCCTGGAGATACGAAACCAGTATTGGCAGCTGCCAGCACCTAAGCGAGAGAGCTGGGGACTGACCTCCATCAAGAGCGAATATACTGATGCCGTGATGACGAATATCAGATACTACAAGTCAGGCGAAGAAGACAAAGACCCCGTGGCTACGGACAATATGTCGTACCACCAGAACGATTTTGCCTTCATGGGACTGTCTGACGGTCAAGCCCACAATCAAACCTACACAATCATCTACGAGACCAAAGACCCCAACACGGGCGAACACAAGAACACGTGGAAGTTTGAGAACGTTGCGGTGAAGCAGGGAAAAGACAAGGACGAGGCAACAACAGCCCTGTCATCAGTAAACGCTACAAAGATAGATTAACAGAATATGCACGAATAATCTGTTTTCGCGATTATACAGGAAGAATATATGATTAGAAAAAAAGTGTCCCGTTTTTTTGCGGGACACTTTTTGTATAGGGGGGAGGGATTATTTCTTTTCTTTCTTGAACTCGCGGTATGCGGTAAGGAGGTTTTTATAGTAGTCAGGGTTCAGGAACCAAATGCGGGCTTCGTTTTCGTTGAAATCCAACTTCCGTGGGGTCTTGAGCTTTTGCCTGAAGTTGAATACAAACTCGAATTTTTTCCTCTCCTCATAAGGTATAACCGTGAATTTGAGAGAATCATCACAGAGTATGATGTCATCGCCTTTTGTTTTTTCACTTTCTTCGTCCGTGTCCAAAAGTCTTGATGCCATCCATCCCACGAGCGGACGTTCCATGTTCCAGTCATCAGTTTGTACTAAGAGTTGTTTTTTGCCTTCGTAGGTTATCATCGGCAGGGCATAGCGGAAACGCTTGGTATAATCTTCTATGAGGAATTCCAATGCAAGTTCCTGTAGGATGTTTGCCTCGTCCATGTTCTCGATGCGTTCGTTTTCGGGCGTGAAGGCATTGTCATAAAAGGCTTCCTGTATATATGGAAAAGCGCGGACTGGTTGTGCTCCCATCATTATTCCGCCGAAAATAAGTTTTGTGCCGTTGGTTAAGGGGTTGTGCCGACCTAGTTCCTTTTCTAAGGCATCCATGGCTTTTTCTCCGTAATTAAAGGTTTTTTCCCAGTCCTTCTTACCCAGATAAATCATGGTGAGGTGGTAGTAGGTGAGTCCCAGCAGGGTGTCTTTCAGCACCGTCTGCTTTTCAGCTATTTTCTGTGCGCGTTCAGCGTAGGTCAAGGCGCGGTCTAAGTCTTTCTTATCGCCCAGCTCGTCATTGAGCAAGGCTTCAGCGGCCCGAAGTTGCATCTTGCCGTTCTTCGGATTCTTGTCTGCCAGACGTACCTTCTCTTCGGCATCCTTCAGTGCCTTTTCCACTACTTCATTCTGTGCATTCGCCTGGAATGCTACTGCACACATCAGTGCCACGATGGTCATAATTCGTTTCATAAGTATGTTAAGTTGGTTTGTTTATTCGGGTATATGTTATGAGAAAACAGGGGTCACAGCGCATACTTGCCCACGTCACCGGCTTCGCGGCGGAGTCTGCGATACTCGCGTGGTGCTGACCCGTATGCCTTGCGGAACATGCGGCTGAACGACTGCTGCGACGTGTAGCCGATGCGGCGCATTACCTCCTTGAGCGGCAATTCCGTGTAGCGCAGCAGCTCACTTGCCACCCTCATGCGCCAGCGTGTCCGCATCTCCACCAGCGTCAGGCCCGTCAGCGTCTTGAGCGTCGTTGACATTGCAGCCTCCGTCGTACCCAGTTGCCAAGGCAACGCACTCGGGTTCTGACCCGCAATGAGTTTGTCCACAACCAGGTCCACCACGTCCAGTCCCGTGCGCAGCCTGTTCTGCTCCATCGGCACGTAGATGGTCTTCAGTTCCTTCTCGTCGAAGCCCAGCTTCTTCGTGAAGGGCGACACATAAAGCATCTCGAATGAATACTTCGGTTTCATATCTTCATTTTTTGTTAGGGTAGAATCATTTTCCGCTGCAAAGATAATGAAAAATTTCATTCCGGACAAATTTCGCCACGAAATTTATTATCCCGACCCTCGAAAAGATAATTTCACCCTCCCGTTTTTATTATCCCGACCCTCGAGAGGATACATTACACCCCTGTTTCTTATTATCCCGACCATTATGAAGATAAGCCCCCGTCCTCGCCTTATTATTGCTGTCATAACAAGGATAAGCCGACGAGGACGGCTTATCCTTGCTATTTGCGAGAAGATAAGCCAACATCATTGGTTTATCCTCTCCGTTTGCGAGAAGATAATGCAACGTCATCAGTTTATTCTCTCCGTTTGCGAGTGGCTAAATATGCCTACTGAAGGTTCTTGAAAAAAATAAATGAATTATTTTGTTCTTTCCTCATTTTTTTGTACTTTTGTCGCCTGAAAAAGAAATACTAACCATTGAACTAACTATGACAAATTCGGTAAAATCGTTGTTTATTGCCGTTTTTTCTGCAATTTCATTGTCAGCTGCAGCCGATGTCACGTGGTATGACGGCAGCAATGCTGTGAGCTATCAGGTGGAAGGAAAGGCAGCCCCTGTGGTTCAGCAGGCACTTCGTCTGTTCGAAGGCGATATGGAACTGGTAACGGGAAAGAAGGCCGTTGCCTCCAAGAATGCTGTTATACGCATTGTGCAAGGCAAGGGCAGCGATGATGGTTTTTGCATTAGTGTGAAAGATGGTAGGATAATTATTGAAGGACACAATGCTCGCGGTGCAGCGTATGGCCTCCTGGAATTGAGCCGCATGGCTGGAGTTTCACCATGGGTATGGTGGGGTGATGTGCGTCCACACAGCCAGAACAAACTGTCTCTGCCAGATACTTTTCGCGTGGAGCATACCCCTTCTGTTCAGTATCGTGGCATCTTTATCAATGACGAAGACTGGAGCCTACGCAAGTGGTCACAGGACGATATGGGTCCACAGACCTATAAGCGACTCTTCGAACTGATGCTGAGACTGCGTGCCAACATCATCTGGCCTGCCATGCATGATGTCAGTCCTGGTTTCTTTACGGTAAAGGGAAACAAAGAGATGGCTGATTCCTTCGGCATATTGATAGGTACCAGCCATTGTGAGCCGCTGCTCCGCAATAATGTAGCAGAATGGGATGTAAAGGCGAGAGGAGCATATAACTATATCACCAATCGCGAAGAGGTAAAGAAATACTGGGCAGAACGCCTGAAACAAGTAAAGGGCTCTGAAGAGTTTTTCACCATCGGCATGCGCGGCATCCACGACGGCTCGATGGAGGGTGTGAAGACGCCAGAGGAGAAACTCAACGGCTTGCAGCAGGTAATCGACGACCAGCGGGAACTTATAAAGAAGTATTACAGCAAGGATGTGGAGAAAGTGCCACAGGTATTCATCCCTTACAAAGAGGTGCTGGAGATTTATGAGAGCGGCCTGAGGGTGCCTGATGATGTGACCCTGATGTGGTGTGATGACAACTATGGCTACCTGACCCGCCTTCCTGATGCAGAGCAGCAGAAGCGCAAGGGTGGTGGAGGAGTATATTACCACCTCAGTTACTGGGGCAGACCGCATGACTATCTGTGGCTCACCACAACGCAGCCAGGACTCATATATACTGAGATGAAGGCAGCCTATGACCATAACTGCCGCAAACTGTGGATTGCAAATGTTCACGACCCGAAGGTGGCTGCCTACGACCTGGAGTTCTTCCTCGATATGGCGTGGGACATTGACGCAATAACTCCATCGACAATAGGAAAACACCTTGAACGCTGGCTCGTAACCCAATTTGGAGCAGAAGTAGGATGCGCCATAGCGCCTGCTATGCGAGAGCTCTATCGCCTGAATGGCATCCGTCGCCCAGAATTTATGGGGTGGACACAGGTAGAGCTCGACAAGAAGAAGTATCCTGGCGGCAAGTCTGTTCCAACAACAACGGAGTTTACCCGAAAGCAGGCATTTGAGCGTATGAATGACTTTGCACGCATCGAAGCAACAGTTGATGTTTACGCACAGATGATACCAGATTATCTGCAGGATGCCTATTTCGCTCATGTGCTTTATCCTGTGCATGCCTCAGCAGCTATGACTCGAAAGATGCTTTCGAATGGTATGGACTACCTCAAACATGGAAAGGATTATAACCTCATACAGATGCTGACAGAGGCTTATAATACTATGAATAATGGCAAGTGGAAAGGTCTGATGTCAGCTGCTCCTCGTGATTTGCCTGTCTTTGCACCAGATGTGCATACAGAATTGCCACAACATCCGTCAGGAGGACCATGTATAGCCCGCAACGCCTGTCAGTATGACAGCAGCACCAGCCCTTGTACAGTAATAGATATGCTGGGACACTCTATGCAAGCTGTTGCTTTGGCAAAGGGTAACACTCTGACCTACGAATTTGAGAGTCCTGTAGAGGGAGATGCTGTTTTGCGAACAGCAATGATTCCTACACAGCCTAGCGACAAGGGCGACCTGCGCTATGAGGTGAGAATAGATGACCAGGCACCTGTTGTCATTTCCCTGAAAGAGCCATATCGCTCGGAGCAGTGGAAGAAGAATGTACTGCGATGCCAAGCCCTGAAGAAGACACCAATCCGTCTGACAAAGGGTTCGCACAAGCTATACATAAAAGCCCTTGATGACCACATCATTGTTGACCAATGGATGGTGGATTTCAATAAAGAGCGGGAGTTTTATGTGATTCCTATTAAGTAACGGTTAAAGTTTAACGGTTAATGGTTAAAGTTGAGAGTCAGTTTTAAAGTTAAGAGTTTAAAGGTTATTGGTTATTGGTTATGGGTTATTGACGTTAAACCTGAAACATTAAACCTGAAACATTAAACCTCAAAGATTTGAGTTTATGAAACGTTTGTTTTTTACCATATTGTTTATAGCATTTCTGCTGCCAATAAGCTATGCACAGCGTAGTGTGAACATAGTGTTTATAGGCAATAGCATCACCTATGGTGCTCTGCAGAAGAATCGTGAGGTGACAGCACCTCCGGCACAATGTGCCCATTGGCTGTCTGCTCAGGAGGGTATTGATTCTGTCTATTTCCGTAACTGTGGTAGGTCTGGACGTACTACTTATCATTTTCTGCCTCGCAAAGAAGATGTTATACCTGCTGGTGACAAGACTTATTTTGGCGATGTGGTAGCAAAAACACGTGATTTGACAAAAGAGCATCCAAACCTACAACTGATATTCAACATTATGTTGGGTACTAACGATGCTGTAGAACGTAAGCATAATTCGCACACTACTCCTGATAATTATGTGAGGAATCTGGAGGCTATCATCGATTCGCTGCTAAAACTGTGGCCAGAGGCTCATGTGGTTCTCAATAAACCCATTTGGAACTCTTCTGACTATGTCACTCAGGGAGGGTCTGTTGCTACGAAAAAGAGCCTGAAGCTCTTGAGCGTCTATGCTGACCGCTTAAAAGATGTTGCGAATCGCTATAAGATGAGACAGGTACATCTTGGCGACTTTGATGCCTACGATTATTTCGAGAAAAACTGGAAGACAGATATTTTTGAGGAAAAAGATTCCCGAGGAAAGTCATATTGGTTGCATCCCAATGAGAAAGGTGCAGAAAAGTTGGCAGAATACTGGGGTAAGGCTATCATAAAGATTCCTGCTCCTGCATCAGCATCTTTCCGTCAGGAGTATGGCGATGCCAGAAAGACTTTTGTAGAGACTATTGCTACACCAGATCATGCTGACAGCAGATATGGTTTGGGACAGCCTGCAGCCTTGCGTGTGGTAGCTCGTGAGGGAGGTGTTCCGTTGGAAGGTACAAAGATTTATTATAAGGTGGGACCTGAGATGTTTTTGCCAGAACATTATGACTCCACAGCCTTCGTGGGTGGAGAGGCTTTGCTACAGATGGGCACGATGCAGGAACCAGGTTTCCTGGCTTGTCAGTATGAGTTTAGAGTTGGAGGCAAGACATATAAGGATTTGGTAAAGGTGGCCTATGAGCCGGAACAGATAAAAACATTTACTCCAATGCCTAAGGACTTTGAAGCATTCTGGCAGAAAGCCTTGAAGGAAGCGCGAAAAGTACCGTTGGGGCCGGAATATTTCGATGTGCCTGATGCCACGAATGATAAGTTTGTGACAAAGCTGGTGCGCCTGCATGTTGGCAAGGAAAAGTGGATGCAAGGCTATCTGACACTCCCCCTCACCTCTCACTCCTCACCCCTCACCTCTAAATACCCAGTCGTCCTCTGCCCTCCCGGTGCTGGCAGTCAGAAGATATTTCCTTCGGATTACTTCCCCAAGGAGGGGTGTATATACCTGAAGATAGAGATTCATGATAATGACCAGCGGTTGAGTGATGAGGCTTATGCAGAAGAAAGGAAAAAGTGTGATGGGTATATGAGTCGCGGAATGGATTCTCGCGACACCTATTATTATAAGGATGTCTATGTGGGTTGTGCCAGAGTTGTTGATTTCCTCTGCTCTCTTCCAGAATGGGATGGCAGGAATGTCATCGTTACTGGTGGCTCACAAGGTGGCGCCTTGACCATAATAACGGCAGCACTTAACGAGAAGGTTACGATGTGTGCTCCATTCTATCCTGCCCTTTGTGATGTGATGGGCTTTCTGCATCATCGTGCCGGTGGATGGCCGAAGTTCTTCTCTGGATTTTATAAAGACGGGAGGACAATGGTTTCTGACGAAAAGGCAGCAGAAACCCTTCAGTATTTTGATGTGGTGAACTTTGCCCGCCTGCTGAAAGTGCCTACCTTCATGTCGTGGGGATATAATGACGACACTTGTTCTCCTACATCTGTATGGGCTGCATGGAATGAGATAAAGGCCCCAAAGGAGAAGGATATCACTCCGACAAGCGGACATTGGCGCTTCCCAAGCAGTCAGGCAAAATGTTTGGAGTGGATGAAAGTGGAGTTTAAAGGGGAGTGAAGAAGAGGAGTGAAATAAGGGAGTGAAATAGGAATTATGAAGAAGAAAACGATTATACTTGCCGTAATGGCGCTCTTTTCGTCGATGTTATCGGCACAGGAGCAGGTGGATAGAAGCCTGTCACGCCATAATTTCTTCTATGCTGGACAAAGTAAGCAACGTAGGATGTTCATTGTGAAGGATGGGCAGGTGGCTTGGGCTTACAAGGATCAGCTGAAGCGTGGTGAGATAAGCGATGCTGTCCTGATGAAGGATGGACACATATTGGTGGCACATCAGTATGGAGTGGCAGAGGTGACACAAGATGGTAATACCATTTGGCAGTATGCTGCACCAGAGGGAACAGAGATACATACCATACAGCCAATAGGCAAGAATCATGTTGTATTTGTGCAAAACGGAAAGCCGGCAAAGGCTGTCATAATGGCGATTCCATCGACAACAATAGTGCGTGAGTTTGAGTTGCCTATCACCCCAAAAGGCTCTGTTCACGGACAATTTAGGAATGCAAGGCTGACATCTCGTGGAACACTTCTCATCGCCAATATGTCGATGGGCTGCATTCATGAATTCACCAGCGACGGCAAAGAGGTGGACAGATGGGGTGGCTTCTTGCCTTGGTCAGTACAAGAGATGCCAAAGAATGGCAATCTGCTCATAACAGGCAGAAAGGGTAAGATACAGGAGATAAACCGTCAAGGCAAGACAGTATGGGAAATGAATACAACAGATTATGGCGTCACCCAACCACAGAAGACTGTTCGCCTGAAGAATGGTGGACATATCGTCAATAACTGGTATAACGAATGGAACAAGGTACCAATGGATACTGCCAATGCTCCTGTTCAGGCAATAGAAGTCGATAAAAACGGCAAAAAGGTATGGGAACTTTGTGCCTGGAAGAATCCTGACCTGGGACCATCGACAACAATTCAGTTGCTTGACGAACCTGTAAACAGAGACAGGTTGTTCTTTGGGGATATCAACACCCCTTCACCAAAACTGTTTGTGAAACCCAACGAACCAATCGGCATCGGACGAGGCATACACCCAGGGCGTGTAGCATGGATTCACTCGCCGGGCGTTGCGAAATGGGACGGACACACAGGTCTGTGGGTAGAGGATCGTTGGAACGACCAGCAGAAGGCTGACGCTATGATACCGGAAGCTGTTATGGAACTGACAGGAGAGACAACAGCAAAGAAAGCATGGGAAGCACTCTTCCGCAGTTTCAACAAGACGCACGGACGAGGCAGCAAGGGATATAAGAAGGGTGAGATGATAGCCATAAAGCTGAACCTGAATAATGCCATCACTCATCATGATACGATAGAACTCAACTCTTCTCCTTTTACCACATTGGCGTTGGTGCGCTCTCTCGTCAGAGATGGTGGAGTGAGACAGCAGGATATAGTGCTTTGCGAACCAAGTCGCGCCATTACAGATAGTATATATAATAAGGTGCATAGGGAGTTCCCTGATGTACGTTTCATCGATAACATCGGAGGAGATGGTAGAGAGAAGTGTGAGTATTATCCAGAGCAGATAGTATATTCAGCGGAGAACGGTAAGATGGCACGAGGATTGGCCAAGTGTATCGTGGATGCTACCTACCTGATAAATTCGGCTTTGCTCAAGACACACTCAGGACCTGGTGTCACATTAACAGGAAAGAACTGGTATGGAGCAACCGACATAAACCTGCTTTGGCGACAGAATGCCCATAATAATGTTAGTCAGGACAAGAGAAACGGAAAGCCTGGATATAAGACTTTCGTTGATTTCATGGCTCATAAGAATATGGGACAGAAGACTCTTCTCTTCCTCATTGATGGCACCTATGGCTCTCGTGATGTTAATGGAGCACCAAATCCGAAATGGATGAAGGAACCTTTCAATGGCGACTGGGCTTGTTCGCTGATTGTCTCACAGGATGAGGTGGCATGTGATGCTGTGGCGATGGATATGATTATCAACGAATGGCCCGAGTTCGGTAGCCTGAACTACTGCGACGAATACCTTCGCGAGGCTGCCAGCATACCAAATGCTCCAAGCGGAACAGTATATAAGCAGGATGGCAAGCCTGTAGAGAAGCCACTCGGACTTTTTGAGCATTGGAACACAGAGCATAAATATACCAAGATAGACCTGAGATATAAGAAGCTATAATGAAGAAGTTTTTTGTCATAGTAATGCTGATTGTTTGCCACCTGATGGCTTGTAAGGCTCAGGTGGTAGATGCCTTTGGAGGCTTTCTGCCTGTTACGGATAAGCAGATGATGCGAAGCCTGAATGGAGATTGGAAGTTGAAGGTAGTAGAAGGCATCAAGGACGACAGCTCTGTGCCCCAAGAGGATGGCTCGTGGGGAACGATTCCTGTTCCTGGTTGCTGGGAGGCATATGGCTTCTGCAAGCCCACCTATGACAAGACCGACCCTCTGACAGGTTACTATAGGACATCTTTTGAGGTGCCTCAGGAATGGAAAGGACAGCGCATAGTATTGCGTTTCGATGGCGTGCTGTATGGCTATGACCTATGGATAAACGGAAAGAAAGCAGGCTCATGGCGTTCTGGCTATAATACAGCATTGTTTGACATCACTCCTTTCTTAAACAAGAGGGCGGCAAAGCAAGAGCTGGCGATGAGGGTGATATCACGATTCCCTGGGAGCGACTTCGACTATAATGACGATTGGACACCAAATGGAATCTTTCGGGATGTGACATTGATGGCTGTACCAGAAACGCATATCGAAGATATCACCATAACCCCAAAGCTTACTGGCGAAGTAGACATAAAAGTGAAGGTATCGAAAGATGGTAAGGGAACAAGTGTGAAGCATGAGATATTGAATGCCCAAGGTAATATCGTGGGTACGACAAGGGTGGAGAACCCGCAGTTATGGACAGCAGAGACTCCTTATCTATATACTCTTCGCACGACATTATTAAAGAAAGATAAGGTTCTGCAGACCTTTGAACACAAGTTTGGCTTCAGGGAACTGACGATAGAAGGCAATGTGCTGAAGCTGAACGGGCAACCCATAAAACTGCGTGGTGTAACCTGTCATTCTACAGACCCCAAGACAGTAAAGGTGATAGATGAGGCTTCAATATTGCGTGATATGCGCCTGATGAAGGAAGCATCTGTAAACTATATCCGTACCTCTCACTATCCTCGTGAGCCTCGTTTCTATGAGTTGGCTGACTCATTGGGATTCTATATCATAGACGAGGTGCCATTTGGTTATGGTGATAAGAATCTTAGAGATTCTACCTTCTATCCTGTCTTGCAGCAAAGGGCTCAGGCAACGATACGTCGGGATAAGAATCATCCTTCTGTCCTGATATGGAGTCTTGGTAACGAGAATCCTCTGACGGAGATATGTGAGAAGTTGGGAGATTATGTGAAGAAAGAACTCGATTCGACTCGCCCAATCTGCTATCCGCAGGTAGGGTCTTACTTCCGTCGCTTCAACTATGACTTCCCTAAGGTGGCAGATATCTATGCACCACATTATCCTACGACAGATCAGATAGGAGGCTTTTACCAACGTGCTGACAGACCTGTGATATTTACGGAATATTGCCACACCCTTGGCATCTCCTTTGAGGACCATAATCGTCAGTGGGAGATAATAGAAAAGACTCCCTGCATAGCAGGCGGCTCCGTATGGGAGTGGGTGGATCAAGGTATGCCGTTTGGAAGTGAGAAGGATGATGGAAGATGGAAGAAGGATGATGGAAGAAGGATGATGGATGATGGAAGATGTAGGATGTATGGTTATGAGGAAAAAGTATTTACCTCAGGAGATGGCGGCTTCGAGATGTATGGAAACAAGGGAACAGACGGCTTGCTGTATGCTGACCGCACACCTCTTCCGAATTACTACGAATTACAGCATAACTACGCAAGAGCCTTTGTTGCCAATGTAGGTCAGACCCCCTCCCGACCTCCCCGAGAGGGAGGAGAAGGTAAAAGGGCCTTTTTCAATATTCAATGTCATAACCGCTATGACTTTCTGAATTTGAAGGATAATGTCACATTCCATTGGACTTTGATGAATAATCGTGATACTGTTATGAAGGGCGCCTTCAGTCCTGACTGCAAGCCTCATGAGACGGTGGAGTATGCTTTGTCGTTACCAAAGCAAAATGGGCTGTCGCTATTGCAGTTTGATATTGAAGATGCTCAGGGACACACCTTCCTGCATCAGAGTTTTGTGCTGAACAAACCGATAGAGAAATGGGAGGGTAGTGGAGATGTCACTTTGATGATTCAGGATGGTCCGCTGGTTCGCACAGGTCGCAAACCGACATTGGCAGAAAAGGTGACGCAAAAGGAGAGGATAATAGAACGCTACTTACTGCCTTTGGACAATAAGGATGTGGTGTCTGATGTGCAAACCAAAGCCATAGAAGGCGGACAAGAGGTAACCTTTACTCTTACTCCAAATACAGCAGATGTGTTCAGGGCCGAGTTGGGATTGGCTTATTTGTTGGACAAGAATATAGATAGGGTTCAATGGATTGGTGCAGGTCCGTTTGCCTCATATCCCGGACGTTATAAAGCGAACCGCTATGGCTTTTGGGCAAAAGAGAAGGATGACCTCTATTTCGAAGGAAATCATGGAGGCGTTGATGCGGCCTTCTTCAGCGATAAGGATGGGAATGGACTCTTGGTAACAGGCGACTCCCTAAACATAAATTTCGAACAGACAGACAAGGGAATAGTAATGACAGTAAACGCTGCTGTCAGCGGCCAGGGACCAAAGTTTGCCAAGACACATTTCCCTGGGTGGAGGAAGGGCGATAAACCTGTATCGGCCTCATTCCGTCTATATTATATAGAGGCATCCAAGATGCCAGAGACTGTAAAGCGGCTGTTTATGCCAGCTGCTGATGTGCCTGCTTCACTGCATCCTTTCGTGACGCAGTATGATACTTATTTGATGAAATATGAAGATATTAAGGGATTAAGAGATTAAAAGATTAAGATATGAAAAAATTAAAGATTTACATTGCTAGTGCTCTGTTAGTGTTGGCAGCAGTTGCTGTGCAAGCGCAAAATACGCCTGTCAGCCAGATGGAGAAATTGGATCGTGGATTGGTAGCTTTACCTAATTCGTCCGGGAGTGGTAATTTCGTAAGTTGGCGCTATCTTGGTACTGACGACCCTGTTCGTACGACCTTTAATCTGAAACGCAATGGCATTGTGATAAAGGAGAAACTGGTAGTAACCAACTATAAGGATACTGGTGGCAATAATTCCTCACAATACAGTGTTGAGACAGTTGTAGATGGCAAGGTCGTAGAAACCTCTGCTCCTGTTAAGGCGTGGGATAAGGTGTGGCTGAAGTTGCCATTGAATCGTCCTGCCGGTGGAAGTACGGAAAGCGGAGCATATACTTATTCTCCCAATGATTGTTCTGTGGGTGACGTTGATGGAGATGGAAAATATGAATTGTTCGTAAAGTGGGATCCTTCAAACTCCAAGGATAATTCACAGGATGGTTATACAGGAAATGTCATCATTGATTGTTACAAGCTTGATGGTACTCTCTTGTGGCGTATAGACCTTGGGCGCAACATTCGTGCCGGTGCTCACTATACTCAGTTTATGGTTTATGATTTTGATGGTGATGGCAAGGCTGAGATGATGTGTAAGACGGCTCCCGGCTCAAAGGATGCTGCAGGAAACTATGTTAATCAGGCTACAGACAATACTACTATAAAGAATGCCAGCAATACTAAGGTGTGGCTCTCAAGCAGTGGCCGTATGGATGGTGGGCATGAGTATCTTACGGTATTTAATGGAGAAACAGGTGCTGCCATACATACCATTGCTTATAATCCTAACCGCAATACAAAGTCAGAACTCAGTGAGGCTCAGGGTACTTTCAATTGGGCTGTAGGAAAGACAGATACTCATGGCTACAACCGTGGTGACAGATACCTGGCTGCTGTGGCTTATTTAGATGGATCAGACGGCAATGCCAGCGGAATATTCTGTCGTGGCTATTATACTTACGCATATATCTGGGCGGTAGATTTTGATGGTGAGAAACTGATTCCTCGCTGGCTGCATCGTTCAGATGCCAATAATCAATATAGTGTTGTCACCTATGACAAACAGGGAACAGGAACGACCAAGAACTATACTCCTTCTGCTGCAACAAGCGGCAGTGGTAGCCGTACGATGTTCGGCAACGGTAACCATAACCTGTCTGTCGGCGATGTCGATGGTGATGGCTGCGATGAGATAATATGGGGCTCTGCTGGTCTTGATAATGATGGTAAGTTGCTTTATGCTACGGGCTTCGGTCATGGTGATGCAATCCACATGGGAAAGATGATTCCTGGACGTGATGGAATGCAGGTGTTTGAGGTTCACGAAGAGAAAGGCACTTACGCATGGGATTTGCATGACGCTGCCACAGGAGAGGTGTTGCATAAAGGTGGACCAGAGGGTGTCGATAATGGTCGCGGAATGGCTGCACAACTGACAAATAAATCTGCTGAGTGGTGGTTCTCATCTAATAGTGCTCGCGAACAGCGCAGTGCTGTAACGGGAGAAACAGCATCAGAGAAGAGTGGGTCTCTAAACTTTAGGGTATATTGGGACGGTACTGTGCAGGATGCGTTGCTTGATGGGAATAAGATTGATAAGTATAATTCTTCTTCAAATAGCTTCAGCCGCCTGGTAACATTCTCTGACTTGGGAGGACCAAGTTCTACATGTAACAGCACAAAGAATACTCCAAACCTGTCTGCCGATATCCTTGGAGACTGGCGAGAGGAGGTTCTCTTATATACTGTAACAGACGAAGAAACTTATCTGGGCATCTATACTACGAATATCGCTACAGATTACAGAATACCGACCCTGATGCATGACCATACATATCGTATGGGTATCTGCTGGCAGAATACAGCATATAATCAGCCACCGCATATCGGATATAACCTTGTTGAGGCTACTGTTACCCATCTGATTGTCGATAAGGAGATGAATGCTGAGGTAAATGAGCCTGTAGAGTTCTTGATTGCCGGTGACTTCGTGAATAGTATTTCGGTTGTAAGAGGCATTGCACCAGATGGTTCTTCAAGAAGAAGTTGTCCTGTAGGCTTTAGTCAGCAAACTGATGCGGAAACGCACATAATAAATGTAACTGGTACTCCCACTCAGGTGGGTGATTATAAGTTTGCAGTAAAGCTGACGGGTATTGGTAGCGAAGTTGTCAATGATACTATCGTCCTGCATGTTGCCGGACCTACTGGTATTGTTGCTGCTCCAGTAAAGACAACATACAAGACGGAGATTTATGACATATCAGGTTGTAAGCTACCTGTGACAGACGAAAACTCATTGCCACAAGGTATCTATGTCATCAAGCGTGAAACACCTGATGGAGTAGAGGTTCGTAAGGTTGTGAAATGAAAGAATGAAGGAATGAAATAATGAAAAGCAAGAAAATAGCAGGAATTGCAAACGCAGTTCCTGCTATTATTTTTTAATGATGGTGGCAGCAGCAATGTTCTTCTTCGTGCTTGTGCTCATGGTGGTGTTCATGCTCATGACAGCAGCAATGCTCTCCTTCGTGTTTGTGGAAGAAGTGTAGCCTTAGGGTATTTAGAAGAAGGCATGCCAATAGTATTGTGCAACCAATGTTGAACCATGAAGTACCTTCTGCTTCGTAGCATGCCTTTGACATCATTCCCGTCAGGAACCATTCCTCTGGCAGGCAATAGTCAACGATACATCCCCAGCAGATTGCCATCGTTATGATAGAGATGAGATAGACAATGAGAGTCTTCCTGCCCAAAACCTTGTTTATTACAAGTATGGAAGCCATATTGCATGCCGGACCTGCCATGAGGAGTACCAAGGCTGCACCGGGGGTGAGACCTTTCAGCATCAGGGCGACGGCAATTGGGATGCTGCCTGTAGCACAGATGTACATTGGAATTGCGATGCAGAGAACCAACAGCATACTCATCAAGGTGTTGCCCCTGAAGATAGTAAAGAAACTGTCTGGTACAAAGACGGTGATAAGCCCGGCAATGATAAGACCGATTACTAACCACTTGCCGATATCCTCCATCATCTCAATAAAGCCGAATCGAAGAGCCTCTTTTATCTTTCCCACAAAAGTGGTTGGCTTTTCATGGGAATGACAACAACAAGACTTTGTATCTTCTTCAGACACCTCCTGACCTTCTTTCTCATCAGCAAAAGCATTTACCAAGAGTCCTCCCATCAGGGCGTTGCAGCATGCAGCTATTGGTCTTATCAAGGCGAAAGGAAGTCCTAGCAGCGAATATGTAGCAATGATGCTGTCAACACCCGTTTCAGGTGTGGCGATGAGGAAGGATACTGTTGCTCCTTTTGAAGCACCTTCTTTACGTAATGACATAGCGGTAGGTATCACACCACACGAGCACAGTGGTAGGGGAATACCGAACAACGCACCATATAGGACGGAGCGGAAACCATGACCGCTAAGGTAGCGACTATACATCATACCGGGGATAAACGCATGCATCAGACCTGCCAGCAGAAAACCCAGCAGCAAGTATGGTGACATCTCATTGATTAAGGCAAAAACTTCTTGCATATTATTGTATTGAATATTGAACATTGAACATTGAAGATTAATTCTCCATCATAACCTGTTTGCGGTGGCAAAATTACTGCAATCTTTTTGCAAGTCAAAGGCAAAAGTGATGTGACGAATACTGTTTTTATGGGAAAAAGGACAAAAATGAAGGGTTTTCTTCATTTTTTTTGATTTTTATACACGATGTATAAAAAAAATGTTTATTTTTGCAGCAGGTTATATATCTACATAACTCAAACCTATGGCACAAACGACTATAACCTCTCCGTTTTCCCCGAAAAAAGAAGATGCCAAAAGTGGCTGGTGGGAGCGACTGAGAAACTTCTTTAAATCAAACATGAGCCTGACCGGTATCGTTGCCGCAGCATTGTTGCTTGAGGTGACGGGAGGTGTGATGTACTATTCTGCGCAGAACACCATACGCCAAACAATGGAAAAACTGGTGGAGCGTGAGATGAATTCCATATATCTCACCATCAAGAACAAGTTATCCAGCGTAGAGGTGATAATAGACAACTACGCCTGGGTTGTGGGCGGCGACTTGCAAGGTCCCGAATGGATGTTCGAGACAACACATGATTTGTTAAAAAACAACCCCTTCATGATGGGTTGTAACATTACCTTTATTCCTTATTATTACCCTGAGAAGGGCCGATGGTTTGAGCCTGTTGCCATACGTAAAGCTGACGGCAGCATAGAATCAAAACAGGTTGGTTCGGCCCAGCATGATTATACGAAAGCAGAGTTCTACATCATACCTACGACAACAGGTCGCAGTCACTGGTGCGAGCCTTACATGGACAAAGACGGTTCCAAGGCAGAGGTGACTACCTACAGTGCACCGGTACGCAACACGGAAGGGAAGATTGTTTGCGTTGCAGCTGCTGACATTTCTCTTGACTGGCTCGACGCATTGGTGGAAGAAAACAAGGCGTATAAGTACACCCAGCGTTACATTGTGTCGGGTAAGGGGAATCTATTGGCAGGCAATGACAGTCCGTTGTATAGGAAGGCACTAGAGCAAGTGAAAGCTAACAAGAGTAAAGAGGAAAACGTCATTGATGTAACTATAGACGGTATGAATTATCATATATTCTTCCAGCCTGTAGGTGAAAGTACAGACTGGTTGCTGATAAGCATACTGGACGACAATGACATTTTCGGAAGACTGCACAGAATACGTGCCAGTCTCTTGATACCGGTAATTTTAGGTTTGCTTTTCATCGGTTTCATCGTATGGCGCTCGTCACGTAACCTGGAGCGTCTGCGCAAGGTGAATGAGGAAAAGGAACGCATTGGAAGCGAGTTGCGTGTGGCCAGTCAAATACAGCAGAATATGCTGCCCGACAATCACATGCAGCAGGACGAAGTGGATATTCACGGTACACTGGTACCTGCCCTCGTGGTTGGAGGTGACCTCTTCGACTACAACATCCGAGATGAGAAACTGTTCTTCTGCATTGGCGATGTGAGCGGTAAGGGTGCTGCATCGGCTATGCTGATGGCGGTAGTGCAGACAAAGTTCCGTGACTTCTCAATACATGAGAACAACCCCGCACATATCATGCAGAATATCAACGTCGGTTGTGCCAGGGACAATAAGTCAAACATGTTCGTGACCCTCTTCATCGGTGTGCTCGACCTGCCCACTGGTCACTTGCGTTACTGTAATGCCGGCCACGACGTGCCGTATATCATCAGTGGCGAGGTAACACCGCTGGATGTGAAGGCTAATCTGCCCATCGGAGTATTCGAGGACATTACATACGTCATGCAGGAAACCACGCTTTCACCGGAAAGCACCCTGTTCCTGTATACCGACGGACTGTCGGAGGCCAAGAACGAAGTACGGAAGCAGTTTGGTGTAAAGCGTATAGAGGAGGTTCTAAGCAACTGCAAAGATCTGCATCCTGAGGATATACTGGATAAAGTCACTGCTGCCGTACATGGTTTCGTTAGGAATGCCGAGCAGAGTGACGACCTGACGATGCTTGCTATACGCTATACCCCCAAGCAGTTTAACAGCATACTGACGGAAACTCTTACGCTGAAGAATGACGTGCGCGAGGTGACGAAGTTCAGCACATTCATGAAGTCGGTAATGGAAAAGCTGAACATCGAGAAGTCACTAGCTCAGCGTCTGAGACTTGCCGTAGAAGAGGCGGTGGTGAACGTGATAGACTATGCCTATCCTGCAGGGCAGACGGGTGAGGTAGAGGTTTGCATAATGTCCGACGGCAAGAGCCTGAAGACGGTAATCAAAGACTCCGGCGTGGCCTTTGACCCGACAAAGAAAGAAAAAGCCGACACGTCGCTTTCTGTTGAAGACCGGCAGATAGGCGGTCTGGGAATACTCCTTGTTCGCGAGCTGATGGACAGCATAAACTACGAACGCATGGATGGAAAGAATGTACTGTCGCTGGTGAAGAATATTGAAAAGACATAATAACGCAAAAAATCATGAAAGCAAAAATTGAAGAAATCGAAGGCAAGTTTGTTGCCA
>JAFVGI010000002.1 GCA_017475005.1 Prevotella sp. | reverse complement strand
GTTTAAGAGTTCAAAATTAAAAACATATATAAGACTTATGAAAAAAGTAGTAGTAGCTGTCAGTGGAGGTCTTGATACCTCTTACACAGTAATGAAATTGGCACAGGATGGATATGAAGTTTATGCAGCATGTGCCAATACAGGTGGTTTTTCAGCAGAGCAGCTGAAGACAAATGAGGAAAACGCTTACAAGTTGGGCGCAAAAAAATATGTCACTCTCGATGTGACACAGGAATATTACGAGAAGTCTCTGAAATATATGGTTTATGGCAATGTATTGCGTAATAATTGCTATCCAATTTCTGTTAGCTCAGAGCGCATATTTCAGGCAATCGCCATAGCTCGCTACGCAAACGAGATTGGAGCAGACGCTATTGCTCACGGCTCCACTGGCGCAGGAAATGACCAGATTCGTTTCGATATGACATTCCTCGTTATGGCTCCAGGTGTGGAAATCATCACTCTCACTCGTGACGGCAACCTCTCACGCCAGGAGGAGATTGACTACCTCAACGCTCACGGATTCTATGCTGATTTCACAAAACTGAAGTATTCATATAATGTAGGTATCTGGGGCACCTCAATCTGCGGAGGCGAGATTCTTGACTCAAAGCAGGGCCTGCCTGAGAGTGCTTACCTTAAGCACCCTACCAAAGAAGGCCCTGAGACTCTGAAGTTGGGCTTCGAGAAGGGTGAGCTGTGCAGCGTGAACGGCGTGAAATATGACGATAAGATCAAGGCCATTCAGGCTGTTGAAGAAATAGGTGCTGCTTACGGCATAGGTCGTGATTGCCACGTTGGTGATACTATCATCGGCATCAAGGGTCGTGTAGGTTTTGAGGCTGCTGCCCCAATGCTTATCATCGGAGCACACAGATTCCTTGAGAAATATACTCTGTCTAAATGGCAGCAATACTGGAAAGACCAGGTAAGCAACTGGTACGGAATGTTCCTCCACGAGAGCCAGTATCTTGAGCCTGTTATGCCAGACATCGAGGCAATGCTTACATCTTCTCAGCGCAACGTGACTGGCGAGGTAACTCTTGAACTGCGTCCTCTCTGTTTCCAGACAGTTGGTGTTGATTCTCCTAACGACCTCGTTAAGAACAAACTGGGCGAATATGGTGAGACAGCTAAGGCTTGGTCTTCCGAAGACGCCAAAGGCTTCATAAAGGTCTCTTCAACAGCATTACGTGCTTACTATCTGGCACATCCAGGGGAAAGGAAATAAGAGACACACGACCCCACCCCGCCCCTCCCAAGGGAGGGAGAAAGAAGGAAAAAAGAAATCCGAATGGGCTTTAAGTACAAATATAACTTTGCATCCCCTGACTGGTATAAGTTGTTAAAGGAATTTGCAAAAAAGAACAAGCAATTCCCAACTGATGCGGAGAATCTTATTTGGCAATATATACGAAACAACCAATTAGGGGTTAAATTCAACAGACAATACATCATAGGTGACTATATCGTAGACTTTGTCTGTTTAGAGAAAAAACTTATAATTGAAGTAGATGGCGGGTATCATTCGGAATATGAACAAATACAAAAGGATGAACATCGTACTGAAAAACTAGAGGCCATAGGATTTAGCGTCATTAGATTTACAAACGAAGAGATTAATACAAGTATCGAAGACGTTTTGAATTATATAAAGAAACAACTATTTGAATAATAATGAATAAACAAAACGAAAACAGTTCCCTCCCCTTTGGGGAGGCCAGGAAGGGGTCGTTGCTTAAAGTTGGAATTCTTGGTGCTGCCGGCTATACTGGTGGCGAGCTTATAAGGCTGCTGATAAACCATCCTGACGTACAAATTGTATTTGCCAACAGCGAGTCGAACGCAGGCAACAAGGTCTGTGACATTCACGAAGGACTTATTGGCGAAACAGATTTGGAGTTCACATCAGAGATGCCTTTTGATGATGTCGATGTAGTATTCTTCTGCTTTGGTCACGGAAAGTCTGAGGCCTTCCTGAAGGAACACACAATTCCTGCCAATGTGAAGATTATCGATTTGGCACAGGACTTCCGCATCGCGGCACCTACTCACGACTATGTATATGGTCTCCCTGAGACACATCGCGAGGCAATAGCGAAATGCCAACATTTAGCTAATCCAGGATGTTTCGCTACCTGCATACAGTTGGGATTGCTTCCATTAGCGAAGGCAGGTCTGCTAACTAACGACATCGCAGTAAATGCCGTAACTGGTTCTACTGGAGCAGGACAGAAACCTGCAGCAACGACGCATTTCTCTTGGCGCGACAATAACTTCTCATTCTATAAGTTGTTCTCACATCAGCACCTTCACGAGATTTGCCAGACGCTGAACGAGCTGAAGCCAGAAGGCGCTCCACATGTGGTCGATACACTTGATGAGGGTTTTGATGCCGAAGGAATAACGGTGGACTTCATCCCTTACAGGGGCGATTTCCCACGAGGAATATTCTGCACAGAGGTGGTGACTCTCGACAAGCCGTGCGACAAGGAGGAGCTGATAAAACTCTACAAGGATTTCTATGCCGATGCTGCGATGACACACTACTGCGACAAGGCTCTTGACCTGAAGCAGATTGTAAACACCAGCAAGGCTCTCGTACATATTGATGTCTTTGGACGCAAAGTCGTTGTAACATCAATCATCGACAACCTCCTCAAGGGAGCAGTGGGACAAGCTGTGCAAAATATGAACATTATGTTCGGACTCGATGAGACAGCAGGCCTGAAACTCAAAGCGAGTGCATTCTAAATTGAAAATTGATAATTGAAAAATTGAAAAATCAAAAATGAAACTATTCGATGTATATCCCCTTTTCGATGTAAATATTGTCAAGGGACAAGGCTGTAAGGTATGGGACGACAAAGGTCAGGAATATCTGGACCTCTATGGTGGGCATGCCGTTATCAGCATAGGTCATTGCCATCCTCATTATGTAGAGATGATGACCAAACAACTCAATACTCTGGGATTCTATTCCAACTCTGTTCAGAACAAGTTACAGGTGCAGTTGGCAGAACGTCTTGGTAAAATTAGCGGATATGATGATTATCAGCTGTTCCTTATCAATTCTGGTGCTGAGGCAAATGAGAATGCCCTGAAACTCGCTTCTTTCACCAATGGACGCAAGCGTGTTCTGTCAGTTCAGAAAGCTTTCCATGGACGTACTTCCCTCGCTGTCGAGGTAACAAACAACCCAAAAATTGTAGCACCTATCAATGACAACGGACATGTTACATTCCTGCCTATGAACGACCTTCCTGCTTGGGAGGCAGAACTGGCAAAGGGTGATGTTTGTGCTGTTATCCTGGAATGCATACAGGGTGTTGGCGGCATACAGATGGCTACTGCCGAATTTGCTCAGGGACTGGAAAAAGCTTGTAAGGCAAATGGAGCAGTCCTTATTTGCGACGAGATACAATGTGGCTACGGAAGAAGCGGAAAATTCTTTGCGCACCAATGGCTTGGAATACGCCCAGACATGATTACTGTTGCAAAAGGAATCGGAAACGGATTCCCAATGAGTGGCGTGCTTATCTCTCCTGAATTCAAACCTGTTTATGGTATGCTTGGAACCACCTTTGGTGGTAATCACCTCGCATGTACAGCGGCTTTGGCAGTACTTGATGTTATGGAAGAAGAGAAACTTGTTGAGAACACACACGAAGTGGGTGAATATCTCATGGCTCAACTGAAACAGCTGCAGGCTTCTCCTGAAGGTTCACATATTACAGATGTCAGAGGTCGTGGCCTCATGATTGGTGTAGAATTTGATAAGCCCCATGCAGAAGTACGTAAGCCTTTGGTTTACGAACAGCATTGTTTCACAGGTTGTGCCGGCACTAATCTGTTGCGTCTGTTACCACCTCTCTGCCTGACAAAATCCGATGTGGATACATTCATCTCACGCCTGAAGAAAGTAATATAATTGTAATAAAATATTGTCAACAAATGAAAGCAGATATACATAATATGCGTGTTGCCGTTATAGGATGCGGAAACATGGGAGGAGCCCTCATACATGGATGGGCAAAGTCTAAGGAAGTCACCCTCACTATTGCTGATAAAAACGAGGCCCTTCTGGAGTCTTTCAAAAGCAAGTATCCATCCATCACTACTACAACAGATAACGTAGCAGCCGTAAAGGATGCTAAAATTGTTGTATTGGTTGTGAAGCCTTGGTTAATGCCAACAGTGCTTGACGAGATTATTCCTGCTCTCAATATGCAGGAACAGATTATTGTTTCTGATGCTGCCAACTTTACCACAGACAAGGTAGAAGAAAAACTTGGAACGGGTGATATCTGCTATGTCATTCCAAATATCGCTGCCGAATTTGGAGCCAGCATGTCATTTATCGCCAAAGGCAAGAACACCTCAGAAGAAGCTCTCGCAAAGGTAGATGCTCTTTATTCTCTATGCGGCGACACCCTCGTTGTTGCAGAGAACCTCGTTGGTCCTGGTATGATGATGGCATCTTGCGGCATTGCTTATGTGATGCGTTACATCCGTGCTCAAATGGAAGGCGGATGCGAAATGGGATTCTACCCTAATCAAGCAAAGCAGATAGCACTACAGACAATGCAGGGCGCTGTGTCTTTATTGAAGGAAACAGGCTGGCATCCTGAAGAGGCTATCGATAAAGTTACCACACCTGGTGGAGTAACTATCAAGGGACTAAACGAATTAGATCATAGCGGCTTCAATTCTGCTGTCATTCGCAGCCTGAAAGCTGGATTAAAATAATAACAAAATGTCTCGTATCGTAGTAAAAGTGGGCTCTAATGTGCTCACTACCGAAAAAGGCAAACTAAATATCACAAGGCTCTCAGCTCTTGTTGACCAGATAGCATGGCTCAAACAGCAGCAATATGAGGTGATTCTCGTCAGCTCTGGTGCTGTTGCCTGCGGACGACAAGAACTGAAGGTGGACCATGAACTGGATTCTGCAGAACAGCGTCAGTTGTTCTCTGCTATGGGACAAGTGAAACTCATAAACCTTTATTACGACCTCTTCCGCGAATATAATATTCACATTGGACAGGTACTGACAATGAAGGAGAATTTCGTAGCAGGAGAGCAATATAAGAACCAACGCAACTGTATGGCTCTGATGCTTGATAATGGTGTCATACCTATCGTGAACGAGAACGATACAGTTTGTCTTACGGAGCTGATGTTCACCGATAATGATGAACTGTCCGGACTGATAGCACAGATGATGGGAGCAGAAACTCTCATCCTTCTCAGTAACATTGATGGCATCTATACTGGCAATCCAGCAAATCCTGACAGCAAGATTATCAGACAGGTGAAACCTGAAGATAACCTCGACCAGTATATCCTTCCGAGCAAGAGTAGCGCTGGCAGAGGTGGTATGGAATCAAAGTATCACACCGCCCGCACAGTAGCTGCCAGCGGAATTAAGGTAATGATTGCCAACGGCAACAGGGAAAATATCCTTCCTGCCCTGCTGACAAATCCTGAGAAGACTGTACATACAGAGTTCATTCCAAAATCAAAGTAAACAACAACAAAACCACATAACAACATGTTACCACAATTTCAAATAGCAAAAGAAGCATCACGCAATCTTGCTCTTGTATCAGATGAAAAACGCAACGAGATACTTCTCGCTGTGGCTGATGCTATAAAAGTCAATGAGAATACTATTCTTGAGGCTAATGCAAAAGACCTCAGTCTCATGGATAAGGAGAATCCTTTATATGATCGTCTGCAACTGACACCAAAGCGTCTTGAAGACATTGCCAACGATATGCGCAATGTAGCCTCCCTACCCTCTCCATTGAACAGGGTGCTTAGTGAGAAGACTCTTCCTAACGGCTTGGAACTGAAGAAAGTTTCTGTTCCTTTCGGTGTTATCGGTATGGTATTCGAGGCTCGTCCTAATGTGGCTTTTGATGTCTTCTCTCTCTGCTTCAAAAGTGGTAATGCATGCGTGCTGAAAGGTGGCCATGATGCTGATGAGTCAAATAAGGCTATCATTGCCCTAATCAAAGATGTCATAACAAAGAGTGGTTGCGATGCTGGCTGCGTGCAGCTACTGCCTGCTACTCATGAGGCAACTGCTGAGATGCTGTCTGCAGTGGGATATATTGATGTCTGTATACCACGAGGCGGAAGAAAGCTCATCGACTTTGTACGCAATAATGCTAAGGTGCCTGTTATTGAGACTGGTGCTGGTGTTGTGCATGCTTATTGGGATAAGGATTCTGACTTTGATATGGCTTCCCGCATCATCATCAATGCCAAGACTCGAAGAGTTAGCGTATGCAACGCCCTCGACTGTCTCATTGTTCACAAGGACCGTCTCAAAGACCTTCCTACCCTCGGTATGTTGTTGGTACCATTCAACGTAAAGATATATGCTGATCCAGGTGCTTATGGATTCCTCAACAAGAGCTATCCTAACAACCTTCTGGAACAGGCTACAGAAGTTTCCTTTGGCACAGAATTTATGGACTATGCTATGGCTATCAAGACAGTTAACAATGTTGACGAGGCCATTGAGCATATCAGCCTTTATGGCTCAGGTCATTCTGAGAGCATCATAACCAATGATAGTGCAACAGCAGAGAAGTTCCAGAAGCAGGTTGATGCTGCATGTGTCTATTGGAATGCTCCTACTAGCTTTACCGATGGGGCACAGTTCGGATTGGGTGCAGAAATCGGTATCTCTACCCAGAAACTCGGTCCTCGTGGTCCTATGGCTCTCGAAGAGATGACAACCTTCAAGTGGCTCATCAAGGGTAACGGACAGATTAGGGCATAACCCCCTCTAAATCTCCCCAAGGGGGAGACTAAACTATCACAACTACATATTACTTATGAATCAAGCATCTCTATATGACTTATTCCTACACTCCTCCTTGGGGGAGGCGGAGGGGGGTCGTATCACTACCGACAGCCGCGACTGCCCTGCCGGAAGCATCTTCTTTGCCCTCAAGGGTGAGACATTCAATGGCAATGCCTATGCTGCCTCAGCTCTTGAAAAGGGATGTTCCTATGCTGTCATTGATGAACTGCAATATGCTACCGATGACAGATTCATCGTTGTTCCTGATGTTCTGACTGCCCTGCAACAACTGGCTAACGAACATCGCAAGGCTCTCAATACTCCTATCATCGGTATTACTGGTACTAATGGTAAGACAACGACGAAAGAACTGGTGGCAACAGTATTGGGAAAGAAGTATAATGTGCTCTATACCCAAGGCAACTTCAACAATCACATCGGAGTACCTAAGACACTTCTCCAACTGACAAAAGAACATAATCTTGCTGTCATCGAGATGGGAGCCAATCATCCTGGTGAGATAAAGACATTGGTAAATATTGTCGAACCCAACTGCGGTCTGATAACAAATGTCGGCAAGGCTCACCTCGAAGGCTTCGGTTCCTTTGAGGGTGTCATAAAGACAAAGGGAGAACTCTACGACTATCTCCGTGCCAATAATGGTAAAGTCTTCATCGACAGCGAAAACGAATATCTCATGAATATCTCCTCTGGCTTAGACCTTATTCCGTATGTCAAGGGAGAAGTTATCGACTGTGCTCCTTATCTGCATTTCAAATGGCAGGGTGGAGATATAATGACTCATCTCATTGGAGCCTATAACATCAAGAATATGATGGCAGCAGCCACAGTTGGTCTGCATTTTGGTGTCTCTGAGAGTGACATCAATGATGCTCTTTCTGGCTATATACCAAGCAATAACCGCTCCCAGCTTACTGTCACCTCCCACAACAAACTCATCGTAGATACCTATAATGCCAATCCTACCTCTATGATGGCGGCATTACAGAATTTCTCTATTATGCAGGTGAGCCCTAAGATGGCTATTCTCGGTGATATGCGTGAATTGGGAGATGTCAGCGCAGCAGAGCATCAGAAGGTTGTTGACTTTCTCCTTCGTGAAGAGGATTCTGCCAAAGAGGGAGAACTGCTGATATGGCTTGTCGGTAAGGAATTCGGTAATACACAATGCCATTTCCGTAAATTCCCTGATGTTACTGCTGTCAAGAAAGCCCTTCAGGAGGAAGGTGTTCCTTCCGGATACCACATCCTCATCAAAGGCTCTAACGGCATCCGACTCTTCGAACTGCCGGAACTGCTGTAGTATATGCAACGACTTCTCTTCATATTCCTTTTTTCTTGCCTATCCTGTCTGCTGACAATAGCGCAGGTTGACTTTTCACATTATGTTACACAGACTGCCGATGACGAAATAACAATCTTCTTCAGCGGCAAGATGTCTGACGGATGGCATATCTATTCGCAGAACGAAAAGAACGGCCCTACCCCAACTACCCTTACCATCAGTAGTATCAAGGGAGCAGAACCTGTGGGGACGCTTTCTGCTGATAGAAAACCCATAAAGAAGTTTGAGGAGGTCTTTGATGCTGAGGTGATGTATTTTGAGAAGAGTGTTATTTTTTCTCAAAAACTGAAACTCAAAGGTGGCAAATATTCTGTTGAGGGATACTTGGAATATGGAGCATGCAATGATCAGACCTGCCTCCCCCCTACAAGCGTTGACTTCTCCTATCAAGGTGAGATGTCTGTCCCCGCAAAAGCTACAGAAGAAGAGGTAGAGGAAAAAGCAATAACTAATGATACTGGTAAAACCATTCAGACTATTGCAACAAGTGATACTAGTATTGCTATCCCTCCGTCCTCTACATCTGATTCTTTCGATTCTTCTGAATCTTCAGACTCGTCCATCCCTTCCCTGTGGACTATCTTCCTATTGGGATTAATGGGCGGTTTTATTGCTGTTCTCACCCCTTGCGTGTGGCCTATCATACCGATGACGGTAAGTTTCTTTATGAAGCGCGGTAACCACGAACAGGGCAAGACTGGCACAGGACGTAACATCAAGGGTATTCGTGATGCTGTTACCTATGGCATATCCATCATTATTATATATATGCTTTTAGGATTGGTGGTGACATCATTATTTGGTGCTTCCGCCCTCAATGCTCTCTCTACAAATGCCTTCTTTAATATTTTCTTCTTCATCCTGTTATTGGCATTCGGCATTTCGTTATTGGGAGCCTTCGAGATAGTTCTGCCGGCAAGTTGGACAAACTATGTCAACAGAAAAAGCGAGGAGATTTCGACAAAGTCTGATTCTTCACTATTCGCTCTTCACTCTTCACTCTCTATCTTCCTTATGGCATTCACCTTGGTGTTGGTAAGTTTCTCATGCACAGCACCTATCGTTGGTTTCCTTCTCGTCGAATTGGGAACCTCCGGAAATGTTTGGGGAGCAGCTATCGGTATGTTGGGATTTGCGGTAGCATTGGCTCTGCCATTTATGCTCTTCGCCCTCTTCCCCGCTTGGCTGAAGGCAGCACCGAAGTCCGGCAATTGGATGACTTCCGTAAAAGTGACACTGGGAGCTATTGAGATAGCCTTCTCGCTAAAGTTCCTTTCTGTTGCTGATTTAGCATACGGCTGGCACATTCTTGACCGTGAGGTATTCCTGATACTTTGGATTATCATCTTCTTCCTCCTCGGCTGCTACTATCTCCGCAAAGCAAAAAACATACATCTTACATCTAACATCTTACATCTAACATCCGCCCTCGTCGCTTTCGCTTTCGTAGCATATATGATTCCTGGCTTATGGGGCGCTCCCTGCAAAGCTATATCAGCATTTACGCCTCCTATGAGTACCCAGAACTGGCATCAGGAAGCAAAGGGTTCTATCCATAATCCCTATCGTGATTTCTATGAGGGCATCGATGCTGCAAGGAAAGCGGGGAGACCTGTTATGATAGACTTTACAGGCTATGGTTGTGTCAACTGCCGCAAGATGGAGGCAGCTGTGTGGACAGACTCAGAGGTGCAGAAAATCATCAATGATGAGTATATCCTCATTCAACTGTATGTGGATGATAAAACCTCTCTGTCGCAGCACATCAAGGTAACAGAAAACGGACAGCAGCGCACCCTTCGTACCATTGGTGATAAATGGAGTTATTTCCAGCGTTCCCACTTCGGACACAACACCCAACCCTTCTATGTACTTCTCGACTCTCGTCAGTCGTTTACTGAAGGCGAAGGCAGTTATATGCATGCCATTCTCCAGAAACCCCGTTCCTACGACGAAGACATAGCAGCATATATAAAGTTCTTGCAATCAGGACTCACAGCGTTTAAAAACAGATAAAAAAATAACGGCACCCCATTCAGGATGCCGTTTTTTTTTATGTCTAAGGTCTAATTAGAAGTCCAGGTTTGCACCTATAGCAAGTACTCTGTTAGTTCTTGCAAAAGTATTCTGGAACATACCCTTTGGATCTTCTACCATCACTGCCTGTGTAGTGTATTTGTCATAGTTTGTCTGGAAGAATGCAGCTTGTACAGCCAGTCTGTCAGACACCTGATACTTGGCACCAAGACCGAAGCTCCAAGAGTTTACTACGAAAGAGATATCATTGATAAACTCATCAGTATTTCCGTAATTTGTAATCTGGAAGCCGGCACTTGCTGTCCATTTCTTTGTAATATCTACCTCCACACCACCTAAATACTCGTTAGTACCTTTCTTCAGCTGGCTGTTCTTGTTGTCATAACGTACAGAATTTACGAAGTATGTCTTCTTGGCATTCTTGTCATAGAAGTGGTGATAACCAGCATTGATGCGTACACTTTCAATTGGGCTATACTCTACACCAACAGCGAGCAACGAAGGCTGATCCTCTCTTACCTTTGATCCATCCAGATAAGTGTTCACAGCATCGATAGCATAAACCTTATCAACAGTTGACTCATTCTTCATGGCCATCTTTGTGCGGAACTCATATTTCACAGCAAAGTTGAATTTTCCATATTTGAAGTCAGCACCAAGAATTGGAGCAACACCAGTTCCGGTTTGGTTTGACAAGAGGTTTACACCATTGCGATAAGCCTCAAGCTTATCCAATGCCTGAAGAGTACCTACAACCTTTGCATAGGCAGGAGTACCTGTTGCGCCAGCCTGCTCCATAGCATACTGCTTCAGCTTCAGGTTATCAATATTCTCTGTCAGGAATGTGTTGAAAGACTGGAAATCCTCATTTCCTGCTGTCTTTACCCTGATATCATAAATCTTTGCCTTATAGCTTGCAATGCCATAAAGCACACGAAGACCACCATATACAGAGAAGTTGTCTGTCACCTTGTATGCTGCACCCATTGTAAAACCAAAGTAATACTGCTTACCCTGCATATAGCCGGAGCAGTCATAATTAGTAACACCAAGGCCTTTCAAGTTATAAGCAATCTGTCCTACAGCATTCTCAAAAGAACCCAGGCCGTTGTCAAATTCACACTTACCACCGCCACCGGTAACAGCAAAGTTAAATTGGAAAGACCATTTATCCTTATTATATGCAGCCTGCAGAGAAGGAATAAACATAGCTCTCGCATTTCCTTCGTAACTCTTTGCAGCAGAGCCATTATTCTTAACACCCATCTCAAAGTAAGGACTCGTAGTGTCGATAGTACGTGTCTGGAAAGCAGCCTGCCAGTTAAATGACAAGTGCAGACCGTCTTTCAGGAAAGCCACGCCGGCAGGGTTAGTGTAAACACCATCAATGTCGATGGCACCGTCACGGGCTGGGTTACGCAAAAAAGCAACATTCTGGTTTGTGTTGGTGATAATACCACCAGCCATTACTGGGCATACATTAGCAATTACCAATAGCGCAATGGCTACAATTTTCCATGTTTTCTTCATACAACTCTTTATTCTTATATTAATAATATTTAATTGTTGCGGGCGCAAAATTATATATTTATTAACAAATAGACATCATTTTTAATTAAAAAAATGCAATAATACCTTTATTTCTTGACATTAAATATGTTGTGAGCATTTTTTTTTGTACCTTTGCAGACACAAATGAACAGAATATCCGAAATATTTGGCATACAATATCCAGTCATTGCCGGAGGTATGGCTTGGTGTAGCGGTTGGCGTTTGGCAGCCGCAGTTAGTAATGCCGGAGGACTGGGCCTTATTGGCGCAGGAACCATGACAGTCGATTTGCTGCGTGAGCATATTCAGAAGCTCAAGGCTGCTACGTCAAAGCCTTGGGGCATCAATCTGCCTCTGATGTATCCGCAAATCGACTCTCTCATCGATATGATAATCAGCGAGGGCTGTAAGATTATCTTCACCTCTGCTGGCAGTCCAAAGAAATACACTCAGCGTTTCCACGATGCTGGTATGATAGTGGCACATGTAGTCAGCTCTTCCAAGTTTGCCCGCAAGTGCGAAGAAGCCGGTGTCGATGTTGTCGTTGCCGAAGGCTTTGAGGCAGGCGGACATAATGGCAAGGAAGAGACCACCACAATGTGTCTCATCCCTCAGGTGCGCAAGGCCACTACCCTGCCCCTCATTGCCGCTGGTGGCATCGCCTCTGGTCAGGCATGTCTCGCAGCACAGGTGCTGGGAGCAGAAGGTGTGCAGATAGGCACCCTCTTTGCTCTCTCGGAAGAAAGTAGCGCCAGCGATGCCTTCAAACAGGCATGCACCAATCTCGAGGAAGGCGATACTATGCTGTGCCTAAAGAAACTCTCCCCTTCACGCCTTGTGAAGAATGGACTTTATAAGCGCCTTGAAGAAGCAGAGAATCGCGGTGCTGAGGTACCTGAATTGCTCGAGATACTTGGTGAGAAAGCAACACGCAGGGGTATCTTTGATGGAGACATAGAGAATGGTGAGATGGAGATAGGTCAGATAACCTCTGCCATCAAGAGTATAGAACCTGTCAGCACCATTATGGAGCGTTTAGTAAAGGAGTACAACGATGCCAGAGCAGCAGTCAACGCTTAGGTCCGAAGGCCTCATAAAAATCTACGGCAAGCGAACTGTCGTCAACGATGTCTCCTTCAATGTGAGGCAAGGCGAAATCGTAGGACTGTTGGGCCCTAATGGTGCCGGCAAGACAACCTCTTTCTATATGACTACCGGATTGGTAGTCCCTAATGCTGGACGTGTATTCATCGATGACAAGGAGATTACCTCTATGGCTGTCTATGAGCATGCCCGCAACGGTGTAGGATATCTGCCACAGGAGGCCAGCGTATTCCGCAAGATGTCTGTCGAAGACAATATCCTTAGTGTTCTGGAGATGACAGGTCTCCCTCGCGAAAAGCAACTTGAGAAGCTCGAAAACCTCATCAGCGAATTCTCCCTCCAGAAGGTTCGCCGCAACCTTGGCGACCGTCTCTCTGGTGGTGAACGCCGCCGCACAGAGATAGCACGCTGTCTTGCCATCGAGCCAAAGTTCATCATGCTCGACGAGCCATTTGCAGGCGTTGACCCTATCGCCGTAGAAGAGATACAGCGAGTAGTATGGCAGCTGAAGCATCGTAATATCGGTATCCTCATAACCGACCATAATGTTCACGAGACGCTGAACATTACCGACAGAGCATATCTCCTCTTCGAAGGTAAGATACTCTTTCACGGCACACCAGAGGAACTGGCAGATAATTATATTGTACGCGAGAAGTATCTCGGCACAAACTTCCGCCTGCAGAAAAAGAAGTTCGAATAGAGGTAAGAGGTAAGAAGTAAGAGGTAAGAGAAAACTTTAAACGTTAAACGTTAAACGTTAAACTTTACACAAACGGGGTGTAGCGCAGTTGGTAGCGCACTACGTTCGGGACGTAGGAGTCGCCGGTTCGAGTCCGGTCACCCCGACTTTTTAACGGTTAACGGTTATAGTTTAAAGGTTATAGAAAAAAAAAGACCTCCAGAAGTCGTTATGACTCTGGAGGTCTTTTGTGGTGCCAACGGGATTCGAACCAGTGACACACGGATTTTCAGTCCGATGCTCTACCAACTGAGCTATGGCACCAAAATGCAGAACGAGTAAAAACGTCACCCAATTACCACCCCTGATAAAACGCCTTTTCCTCGTTTGCGGGTGCAAAGGTACAATAATTTTTTGAAACCACCAAATAAAAGTGGTTTTTTTTTGAAAAAACTTTTTTCGAGGCGGTTTTTCCATTACCTAGACAGCCCGTGCAGCTTACGATATTCCTGCGGTGTAGTCCCTGTTACCTTACGATACATACGTATGAAATAACTCTGGTCATTAAAACCAAGTCTGTATGCCACTTCTTTGACAGGCATATCCGTAGTGCAGAGCAGCAACTGTGCCCTTTCCACCTTTTTCTTATTTATATATTGTAATGGAGAGATGCCAAATTCTTTTCTGAAAAGGCGAATCAGATAAGTGTTGGTAATACAAGCCACTTCCGACAGCTCATCAATATCTATCTCCTCACAGATATGTGAATGTATATATTCCTGCACACGTCTCATACGCTCATCTGATGTCCACAAATGTGGCGATGCACAACGCAAGAAACGGGAGAAAAGCATCAGCATTGACCCACGAAGTTCCATTTTCTGCCATAGCGACAAATCATTATACCGCCGTGCATTGCTGGTAGTATGAAGCACATTGTCATATACCTCCGGATTATATGACGGTAATTGTGCCTGAGGGTATTGCTCACACATACTCGACAGCAGCGATTCGTCTTCATGACTGCCTTCCACCTCGATGGGAAAATCAAATAATTCCATCAAATCCATCTCATTCTTGAAACCTTCGTACACATGTAGATAATAATGTACGAAAATACCATTACACTCATACGAATGAAGTACATAAGGCGGTATGACGTAAAGGTATCCGGGACGAAGCTTTACTGTCTTGTCAGGCAGATGCAGCAATGCCTCACCCTCTTTTACGTAAAAGATGCGTGTAAAAGGCGAACTGACGTTGCTCCAGTTCCAATCTCCATTATGGCGTGCCAAACCTACGTTTAGCATCTGGAGATTAAAAGATTCAATTGGTATATTAATCATAACTCGGTGCAAAGGTAATAAAAAAATAGGACAAAATTATCATTTTACGATTTTGTCCTATCACAATACAATATTATGCCATGATAATACACACTATTTTTATATCTTTGTACCAGATTTTTAATTGAAGAAAATAATGAAAAATATGAATTGGTTTATGACTATGGTGTTGGCTTGTACAGTTTGTGGCAGTCAGGCACAGACATTAAGGGATGGAGAGATGCCTCAAATGCCGGCGTTCCCGGAGAATCCAGCACCACTACCTGTGGGGTCAGTGAAAATGGGCAATAGCGACAGCTTTGCTGACGTACAGCTCGACATCCCCATTACCGACGGCCCTTACAAAGCCAACTGGGCATCAATAGAACAGAACTACCCCGGCACTCCCCAATGGCTGCGTGATGCCAAGTTCGGCATCTGGGTACATTTCGGTCCGCAAGCCGCTGGAGAGAGTGGTGACTGGTATGCGCGTCATTTATATAAGGAGGAACACAAGGCCTATAAGAACCACCTGAAGCGTTACGGTCATCCGTCAGAGGTGGGTTATAAGGAGGTGCTGCGCGACTGGAATCCAACAAAGCTCGATCCTGAGTATCTGACGAAACTCTACCAGAAGGCCGGTGCACGCTTTCTGATGATTCAGGGTGTCCATCACGACAACTATGACCTGTGGAATTCACAGTACCATCCGTGGAACTCGGTGAACATCGGTCCGAAGCGCGACATTCTGCGTGAGTGGGTCGATGCCTGTCATAAATACAATATGCACTATGGCGTCACCTTCCATCACGAATATACATGGTGGTGGTGGCAGACAGCTTTCGGTGCTGACAAATCCGGCGAAAAGGCGGGTGTGCCCTACGACGGACACCTCACCTTGGCAGACGGCAAAGGCAAGTGGTGGGAAGGATATGACCCGCGTCTGCTCTATGGCATCGACCTGCGTGAATACGAGACGGTCGAAGAAAAGGCACATTCTCCCTGGTCACCCCCCAAGGCTGGTATCTTCAGCCGCCATTTGGATTACTGCAAGTGGTATGCCACGCAGTGGGCCCTCCGCATGATGGACGTGACAGCCCATTATGACCCCGACTTCATCTATACCGACGGTACCGTACAGGGACCTTTTACGGGTGATGGTACTGGCACCGGTTACAAGTGTAACGCTATGCCGATAGTGATGGCTGACTACTACAACCGCGTACTGAAGAAGCGCGGCAAGGTGGATGTCTTCAGCATCATCAAATTCCGCAAGCCGACGAATGGTGCTGTGAACACAGCCGAGTTTGATTTCCCCGACACCATCAACGCCTCGCAGCCTTGGATTCGAGAAGCCCCCGTTGGCGACTGGTTCTATGCCCCAGGGTTCACATACGATTCCGGTTCTATGATACGCTTCATCATCGAAGCCATCTGTCGCGACGGCAATGCAGCCCTCAATATCCCCATGCGTCCAGACGGCAGCATTGAAGATGCCTGCGTCACCATGCTCGAAGAAGTAGGCCGTTGGATGGCAATCAATGGCGAAGCCGTCTATGGCAGCAAGGCATGGCGCACCCTCGGCGAAGGCGAGATGGAGAATGGCAAACTGAAGAAACTGCCCGGCGGCGGTCTCGGCAAACGACAAGCCGATTTTAAGTTCACGCCACAGGATATCCGCTTCACCGTAGGCAAAGACGGCAGCCTCTATGCCTTCACTATGGCAGTGCCAGAGGCAGACAGTCAGGTAACCATCCATAGCCTGAAGAAAGGACAGGAGAAGGTAAAGAACGTATCACTGTTAGGATGCGACAGCAAACTGAAATGGCGTCAGACCCCAGACGGTCTCATCATCAGTTGCCCAAACAAACCGGATTTCGCCACTTCGTTAGTGTTCAAGATTATTGTAAAATCTTAGTTATAAGGAACTTGTCAATAAACTTCTGCACCATGGGCCATTGGCTTTCGGGTAACTGGCAATGCCCATGCCCGCCTACTATGCTACATTCCATGCGGTCAGCAATGCCAAAGCGTTGCCACACCTTGCTGGCAGCCTCTGCTGAAGGAACCATTGCTGCATCAGAGAGCCAAGGGTAATCAGGATTGCCCAACAGCAACAGGGCACGCGGACATACCATAGCACACAACTCATGCTGGTCGTATGGCAGGCGATATACGTTGTCGCCGCTGAAGTATTCGCGCTGGCTCTCAAGGAACCAATGATAGTCCGTCTTGTCAATATCCTCCACATTCTCCTTCGACTCATGCGATTTTCGCCAGGCAGCAGCGCCACCGCCTCCAGGCTCCTGTGCTATAGTCAGCGCTATGCGTTCGTCAAAGGCTCCGCAGTAGAGTGCCATCTTGCCGGCATAGGAACAGCCGGAGACACCGATGCGGCGTGTATCAATCTTTGTCACCTCTGGACCTAACTGCTGCAGTCCGTCGATAAGGCGGCTTAGGCCCCACGCCCATTCGCTATAGGCACCATTGGCAACGAGGTTCGGATACAACCTGTCAAAAGGATGTTCGCCTCTTTCATGATGCGGTCCCCATTGTCCGTAATCGTTTACCTGCTTCTCGTGGAAAGTCATTATGGCGATAGGACGGTTGTCGAACAACTGCTTAGGCAGCGACAGATGGCTGGTGCCAATCATCAGCGCATAAGGAGGCTGCTCCACTTTCGGATAGCGTATAGTGGAACGCAAAGTCAGTGTCTCATTACCAACCGTTATATCAACCACCAAAGCCGTATCACCTTCCATGCGGGCCTTCACCTGGCAAGTCTCTGCCGCAGGCTTCGTGCCGATGCCATAATGCTGTATCATCTGTCCTATATAGTTACGTCGTCTTGCCCAGTCAGAGAAGTCATTGACACCCTCCAAAGCATCTGGCAGCTCATGGATAACAGGCAACTGGTCATAATCGGGCATCGTGGCAGGAGCGAAGCAGCTGCCCGTATTCTCAACGTCATATACCAACGGCACCTCCGTCTGTTGTGCCTGACAGGTTACGGCAGCAAGGGCAAAGATAAAGCACAATTTATAATGCATAATTCAAAATTACAGTTCTCAACGACAAAAGTACAATATTTTTCCGAAAGAACAAAAATAATTACTCATTTTGATTGTTTTACAAAATAATTATGTACCTTTGTCAACGCAAATCCTTTTATTATAAATCTATTAATCCTAAAACCCTATGGAGACTACATTAGTATTACTGAAGCCCAGTTGCGTACAGAGGCAGCTGATTGGAGAAGTTGTTAACCGTTTCGAGCGTCGCGGCCTGCGTATCTCTGGTATGAAGATGATGCAGCTCAGCGATGAGATACTTCGTGAGCACTATGCCCACCTAGTTGACAAACCCTTCTTCCCATCCCTGCAGGCATCTATGCAGGCATCACCCGTTATTGCTCTGGCACTCACAGGTGTAGAGGCTGTCAAGGTCGTTCGTCAGATGGCTGGCGTCACCAATGGTCGTGAGGCTGCTCCTGGCACCATTCGCGGTGACTACTCTATGAGCAACCAGCAGAACATCGTGCATGCCTCAGACTCTGTTGAGAATGCTGCCATCGAGGTGCGCAGGTTCTTCAAGCCAGAGGAGGTGTTTGAATACACTGCCCACGCACAGAGTTACATCTATGGCGAGGGGGAGGCGAAATAAAGCCCCCTTGAAAGTTCTGACATAATACCTAAAAATGATGAAAAAATCCCCTAACCCTTGCAGGTTTCCGGGAAAAATCTTACTTTTGCAGCGTAATTTAAATACGCTGCAAAAATTATGAAGAAACTGAAGATGTATGAACCCAGCGATAAGATGATTACGCTGATAAAGGATAACTATAGTGTGCTGCAAGCCTTGGGTTCATTCGGCATAAACCTCGGTTTTGGTGATAAAACCGTCAGCGAGACATGCGAAATGAACGGTGTAGATACCTACACCTTCCTGGCTGTAGTCAACTTCACCATAAACAACTACTCCAGCTTTGAGGACGATGAGCAAATCAGCGTCCCTACCCTCTTGCACTACCTCAGAGCGAGCCACACCTATTATCTCGACTTCCAGTTGCCTTTTATACGCAGCGAGTTGCAGGAGAGCATCAGCGAAGGCGATGCTCTGGGAAGGCTCATCATGAAGTTATACGACGAGTATGCACAGGAGATTCGCCGCCACATGAAATACGAGGAGAAGACACTCTTCCCCTATGTAGAATCGCTGCTCGACGGTCATCCGCTGAACAACTATAACATCGACACCTTCTCCAAGCACCACGAGCAGACCGACAAGAAACTCAGGGAACTGAAGCTTATGATTATCAAATATATGCCTTCCGACTCCAATCTCAACAACAAGCTGACGGCAACCCTCTATGACATCTACAACAACGAGGAGTGGCTCTGCCAGCATGCTGAGGTCGAAGACCATATCTTCACACCAGCCATCAAGCGTCTGGAAAGGCTCACTAAGCAGGATGACGTCTCCAAGAATATCTCCGCTATGGTATTCAAGGGAGGGCAGGACAACAGCGAGGTCCTCTCCGACCGCGAGAAAGATGTCATCATCGGTGTTGCACAGGGATTGCTCAACAAGGAGATTGCCGACCGTCTGTGTCTCTCGGTAAATACCGTCATCACACATCGCCGCAACATCGCCAAGAAGCTACAGATTCACTCTCCCGCAGGTCTTACCATCTACGCCATCGTCAACGACCTCGTTGACATCTCAAGCGTGAAACTGTAAAACCTTAATTCTTAACTCTTAATTCTTAATTCTTAACTCTTAACTCTTAACTGACCGAAGGTCATATACACCATATTCTGGTCATACATATATTTATATGTGATATTATGGTTGGTGCCGTTGACCAACCGCAGGCCCAGGTGCTCTATGCCTTCTGACGTCTCCACCAGCGTGGGGTTGAAGGGACGTCCGTCATCCTTCAGCAGGACGCTGACCACAGACTCCGTGCAGCGTATATGAACATCGATGAAATGATGTTCTGGATTCTTCTTCACGGCATACCTCACTATATTGTTCATCAGCTCTTCGCAGCACAGACTTATGTTGAAGGCCGTAGTATGATCCACCCTGCATTTCATCAGGAAGGCAGCAATATCCTCCAGCACCCTGTCAACATCGTCGTGCGTCAGTCTTACTGAGACATTCAACGCCTCTCCCTCCGTAGTGGTCGGGATGAGTGTCACGAGGGCGGCATCAGGCTTCTGCCTGTGTTTATACCACGATACCAGCAGCGTCATTATCAGCAGCATCACAGCCGATGCAGGGAAGCCCCACCACAGATGTTCCGGCCACAACAGGGCAAACACCCACACGAAGAGCACCATCACCACAAGCTGTGCTATGCTGAAAAACACACTCATCATCTGGTAGCCCAAAATCTGGTATATCACCCTCAGGTTCGCCACGATAGAATAAGGTATCAGCATCAGCGAGAATATGCATAGCGCCACATTAAGCTGATTGCCCACATCTATGGCGCTGCTGCCGAACAGTTTCCCGAACTCCTCAGGCATCACCATCACCACAATCATCAATGCCAGCAATACGCCGCAAATATATATCATCACCCTGCGGAAGAGGATTGCCAATCCCAGCATATCACGCTCTCCTGCCAGCAGACCGCCAATAGAGAAGAGGCTGCTTCCGATGCCCGCCATCACCATCTGGGTGATGAGGAACAGCTGCAGACATACCGACCACACATACATGCCGTCGGCACCCAAGGTGTGTATTACGATGCTGTTGAAGCCGAAGATGCACAATCCCAGCAAGAAGCTGTTGACAGACATCGGGAACCCCTCCTTGACGATGATGCCCTGAGAGCCGAAGACAGACCATTTGCCTTTGATGAACGACAGGTCGAGCTGCAGCGAGTGATGCGGCCTATGGAAGTGTATCAGGCATATCGACAGAGACAATACATAGCTGGCTACCGTTGCCCAAGCCGAACCCGCTATACCCATGTCGAACACCTTGATGAATACGATGTCGAGGACGAAGTTCAGCAGCGTGCTGCTCATCACCGCAACAGTCACTAGACGCGGATTGCCGTCCGTCTTTACGAAGTTCTGCAGCGTAAATCCCACCAGCAGGAAGGCAGCACCAAGTATTATGGTCCTGAGATAACTCAGCGTCAGCTGATAGATACGGCTCTCCACAGGACATATAACGCCCGTTATCTCGGGAGCCAGGCAGTAGCCCGCTATTGCCACCACGATGCCAATGCACATCATTGCCGCCACAGCAGCGGTAAACACACGGTTTGCCGTCACCGTATCGCGGCGTCCCATCGCCTTTGCCGCCACTATCGAGCCCCCCATACCAAATAGGAAAGCCAGGCAGTTGCACATCGACATTACAGGGTTCACCATATTCACGGCAGAGATAGCATCAGGCCCTATCAGATGGCTCACCACGATAGCATCCGTAGTAGTCGCTAGCTGCTGAGCCAGCGCAGCCAGAATAGACGCAAACATAAAAGTCTTCAGCGCCTTAGACACCAGATAACCGTTTCTCTTCTCTGCCATAATAATTATTTGCTTGTAATGCCTCTCTTCCGTTTGTTTTCAATTCCAAGTGCAAGCATCTCCCTCTTCGTTCCGTTCAGCGTACTTCAGTGCGATGCTTCCCCTTCTTGTTTTGCTCGCAAAGGTACAAATAAATGAGCGAAATGCAAAATATAAATTTAATTTTCTTTTCATTTCCGAGCAAGAATAATTTAGACCGCCAGGTCAAAGGTAACCAAGAAATGCACTCTCCCAAAAGTGCGGAAAGATATGGCTTTTCAAAGCCTCCTATATTCGTGGCTCCAATAAGTTAGAATAATATTCAGTCCTCAAACCCGTCGAATTCACCCTAAATTCGAGGAGAATTCTACGTGCAAACTATCCGTACTCAGCTTTCATACTTTCCTCTCCTTTGCCTCGCTGCAGCCATACTCTAGGCTGCTCCTAGGCTCCTTCTACCCAGCCTTATGAGTAAGCCTAGAAGCAGCTTAGGAGCAGGCTAGGAGGAGTCTAGGAGCTGCCTAGAGTATGGTCGGTTGAAAATAATCTTGTGATTTTAGGGTATAAAACTGGTCTTTTAAGGCAACCTATAGTTCGTGGTCCAATTAAGCAGGCTTACTTGGCTCACGAAACCGATATAAATGCCTCACTAACCATAGGTCCATTTTTTAGGGTAGTTGTGTTTTCTTTGCTGACAGAAACCTTTCACCTGTCATAAATAAATGCAGGACTTTCATAGCCCTGCATTTTTCTCTATTCATTATTCCCCAAGAAAGCAATACGTTTCAGGGGTAGCATGTTTTTGTCATCATCACTCATTTTGTCGTAGTACTCCTGCCACATGTCGATAAACTCATCGCCATCTATCAGACGGATGAACTCACGCGAACTCGTACTTGTATTGCGAGCATCTGACGAGAACGTGCCGCTGGTTACAAAGAGGGCTATGTCACCTGCACGAAGCACTCCTAAAAGTGCACGAATATCAGAAGCCCCAATGGCTGTATCTGGTTTGTGTTTTACTTGTACCTTGATACGAGGTGTCTGTGCGCCCAACGGATCTAAGTAAGCAATAATATCTATACCTCCATCTTTACCTTTTGGCGCAACAAATGGTGTATAATATTTCATGGCTCTAAGCAGAGCTGCTACCATATCTTGGAACTCGTAAGGGCTCTTCGATACGATAAACTGCCTTATACCTTCACGAGCATCCGACTCCAAGAAATCAAGATTCATTGCATTGTCCTTTTCTGCAGTTTCATCGTCTGGTTCCGTTTCGGGTTTCTCTTCCTTGGGGTTCAGCCGCCGCCACTCATCATAGGCATCATTAGCTATGTTCATTACCTCTTCAGGTGTTTTCTTTAGAGCTGCCTCCCCCTCAGGTGTCAAATACCAGTTGCCATTTTTCTTTACAATGAAGCCGGCTTTCTGATAGTCGATAGAATAGAATTGGAAGCTATTGGTCCAACGAATGTATTTCATCTTTCCTGCCGGCTCTTTTTCCCAATCCGTCAGTTCCACGTTTTCATTCACAAAAGGATATAGTTCCTTGGCAGGCATACTACCGCCTCGGCGACTCATTTCCTTCATCACAGCATATAGTGTCTTGGTAGCGCATGCTTTCGTTCTGCTGAATTTTTCTTTTGCCATAATATCTTCTTCTTACTTACTTCCCTTCCTTCTATTACATTCTCTGCATAACATTTGGCAGTTCTCGATGACAGTGCGGCCTCCTTCGCGCCAAGGTGTTATGTGGTCGCCTTCCATGAATTCAAAGTCAAATTCCTTGCCACATATCGGACAGATATGGTTCTGTTTCTCCCATACTGCCAGCTTTATGTCTTCAGGGAAAGCACGCAGGTCAAGATGATGCTCGTCACCTGTCAGCACATAAGGTATGATGCCTGACTGTCTCTGTATCTCGCTGTCACGCATAAGTACTGATATGCACTTTGCTATCTCCGCAGTATCAAGCGTCTCAGAGCCGTATTTGTCATAGAAATAAGCCCAGTCAAGACCCTTCATTATCTTCTTGAACTTCTTCATGTCGAAGTTGGTAATTGCCCAGTTCAGTACATTCTGGAAGTATGACCACAGATTATTGGCATTAGGGTCGTGTTGGTGGTCTGCCATATATTGCACAGCACTCATTCTGTGTCCCTCACGAGTCTCGTGGTCTGCCATCCATTCCAAGGCTTTCTTCAGGAAATCCTGACGTATCGGAGTGCCGTTTACCAAGTCTTTGCCCAATCGATAGGCTCCACAATTAGACTTTGAGAAATGACGTTTTGCATCGCTCACGAAAGGCCCTGCAAAAATGGCGTTATTTATCTCCTGCTCATTGAGCGGCTTGCCTGCTATGTTGATAGTCTTGAACCATTCCAGTTTCTCACTTGGCTCTCCTTCGCATAGATATACTGTCAGCGGATAGTTCAATATCTTTTCCTGAATATCCTTGGGCTGATTGAAGAAGTTCTTAAACTCATACGAGAACTTTCCATCCACATATTCGCAGAGCGAAAGTGTGCGCTGCTGTCCGTCCATCACCTCATAGGGGCATTCTGCATCGTCAGAACGCTTCACCCAATACATCACATTCAGCGGATATCCGTTCAACACCGTTGTTATCACGGCCTGCTGCTCTTTCTCATTATATATAAATTCACGCTGATAAGGTGGCCGGATATCCAACTTTCCGTCATAACCACGAACGCCCTGTTCGTCGTTGTTAACATAACCTTTGGTTATCTCTCCAACGGTTATTTCTATCTGCTTTATTGTCATCATATCTTTCGTGGGTGTTTGTTGCGGATAAGTATTCTTGTGTACATGCGTTTGTATTCACCGTTTTGTTTTATATAAAAAGCTGGACCTCCTTGCTTTGATTTAGGTAAATCTTTAGGTTTGTTAGTTCCAATAACTGTACTTATTCCTAATATTTCAAACTGATTAGGATTATATTTATCTAAAAAAGTGATAGGAACCCCCATATAGCCCTCATAGTCGCATGGAATATCGGTATACTTACTCACTTCTATTGCATCATAGTTTACATAAGTGGGATATTCTTCCTGAGAATAGTGATTAATCAAATCAATTTCTTCGTGTCGTTTTTTATGGTCAAGATTAGTAAACCAACAGATATTGCCAAGATTCCTCCATAATCGCCCATCTTTATAAGCATAGCCATTAGAGCGAAGCCTCTGAACATCATTTAAATCATAAAAATCGGGAATTGTATAATGCTCTGGTACAGCAAACCATGTGTGGCCAGAATTATATCCAAGCCAAATTTCATTGTTCATTAATAGAGGGAATATTTCCTTGTATGATGTTCCATTTTGACTCCCCATTATTAAGAACTTCTTTTCAAACTTCATCAACTGTCCGATATATTCACGGAATAGTGAGAAAGGGGGATTGGTAACCACGATATCGGCCTGTTTCAGCAGTTCTATGCATTCAGGGTCACGGAAGTCTCCAGTCTTTAATGTGGTAAGCACATTCTTGTCATTCTGTAAAAGATACTGCACATCGCTGAGGTCAACAGCACCATCGCCATTCACATCCTTTACCTCAGTAATCTCCACTTTATATGCTATCTTCTTTGGCTCGTCAGTAAAATCTCCGAAGTCAATCATCAGCTCATTGCCTTGAATAGGCGAACCATTATAGCACGTACTGATGAGCTTCTTCAACCCCAACTGATTAAATCTCAGGGCGAAGTATTTGAAGAAATTACTCTCATAAGGGTCGTCGCAGTTACACAACACCACCTTGTCACGGAAATGAGGCCAGTAGTGTTGCAGTTCCCGTTCAATGTCGGTCATCTGCGTGTAGAATTCATCCTTCTTTGCCGTCTTGGCTGCATTTAGGTTTTTATTAGCCATACGCTATGCATTACTGCGTATTGCTTATCTTCGGAGGTGTAGGCATGTATAGAGCACAAAGAAAGCATGAACGTTCATCATCCATGCCTCACAGGCTCTACCACAAGCCTACAAAATCCAGATAAGTCACGCCCATGCTATGCGCATAGACGCTTGCAACTTATTCTTACGGATTTTGTTTTTTCGAATGTGGTAGATTCGTAGGCAATCCGAATAACAGCAAACGCTTGTTATAATTTCAATAAAGTCGTGCTGGCACCTCCGCTGAGGCATATTTCCTGCATTCGAGGACAAAATTAAGAAAAATATCTGAAACTTCAAAACAATTGCCCAATTTTTTGTTTGGAGGCTTTCTTTTTGGCTAACTCCAAACATAGTGGTGTTGCCCTCAAAGGCTTTGTAGGGAAGAGGTTTTTATGAATTTTGTTTCAGTTTCAGTTGTTTCAATTAAAAAATGATACCCTATTTTCTCTTCTTTTATCTATATTATATATATATATATATTATTGATTATTAATTATTTATATATTATAATATATGCATATTTGAGAAAAGGTGAACCCTCGAATAATAACTGAAACAACTGAAACTGAAACACCTCATTTCCTAAAAGTCAGATATTCAATGAGTTACATTTCAGCTTATTCCTTACAAGGCCTTGAAACAGGACAAAATCTATCAGTTTTTGGCACAAAAACGGCTCAAAATGCGTATTAAAAGCCCTTGTTTTGATACTTTTTCCTTTACTTCTTGAACGTGAGTACGTTCAAAAAATTCACATCAATATCACGAAACAGGGTCATATAGTTACAATTGTAGGCTCTAGGGAGCAGCACTTGCACCCTCGAGGGCATCGCACGTGCAGCCTCCTGGGAGAAACAAACGGATGCAAAAAAAATGTTCCCAGTGTGGGAACAAAATATTCCCACGGTGGGAATACTTTCTTCCCAGCGTGGGAATATTTTGCAACCCCTAAGGGAAATAACTGTTACCCTTAGGGGTTACAAACATATCTAACCGAAGCATAGTGGCGGCGGTGGTGCTCGTAGTCTTTGTCGTCCTCATGGGCGTAGGCTTCGCGTTCAAAGGAGATATTGAGATATGCTCGTTTTGCATCGCGATACTGCAGCAGCCGCACCAGCCATTCCACAATATACCATATAAAGAATCCTACGAACAGCAGCTCGCGTTGCTGGAGGGTGTGGATGTGCTCATGACGCCGTTCGGAAGGGGAAAGACGTTGCTTGGCAAAGACCACACCACAGAGGTTGATAGCATAGAAGTTCTTGCCGAAAGGGAATATGGTGTTGAGGACAATCAACTATGCTACTTCTTCTGAACCGGTTCGCAGGTGAGGTTCATGCCGAGCTTCTTGAATATCTTCCTATCGACTTCGGACAGCATAACCGTAGCATGCACCTGACAGCCTTCGAGCTGCGGAAGGGTGGCCAGGGCTTTTTCGCATCGCTCGTCACTCTCGCTGAGTACGCTCAAGGCAACGAGGACCTCATCGGTATGCAGACGTGGATTGCGGCCTTTCAGAAATTCCACCTTCGTCTTCTGGATAGGCTTTATCATCTCCTGTGGTATGAGTTTCACATCGTGATCTATACCGGCAAGATATTTTGTGGTATTGAGAAGGAGGGCTGCAGAGGCACCGAGAAGTGGTGTTGAGCCGCCTGTGATGATAGTGCCGTCAGAGAGTTCGATGGCAGTACTGGTGTGGCCTGTCTCTTCCTTCCTGCGAAGGGCTGCTCCCACTACCTTGCGGTAGTTTTTGTCAATCTTCGCCTGATTGAACAGCATGCGGATTTTCTTTATCTCAGCCTCGTTATTGGCGCCATTTGCAAACTTGTTGGTAGCATCATAGTAGCGACGTATAATCTCCTGCTTTGATGCTTCTGCACAAACCTCGTCATCACTGATACAGAATCCCACCATATTAACGCCCATATCCGTTGGCGACTTGTAAGGACTCTCGCCATAGATGCCTTCGAAGAGGGCATTCAGGACAGGGAATATCTCGATGTCGCGGTTGTAGTTTATGGCAGTCTCTCCGTATGCCTCCAGATGGAAGGGGTCAATCATATTGACATCGTTGAGGTCTGCCGTAGCTGCTTCGTACGCGATGTTCACAGGATGCTTCAACGGCAGAGACCATACTGGGAAGGTCTCAAATTTTGCATATCCTGCCTCTATGCCACGCTTGTGTTCGTTATACAACTGCGACAGACATACTGCCATCTTACCGGAGCCAGGACCTGGGGCTGTCACAATAACCATCGGACGTTCGGTCTTCACATAGTCATTCTTTCCGAAGCCTTCGTCAGAAGCAATCAGGGCAACATTATGTGGATAGCCGTCGATGAGGTAGTGAACATAGGACTTGATGCCCAAGCGCTCCAGTCGTACACGGAAATCGTCAGCAGCATGCTGGCCGTTATAATGTGTTATCACTACGCTTCCCACCATGAAGCCGCGTTCCATAAAGGCGTCACGCAAGCGCAGCACATCTTCGTCATACGTAATACCTAAATCGGCACGCACCTTGTTCTTCACGATATCTTCAGCAGAGATAACGATGACGATTTCTATCTGGTCGCTAATCTTGCTGAACATGCGCAGCTTACTGTCGGGCTGGAAGCCGGGCAGCACACGGCTGGCATGATGGTCATCGAACAGCTTACCGCCAAGCTCAAGGTATAGCTTTCCCTTGAATTTCGCGATGCGCTCTTTCAGATGCTCCGATTGTATTCGAATATATTTTTCGTTATCGAAACCAAGTTTCATTAATTATGAATTTTGAATTTTGAAGTATGAAGTACGATGTATCGGCTTTCTTGATACCTTCGGAACAAGCGTCACCCTTCGGGATGCCGAGCGCGCCGAGGTGGAGGTTTGAAGTTGTAAGTTTGATGTTACTCCATACTTTGTACTTTAGACTTCGTACTCGCGTAGCGACACATCGTACATCCTAACTCGTACATTGTACTTTTGAATTAAATACTTTTATTCAAATTAACCATTTCTATAGCAGAAATCATGGCATCAGCGCCTTTGTTGCCTGCCTTTGTGCCGGCACGCTCTACTGCCTGCTCTATAGAGTCGGTTGTCAGGATGCCATTGAGTACTGGTACTCCTGTCTTAAATGCTGCTGCAGCGATGCCCTTGGCACTCTCATTTGCTACCATATCGAAATGAGGTGTAGCGCCACGAATTACGGCACCCAGACATACGACAGCATCATACTTGCCGCTTGCTGCCATCTTCTCAGCAGTAAGAGGTATCTCGAATGCTCCTGGAACGAGAACCAACGTGATGTCATCGGTATTACCACCATGACGTACGAAACAGTCTTCTGCACCACTAACTAAGTGCTCAACGATAAAATCATTAAAACGAGAGGCAACAACGCCAATCTTCATGCCGGTAGCAACCAGCTGTCCTTCAATTTTTTTCATCTTTTTATTATTTATTTGTTGGTTTTTTAACGTGTAACAAATGTCCCATCTTTGCATATTTGGTGTACATATAGAATTCGTCCTTCTCATTGCAGGTCATCTCGATTGGTTCGCGACCTACCACCTTCAGGCCGAAGCCGTCAATGCCGGAAATCTTCAATGGGTTGTTCGTCATAAGAATCAGTTCGCTGATGCCGAGGTCAGCAAGGATGCTTGCTCCTGTGCCATATTCCCTCAGGTCGGCAGCAAAGCCAAGCGCTATATTAGCCTCAACAGTATCCATTCCCTGGTCCTGCAGCTTATATGCCTTCAGCTTGTTTATCAAACCGATTCCGCGCCCTTCCTGACGCAGATAGAGCAACACTCCTCGTCCTCTCTCTTCTATGCGTTTCAGAGCCTCTGCCAACTGCTCTCCGCAGTCGCATCGCAGGGAACCGAAGGCATCGCCCGTGAGACATTCGGAGTGTACTCGGCACAGGACGGGTTCGGGGGTCGTAACATCGCCTTTGACAAGTGCCACATGATGTTCACCAGTAACCTTGTTGATATATCCATAAGCGCGGAAAGAGCCGTATTTTGTGGGCAGTTCTGCCTCCGTCACACACTCTATGAGCTTCTCTGTGCGACGACGATATTCCACGAGGCTCTTGATAGTAACACACACTATGTTATGCTCCTTTGCCAGTTCCATGAGTTCCTTTGTTCGCATCATGGTACCATCTTCACGCATTATCTCACAGCACAGTCCAGCTTCTGTCAGTCCTGCCAGACGGCACAAATCGACTGTTGCCTCTGTGTGTCCTGTGCGCACCAGTACCCCACCCTCTCGTGCCTGTAGAGGGAACATATGTCCTGGGCGACGGAAGTCTATCGGCTTGCTGTTAGGGTCGGCAATAGCGCGGGCTGTAATGCCACGTTCTACGGCAGAGATACCTGTTGTTGTCGAGATATGGTCAACACTTACCGTAAATGCTGTCTGGTGGTTATCGCTATTGTGCATCACCATCTGTGGCAAATCCAGACGCTCACAGAGTTCCTTGCTCATCGGCATGCATATCAGGCCTTTGGCAATAGAAGCCATAAGGTTCACATTCTCTGTCGTAGCAAACTGCGCAGCACAGATGAGGTCGCCCTCATTTTCACGATCAGGGTCGTCGATGACCAAGATACACTGGCCCGCCTTCAATGCCTCAAGAGCTTCTTCTATGGTGTTATATTTATTTTCCATGTTTCATAAACTGTCTGTAGAGTTCTGTCTTGTCTGTCTGGTCTTCGTCAGTTGTCGCCATCAGCTTCTCTACATACTTCGCTATTATGTCTGTTTCTATATTGACGATATCTCCCACTACATTTGCATGCAGGGTTGTCTCTTCCTGGGTATGAGGGATAAGGCTGACTGCAAAGCGCGTTGCCTCCACCTTTGCAACAGTAAGGCTGACACCCTGTAATGTCACACTTCCCTTTGGAATGACATATCGCATCAGGCTTGCATCACACTCTATCCACAACCATATTGCGATGTCGTCATGTTCCTTCCTTACCACATGTCCTATGCCGTCCACATGTCCTGAGACGATGTGTCCGCCAAGGCGGGTATTCAGAGTCAGGGCTCTTTCAAGGTTCACCTTAGAACCCACCTGCAGCTTTGCCATTGAGGTCTTGCGAATTGTCTCAGGCATCACATCAGCCTTGAACCATCCCTTCCCTTCTGCGGCAGAAGAGACATCAGTAACGGTAAGGCACACACCATTGGTGCAGATGCTGTCACCAATCTTGGTATCCTCAAGCACCTTGCATGCCTCGATGCAGAACGTAATGCTCTTTGCACCACGCTGAACATTCTTTATGCGTCCTATCTCCTCAACTATTCCTGTGAACATAATCCAGAAAAGAGTATATCCTCTCCTATTGACTCTACTACTTTATTCTTCAGTGTTATTGCATTTCCCATCAGTTCGATGCCCTCTCCCTCAACAGGTGTCTTGGCATTCCTGCCACCAATTATCTTTGGTGCTATGAAGGCCACCACCTCGTCAGCAAGTCCTTCTCTCAGGAGCGATTCGCTCAGGGTGCCTCCGCTCTCTACGAGGATGCTGTCAATCTTTTCGGCACCGATGCGCTGCATGAGTTCCCTAAGGTTGTCACATTCCCAGAGTGTTGCCTCTGTCTCCTGCAGCTGCTCCAATTTGTCGGCATCAGCACCTTCTGCATATACCACCACAACAGGTTGTTCGCCGGCAGTACGAATCAGCTGTGACTCCATAGGTATTCGTGCCCTTCTGTCGAGGACGAAGCGAACCGGTTGGCGCAGCACATCATCAAGGCGCACATTCAGCATCGGGTCGTCGGCAAGGACTGTTCCAATGCCTGTCATTATCGCCATATTGTTGCGACGCATCTGATGCACTCTCTCACGAGCTTTCTCGCCGGTAATCCATTTGCTGTCGCCTGTGTACGAGGCAATCTTTCCGTCGAGTGTCATAGCCCACTTCAGGGTTACCCAAGGCATACCAGTCGTGATATATTTCAGGAAGACACGATTCTGCATCTTCAGCTGCTCCACCATCTGGGCAGCCTTTGGCTCTTCCTCAAGCAAGTCCACCTCTATTCCTGCCTCACGGAGCTGGGCGACGCCCTTCCCTGCTACCAGAGGATTGGGGTCAGCAAGGCCCACCACCACACGCGCTATCTTGCGTTCTATTATCGCCTCGGTACATGGTGGCTGATGTCCCTGATGGCAGCAAGGTTCGAGGGTAACATACATCGTTGTTCCTGCGCACTCTACACCTTTCTCGTCAGCATCCTTGAATGCCATTCGTTCTGCATGCAGGTCACCATATTTCACATGATAGCCAGAGGCAATGACATCATCGTCTTTCACGATGAGCGCTCCAACGAGAGGATTAGGGTTTACCGCCCCTTCTCCCTGCTGGGCAACTATCATCGCCTCATGCATCAAGAATATATCGTCGTCAGTAATCACTTATTCGTCTTTAGTTTTTTTATTCTGAAACAACTTCGTACATGAATACTGCACCATTCTTCCTTGCAGGATCAGGACCTGCGTAATTCCAGGAATAAGAACTGCCTGTCGTAGGACTCTTACCCAGGTACTTGTGGCTGTTCAGCGACAGAAGCATGAAATCGTGGTCGAGGAAATCCTGCCAGAGGAAGGTGTCAGCCTTCTGCTTGTCGTCAGTAAAGCGCACATCGCCAGGCAGTCCGTCGCCATAGACCTTCATATAGCGGCCGTCGGCACACTGGAGGGCAACCTTACCCTGTCCGCAGTCGATGACCTTGAACTTTGTCAGTTCGCTCTTGTCGCCGGCATGAGTATCGTGGAGCATGCCGTGCTTCAGGGCAATAGCCGGGCGGCCTGTTGCCTTGTTGATGATGCGAATAGTCTTGCCGTAAGGGATGTTCTGCGAACGGTCGGCACAAGGTTCTTCAACAGTAAAGTTGTCAAACTCTGCATATCCACCCTGATTACCCTTTACGTTGAGAGCAAAGAGAGCATGACGCGAACCCTGGAAGCTGATGAGCTGATAGGTCAGCGGCATCATGCGGCCAAGTGTCTTGAAGTTAACGCCATCTGTAGAGTAGGCATACTGCATCTGGTTATTGTCGTAGTCACCGATACAACGAAGCCAGAGTTTTCCGTTGACAATATCAACAGGGGCGCTGACAGTGTCGTTGGTCATCTGCTCAAAGGAACGTAAGGAGAGGGTGTTACCCTGCTTTACGAGACCTATCCACGAGCAAGGCACATTGATGTTGCCAAGACCACAGACATCGCCATCCTTCATGCCTTTAGTATAGAGTTCTACGGTAGCTATCGACTTCGGACCTATAACACGCTGTGTCAGCGTATTGCGAGCCCACATCAGCTGTTCGGCAGGCTGTGCCTGAATGCGCAACTTACCACCCTTCAGGCTCCACAGCTTATCATCGGGATTATGATTCCACTGCCAGATGCGGCCAAGCGTCTTGCCATTGAAGTCCTCATTGCGGTTATATGGTGCATACGGCTTTATATTCTCAGTACCAGGAATATTAGGCTTGAACCAAGTACGTGGAGCACGTCCAAGATTGCCCTTGAGACCTATCATTGGCCATCCATCCTCCCAAGTAATTGGCATCAGGCAGACAGTACGTCCGATAGAATGGAAATCCTGCATCAGCAGCGCCCACCACGAGCCGTCAGTAGCCTGCACGATACCACCCTGATGGGCATTGTCGCAACCAGTAGCATCAGGGCTGGCAGGATTAACGCCAAACTTCGTACCATCCTCACCAATGCGATATTTCGTGCCACGAGGTACTGAAGTACGCCCTACCCCATGATAGCCATAGGTTTCATCGGCCTGAATAACGCGTGTCTCGTATGGTCCCCAGATGCTCTTTGAGCGTGAACAGAGTGTGCGGCCATTGGGGAGATAATCGGTAGAGATAAGATAGTACATCCCATCAATCTTATACATGTGGTGTCCCTCACCGACTCCGTTACCCTCAGGAATAATAACACGGTCAGAACCCTCTACAGGCCCACTCATATCAGGCTTCAGCTCAGTACAATGAACCTCACCATACTTGTGGATAGCATATATCTTGCCGTCATCGTCGAAGAGTACACCAAGGTCGTAGATGTTACCCTTCATATTGTGGTGTGTCCAAGGGCCCTTGATGTCCTTAGCTGTATAGCATTGCAGCCCCTTGCCATTGACATTTGAAAAGACGTAGAACTGTCCGTTGGCATAACGGATGCAAGGAGCCCAGATACCCTGTCCATACACCTCCTGATGGTTCTTCAGCGCAAACTTGTCCTCAGGAAAATCGAAACGGTCGAAGCAGTATGATACATTCTCCCAGTTCACAAGATCCTTTGAATGGAGTATCACCAATCCGGGCACAGTATGCATTGTGGTACCTGCCAGATAGTAGTCATCGCCCACACGCAGAATGTCAGGGTCAGAAAACTCGTCATAGAAGAGTGGATTGGTGAATGTACCATTTCCATTGTCTGCTGTCCAGCTGCTCTGCGCAGAAGCCATCAGGGCAGAGAAAGCAGCGAGGAGTGTTAAGAGAGAGAATCGCTTCATATTTTGTAATAGATGCTAAATCTTGTTTTGATGTAAAAATATGTGCGCAAAGATACGAAAAAATGAGCACAGAACAAAATAAATTCTTATTTTTTTGTATTTTCGCTCACTTATTATTACCTTTGCACTCAATTCTTCAAAATATGAGACTTATCATTTCTATCATAATACTTCTATCGTCCTTTGCGACTGCAAATGCCGAAAAAAATGATTTAATTAGTCATTCGGATGTATCTCGCAAAATACAGTCAAACGGCTACTTCAACCATATTGACGGCGCCTTTACTGCTGGTACTACAGGCCTGGGCTTCGACCTCGCTTTCCCCCTGAAGGACTGGGGTCGCCTGCGTGTGGGTGGAGTGTGGAGACCTCGTGGATATTATTCTGATACCTATGCTGTTCATATGGATAATCCTGAGGCAAACTGGGGACAGTTTTCGGCTTTCGCTTCTACCTTTGTCGGAGTAAAACCAGAGAAATATATCGAAATGGAAGGAAAGTCCAGCATGAATCATTTCAAGATGTTGTTTGACATCTTCCCTATCAAGAATCATCGCAACTTTCACGTTACAGTAGGCTTTTTCTGGGGCACAAGCGACTTTGTCACAGCTACCAACACCTCTATCAGCAGCAACACCATTGCTGCCATAAAAACGTACAATACCATAAGGCAGAAGGCTATAAACAATGAGGATATCGACCTGTCGTTTATTGGCATCGACATGAAGTCTAAGGATGTGCAGGATATCAGGGAAAAAATCTACAAGAAACTCATTGATATGGGGGAAGTAAATATTCCTCTGGGAGAAAGGATTGACGAGAATGGTGAAACACATGTTGTCAACGCCACAATCAATGATAGAGACGTAATAGAAGTAAAAGCCACAGTAAACAGCTTCAAGCCTTACATTGGAGCAGGATATGAGATACCCATCACCAAAGACAAACGCACTACGATAGGTGTTGATGCCGGCATATTGATATGGGGAGGGAAGCCTAAAGTAACAGCCTTCGAGGGACTCAGCAATGTAGCAGGACAGAACACTCCTGGCTACCTGCGTTCAGCAGACAAATATCCAGTATATCCCGAGGCTTCAATAAGAATCTCACAACGAATATGGTAAAGAAACACATCATATCCCTCATATCATGTATGCTGCTTGCCACCACCCCAGCGATGGCGGAGGGTAAATTCCATAGATTCCTTACCAACCAAAGCGTTAGTGACAGAAAGTGGTTCAACCACATTGATGTAGCAGGAACAATAGGAACCAGCGGCTTGGGCTTCGATGTCGCTTTCCCAATGAGCGAATGGGCACAACTTCGTGTGGGAGGCACTTGGATGCCATACTTCCACTTCGACCCTACCTTCGGAATTGAGGTAGCAGAAAACCTGCCAAAAGAGATACAAGGAAATAAATTCAACAAGATTGCTGACGAGATGCAGGGCATCCTTGGCACACGGCCTGAGCTGAGTGTCAAAATGGAAGGCGATGTCAGCATGAGCAATTTCAAATGCCTCGTAGATATCTTCCCAATAAAGAAGAACAAGAACTTTCATGTTACTGTAGGATTCTACTATGGCAATACCGACTTCATAGCAGCCGCTGTTTCTCCATACAGCATGCGAAACATGACAGCCATAGGAGCCCTGAACTCTCTCTACAAAAAGGCCTTGTCTGACAAATCAGCAAGTATCATAGATGCAGAAGGAATGGGTATCAGCTTACCTGAAGGTATTTCTTTTGAGAATACCAACAAGGAACTCCGCGATTGGGGAAGTACCAACAAAAAGGTAAAGAATTGGGATGACCTTCATGGAAGTGAAGTAGAGAACACAGTATATTCCGAGAATGCCTTCAATGTTTCTATCGGACACTACTCTCACGATATCGTAGCGAAGGAAGATATCTATTATGACTATTCTGCAGAATTGGACAACCCATACAATGAAGAAATCGGAACAGACAAACAGGGAAATCCCATTTACCGAGAGGTAAGATATCAAACTGACGAGAAAGGCAGACCTATAGTAAAAGGAGGCATTCGTTACCACAAAGGCGAACTGATGCACAAGGCTGGTGATCCGATACGAATATCTCCTGACGAGAACAATCAGGTATCTGTATCAGGTAGAGGATGGTGGAAGTTCAAGCCATATATCGGAGTCGGATATTCTGTTCCAATTACCAAAGACAGACGCACTACTCTTGGCATTGATGCTGGCATAACAATATGGGGAGGCACTCCTGCAATAGACGTAAAAGTACCTCTGGGACAAGATGCTGCCGGCAATCCCGTTCACAGCACAGTCAACCTTGTCAAAGACGCCAAAGACATGCCTGGTTCTGTTGACAGATACGTAAAGCTAGTAAAACTCCTGCCAGTAATGCCGGAAATAAGCATCCGCATAGCACAAAGACTTTGGTAGGTGAGAATTGAGAATTGAGAATTGACAATTGACCATAAGAAAAGCGGCGTCCTGATGGATGCCGCTTTTCTTATCATTTATCTACGATAAAATATACCGTTCGAGGTTCATCATAGGTACCTAAGTGCTCATCATCCTTTAGCACTATAGATTCTGTTGAATGGTACATATACTTATTCGTTGCACAATAGTATTTAAGAGTTATATTATCTCCAACTTTACCCCAAATTCTAATGCACCAGACACCATCCATCAGTGTGCCATCACCACGACATTCGTCGCCACAGAAGGCAGCTAATTCGTCTGCATTTGAAGCATATGCTTTGATAGAATCAGGTAACTGAATATATGCAGTCAAATCAGTCGGATACTTCTCGTTGGGTTTCTCTGCATTGACAACATTATTCCACTGTGGAGCTTGATGTTGCGTATATGTCGGTTCTACATAGGTAGGTATCTCGTCATCGCCAGAACTACCGCACGACACGAAAGACACGACAACCGCCAGTATTGCTATTATTATCAGATAATGTTTCATACTTTATAATGTATAATCCTGTTGTAAGTGTTTTGATATCTGTTGATGGTAGATGCTTACCATCCATAGTGTATATAGCAACAATATTATAGTCACCGCCCCATGCTTCCGAGCCTTCTACAAATTCAATAGCAGTAGGGTTAGCATAGGTGCCGACTATATCATCACTTGCATAACTGATAGGAGCCTTAGCAGATGCAACAACTGTGTTGTTATGCATCAAGGCAAGATAGATATCAGTATTGTTGTCACCAATAATAGTAAGACAAGCCTTACCCTCATCATCTATCGTTGCACCACCACGAACACCATCGACAGCAAATGCTACGATAGAATCACCAGGAACAGCTATAACACCTTCTACTGTAGCAAACACATTCATGTTTGAAGAGAAGCGTTGAGCATTATTATCAAACCTCATTACACGAGAGTTGTTCGAATTTTCTACAAGAGCAATAGGATATGTGAATTCTACCTTATCGTCTGCACTTCGATATAGCATGTAGCCCTTACCTGGTTCCATAGAATTCAAACCATCTGTAGATTGCCACTTGCCTCCGCTATAGAAAGCACTTTGTGCCTGATACTTAAGAATATCGCCTTCCGAAGCAACATAATCCTGCAGAGCCTCACTTATCGGCAAAGTGCTAAGAGACAGATAAGGGAGATAGTTCCAACCCTTTTCTACACCAACCTTATGGTCAGCCTTTGAGTTAATGTAGCTACCATTCAGTTTCAATTCCTGACCTGAATAAGAAGAGTGAATCTTATACATTGACAGTTCCATAAAACCATCCATTGTTCCAACCCACTTTTTCTTCTTAGCAGAATAGATAGCCCATGCATCAGCGCCCTTTATCTCGTCAGCAGAAGTCCACTTTAATGAAGATAACACTTTATCAAAAGTACTCATATCTTCATTAATCATAAAGAATGACACCCATGTCCAATTCTCATTGAGAGGATAGGTCACCTCTACAGTCTTCGGACCCCAAAGAGCCTTCAACTGCAAATCTTCATCAGGCATTGTCTCAGGAAGTGCAGGACTCCAACCAACGAAGTCATAATCTTTCTTTGTTGGGGCATCCACCTTTATCTTCGTACCATAATCCTGAGTGATGTCAGCGACTTCCGAACCACCATCAGTATCAAAGGTGACAGTGTGCTTGTTAATCGCGAACGTTCCAGAGATAGTAACATCTCTGTCTGGCATCGTTGAAGGTATCGTACTCCAACCAGAGAATGTATAGCCTTCCTTTCCAGGCTCTTTTTCTGGAATTATTGGGGTATCGTACTCTACTTCCTCTATCGTCTTATATACCTCGTTATCTACACGGTAGGTCAAGGTATGCTTGTTTATCTGCCACTGGGCCGTAGTAGAGAAACCACCCAATGGCATCTTCTCCGGCAATGCAGGATCCCAACCAAGGAAAGTATATCCCTCCCTGATAGGATCGTCTGGTTTAGCAATTACACTCTGATAATCCTGCTTAATCGGATTAACAGCAGAACCGCCATTAGAATTGAAGGTTATGGTGTATTGGTTGATAGAGAACGTACCTGCCACGTTGACATCATTGTCTGGCATCGTTGAAGGTATCGTACTCCAACCAGAGAATGTATAGCCGTCCTTCTTAGGCTCCGCCTCAGGAGTGATAGCTGTGTTATATTCTACATTCTCAAACTTCTTGTATTCCTTACCATCTACATAGTAGGTCAGAGTGTGCTTGTTTATCAGCCACCGGGCCGTTACTGAAAGCCCGTTCAAAGGCATCTTATCCGGTAGCGCAGGATCCCAACCCAAGAAGGTGTTACCTTCCTTGATAGGATCGTCTGGTTTAGTAATTGCGCTCAGATATTCCTGAGTGATAGGATTAACCTCTGAACCGCCATCAGTATCAAAGGTGATGGTATATTTGTTTGCTTCCCAAATAGCCTTGATGGTTAAGTCACCTGTGATAACAGAAGGTATTGCAGGTTCCCATTTCTGGAATGTGTAACCTTCCTTTTGCGGATTTTGAATATCCTTGGTACGGTCGGTAATGTCCCTGTTATAGAATTCTGTTATAGGACTTGGAACAGGCAATCCACCATCAGTATCGAAAGTTATGGTATATTCTGAGTCATCAAATGTAGCAGTATATACGACATCTTCATCTGGAACCGTTTTTGCAGGTGTAGGACTCCAGTTCTTGAATACACCACCCTCCTTGGTCGGGTTTGTCTCAGGAAGTTTTATCTCTGCTCCATAATCCAGAATCTCCTCTTGCCACGTATCACCATTATAGTTCTTGAACGTTACCTTATGCTTATTTATCAACCAAGTAGCTTTAACGGTCATATCCCCTTCCGGCATTACGTAAGGAACAGAAGGAGTCCATCCATTAAAGGTGTAACCTGTCTTAGTAGGATCATCTGGCTTCACGATTGTTGTACCGCTGACAGCAGTAATTGATGCAACATCGCTGCCTCCATCAGTATCAAAGGTGAGAGTATATAACTTGTCCCAAAGCGCCTTAATGGTAATATTCTCGGCAGGCATAGTGCCTGGAATTTTCTTATCCCAACCAGCAAAGACAAAACCTTCTTTTGTAGGATTAGCAGGAGCAGTAACGGCTGTACCATAATCCTGAGTAATAGGCTTAACCTCTGAACCGCCATCGGTATCAAAGGTAATGGTATATTGGTTTATCTTCCACTGTGCCGTAGTAGAGAAACCACCCAATGGCATCTTATCCGGCAACGCTGGATTCCAACCAAGGAAAGTATATCCCTCCCTGATAGGATCGTTTGGTTTAGCAATTACACTCTGATAATCCTGCTTAATCGGATTAACAGCAGAACCGCCATTAGAATTAAATGTTATGGTGTATTGGTTGATGGAGAATGTACCTGTCACGTTGACATCATTGTCTGGCATCGTTGAAGGTATCGTACTCCAACCAGAGAATGTATAGCCTTCCTTTCCAGGCTCTTTTTCTGGAATTATTGGGGTATCGTACTCTACTTCCTCTATCGTCTTATATACCTCGTTATCTACATAGTAGGTCAAGGTATGCTTGTTTATCTGCCACTGGGCCGTTACAGTCAAGTCCTCTTCAGGGAATACTTGTGGTAATGCAGGATTCCATCCAGTAAATGTATAACCAGTTTTTGTAGGACTAGCAGGAGCAGTAACAGGCTCACCTTCACCACCACTAATATCCCCTATCTCTGTTCCACCATCGGTATCAAAGCTGATAGTCGTTGCCTTACCAGCAGCAACCAATTCTGCTGCAGCAGTAGAAGGAACATCAGCAAGATATGACTCGTTTGGACGAAGCCAATACCCAGAGAATCCGCTGTACATTGTATTATAGATTACCCTTTCTGTTGTATTTGTCAGAACTAATTTATCGTCCTTAACAGCCCAAACCCTCATTGAGGCAGCTTTAAATTCAGTACGACAATCTGGATAATCAACTGGTGACATTTCAAGATTACAGAAATATACACCTTTCAGTTTATTGTCACTTATGCTTCCAAATTTGCCTTGGAGAGGCTCTATCTTGCAATCTGCGGGATTATCGGAAGGACACTCTATTATTACTGGTGTAGCACCAGGAATAACCTCGCTTGTAATTTCCTGAAGAGTATATTTCTTATCAGTAATACTGCTGACATAATATGCCTTCATCCCTGGTGACACCAACCTAAACGGATAAGAGGCATAATAAGGCGCATAATACTTATACCTGGTCTCATCCTCCTCATCTTTCACTTTTAGACAAGCTTTTACTGCAACATAATTGTCTGAAGATGCAGATATAGGCACAATCTTCCATTGTCTGTATGCCTCTATTGCACTATTCTCTGGCTGAGGACTTGTCGTTGCTATGTAATTCGATGGGTATGCATTATTCCCATCCTTATCAAATATTCCAGTTTTTTTTACAAAGGCCCACAACGATGCACCTACCCCACTTATTGTAGTTGAAAGTGTATATGTATCTGTAGTACCAGAAACTGTATTAACATTAATTTTGTAGCTTGTCATTTGTGACACGCTTGTTCCCTGTGCCTCAAGATTATAATTGTCTCCTGTCTTTGCAATATATATGACTGTCTGTGGAGATACTATAGCATCTTCAAGTCCAGCCCATAATAGCATTGAAGGAATATTTTGTCCATAGCCTGCGGTAGTTATCACATGATAGGTTCCATTAGCAACATACGCATAACAATCCTCTTTGACACCTGTCTTTTTTAATATTGTTCCCCCATAGGTTGCTAAACCAACATTCTTAACACGATAGTATCCTGGAGTAATATCCTGCGCGTGCGCGCATATAAATATATTAAAGAGGAAGAAAAAGGTTAATGCGTATAATACCAGTTTACTCTTCACAATTCTCTATTTTGATATTTCTTTATTTTTCAGTTTGTCATTAATGGTTTCTTAGGAGGACGTTGACAGTTGTATGTCTTTCCTAAGAAAACAAAAGTAAGATTATCAGGCGTAAGATTCGTTATCTCTGCTTCTTCCACGAGATACTGATGCCTGTCATGTGTCAGCATCTGTTCCTCAAGATAGTAGAAATATATCTTACCCTTTAGTACTTTCCATTCTTTAAATGCTATTTCACCAGTATTGATACTGGTCATTCCGCCACCTACGTTAAAGGATACACCACGCATTTCATTCAAGTCATAATACCATGTGCCTTCTATCTGGTTGCAAATTGCCCTGAATAATGCTGTATCCTTTCGTGCCTCTTCTACAACCTTTTTGTCAACCTCCTCTACACGAGGGTTTATAGGCGACTCCGCCCTGGAGCCTTGTGACTGCCTATTGCTGCAACCATTGCAACCAGTAAGCATCAAGCAAAACGCCAGGGCGAAGAGATGTATAAGAAATTTATTCGGTGCCGAATTACTCTTTGATAACAACGTATTCAATATATTTTTCTGTTCCATGGTAGTCAAGAGCATAATACTCTATAATGTTTTCACCTGGATTAAGTGCAGATGTTATATCCAATACAGCATCGTTATGAACATACTTACCATTTGAACCCTTGATTGGTTTACCATTGACACTAATGTACTTCTTATATACAGGAGCTACAAGACCATTAGAGTAAGTTGTTGGTATAACCTCAACCTTGCCAGATACTGTTGCTGGAACACCACGGATACCTGCGAAGCCGAAGCCCTTCTCAGAGTTAATCAAGAGAACTGGCTGGAACAACTTATAGATACCCTTTGCAGAATATTCAGTCGCCTTATCGAGGAACTTATAAATTCTATTAAGGTAGGTACCAGCAAGAAGCTTGTTCTCGTACTTATAGATATTGTTAATAATCTTCTGAACGCTATTGCACAGACCGTCAACAGAAGTAACTACATCCAAAGCATTATTGACTTGGTCAACCATGTCTGAGATATCAAAAGTGAATTCCTTTTCTATCCAGAAGCGGACATTGGTTTCGATATCTTGCTGGATTCTTACATCTTTTGTATAAACAAAATTGATAGTATCCTTCACTACAGTTGAAGCTTTGCCAGTATCAGCTTTTGGGTCATACGTAATTCGGTAACCACTTGCTGAGGTAGGGTCAGGAACAACCTCGAAATTACCTGGTAATTCATAAGTAACCTCAACAGGTACATCAATATATATATCCTTGTTAATATCAAGTGTTATAGTCTTATCAATAGGTACTTTCACAGTAACAGTTGTATCAATACTTACAACTTGCTTAAGCACCTTCATTGAGTCAGGAATTGGCTTAACCTTCGCAATCTTAATCTGAAGATCCTTAATCTGCTTATCGATATTATTCAAGTCTGCCTCCTTATTAATAGTTCTAATAATCTTTTTAGCAATTCTTGTATTCAGCTTCTTTATCGCCTTCTTTACTTTGTTATCAAGCTTCTGGAATTTATTGAAAAGCGTATCTTGTGGGAAAGCCTCGAAGCCGAATGGCTGAATAGCGACACCACTAAGATCGTAAGGAGAAACGATAGACTTTTCTGTTCTTACCCAGTCACCACTTACATTCTGTACAGAATCTTTATAAGTAGTCTTAATAGCAAGACGCTCTGTAGAAATACCATTTACTACATTATATACAGCATTCGCTACTTTATTAAGCGTTTCTCCCTGAACAGGACTTAAACTTCGGTCATTATATACAGCCTTCAGATCATTCCATGTAGCTGTAACAGCATCCTTGACAGCAGACTTGTCTACAGCAATGTGAACTCGTGAATCATCAAGACCAGCTGCATTAATGGTAGCTGTTGTCTTATACAGACCGTTAGCACCAGCACGAGTCAAACCTGTCTTAAGCAACTTATCAGAAGACTCAAGATTACTCAACTTTATGCTGCTCTCTTGACCAAGAGAGTTGACAAGTGATACAGAAACGCCAGAGAAGTCTGTTCCGATTGGATTTACTGTCAACTGGATTGTACCAAGTGTATCAGAATATACAGTTCCTGCAGGAATTGGTTCCCCTCCAGCAGCATCTGATGGGAACATTACTACATTTTGGAATGTACCATAGTAACCAATCAGTTTTGTGGTCTTCAGATTAGAGAGAACGCCATTATAGCTGCCAATAGCATTTGACATTACCTCTTCAACCTGAATGTTAGTGATTGACTTTGCTATAGAATTGAAGACATTATTGAGCAGTTCGTTTATCTTGTCAGTCAACTCCTTCTCCAAATCGCTGACAGCTTTACTCAATGAATCAAGAGTTTCCTTCATTTCCTGGCCAGCCTGAGCAACACTATCCAGTTTAGTACTGATATTGTAAACTTCTTGTGTCAATGTTTCGAGTTGACCCTTAGTTGGCAAATATACTGAGTCAACCTTATTACCAGCAAAGTTATAATTTACAACTTTTACATATCCGCCTTCAGTTGAAACCACTGGCTGCAACTCCTGCAGTTTGATAGAAGTCTGGCCATCTTTAGATGTTACAGTAGCAACACCATTTTCAACTTTAACATCTGCATCAGATCCTGCTGGTATAGTAATAGAATTTGAACCGTCTTTGTTTGAGACTGTAAACGTACCATCTTGATTTTCTATTACCTTTACATCCTTAATCCACTTAACATCATCCCACACTGGTATTGTTACCGTACTTTCTTCAGTGCCGGTTTTACCATTTGTAAGTGTATATGTACCATCATTATTATTAGTCAAAGCCCAAGTACATGCACAACCGCTGCCACTTTGCTTTGGCAATGTGTAAGTTGTACCAGCAACCTTGATATATACATTATTATCATCTTGGCTAACCTCAGGGATATATATGGTCTTTTCTGCACCTATATTATCCTTGTAAGTCACATATACAGCATTATTGGTATTGTCATATACGCCAGACTTTCCGTCAGCACCAGGATCACCTTTTTCGCCCTTTGCTTTAACAGTAGTAGCTGTTCCATTTATCACCCAATAGCCAGCATCGTTAATTGATACTGTTGGAGTCGTACCGTCTTCGCCCTTTGCTTTAACAGTAGTAGCTGTTCCATTGATTACCCAATAGCCAGCATCGTTAATTGATACTGTTGGAGTCGTTCCGGCAGGACCTTGAGGACCCTGAGGACCTTGAGGACCCTGAGGACCTTGTGCACCAGGATCACCCTTTGGACCCTTCAGACCTGCAGTAATAAGCTGCTTCTGACCTGAACTAGGATTCTCGAGCCAGATCCTACCATCAGCATCCTGACTGATTGTGTAAGGTACATTAGCGACTTCTGACGAAAGTGCAGCAAGCTGATCTGCCTGTTCTGCTACCTTCTGTTTTAGTTCTTCAACTGTTGCACTTGAAGCACCTGAACCATCGCATCCAGGACCGCTTTCGCATTCACCACAAGATCCCAAGAGAAGACTCGTAGACAAAAGCAGACCTAACGAAAAAATCGAAGTAATTTTTTTCATAGTTTTTCTTGTTTTTTTTTATTGTGAATGATATATTAGATATTTCTGGCATTATAAACCGAGGGACAAAGTTACATATATTTTATATATGAACAAAAAAAAGTAACCCTTTTAACATTTTTTCACGCAATATCGACACAAAAAAGCAGTATCAAAATGTCTTCTACACATTTTTTTGTAATTTTGTCGCCTGTATGAAGAATTTAGAATTAGATTTATTGACCGCCATCTCACCTATTGATGGACGTTATCGTGGAAAAACTGCTGAACTGGCAAACTACTTTTCCGAGTATGCATTAATCAAATACAGGGTCCGAGTAGAAATAGAGTACTTCATCACCTTATGCGAATTACCTCTACCACAACTCAAGGATTTTGACAACTCGTTATTCCCACGCTTGCGCAACATTTACCTCGAATTCACAGAAGAGGATGCTCAACGTGTCAAGGATATCGAGAAAGTGACCAACCATGATGTAAAAGCCGTTGAGTATTTCATTAAGGAAAAACTTGACGAAATGGAAAAGAATGGTCTCGGCGAAGGATATTTTGAGCATAGCCGCGAATTCATTCACTTCGGTTTGACATCACAAGATATCAACAACACCTCTGTTCCACTTTCTGTGAAGGATGCCCTGAATGAGGTTTTCATTCCACAAGTAGAGGAACTGATAGCACAGTTACAGGAATATGCTGACGAATGGAAGGATGTCCCTATGCTTGCTAAGACACATGGCCAGCCGGCCTCTCCTACCCGCTTAGGAAAAGAAATCATGGTGTTCGTATATAGGCTTACTGAACAGCTCAACACCCTGAAGGCTTGTAAGTTTACAGCAAAGTTTGGAGGTGCAACTGGCAACTACAACGCACATCATGTTGCATATCCGGAATATGACTGGAAGGCTTTTGGTAACAAGTTCGTAGCAGAGAAACTCGGTTTGGAGCGCGAGCAATATACCACCCAGATATCCAACTATGACCACCTTGGAGGTGTTTTTGATGCTATACGTCGCATAAATACCATCATCATTGATCTTGACAGAGATTTCTGGATGTATATCTCGATGGAATATTTCAAGCAAAAGATAAAAGCTGGCGAAGTAGGCTCAAGCGCTATGCCACACAAGGTTAATCCGATAGATTACGAAAATTCAGAAGGTAACCTCGGCATCGCAAATGCCATCCTACAATTCCTGGCGCAGAAATTGCCCGTAAGTCGCCTGCAGCGTGACCTTACCGACTCTACTGTCCTGAGAAATATCGGAGTTCCTCTCGGACATAGCGTCATAGCAATCCAGAGTACCCTCAAAGGACTACGCAAACTGATACTTAATACAGAGGCACTGCAGAAAGACCTCGACAACACATGGGCTGTCGTAGCTGAAGCTATACAGACAATTCTGCGTCGTGAAGCTTACCCTCACCCATACGAGGCCCTGAAAGCTCTGACACGAACAAACAAGCACATGGATCAAGAAACTATTCACGAATTCATACAAACACTTGAAGTAAGTGATGCTGTGAAAGCAGAACTTATGACAATAACACCAGATAATTACACGGGAGTGTAGTTTTAGTTAAAAATTAAAAGTAGAATTTGAAAAATTAAAAATTAAAGAAAATCAACGTTTTAAAGAGACTAAACAAAACAAGTATTATGGAAAGAAAAGACAACATTCAGGATTCTAACGAACCTAAGCATCCTCGTCAGCGTGTACGCATCACAACAGCACGCCCTAGTTACGGAGAAAGGCCACAGTATGGTGAAAGGCCTCAGTACGGAAGACCACAACGCCCACAGTATGGCGAGAGACCACAGCGTAGTGATCGTCCACAGTATGGTGAAAAACCTCAGTATGGTCGCCCACAGCGTCCACAGTATGGTGAAAGACCTCAGTATGGTCGCCCACAGCGTCCACAGTATGGACAGGGACAGCGCCCACAATATGGTGAGCATGCAGCATATGGCCGTCCACAATACGGAAAGTCATCATACGGAAAGCCACAAGGTCGCCCACAGAACAAACAGGGTTATGACCCACAGGCAAAATACTCTATGAAGAAGAGAATAGAGTACAACGAAAGCCATATCGATCCAAATGCACCTATCCGTTTGAACAAATTCCTCGCTAATGCTGGTGTATGCAGCCGTCGCGAAGCAGATGATTTCATACATGCAGGTGTTGTCACCGTTAATGGTGAGATAGTTACAGAACTGGGTACAAAAATCATGCGCAGCGATGTCGTAATGTTCCACGATCAGCCTGTAACACTGGAAAAGAAGGTTTACGTGCTTCTCAATAAGCCAAAGGATTATGTTACTACTTCTGATGACCCACAACAAAGAAAGACTGTTATGGATCTCGTGAAGAATGCATGTCCTGAGCGTATCTATCCTGTAGGACGCCTTGATCGTAACACAACAGGTGTTCTTCTCCTCACAAACGACGGTGATATGGCTGCAAAGCTGACTCATCCTCGTTTCCTTAAGAAGAAGGTTTATCACGTTGTCCTCGACAAGAATGTAACTCTGCACGATATGCAGCAGATTGCTGACGGACTTGAACTGGAAGACGGACCAATCAAGGTTGATGCAGTAGAGTATGCACACCAGACTGACAAGAAACAGGTCGGCATCGAGATACACTCAGGAAAGAACCGTATCGTTCGCCGCATCTTCGAGTCTCTCGGATATCGCGTAGTAAAACTTGATCGCGTACAATTCTGCGGATTGACAAAGAAGAACCTCCGTCGCGGTGACTGGAGATTCCTTACAGAGAAAGAAGTTGACATGCTACGCATGGGAGCGTTTGAATAAAATTGAAAATTGACAATTGACAATTGAAAATTTTTGATATTTAACAGTTATGATAAGAACAAAAGTAATAGATGCACTTCGTAGCACTGACTACGATAAAGAAATATGTATAAAAGGATGGGTTCGTACCCATCGTTCAAGCAAAGCTGTAGATTTTATTGCAGTAAACGACGGTTCTACTATCAAGAACATACAGGTTGTTGTGGATGAAGGTGTCGTTGATGCTGAAATCCTAAAGCAGGTTACTACTGGTTCTTGTGTATGTGTAGAGGGAAAACTCGTTGAAAGCCCTGCACAGGGACAGGCCTCTGAGATTCATTGCGAGAACCTCGTTATTTATGGTTTATGTGGTGCTGACTATCCTATGCAAAAGAAAGGACAGTCTTTTGAATACATGCGTCAGTATGCACATCTCCGTTTACGCACCAACACCTTTGGAGCCGTTATGCGCATACGCCACAATATGGCAATGGCAATACACACATATTTCCATGAACATGGATATTTCTACTTCCATACTCCACTCATCACTGCCAGCGACTGTGAAGGAGCAGGTAACATGTTCCAGGTTACCACGAAGAACCTTTACGACCTGAAAAAGGATGAGGAAGGCAAGATTCTCTATAATGATGATTTCTTTGGTCAGCAGACTTCTCTGACAGTATCAGGACAATTGGAGGGAGAACTCGGAGCCACAGCCCTTGGTGCAATCTACACCTTCGGACCTACATTCCGCGCAGAAAATTCAAACACTCCACGACACCTTGCTGAATTCTGGATGATAGAACCGGAAATAGCATTCATGGATCAGGAGGAACTGATGGATTTGGAAGAGGACTTCATAAAATACTGCGTGAAATGGGCTCTCGACAACTGTAAGGATGATCTCGAATTCCTCAACAAGATGATTGACAAGGGACTTATCGAACGTCTTGAGGGCATCCTGAAAGATGAGTTTGTTCGCCTGCCATATACAGAAGGTATCAAGATACTGCAGGAAGCAAAGGCAAACGGAAAGAAGTTCGAATTCCCTTGCGATTGGGGCGACGACCTCGCTTCTGAGCACGAACGCTACCTCGTTGAGGAACATTTCAAGAAACCTGTTATCATGACAGACTACCCTACTGCTATCAAGTCTTTCTATATGAAACAGAATAAGGAGACAGCAGATGGCGGCTCTGTAGGTTATAAAGGATGTGTCGCTCCTGGCTCAACAATGCAGGGTACAGACGTACTGTTCCCACAGATTGGAGAGATAATGGGTGGCTCTGTCCGTGAGGAAGACTACGACAAACTGATGGCAGAAATCAACAAGCGTCAGATGGACACAACTCATCTGTGGTGGTATCTTGACACACGCCGCTTCGGCACATGTCCGCATGCTGGTTTCGGATTAGGCTTCGAAAGACTGATACTCTTTGTAACTGGTATGCAGAACATTCGAGACGTCATACCTTTCCCACGTACTCCAAACAACGCTGAATTCTAATTATCATTTAACACCTTGTTGGGAATGGATTTTGCAGAAGTCATTGGACAACACGAGATGATAGAACGTCTTCGTGGATTGGCAGACGAGAACCATCTGCCACACGCCATGATGTTGTGTGGTCCTGACGGTTGTGGAAAGATGGCTTTGGCTATTTCTCTCGCAAAATACATTCTCAACAAAGGTACATACAAGGTAAAGGGCATTTCACACCCAGACCTGCATTTCACTTTCCCTACCATAAAACTTTCAAAATGGAATAGTGAATACAAACCTGTCAGCGACGATTTCATAGAGCAATGGAACGAAATGTTGGCTGAAGGTCCATATTTTTCTTTAGCCCAATGGATGGAGGCAATGCGGGCAGAACGCCAGCAGGCAGTCATCACTGTCGGAGAGGCTAACGAGCTTATCAAACGACTGATGATGAAGTCCAACCAGGGAGGATGGAAGATAAGCATCATCTGGCTACCAGAACGCATGAATATTGAATGCGCCAACAAGATGCTGAAACTCATCGAGGAACCACCCACGCAAACACTCTTCATCCTTGTCTGTCGCGAACCTGAGAACCTGCTGGAAACAATCAGGTCCCGAGTTCAACGCTTTGATGTAAAGCCAATAGCATCAGAAGACATACAACAGACCTTGATACAACAACGAGGCTTGGAACAGGAAGATGCAGAGAGAGTAGCCCGTCTTTGTGGCGGAAACTGGTTAACAGCCTTGGAAGAGTTAAATGCCGGCAACGAAAACCAGGCATTCTTCAAATCTTTTGTGGACCTTATGCGCAAGGCTTATCTGAAGGATGTAAAGGATTTGAAGCGATGGGCCGACAGCTCGTCTGCTATGGGACGCGAAGAACAAAAACGTATGCTGACATATTTCCTTCGCATGACACGCGAAGCGTTCATGTATAATTTCAGGCAGCCGGAATTGAACTATATGACTGACGCCGAAGAGGAATTCTTCAAAAAGTTCGCACGATTTGTCAACGAAGGAAACGTTTTAGGTTTTCAGGAACTATATCAAACGGCGATACGCGATATCGGTCAAAACGCCAATGCAAAAATGGTTTTCTTTGATATCACCATGAAGGTGGCCGTTTTACTACATACAACATAAACTAAATATGGATAAGAAGACAGAAAAAGGTTGGGCTTGGGGAACATTACCCTGCGGCAGAGGACTCTGTGCAAAAGGCGTTGGACGTTCCGACCACCAACTTAACACATACGACTGGCTCGCTGATGTCCCTGGCAATAACGAGTCAACAGACTTGGTAGAGGTGCAGTTCAAGAACACACGCAAGGGATATTACCACAATGTCAATGGGCTCGACTTAAAAAAAGGTGACTGGGTGGCAGTAGAGGCAAATCCTGGTCATGATATTGGTGTCGTAACCCTGACTGGAAGACTCGTTTCTCTGCAAGTAAAGAAAGCCAACCTCAAGTCACCCGACGAGATTCGCAAAATCTACAGAATAGCCAAAGAGTCTGATATGCAGACATATCAGGAGGCAAAGAGTCGCGAGCAAGGCACCATGATTGAAAGCCGCCAGATTGCCAAAGGACTGGGGCTCGATATGAAGATTGGTGATGTTGAATATCAAGGAGATGGTAATAAGGCCATATTCTATTACATCGCTGACGAACGTGTTGACTTCCGACAACTTATCAAAGACCTGGCTGCAACGTTCCATGTCCGTATAGAGATGAAACAGATTGGAGCACGCCAGGAAGCCGGACGCATCGGTGGTACAGGACCATGCGGCAGAGAGTTGTGTTGTGCCACATGGATGACACATTTCTCTAGCGTTGGTACAACAGCGGCACGCATACAGGACATTTCTCCAAATCCACAGAAACTTGCAGGAATGTGTGCAAAACTCAAATGCTGCATGAACTACGAGATAGATTGTTATATGGAGGCAAGCAAGAAACTTCCTAACCGTGAGGAAATCCTGCAGACAATAGATAACGACTATTATTGCTTCAAGCAAGATATCCTGGCAGGACTCGTTACATACTCCACAGACAAGAAGACCCCTGCCAACCTGGAGACAATCACGGCAGAGCGCGCTAATGCTATTATCGCTATGAATAAGGAGGGCAAGAAACCGTTGTCATTACAGGAAGACGGCAAAGCGAAAGAGCCCGAAAAACCAAAGGATATGCTCCACGATAATGATATAACACGCTTCGACAACGCAAAGAAGAAGAAAAAGAAGAAAAAAGCACGTCAGGATGCAAAGCCACAAGGAGGTCAGCAATGAATCCATACAAAAGAACATCTCCTTATATAGTATGTATCTTCCTTATAACACTTTTCATTTCATGCGGAAATCATAACACCATGTTCCATGAATATGTTGCCATTGATAATGAAGAGTGGTACTATAATGATTCCCTGCACTTCGAGATTGACTCTGTGGAAATCAGCGGAAACCTGACAACAATATTAGAATTCCGCACCAGCGCAAAATATCCTTACAGGAATATCTCCATAGTTATGGAGCAATCTCTCCGTAACGGCAACAAGCGCATACAAAAGACTGTTGCATACGACATTATTGACAGTAAGGGCAGGAAGAACGGAGAAGGCATAACATACATGACCCACCAAGTACCTTTCTGTACCATGAATGTCAATACTGGTGACACTATCGATATCAAAATAAAACATAACATGCAAGATAATATGCTCCCAGGCATAACCGACATCGGCGTGCTGGTGGAAGACATTGAACATTGAACTCTTGACCCCCTTCCTATGGCAGCACAACTTCTATGGGTTGATGATGAGATTGAACACCTCCACGCCCACATTCTCTTTCTTGAAAAAAAAGGCTATGACGTCTCTGTTGCCAGCAACGGAATAGACGCCATAGAACAATGTCAGCAACATACATTTGACCTCATCCTCCTTGACGAGATGATGCCAGGCCTTACAGGACTTGAGACCTTGCAGCGCATAAAGGAGATACAGCCTCAGACGCCAGTTGTTATGGTAACAAAAAGCGAAGAGGAAGACATCATGGATCAGGCCATAGGCAAGTCCATTTCCGACTACCTCATAAAGCCTGTCAACCCTATGCAGATACTGCTGACATTGAAGAAACATGTTCATCAACGAGACATCGTAACAGAGATTGTGCAGCAGGACTATCAGCAGTCTTTTCAGGATATCTCCTTGCAAATACAGAATTGCAACACCTTCGATGATTGGCAAGAGGTATATAAGCGTCTGGTGAGATGGGAACTTGACATCGCCCGCACAGGCAGCAATATGACAGAGATGCTTGCCATGCAGAAAGAAGAGGCAAACACCGATTTTGCAAAATTCATAAAGAAGAACTATCTCAGGTGGATGGAGGATTCTGATGACAAGCCGCTGATGTCAAACCGTGTTATGCCCGATGTTATCTTCCCCGCCTTGAACAAAGGAGAAAAGGTATTCCTTATCGTCATTGACAACTTCCGCTATGACCAGTGGCGCATACTGGCAGAGGAAATCGGAGATATGTTTGATATCGACGAACGACTCTACTGCTCTATCCTTCCTACCGCCACACAATATGCCCGCAATGCCATCTTCTCAGGCCTTATGCCGACACAGATAGCGGAGATGTTCCCTGACCTGTGGGTTGATGAAGATGAGGAAGAGGGAAAGAACATCAACGAGTCACCGCTCATCCAGACACAGTTGCAGCGGTACAGGCGTAAGGAGACATTCTCGTACCATAAGATTATCGACAGCACAGGAACAGAGAAACTGATGAGTCAGTTCAAGAACCTGAAGAACTACGACCTCAATGTCATCGTTATCAATTTCATCGACATTCTGTCACACGCGCGCACCGAGTCTAAGATGGTACGCGAATTGGCAAACAATGAAGCAGCATACCGCAGCATCACGCTGTCATGGTTCCGTCACGGAGCAATGCGCGAACTTCTCGAGGCACTCGCACAGACAGACTATCGCATCATCATTACCACCGACCACGGTTCCATACGATGCAACAAACCCGTAAAGATTATCGGCGACAGAAATACCAACACCAATCTGCGATATAAGTTTGGCAAGAATCTCAACTGCAGTTCCAAAGACACCTTTGTCATCACAGACCCAAGGAAAGCCCATCTGCCAGCGCCTAACATCTCTACCACATATCATTTTGTCACAGGTAATGACTTCTTTGCATATCCCAACAACTACAACTATTATGTCGGATACTACAAAGACACCTTCCAACATGGAGGCATATCGATGGAAGAGATGATAATACCATTAATAAGCATGAAAGGACGAAAGAAATGACCAAGGAAATAATCATCAAGGATTTAGAACATATTCGCGAAGCAGCACAAGAGTTTATAGAAGTCTTTCACGACACCTTTGCTGACGACAACGCAGTAAAATGTTTCGCCTTCCATGCCCCAATGGGAGCAGGCAAGACTACGTTTATCAAGACCGTATGCGAAGAACTGGGCTCAACGGATGTCATCACATCACCCACCTTCGCAATCGTCAATGAATACACAGCAAACAGATTCCCGATATACCATTTCGACCTTTATCGCATCAAGAAGTTGGAAGAACTATACGACATTGGTGCCGACGACTATTTCTATTCCGGAAATCCCTGTTTCATAGAATGGCCCGAAATGGCAGAGTCTGCCCTACCCGATGAAACAATAATGATAACCATTGTTCCACAGAACAACGGCAGCAGAACAGTCTCATTTTCCATAGAACAATAACATTTTTGTTGTTTCAAGGAAAATAATGACAAGATAAAACTCAAATCGCCACATTCATCTTGACACTGGTCAACGGATGGATGAAAAATCGATTTATTTTGGCATTTTTCTCATTTAAAATTTGGTCAGTTGGAAAAAAAGTTATACCTTTGCATCCGCTTTCCCAAAATACGGGGTACAAAAGCAGAGCGATATTTGATATATTTTACATAAACAGAAATTGTAGTAGTACAAGAAGCAAGGTGTATG
>JAFVGI010000019.1 GCA_017475005.1 Prevotella sp. | reverse complement strand
TATTGGTCAGACAGGTGACTGGACTGCAGCTGAGACATATAGCACAACCAACAAGCCTGTAGTACCTGCTTTGGGTTCTGCTAACAATGTTCTCTCAGTAAAGGCTTCTAATACTTATGGTGACACCTACGGTTCTGCAACATACACGATTACCAATCCTGTGGTAGCTAACCCAGTGCTGCCTGCTACTGGCTCTTTCAATGATAGCAAGTCTATAGAAATTACTTGTGCTACAGATGGTGCATCTATTCAGTATTCTTTTGATAATTCAACTTGGAATAACTACACAGAGGCATTCTCTATCACAAGTACTACCACTGTTTATGCTAAGGCTACAAAGACTGACTACGTGGACAGTGAGGTGGTTTCTGCTACATATACGAAGCTTGATCCTGGTACAGATGGAAACGTAGAAGACCTTACTGCCGTAACCGCTGGTTATACTTTCATAGCTGACGATGTTACAGGAGGAGTGTCTAAAATTAAGCCTGACAATAAGCTCTATGGTGACGGGAAGATATATATAAATGGTGTCGCTACTAGTAAGACTGATAAGGGTTCTTCTACTATTGGTGGAAATTCTTACTACAATTCTATCAACCTTTCATCTGGTTATGTGGCATTCAAGACCGATGGTCCTGTAAAGGTAACAATCTATGGTGGTAATAACTCTGGTCGTAACTTCATGGTAGGTACTGCTGATGATGATGACAAGTATGGCGAGGCTCCTAAAGGTCAGATAGCATGGGGTGTAATCATTCCTGAAGCTGCAACTGTATACATCAAGCAGAAGACTAGTGGCGATTACTGTCTCGCAGGTCTTGTAGTAAGTGATATTCCTACTGAGACCATCACTCCTGCAAAGGAATATACCACATTCAGCTGCACAAAGGCTCTGAATTTCTCTGAAGTAGAGGGACTTGAGGCTTACGCTGCTGTTTCTGCAGCAAGTGGTAAGGTTGTCATGACCAAGGTAACTGACATCCCTGCAAATACTGGTCTCGTACTGAAGAAGACTGGTTCTGCAGAGTCTTATGACGTTCCTGAAGGTACTGCTACATCACTCGGCGTAGATAACAAGCTCGTTGCAGCAACAACAGCTACAGAAGTAGAGGCTTATAATGGTACTACAGTATTCAACTATATCCTCAAGAATGGTGAGTTCCACCCAGCTACCGCTGGTACACTTGCAGCTGGCAAGGCTTATCTGAGTCTTGAGGCTTCTGCTGGTCAGCAGGGTCTCGTAATGGACTTCGATGATGCTCCTACAGCAGTAGAGGCTGTAGCTGAGGCTAAAGTTAACGTTAACGTTCCCGTTAAAGTTATCAAGAACGGTCAGCTCTTCATCGGTAACTACAACGTTGCAGGCGCTCGTGTTAAGTAAAGATAGTCTAAACAACCAAACAACTAAACAACTAAAAGACTATAAGATATGAAAAAAGAATATATCGAGCCTTCTGTTAAGGCTGTAGAAATCAAATGGAATCAGATACTCGCTGGCTCAGAGGTAATTCCTGTTAACACCGAAACTGCAAATCCAGAAGAGTCTGACGGCTTCGATGCAGAATTCGAAGATGACTTCTAAATATTATACAAAATGCTTCAATGAGGATTGTATAATTGCTTATAAATAACAAAGCAAATTTATGTATCGGATGTCCTGGCCACAGCGGTGGTCGGGACATCTATTTTTATTCACATAACATCGCAAAACAGTCTTTGTTCTTTCCCAACTTTGACCTTAGACCTTAGACCTTAGACTTTAGTCATCCCCACAGCAATGCAGCTCCGCGCCACTTGACATATATCAATTGGTGCTTTTCGCCCCCATTTTTAACGAAAAATTTGGTAGTTTCAAAACTTAATCGTAACTTTGCAGGTGGAATCAAACAATATCAATATAATGACAAACTCGGACTTTTGGGTATCCATACGGAAAATAATAGAAGATGGCTTCACACCCGAAGGACTTAAAAGACTTAATTATTATGCAGAGCAATTTATCAGCGGAAGGCTTGTATATAAACGATTTTCACCGAGAGAACAGCATGGCTGCGCAACGGGCGGTGAGACGAATGTCATTGCATCCATACTCGCGGGAGCAGAAGATAGAGCAGATACAGACTCTCCGAAGAATGTCAGCGATTTCGAAAGAGAGTGCCAACAGGGCAAGAAGCAAGAAAACTGCATAGAACTGTGGGCTAAGAGCATAGGATGCTGGACGGACTCTATAGATGATGTTCTGCAACAAACTCTAGGAGAAGGAATAGCTGAGGGGGGAGAGGCTGTGGTATTTGACCATGGCGCAACACTGGTGAAAAGCATCGGACTTGATTATTTCATTACTCCTATTCTGGCACTCGACAGAATAGCACTGCATAATACATATTTCCCTGAAACGGGACTTTCTGTACTGGGATTTGGACGTAATAAGGATGGAGAATTCAAGATCCTTGTAGAACAACCGTATATAAGAGGTTCACATCTATCAGACGATGAAATCGAGGAGTACATGGAGCATATGGGATTTGAATTGAAGAATCCAAGGAACTGGACATACGCTACTCCTGACATATATCTAAGCGACATGCACGATGAGAATGTTATTCGCTCTGTAGATGGTCCTATCTGCGTTGTTGACTGTGATATTCGTATTAATACTCCCGAATTAAGATCAGGAGGTACGAGAGTACTTACTACTGATGTTAGCTTTCACGTCGACTTCGAGGATGCATTCTAAAAATTATACATCCTCCTCCAATGAGGATTGTATAATTGCTTATAAATAACAAAGCAAATTTATGTATCGGATGTCCTGGCCACAGCGGTGGTCGGGACATCTATTTTATTCTAGACCACGAATCTCACGAATCTTCCGAATATATTTTCCAAAAAAAACAGAAATAACCCTTTCTTCGGTCTATAGTTACGATGTAACTGACGTGCTAATCGCTATGCCCTTGCCTTTGAGAGCAAGCTCTCACGCCCAGGTCATATCACTTATCACATAACTATCGTTATAAAAAGACCTCGAAAGCAAAAACAATAAAAAGCAGTACAGCTCCGCGCCGCTTGATTTATGTCAATTGATGCTTTTCGCCCCCATTTTTAACGAAAAATTTGGAGGATAACGAAATAGTTTGTAACTTTGCAGAGATGGAACCTAGATAAAGTAGAAATAGATATGCTCTCCTTCATCGCCATACTCTGCATGCTATCCCTCAGCATGTCGGCGCGCACGTGGCAGTATCGCCCCGACGGTCAGGACTTCGTGTGCGTTAATGGTGAGAACCGTTACACGCGGGCTCTCTATGGCAGTCATGATGAGGACCGCCTTGAGACCAGCGACCGCCCCGTCTTCGTGGCTTATAAGAAGAAGGATAGTCGCAATATCAGTTTTTCGCTCACGGTTAATGGCAAGACCACGCGGCTTGATGAGACAGACCATTGTGAGGCCCGCTATACGGCGGGTCGTCGCAGTTATGTGCTCACCGACAAGGGGTGGGGTAGTGGCAAGGTGGAGATGTCAGTCCTCGCTTTCCCTGACCGTCAGGGTGGTATCTGGAAGATAGTGACCAGTGGTTTCAAGGGGGGCGTTACGGTGCATGCTGAGTGTTGCGAAATCGCCAACCAAAAACTCAAACGCTCGGGTGACATGAATGCTGAGGAAGCAGGTTCTCTTGAGGCATCGCCCGACAAGAAACAGTTGCAGACCCTCGACTGGGACGCTACCAACAACATTACCTATATGACTATCTCCCAGCAACTGATTGCCTTGGGTGATGATGGCAGTGCAGAGGAGTATGACCGTTGTGAACGGTATCGCAGCGAGTTGGCTAGTATGGTGACTTTCAGCACTCCTGACCCGTATGTCAATACTCTGGGTGGTGTTTTGGTCACTGCTGGCGATGGAGCGTGGGATGGTGACACCTTCCTTCATGGCGCTGTAGCGTGGCGCATGCAGATTCCCGGTTGGCGCGCAGCATATATGGGTGACTTCCTCGGTTGGCATGACAGAGCCCGTCATCATTTCGATGCCTATGCTGAGAGTATGGTCACTGACGTGCCTTGCACTATCCCGCACCCTACGCAGTCGGCTCAGGAGAATCTCTGTCGTGCAGAGTATAAGTGGGGCACTCCGATGTATTCCAATGGCTATATCTGTCGTTCGCCACACCGCAACGACAAGTTCCACCACTACGATATGAATCTCAACTACATCGACGAACTGCTGTGGCACTTCCAGTTTGATGCAGACTCTGCCTACCTAAGAAAGATGTGGCCGGTGCTGACGAGGCATATCGCATGGGAGAAACTCAACTGGGACCCCAATGATGACGGCCTCTACGATGCCTACTGTTGTATCTGGGCGAGCGACGGACTGTATTATAATAGTGGTGGCGTGACGCACTCTACCGCCTACAACTATCGTTGTAATACGGTGGCTGCCCGAATAGCCGAAATCATAGGTGAAGATCCCACGCCTTACCGAGCAGAGGCGGAGAAGATACTTGCTGCCATGAATCGTGAACTCTGGATGCCCGAGGAAGGTTGCTGGGCGGAGTACAAAGACCTGATGGGTTTGCAGCGTCAGCACCCCAGTGCAGCTCTATGGACTGTATATACTCCTATCGACAGTTATGCCTGTACTCCCGAACAAGCCTACCTCGCCACGCGCTATGTTGATGAGGTAATACCACATATTTCTATTAACGTTCCCGTTAATAACTATTTTACACTCTCCACCACCAACTGGCTGCCCTATGTGTGGAGCACCAATAATGTGGCGCATGCTGAGGTGATGCATACAGCGCTGGCTTATTTCCATGCTGGGCGCGCTGATGAGGCATTCCACCTGATGAAGGGCGTCTTGCTCGACGAGATGTACCTAGGTCAGTCGCCAGCCAACATCGGTCAGGTCAGCTACTACGATGCTGCACGTGGTGAGGTGTATCGCGATTTCTCTGACAATGTAGGCATTACCGCCAAGACCGCCATACAGGGACTTTATGGTATCACTCCCGATGCCATCAATGGCAAGCTGTATATCCGTCCAGGCTTCCCCGAGGCATGGGACTCTGCCAGCGTCCATACTCCCTATATTGACTTCTCCTTCCGTCGTGAGGGCGACAAGGAGATTTACGATATCCATCAGCGCTTGCCACAGCAGTTGCAGATTGTTATCCGTCAGAACATCGGCGGTGGTCGCTATCGTGAGACAGTTTGCAGCAATGACCTCACACAGCATATCGAGTTGCAGAAGTGTTCAAAGACTCATTCTGTTCCCTCCCTACGGAGGAAGGCAGGGGGAGAGGCTTACCTGGCCACAGACTTCGATGAAATCGTCACGTCTCAGTGCAAACCAGTGAATATGGATAGTGCCTTCAATAGTCGTGTCACCGACATCTTCAAGAACGAATACCTCTCTCCAGCATCGCCATATACCTCGCTGCGCATCCCCAAGAACGGCTTTGGTGAATGGTGCCACCCACTTCTCCGTGCTGAGACCAATGACTCTGTCTTCCGTACCCTCGTCAAGGACCATATATATACCGCTCATCTTGACGATGCTCCCGCCATACCTTTCCGCACCGATGCTAAGGGGAGGAATGTGGCGTACACCTCGCTGTGGGACAACTACCCCGACAGTCTCACCATAGCCCTCAAGGGACGTGCCTCACATGCCTACCTCATGCTTGCTGGCACCACCAACCAGATGCAGAGCCGTATCGCCAACGGACTGGTGCGCATAGAGTATCAGGACGGAACGTCGAAGACCGTTCTGCTCACCAACCCCTACAATTGGTGTCCCATTGAGCAGGACTACTACATCGACGACTACGCTTTTCATGTGGAGGGCAAGCGTCCGTATCGTGTTCATCTGATGAGCGACCGTGTCAGCCGCCGCCTCGGTGAAGCCCTTGGCATAAAGGGTGTCTATGGTCGTGAAATCAATGGCGGTGCTGCTCAGTTGCTTGATGTGAAGCTCGACCCCAGTCGCAAACTTAAGAGTCTTACCCTACGCACTCTCTCCAACGATGTCGTCATCGGAATAATGGGTGTCACCCTGCAGAAATAGCCACAGTATGGTCTTTGGTGGCGTGTCTCTTATTTAGCTGGTGCAAATACAAAATAAAGAAAATCGCAAGTGCTTGAATATAAGCGGCTTGCGATTTTCTTAGGTTGTCGTACGCGGATTCGTTATTTAAAATACGAAAACATACGCATACCGTGTTATCCATTGATTTTTAGCAAATTACAAAAGTTAAACTTTGTAAAGCGTTTTATATTTGTGGTGCAAAATCTTGTTTGGTGGTGCAAAAATTGTTATATTTGCACCACGGTTTGTGAGTTGTATATGTAATGTCAGGCTTATTAAACCGATGTGTAATTATGGAAATGTCCTGTATAACCACTTAATTCATATAGTCGAGATGAAAGGTTTGACAATTTTTTTAAGAACGACAAAGAAAGAAGGTACAATTAGATTACGCTTTCGACTTCGTGATGGGCGTGAGGTTGACCTTTACCATAAGAGTGAGATAAGGGCAGACTTGTCCGATATAGAGAAATTCACCCCAGAAGGTGAAGTTAAACCCCGTGTTTCTCTCTATAATAAGAGGTTAAAGAATGACATTGATGTTGAAATGTCTGCTATAATTGCCGCCTATGGAAAACTTTGTAAGAAGAAAGAAAAGCGTTTTATTACAAACGTGGAATTTGAAAAGACTATTAGTGAGGAACTTAATCCAGATAAAGCTAAAACTTTGTCTGAAGTAACAGATATATACCATAGGTTTGAGCGATACATCGAAGAAGGATGCACTGATGGTATATTTGGCAAAGCCAGACAGCGTCACTATAAGGTGTTGCTTAATGAATTGAAGCGTTTTCTTATTATTAGTAAACTGACATCTTTGCCTCCTGCTGATTTCACAGGTGACATGCTTATAGATTTCAGAAGATTTCTAATAGACGAATACACTTTTGTAGAGGAGTATCCAAAGCTCTATCAAGCAGAAGATGTTCGCAATATCCCCAAAGAACGAAGGTCTCAAAATACGGTAGTAACTAAGTTAAGAGAGTTACAGGCTTTTTACAATGAGCTAATAGCTCGTGGGGAAATAGAGAAATCACCATTTGCACTTGTAGGCAAGCACAGAAAGCGCATAATGATGCGTGAGCAGTATGACGCTCCAGTATGCCTGACATTGGAAGAGTTTGAAAAAATCTTGAACAAATCGGATGTGCCTGCAACTCTGAAAGAAACGAGAGATTGTTTCTTATTACAGTGTGCCTTTGGTTGTAGAATTTCTGATTACAAGCAATTCTCGATGAAGAAGATAGGGACAAGTGAAGATGGCATTCCGTTTATTCATTATGTCCCACAAAAAACCATAAAAAATGACAGAGAAGAGGTTGTTACTCCAATTTTGCGTTATGCCATGGACATAATCAAAGAATACCAATTCAACTTCGGTATATTGAAATATGTCAGTGGCCATCAGGGGTATAATGCAAAAATAAAGTCTCTACTCAAATTTTGCGATATTGATCGACCTGTTAGTTATTATGATATAGATAGTAATGATATGAAAGAACGCCCATTGTATGAGGCAGGATGCTCAAAATTGGCACGTAAAACTTTTGTTGACTTGATAAACAAAATGCAGATAAACATGTATCTTGGTGGACTGCATAAGCAAGGCAGTGATGCTGTAAAGAGATATACCAATATAGGTTTGAAAGAACGCTTTATGCTTTATAGCGTGGCGTTCAATCAGCCGATATATAAAGTGGATAATGAACTTAACATAATAAATGAAGGAGAATTGTAAGATGAAAGTATTTGATTTAAAAAAGATGTCCCATGAAGAGATAGTAGCAGTTGTCGTTACTCCTCTGATAGCATTTCTGGTTTTAGCTATAATAACTACATATATAATTGCGGAAAATTTAAATTTAGAGAAGGTAGGAATACCATCTGTTATAGTACTATTTACTGTATGGGGAGTATTGTGTTTAATTTACTATACATGGCAGAATTTTTGGCTGATGTTTTGCCGCTTACTTCACCATATAATTTTTGGAAAAAAAATAAAGAGGATAAAACCACTTTA
>JAFVGI010000018.1 GCA_017475005.1 Prevotella sp. | reverse complement strand
ACTGGAACGCTATGTGAGAGCGTTCAAAGTTTGTTGGACTTCACAAGAAATTGCTATTGAAATGGGCATAGATGTCTCTAAGGTATATAATATAACCAAAAGGTTGAAAAGAAAACTTGAAAACGATAAGGTGTTATGGATGTAATAAAAGAAAAGTTCATAAATATGTATATTGATTCTTTGAGCGATGAAGAACAGGAGAAGGAGTTCGGAATAGCCAAAAAAGATTTTGTGGCTCAGGAATTGAAGTACATCAAGCAGATGCGTTTTAAGGCTAAGGCACAGTTGGGTAAGCTAAAAACACAAGCCTATGTGACCAATCTGAGAGACCGGATAGTGGCTGCTTGTAACCAATCCTTATCGCTCCAAGAGGTGCTGATGCAACGATATCCTGCAGTAAACTTTCGTAATTTGGAAAAATTATCGGAAGCCGATCTAAAGCAGTTGTCGGAGGACATGGAACTTATCAACCTGATTGAGGAGGTAGAAGATGCTGAACAGAGCACAGGAAAAAGCTGTTGAGTTACTTGATGAGTTTGGTATAGAGGACATCCAAGATGTAGACATCCGTGATTTGGTGTATGCAAAGGATATAATCTATCGTGAAGCTCCTTTAGAGAATTATGATGGAAGAATTGTGTATGGTAAACGCGGAAAAGCCCTCATAACAGTAAATTCGAACCTGACATATGTGCCTCGCAAGAGGTTTACCATAGCACATGAATTGGGTCATTATATATTGGGACATAATCGAAAAGAAGTTGCTCACGATAACCAAGCATCCACGGAGTTCTACAAAAGTGGAAGTCAGGAAACTGAGGCTAACCAGTTTGCATCTGAATTGCTTATGCCCACTTCGGTTTTTCTTGAATATATAGAAGGCGAAAGGTTCTCACCACGGCTGATGCATGACTTGGCGGAGGAATTTAAGACAAGTGTTACTTCTGTTGTGTATAAGTATCTGGAGTGTGGTAGTCATCCGATTGCTGTCTTCTATAGCTATAAAAATAAGATAAAGTATTGGAAGAAAAGTGCGGATTATAGAAGAATGGTAAAGGATTTAAACAACCTCCCAGTCCCACCATGTTCAGTTGCTGAAGAGTGGTATAAGGAAGGGGTACAATATAAACCTGATGATATACAGAAAATTGAGTTGAATGTTTGGTTTGATTTGTGGGACAAAGAAGAGAACGGATGGGGTTACGAGTATTGCTTAGTGTCACCTAAGTATAATACGGTACTCAGTGTTGTCTGGGAAGATTGATATGAAATTACAATAATGACACAGGAAGAAAAGTGGATAGCGAGATACAACGAAGTAGTGAAGTTTATTGAGACCAATAAGCGGAATCCGTCGAAGCATCGGATTGAGGAGCATGACCATTTGAATTGGCTCAAGGCGAATAGGAAAGCTTTGAATGCGGGGAAATTGAAACAGGAGAGGGTAGAGAGGTTTAAAGAACTACTGGCATTGATGGAAGGGTATCGGAGGAAGAATCAGTATGAATGAATGATAACCTTAACGATAACTGAAGACCGGTGTAAAGGTTAACGGTTAAAAACTAAGGCCTGCTTGCTGAGAAGATGAGCGGGCTTTTTTTTGTGGCCAAACTCCCGAATGAATTTGCACCAAATAAACAAAAAGTTTGAGATTTCTTTGTCAGAATGAAAAAGAATTTGTATCTTTGCAGCGCAAAGCGCTGCTTTTGCAATTGAAATAAAACGCTATGGTACAAAGAATTGACATAAAGCCAGAAATGCTAGCTTGGGCGATACAACGTGCAGGCTATGATGTCAATGTGTACCTAAGCGAGCATCCGGATGTGGAAGCTTGGTATAATCAGGAGAAACAGCCAACAGAGAAGCAATTGGAGGATTTTGCCAAGAAGACCCATATCCCTTATGGATATCTTTTCTTGAACGAGCCTTCTCAGGAGCAGGTTCCTATTCCTATGTTCCGTGGCAGTGCTGGTGATGGAGGCTTCAATCTCAATGTGTACGATACTGTCCTTTCCGTTCAGAGAAGGCAAGAGTGGCTGACAGACTACCTCACAGAGAATGAATATGACGTTTGTTCTTGCGTGGGTATTATTACGCTTCAGACGTCTTTATCCGACACGGTCCGCGTTCTTCGTCACTTACTCCAACTCGATGAGAATTGGGCTTTTGTGAGAAGAGATCCGGCTGATGCCGTGAACTTCTTGACAGAGCATATTGAGGAACTGGGTATTGCTGTCAGCTTCAATAGTGGTGTGGATAACAATAACCGTCGTGAGATTCCTGTAGAGGAATGTCGTGGTTTTGCTTTGGTGAATAAAGTTGCACCTTTCATCTTTGTGAATAACAAAGATAGCAAGACAGCACAGTTGTTCACCTTAATCCACGAGACCACTCATATTCTTTTAGGCACAAGTGCTGGATTTGGTGGTGATATGGATAAAATCCACGACGTTACAGAGCGTTATTGCGACAAGGCTGCTGCTGCTTTCTTAATGCCGGAAGACTTGGTGAGAAGTAGCTGGCAGGAAATAAGCCAGACCGCCAAGAAGTTCAAGGTAAGTGAACTGGCAATGGCTCGACGTGCACATGAGTTGCACCTGATTAGCAGAGAAGAGTACCGAAGCTTCTATCAGGAGTATCAGAACCGTCCTATTCCGGTTAAGAAGAGCTCTGGCTTTGGAGATTTCTATGCTACAGCTACCAAACGTGTGGGCCGTCTGCTGGCAGTACATATCGTCAATGCTGTCAAAAGCCGTCAACTTGACTATCTACAGGCATATCGTCTGACGGGAATGTATGGCAATACTTATCAAACCTTTGTAAAAAAACTGATATAGTGTATGTCATACCTGTTAGACTCCAACATATTCATTCGTTATAAGAATGAGATGCCAATGGATATATTCCACGGGTTCTGGCAGCGTATGGCTGAATTGGCACAGAACGGCCAGATATTCAGCAGCATCAAGGTGAAGGAAGAGATTGACAAAGGTAATGACGAGTTGAAAGAGTGGTGTGCTAATCAGTTGCCTAAAGGATTCTTTCTTCCGTTTGATGCTCATGAAGAATATGCCAGATTAATGACCTGGGCCAATAGTAGTCAGGTATTTTCTGTTCCGGCAAAGCAAGAGTTTGCTACTGTGGCTGATGCCTATCTTGTTGCTACAGCTGCCGCCAAAGGAATGAAAGTGGTGACTTTTGAAACGTCTGACCCTCTTTGCAAAAAACGCGTAAAGATACCTGATGCATGCATAGCTGTTGGAGTAGAATTCTGCTCCTTGAATGATGTGCTACATGCACTAGGGGTAGTCATTTGATAATCTATTGCTTTTTATTGCCTGCACAGATTTAACGTTGAGCCCAGAAATGATAACTAGCTTATAAAAGGCTCGTTACTGCATCTCTTTTGAATCTTGACTCAAGACGAAAAATGGCGGAATATGTCTGATGTATGAGGGCTGAAGTATGATGGATCAAGAAACACGCTGGATGACAAAATACAAAGAGGTGATGACGTTTATTGAAACTAATCACCGGAATCCGTCGAAGCATCGGATTGAAGAGCATGATATGCTAAACTGGCTTAAAGCTAATAGGAAGACTCTTAATGCCGGAACATTGAAACGGGATAGGGTAGAGAAGTTTAAAGAATTGCTGGCATTGATGGAAGGGTGTAGGAGGAAGAATCAATATGAATAGTTCGTTATATCATAGTGGCAAACGAAAGGGCATCCAGGGAAACGAAGTGTTTTAATGCTGGCTAAGGATTTTGAACCTATGAAATTAGAAGAAGTAATCCAAGCGATAGAGGCGGCAAAGGTTAAGCGTGACTTTATGTATGAGCTTACACCTGCAAATAAGCAGATCTTATCACGCAGAAATGGAACTTTTGAAGCGGTTCTGACAGGTAGGGGGGAGGAGAAATGTCTGATTCCAGAAGTTGGTGTACTACATTATTTGTATCGCGGACAGAATGAGGAGGTGGTTCCATGCCTTCCGACCATCTATAGAGGGGGACCTAATGATGCACAAGTATTTCTGCAAAGAATGAGACTCGTGCAGTTCCATCGTTTGCTAAAAAGTCATCCGGTGGTTACTCGATTCTTTGAAAAACATCATTTCTTGGTAAATGTAGAAGGACTCGCTCAACACTACGGACTGAAAACTGAAGTGCTTGACCTGACGAGCAATTTGGATGTTGCCTTGTTCTTCGCTACCTGTAAATACGATAAGGATACAGATTCCTATGATTATTACCATGATGAAGTAGAGCATGAAGGGGTGCTGTATGTGTTTGATCCGGTAAGAGACAATGAACCATCACCTTCACTTCATTTTGATAAGTATATGAATGGTAATATCACTCCTATAGGGCTGCAAGCTTTTCCACGTCCAGGCGCACAGTTTGGCTATGCTTTGCATATAGGAAAAGGTGGAAGTACCAAGAGCTGGATGTATAAGTTTACCTTTACTTCAGAAGAGTCGAAGTTCTATTATGATATGTTTCAGAAGGGTGAATCCCTGTGGATAAAGGATAAATTGATAGGAAAGACCAAGCAAATTGTTGGGCAGACAACCTTTTCTTATGCAGTGTTTAAGGAGGCGTTTGAGAAGTATAGGCCAAAGGGTTATTCGAAGACGAAAATGAAGGCTGCATTAGTAAATGAAAAAATTGTTTTGCTGAATAAATTGGATGATATTGTGTTTGACGAGAAGGAACGACAGGAAATAATTGATGACTGGAACACAAGCCTTGGCAAGGAGGTTGCTGAGAAAATAGTACGTAAGTATTGGTTTGAACATGAAGGCATGGAGGAACCCAAAGATGGCAAATGGGGACAGATAAAGGGAATGAAAAACCGCCAAGATTTTAATACCCTAAAGCATATCTCTGAATACATGATGATCTTGATGATAGCAGAACCTGACGGCCCAGAAGGAGCAGAATGGAAGAATTATACTAATACGCCAAGACCAGCAGAAAAGAGCAGACCCGATGATGGCCAGTGGAAAAAGATAGAAGCAAGTATGAATTCCGTATTTGGGAAACCATATTTGACAGAAGATGATTGGAAGATTTGATGAAGATGTCTAAATGATTAATGAACACCCCCTGTGGAAAACCACAGGGAACGGTGGCTGGAGAGAAGGCCGCGATAATATCGCAGCATACGTAACAAGAAGAAAGAAAGACCTGCGGGTAAACCGCAGGGCGAGAGGAATAAGAGAGAATAAACGAATGAGAAGATAAATAGATAATTTGAGGGGTTAGTGCAATAATTGGGGGAATTTTGAGAATTTTGTGAAGAACTTTTGAGAATTTTGTTTGGATAATTTGAGAATTTTGTTTGGATAAAAACGAGATAAATTGCTTCTTCGAGATGATAAATTCGGGTCATTTTCCCATGTTTGGGAGGATGGTCCGATTTTTTTTAGTAAAAAATGTTGTGATATGAAATAAAAGTTGTATTTTTGACCTAAAATAGGTCGAATATAGGCTGCATCTCGGAAAAACTCAAATAAAAATTTGGTTTTTCGGTCGATTTGCACTATATTTGCAGCGAAATTTAACGGCTGTAAAATTTATGGCGATAAAATTATGGTGGTATGAAAAAGTTCTATGACAGGGAACGCGAAATGGCACAGTTGCGCGACATACAGCAGCAGGCATATGATGACTACAGCAGATTTGTAGTGCTGACCGGCAGAAGGCGCGTGGGCAAGACTAGTCTGGTGTACCGGCTGATGGAGGAGTCGAAAGATGAGGCACCAGGGCTTTACTTCTTCGTTGGCCGCAAGACGGAGACGACGCTGGTGAGGACTTTCTGTGAGGAGGTACGCACCAAGCTGGAGGAGTATGTGCCTGAGGGCATCACGACCTTCAGGGGTTTGCTGCAACTGTTGCTGGAGATTGGCAAACGAAGGAAGTTTACATTGTTTATTGATGAATTCCAGGAATTTGATAACGTGAATTCGGGCGTGTTCAGCGACGTGCAGGAATTGTGGGACAAGTATAAGAAGGAAACGAAGGTGTGTCTGATTGTGTCGGGAAGTATCTTCCGCATGATGGAGAAGATATTTAAGGATGAGGAGCAGCCGCTGTTCGGGCGTGACGACTGCACCATCAAGCTGCAGCCATTTAGCACCACTACAATGCGCGAAATACTTGGTGACTACAAGGCTGACTATACTAACGAGGATCTGTTGGCCTTGTGGACCATCACCGGCGGTGTGGCCCGATACATTGAGATACTGATGAACAACCGCTGCACGAATGTGAAGAAGATGCTGCACTACGTGTGTGGCAGTGGCGACAGCTACTTCATAGAGGAGGGACGGTCGGTGCTGGTGCAGGAGTTTGGCAAGCAGTATGGTACGTATTTCAGCATATTGGACCAGATAGCGCATGGTGACGTGACGCAGAGTGATATTGAGGCATCGCTGGGCATGAAGAGTCTGGGCGGGCAGCTGAAGATACTGGAGGAGAAGTACGGTATCATCAGAAAAAAACGGCCCGTGGGCGCGAAGGAGGGCAGCCAGACAGTGCGTTATGAAATACAGGATAACTTCTTCAGGTTCTGGTTCAGGTACATACACCGATATTCGTCGCTGATTGAGATTCAGAACCTGCCAGCGTTGGAGCAGATCATAGCAGATGACTATCCGACCTTCTCTGGCATCGCTCTGGAACGTTGGTTCCGGCAGAAGATGATGGAGAGCCTACGCTATAAGACAATAGGTGGCTGGTGGCAGGCCGGAGGCGGGGTAAATGCCAAGGGCAACAGTGATGAATTTGAGATTGACATCGTGGCTGAGACGCTGGAAGGTGAGGTCGAGGCCTACGAGGTGAAGCGGAACCCGAAGAAATATAATCCCGCACGACTCAGGGAGAAGATAGGGATGATGCAACGGCATCTGTATCGTGGCCAGGAGGTGAAGATGGCGGGACTGAGTATGGAGGAGATGTAGTTTAAAAACGAAAACCAAAACTGATTGGTAACGGTTAACGGTTATAGGTTAACGGTTAACGGTTATAGTGTAGAGTTTATAGTTTAGAGTTTAGAGTCAGTTATAAAGTGTATAGGTTAAAGTTTAACGGTTAAAGGTTAACGGTTAAAGGTTAACGGTTAAAGGTTATAGTGTAGAGTTTATAGTTTAGAGTTTATAGTCAGTGGAGAGTGTAGAGTTTATAGTTTAGAGGTTAAAGAGCGGAAAATTCTTTTAGTCGGCTGGCGCCTTTGTAAAAGCGTCACAAGTGCCGAGCGGAAAGTTGAAAATTGAGAAATAAGAAATTAGCAACAATACTTGTATGGGAAAGTTTGAATTGATGGTGCTGCCGTATGCACCGGAGGCGTTGGAGCCAGTGATTAGTAAAGAGACGATTGGTTTTCATCACGGAAAACATCTTGCGGCTTATGTGAATAATCTGAACGCCCTGTTGGAGGGGAGCCCTTTGGCTGGCCTGCCTTTGGAGGAAATCGTGCTGAAAGCTGAAGGTGGTATGCTCAACAATGCCGGGCAGATACTTAATCATGAGTTGTATTTTGGGCAGTTTTCTGGGAATCCGAAATCGGCCCCCAGTGGCCCACTAGCAGAGGCGATTGTTCGCGACTTTGGGTCGTTCGAGGCCTTCAAGGAGGAATTCCAGAAGAAGGGGGCAACGCTGTTTGGGTCTGGTTGGGTATGGCTGTCTGCAGATAAGGATGGTAAACTCGTCATCACACAGGAGACCAATGCTGCCAATCCGATTCAGAAAGGCCTGAAACCGCTGCTGACCTTTGATGTGTGGGAACATGCCTACTACCTGGACTATCAGAATCGTCGTCCTGACCATCTGGCTGCCCTGTGGCAGATTGTTGACTGGAAAGTCGTCGAGAGCCGTTATAATATGAAATAGTAATTATATTATGAATGGAATGAGATTGTTTTTTGTTGTGATACTGTTATCGATGGCATTGTTTGTGGATGCGGCTCGCATTAGTGATGACACGGCTCCACAGGTGCTAAGTGCCAAAGAAGTGCCAGAGTATGAGAAAACATTGTTGGCAGAATGGAAAGATTCTGTAAAAACCGCACTTGCAGCTTCCTATCGGAACAGAATGTTAAGAATTGATACGCTCATAATGCCGCTGCATTGGAGCATATACGATGAGATGCCTGCTGATGGGTATGCGCTGTATATCTCGCTGCATGGAGGTGGAGAGGCGCCAAGAAGTGTGAATGATAGTCAATGGGAGAATCAGAAAAGAAATTACCGCCCGAAGAATGCTGTTTATCTTTGTCCCCGTTCCATAAAGGATGTATGGAATATGCATTTCCTGCCAGAGACAGACGAGTTCTACCGCCGCATAATTATGATGGCGGAGGCTTACTTCGACGTCAATCCCAACAAGGTATATATCATGGGTTATTCTGCTGGTGGTGATGGTGTCTGGCGGATGGGACCACGCATGGCTGACACATGGGCTGCTGCATCAATGATGGCAGGCCATCCGGGCGAAGTTTCGTTGGTGAACCTAAGAAACCTGCCCTTTATGATATGGTGTGGCGAGTTGGATGCGGCATACGACCGCAACAAACGTTGCCAGGAACGTATAGATGAGTTGGAACAACTACACACTGCTGACCCAGAAGGCTATATTTTTGAGGGACATATCATCAAGGGGAAGGGACACTGGATGAATCTTGAGGACAATGCTGCTATTGACTGGATGGCTCAATACGTGCGCAATCCTTACCCAAAGAAGATTGTATGGCGGCAGGAAGATGTGACGGAACGGCATTTCTACTGGCTCAGCGCGCCAGTTGATGAGCTGCAAGAGGGCAAGGAGGTGATTGCATCCATAAAAGGCAATATTGTAAATATCGAGAAGTGTGACTATACATCGATAACATTGTCGCTCAATGACAAGATGATGAACCTGGATAATCCTGTTACTGTTGTATACAAAGGAAAGAAGGTGTTTGATGGCAAGGTGGAGCGACGTTCTGATGTCATGCGCTCTACACTATACTCACGCAATGATCCGGCTTATATGTTTCCTGCGCAGATTCAAGTGAGAATAGTAAATCTATGACTTCTTATCTTAATATAGAAGATTCTTCGATAAGAAGGTGGAGGCGTACAGAAACTTGTAGAAGTGAAAAGTGAAGAGTGAAGAATAACGTTTAAAGGCGGTTCTTTCAGTCGGGCGTACAAACCCTTGGTGAAAGCGGACAAGCCGAGCGAACGGTTAACGGTTAAAGGTTATAGTGTAGAGTTTATAGTTTAGAGTTTATAGTCAGTTATAAAGTTTATAGTGTATAAGTAACGGTTAAAGGTTAAAGTTTAACGGTTAAAGGTTATAGTGTAGAGTTTATAGTTTAGAGTTTATAGTTTAGAGTTTATAGTCAGTTATAAAGTTTATAGTGTATAGGTTATTGGTTATTGAAAACAATTCACATTATCAACTATCAACTATCAACTGTCAATTATCAATTAAAAAAGTGTCGGCAGAGGAGATTATAGCATATATGGAGTCGTTGCGGAATGAGGAGCAACGGCGGGTTCTCATGGGCTTCTTTAAAACGGGGCCTGGGGAGTATGGTGAGGGTGATGAGTTCCTGGGGCTAAAGGTACCGCAGACGCGTGAGGTTGTTAAGGCTGCAGGGATTGATTTTCCTTTAGAAGAGGTACCCATGCTGCTGATGAACCGGTGGCATGAGGTGAGGCTCTGCGGATTCCTGATTTTGGTGGCGAAGTTTGAGAAGTTGGCGACGAAGCGGTTGAAGAATGATGCGGAGTCCATCAAGAAGCGCGATGAGATTGTAACGATGTACCTGCAGTATGCTGAACAGGCGAACAATTGGGATCTGGTGGATCTGTCGGCTCCAAAGATATTGGGAGCCTCCCTCTTATCCCCCCTCAAGGGAGGAAGTTCTAATGCAGATATTGAGTATAAACGTCAAATACTGGATGAACTGGCTGCCAGTCCTTGCCTTTGGAAACAACGGATGAGTATTGTCTGCACGTGGAAGACCTCACAGATGGGTAACCCGTCGTGGTGTCTTCGCTATGCAGAGATTCATCTGCATCATCCCCACGACCTGATGCACAAGGCTGTGGGATGGATGCTACGAGAAATGGGAAAGCGTTGTGGCATGGATTTGCTGCGAGATTTTCTCCGTCAGCATGCACACGAAATGCCTCGCACCATGCTTCGCTATGCCATAGAGAAGATGAGTGATGAGGAGCGGAAGAAGTGGATGAGTATAACGGTTAACGGTTAAAGGTTAACGACGTTAGTTCTTAGTTGTTAGTTATTAGTTGTTAGTTATTAGTTGTTAGTGAGTATTGAAAATAAGGATGAATAAGGTTAGAATAACAGCGGTGCGGCAGACGGTCTATCAGGACCTCATGGAGAGGTATGAGAATCCCATTGAGCATACGTGTGATATAAAAGAAGGACAGCAATGGATTTCCATTGATGGACAGTGTCCCGAGGGCTTGTGTCCTTCTGCATGGACTTCTATGCAGAAGTTTGTTGAGTCGCTCGCAAGAGGGGAGGGGAACTTCTATGACGGATGGATGAAGGATCCCATGAGTGCAATGATAAGTTGCAATGACGGCTTCAGGCCTTTCAGCTTTTATATTGAAGTCGTGGGGTAATGGTTTATAGGTTAGCGTTTAGCGGTTAGAGGTTAGCGGGAATTTTTCACTTTGAGTTTGTCTCCTGAGAGGTCTACTTTGAAGAGGTGTGGTATTCTTACCGTGCGGCCCCAGGAGTCGTGGGCGTGACTGTGAACAGACATCATCCATTGTCCGTCAAATGTCTGGAAGAGCATGCTGTGACCGAAGTTAGGAGGTGTTATGGGTTCTGGCTCCTGTACCCATGGGCCGTCGAGAGTGCCACTTTGGGAGTATGCCACTCCTTGGGTATAGTCGCCAAATACCCATGATGTCCATAGCATTCCGAGCTTACCTGTTGCAGTACGGAACAGCCATGGGCCGTCAGTAACCTTGTTCCATGTTACCTTTCCGTCAGAATCACGTTCTCTGCTCCAAGGGGAGTCGCTGGCACGGAATAGAACCTTTGGTTCTCCGACAGTGCCGCTGAAGTCGGGCTTCAACTCTATCTTTTCTATTGTGCCATTCCAATTCTGCAGCCATTCTCCACAAAATACCATATATGGTTTTCCGTCTGTGTCATACCATAATGTTCCATCGAGGGTAGGTCTGTCTGCAGGCAGATAGGTAGCATCTCCGAATGCCTGATAAGGGCCCATAGGATTGTCTGCCCTCAGCACCTGACAGGCTCTGCGTTCGATGACGTTGCCCCTTACGGTATCTATCTTCACGCTATGGTTGGTGAAGGTGGCGAAATAGTAGTATTTGTCTCCTATTTTATGCAGCTCTGCTGCCCAAATAGCAGGGCGTTCGCCCATCCATGAATCTTTGTCAAACTTGGTGACAACAAAGGGGCCTTCCCACAGCTTCAGGTCGCTGCTGCGCCATATCATTCCACCTGTGCCCGTCATATAATACATATTGGTGGCTTTGTCGGCAAGAATGGCTGGGTCACTCATACGGATAGAGTCGAGAGGTACATTTTGGCGTACCTGGAAACTGCGTCGCTGTGCTGAAACAGCCGTAACGCATAATGCGATTAATGATAAAATAAAATAACGTTTCATAATGGGTAAAGGTTAAAGGTTAACGGTTAAAGGTTAACGACGTTATTGGTTATTGGTTATTGGTTATTGACAGGTAACGGTTAAAGGTTGTTTTGAATAGTGTAGAGTTTATAGTTTAGAGTCAGTGGAAAGTGTATAGTTGAAAGTTGAAAGTTTAAAGTTTAGAGTTTATAGTCAGTGGAGAGTGTATAGTTGAAAGTTTAAAGTTTAGAGTTTATAGTTGAGAGTCAGTGGAAAGTGTAGAGTTTATAGTTTAGAGTTTAGAGTTTAGAGTTTAGAGTTGAGAGTCAGTGGAAAGTGTAGAGTTTATAGGTTATTGGTTATTGGTTATTGAATAGCGGTTAGAGTTTAGCGGTTAGCGGCTTTCTCTCGTTCGATGTCGGCACGGCTGCGGGACTTGGTGACAAGCCACACACCGCTGAAGACCAGTATGACTGCCAGCGCATGGCTGGGACGAAGGATGCCGATTCCTGTGAGCACACTCACGATGACTGATACCAGAGGTTGCACGTAGTTATATACCGATACCACTGTTGGGCGCAGTGTCTTCTGACCTATCATTGTCAGGATGTAGCCTATATAGGTGCCAAAGAACACAACATATCCGGCTTCCCACCACGTCTTGGCAGGTATGGGGTGACTGATGACTTCGCTGACATGTCCGAAGGTGAACGGGACGATGAACAGTGTTGCCCAAAGAAACATCCACTTATTGATGGTGAAGACGGAGTAGCGCTTTATCAGTTTATTAAATAAGGAAAGGTAGAGGGCGAAAGAGAACTGCGCTATCAGGCATAACAAGTCGCCCCGAATATCACCTACCTTGTCGCTGCTGTGGGCTGCAGAGGTGAGGATGAGTATCAATGCTCCGCTGCATCCCAACAGTACACCGATGGCCTTCTTGCCAGTGATGGGTTCCTTCAGGATTATCGCTGCCAGAATCATTGCGAAGATAGGCATCGAGGTGGTGACTATCGAGGCATTGATAGGAGAGGTAACCGAAAGACCTATGGTGTAGCAGCATTGGTTTGTCACCAAACCGAAGAAACCTGCTCCAATGAACATCAGTTTGTCTCTGAGCGGCACGTGCTCGTGCTTTACGAACAGCGATGTAAGCCAGAACAGCAGACAGCCTCCCGCTACGCGAAAAGAAACCATCGTAAGGCCATCGAGCCCATGCGTCATGGCATCCTTGCCAAGTGGAGCCATAAGGCCCCAGAAGGCGCAGGCACCGAACATAGAAAGATGGGCGATGAGGGATTTCATAACGTTTAACGGTTAACGGTTATCGGTTAACGAGGTTATTGGTTATTGGTTATTGGTTATTGACAGGTAACGGTTATCGGTTAACGAGAATTCTTAACTCTTCACTTTTACTTTATTTCCCACCAGTCGAGGTTGAAGAGTTTCGGACCTTTTCTGCCTTTGAAGACGATGTATAGGTCTGTGTTCTGTGAGAGCGCACTTTGGTTGATGCCAGAAAGGTTTGCAGACACTGTCTTCCAGTTGTTCCAACCACCTGTTCCTGTTACCTGTAAAGTGCCCAGCAGGGTGCCATTGATGCTGTCGAGACGCAGTTCCATCTCTCCGCCTCTCAAGCCGCTTGCCACACGAGCTGTGATGGTGCGAGGAATGCGATTGTTCCAGTTTACATTCTGCAGCTTTATATAGTCGCCATTATGGATGTCAGAAACATAGACCTGCAGCTTTTTACCCTCCTCGTACTGCTCTGTCTTTATGCCTTTTGAGAATGCCATTGTCTCACCTTCCACCTTCCTGAAAGGATTGAAGGCAGCAACAGGCTTCACACCTTCGTCAGTAGGCTGTATGGTAGGGAATGAGCCATCAGGATTATACTGAAATTCCTCTACGGCAACACTTCTGCCAAAGCCACCGCCACCAGGCAGTTTTCCTGTGTGATAGAAGAAGTAAGAGTGTCCCTTGAAGTCTGCTACGCCACAGTGGTTCGTGAATGACTTGGTGTCAGAGAGAGGCATGATGACTCCAGCATAGGTCCATGGTCCTGTTGGTGATGGTGCTGTGCTGTAAGAGATATGCTCAGGAACGCCACCAGCAGCATAGAGGAGCTGATAGGTGCCATTGCGCTTGGTGAGCCAAGGACCTTCTACATAAGAGTCCTTATACTTCTTGTTCTTGTCTCGCTGATTCATTGCGGGAGAACCGAAAGCCTCCTCTGTCATATCGAGCTGCTTCACCTCACCATCGAAGGAAATCATGTCCTTATTAAGCTTTGCATAATAAACCCTTGGGTTGCCCCACATAATCCATGCCTGACCATCATCGTCAATCATTACGGTAGGGTCGATGTTGTCCCATGAACCATTGTCGAAGAGCGGTTTGCCCAAAGCATCTTTAAAAGGTCCTGTTGGAGTGTCGCTGACAGCAACACCGATGGCCATGCCTTTCTTGATATTAGAATGAGCGCAGATGTACCAGTAGAACTTTCCGTTGCGCTCGATGGTCTGTGATGCCCAGGCACGGTCGTCAGCCCATGAGAAACTCTCAAGGGCGAGGGGCGAACCATGATCCTGCCAGTTCACCATATCGTCTGTGGAATAGACGCGCCATTCCTGCATCCAGAAGAAATCAGCATTATCTTCATCGTGTCCTGTATAGACATAAAGGCGGTCACCATGAACAAGAGGTGCAGGGTCACTGGTGTACCAGGTTTGAACAAAAGGATTCTGGGAATTTGCTGACATAGTAATCAGCGAGAGGAATGCAAATAAAATAGTCTTCATTTTTTTATAGTTTATTGGTTATTGTTTATTGGTTATTGAATAACGGTTAAAGGTTAACGGTTAATGGTTAACGATGTTATTGGTTATTGGTTATTGTTTATTGAATAGCGGTTAAAGGTTAACGGTTAAAGGTTATAGTGTAGAGTTTAGAGTTTAGAGTTTAAAGTTTAGAGTTGAGAGGCAGTGGAAAGTGTATAGTTGAAAGTTTATAGTTTATAGTTTAGAGTTGAGAGGCAGTGGAAAGTGTATAGTTGAAAGTTGAGAGTTTAAAGTGTAGAGTTTATAGTTTATAGTTTAGAGTCAGTGGAAAGTGTATAGTTGAAAGTTTATAGTTTAGAGTTTAGAGTTGAGAGTCAGTGGAAAGTGTATAGTTGAAAGTTTAGAGTTTATAGTTTAGAGTTTAGAGTTGAGAGTCAGTGGAAAGTGTATAGTTGAAAGTTGAGAGTTGAGAGTCAGTGGAAAGTGTATAGTTGAAAGTTTAAAGTTTAGAGTTTATAGT
>JAFVGI010000017.1 GCA_017475005.1 Prevotella sp. | reverse complement strand
TACTGGACCGAGAAAAAGGACGTAACAAGTGTTCTCAATTCCTGTTATGAATCTCTCGAAGATCGTGAGAGTATAATACGTATGGCTGTATGGGGCGAACTACGATCAGAAAATATTGTAGCAGGTAGTTCTGTTCCTAATGAAATTGCTGATGCGCTCAAGGAAACTCTGCTACCATCCAGCGGACTTACGTCATGGAATATCCTTTATCAGACGATAAATAGGTGTAACACGGTTATTCACTATGCACCTGGAGTGCAGGAGATAGACCCTAACTATACGGTGGCTGAGATGCAGGCTAATATTGCTGAGGCTACTTTCATTCGTGACCTGTGTTATTTCTATCTTCTCAGAACGTTTGGTGAAGTTCCTCTGATCTTCCAGGCAAGTATCAGTGACGAAATGGACTTTGAGGTTCCTCCGACTTCGGCATTTACCTATTCCAATGGTGGATGGGTAATAGGTCCGGCATTGGACATACTTATCAACGACCTTAAAGGTGTAGAAAATATGGCAGTACGTCGTTATGTTGATGACAGCAATATGCAAAGCATTATTGCAGCATCTAAAGCCAGCGAGAACAGTAGCCGTGTGACACGTAATGCTATCTATGCTTTACTTGCTGAATTAAACCTTTGGAAGGGTGACTTTGATGAGACTATCCACTATTGCGACCTTATCATAGATGCTAAGAAAAAGCAGTATGAGGAGAAGAAGGATAATATGGGTACCATCAATGATATAATGCTCTTCAATGATATACCTCTTATAAGAGAATGTGAAGAAGGTGGTTCAAAGTGCGGAAATGCGATAAGCGAGATTTTCGGCACAGGAAACAGCTTCGAGAGTATTTTTGAGTTGTATTTCAGAGTCAATCAAGGTAATAACGAGTATGTAAGCACATATTATGGTACATCAGGAAATCCTCTTGGTCGTCTTGCTACAATGGATGAGAACAGAAAAGACGTTATTACAGGCAATAACACATTGTTCTCAAAAGACGATTGTCGTGCATATGGCACAATGAGGAATCAGGATGGCAAGGTTTCCATCGTAAAATACGTGGCATCATCTGTTTCTATGTCAAATCGTCTTAGCACACTCACTGACGAGAGTACTGCAGGCATCACCATCAACCGTCGTAGCAATGCGGATGCTAATTGGATAGTATATCGCCTTACAGACATCCTTCTGATGAAGGCAGAGGCTCTTACTTTCAAGGGTGAAGCATATTACGAGGAGGCATTTAACCTGGTGGATGCAGTTAACCGCAGAGCCAGGAATATCACCACTCCTGGTGGAGCAGGTGCTCTGAAGTTAACAGACTATAATACGAACTTGACAAAAATGATGGAGGACTTAATCCTTCAGGAGCGCAAGCGTGAATTTATGTTTGAGGGAAAGCGTTGGTATGATCTTGCACGTTATGCTATACGTACAGGTAACAATAGCTACCTATCTAAGCAGGCGACAGTTAAATATCAAGTTAACGTTAATGCCATACAAATCAAGCTTAGCAATCCACTTACTCTATTTTGGCCATTCAACAAGAATGAGTTGAAACTTAACAGATATCTCAAGCAGAATCCTGCATACGGAGATACAGAGGATTTCCAGAAATAAAAGAAAAAAATACAATATGAGAAACAAGTCATTATATTTCTTATTGGCAGCAGCGCTGCTAATGGGCATAGCATCATGTGTAGATAATGATGTTAAGGATAGTGATGACGCTAGCTACTATTCTGCGACAAAAATGACTGCAGCAGAATTGCTTGCTGAGCATCCGGAAAAGTACAGTATGTACATAGAACTATTGCAGAGGGCAAAACCAATGCTTGTTGAAGGTGAAAATGTGTCAAACTACTATTCAATGTTGGGTACATACGGTAAATATACCGTCTTTGCTCCAGACAATGAAGCTATGAAGATCTATCTGGCAGAAAATGGATTTGAGAATATCCAGAGTATTCCAGAAAGGACATGTGACACCATAGTACGTAACCATATAGTAAATAAAGGTGCATACTTCACCACTGACTATAGTGATGGTACTCTTCCATCAATGAATATGGATGATCGCTATGTGGTAATTACCAGTGACAGTGACGTTAATAATAATAATGCGCTGCTGATATATGTCAACAAGAGGTCTCTCATTACTCAGAAGGACGACTCTGTGACAAATGGTGTAGTACATACCATCAATAGGGTGATGAGTGCTAGTAACCAGTTCCTTCCTGACCTGATGGAGGAGGATCCAACGATAAGCATCTTTTGTCAGGCTCTCAGTTTGACAAATATGTCAGACTCGTTGACAAAGTATATCGACAATACTTATTATACAAGTTCTGACTCTGTTGTAAAGGGTGTGTCAGGTAAGCGTTTTGGTGGAAAAGATATGGTGGCACACTATTATGAGAAGCGTTATTTCAAATTTACTGCCTTTGTAGAAACAAATGATGTTTTTGAAAAGCATGGTATCAAGTCACTTGACGACCTTATTGCACATGCAAAGAAGGTTTATGATAAAACATTCCCTAATGACGCCGGACTTTACGACAATGATTACACAAATCGTAAGAATCCTTTGAACAGATGGGTTAGTTACCATCTGATGAACAGATTGGGTAACTATAGTGACTGGGCACCATCAGGTCAGATATTGACTGATTGTTGTCGTGCAGATGTTGCTGATGCAGAGGATTTCTGGCAGACAATGCTGAATGAGGGTATGATACGCTTCTGTCGTACAAATGGACAGTTGTATGCAAATCGTAAGGGACATAAGAATACAGTGAAACAGGGCCAGAAAGGTGTAAGGGTGCTCTCCGATTCAGAGAGCGGTAAAAGCAACCAGCAGGCTCTTAACGGCAGGTATCTCTATCTCGAAGACCTCTTGGAGTATAGTACTGATGTACGTGATAAAGTTCTTAACTGCCGTATGCGTATTGACGCCACAACCCTGAGTGCAGATTTCATGAATCAGGGAGCTCGTGGTAATCTCGGATGGGACGAGAACTACCTCTTTGCCTTCAAGCGTGGATACATAGAAGGATGGAAGATTTCTCCCGAGTCATTTGTCGGTGTGCACTGTGATAACGTATGGTGGAGTTCATACCTTGGCAATGCTGTTGCCGTAAAGGGACAGTATGACGTACAGATAAAATTACCAAATCCTCCTCCAGGATTGTATGAGATTCGTCTGGCATACGTTTCCAGTGAAGAGCGTGGTGTTGTACAGGTATATTTCAACAACGAGCCTTGCGGTATCCCTGTTGACCTGCGTAAGGGTGTATGGGAGTATATAGACTTGAGCAATTATGATCTCAATAACGAGGAAGATAATCTGGCTCTTGATAAGACTCTTCGTAACCTTGGATATATGCTTGGTCCAGATTCATACGGAAAGCCAGGAACTGATGTGCCAAGTTTCCGTGTAGCCTCTCCAGAGCACTTGCGTAGAATTCTCACTACACAACAGTTCACAGAGGGTAAGGAGAACTGGTTGCGTTTCCGTCAGGTTTTGGAAGGTGATGCAGAATGGTCTTTCGACTATATTGAGTTGTGTCCAAAGAGTGTTTATGCCAGCCCAGATGGTGAAGACAGACACTGATAAAGTTTAATGTTAAGAGTAAAAAACAAAAAAATATACAACAATGATGAATAAACATCGGAAGATACTTGGGATGATGGCTATAGGTGCCTTCCTTTCTCCTTTATCGGTATTGACATCTTGTTCCGATTGGAATGATCACTATGAGAATGCGTCAGGAGGGAGTAACCCAAACAGTTTGTTTGAAGAGGTAGCCTCTCATGAAGAATTATCCGACTTCTCAGTCTTACTGGCAAGTACGAAGGTCTTCAGGCATCATAAAGTGACAGAAACAAGTTATGCAGACATTTTGTCAGGTGGTCAGTCTCTAACGTTGATGGCACCAATTAATGGATCATTCAACTTAGATTCTTTGTTGACAGTTTTGGAAACGGCACAAGGAGACTCTGCAGTAGAGCATTTCTTTGTAAAGAATCATATTATCCGTTCTCCTCATTCTGCTGTTGATAGCCGTTTGAAAAGCCTGAATGGAAAATATGTATCGATTACTCCAGATCAAATCGGTGGAATGGAGATAGTCAGGGCCAATGTACAGACCCGTAATGGTGTCTTGCACATAATGCAATCACCTTTGGAGTATCGCAAAACAATTTACGAAACCTTGGTTCTTGATGAAGATTACAAGGAAGTAGGAGCAAGCATAGCATCCTACAACGAAGATGTCTTCGACGAAGATGCAAGTGTCAGCAGTGGTAATATAGATGGTGTCCCTGTCTATGTTGACTCAGTGATATATGAACGCAACAAGATGATGGAAGCTATCGGCCTGCTGAATGCTGAGGACTCTGTTTATTCTGTTGCCATTCCTACTAATGCCGGATGGAATAAAGCATGGAACCAAGCAGCAAAGTTCTTCAACTATGCAGACGATGTAGAAAAGCGTGACTCTCTTCAGAAGTATTATACTATGCGTGCATTGTTGGATGATGCTGTATTCAGTATGACAATGCAGGCTTCACCAAATGATAGTATTATCAGTGTGCAGTATAATCGCTCTACTCCAGAATATCATGTTTTCAAGAAGCCATATGAAAGCACAGGTCTGTTAGGCAAGGCAATATCTACAAAAGATTGCAGCAATGGCGTTTTATATGTTTATGACGAATGGCCATTCGACCCTGTACAGACATATTTCAAGAAGATAGAGCAGGAGGGTGAATATAGTTGGGAAATAACAGATTATACAAGTAACAAGTGTAATATTACTACAGGTTTAGTTGTAGATAAAGAGAAAAGAACAAAAGTACACAAAGGCTCTTACATGCGTATAGCTCCAAAGAGTTCCAACGGCATTTGGGACGTAACTTATAGGATTCCAAATGTTCTTTCAGGAAAATATAATGTTCACGTTGTTACCTTGCCAAAAGATTTTGTAGTAGATGGTGCTAAGGAATTACCTGTACATTACACAGTAGCCATCAATTACTATGATCAGGCAGGAAAACTCCAGACTTATCCGTGCGGTGATAAATATTCCGTTAAAAGTAAGATCACTGACTTGGTAGTTGCAGAAGGAATGGTATTCCCTGTATGTCAATACGGAAGAGATGGTATCGATGTAACGATAACTATTTCTGGCAATTCAAAACCGATTTTTGCTAGTAAGGAAACGACAGAAATGTATTTGGACTACATATACCTTGAACCTGTAATCGAATAATTAAGTATGAATACGAGAAAATATATAACATTAACATTAGCGTTGGCGTCTGTTTCTTTCCTTCAGGCGAAAGAGATAGGCGGAAAGGTGACCGACGCTGCTACGGGCAATCCGATAGCAGGTGTGCAGGTGAAAGCATATGGTGATGAGCGATTTACTGCGATGACCAATGCTGAAGGTATATACCTCATGAAGGATGTACCAGAATATGTCAACAGTCTTTATATGACCTTGGAAGGATGTTCTCCACAGCAAATAGCAATCGGCAACGATGCTATGCATGTAGATGCCCAGCTTTACAGGGATGCTTTCTCTTCGTCATACAAAGCATATACATCCGGTAACAGGACATCAGGAACTACCGGTTTCGGCAATAGCGTTGAGATGTCTATCGACCCATTCATTCAGGGCCGAATGAATGCCGATATCCATGCTGTCAGTCGTGGTGGCAATGATGGCCTTGGTAATGTGATGTTTATCAATGGTATCAACAGTCTTAATTCTAATGCACAGCCTCTGATTGTAATCGATGGTATGATAGTGGATGTGAATTATGACGGTTCGATGCTTCATGACGGATATTTCAATAATCTGCTTGCCAACATCAATGTAAACGACATTGAAAGTGTTGAGGTGATGAAGAATGGTACTGCCATCTATGGTGCCAAGGGTGCTAATGGTGTGCTCCTTATAAAGACAAAGCGCAACAAGAGCATGACGACAAAGATTGACCTCACAATAGGTGGTAAGTTTATATCACAACCAAGGACTCCTTCCATGATGGAGGCAGAGGACTATCGCACATATGTCACAGAAATGTTGGCACCAAGGGTTAGCGATATGTCAACAATGAAGTTCATGGTGGCAGATCCAAAGTATTACTACTATCCTCAGTACCATAACGAAACAGATTGGAAGAAGGAGGTTTATCGCAATTCCTTCGCCCAGAGTTACGGCATCAATGTACAGGGTGGTGATGATGTTGCAAGTTATAACCTTTCTGTAGGATATTCTGCTGCCAACAGCACCCTCAAGGGTAATGACTTCTCACGTTTCGATATGCGTCTGAATACTGATATTGAGATAATCCGCAACCTGAATGTACGCTTCGATGCATCATTCAGTGATGTAAAGCGCGATTTGAGAGATGTTGGTGTCAGCAATGATGTTGAGAGTACTACCATTACCTCACCAAACTTCCTGGCAATGGTTAAGTCTCCATTCCTCTCTCCTTATGCGTATGATGTAAATGGTAATCTGAGTGGTTATCTTGCAGAAGCAGACGACTACCTTCAAGGCTATATCATCACCAGCGACAGAAGTTTGGCTAACCCTGTCAGCATCCTTGACAATGGTGACGGCAGAAACAAGAATACCTTCGGTAACCGTCTTGTAACATTTACTGTAGCTCCAAGCTATAAGATAAACAAGTACTTCACGGTATCCGAGGACTTCGGTTTCACCCTCGTGAATACTAATGAGAACTACTATCTGCCAATCACAGGTGTTCCACAATTCCGTGTGCCAGGCCTGACAGATATTGTTTATGTAGAAAACGCAGTATCTTCTCTTGCAACAAGACAGAACTCCATACAGTCAGATACACGACTCACATGGACTAATCGCTATGGTGCCAACTATATCAAGGCCTTTGCCGGATTCCGTTTTATGAACAACCGTAACAAGGTTAATATCCAGAACGGTTACAACACAGGTAATGATAAGACACCTAACATGTCACCATCACTGCAATACAAGACCACTACTGGTGCCGATGACAAGTATTCTGACATTTCTTGGTATGCAGCAGCTGACTATAACTATGCAGAGAAATACTACGCTTCTGTATCATTGACAGGACATGCTTCTTCTCGTTTCGGTGAAGATGCAAGTGCCTTGAAGATGTTCGGAACACGATGGGGACTCTTCCCAAGCTTCCAGGGTTCATGGGTAATGAGTAACGAGAAGTGGTTCTCTAATGTAAAGATGGTTGATTACCTGCGTCTTAACCTCGGTTTTGAGATAACTGGTAATGACAATATTGATTATAAGGCATCAAGAAGTTACTTTGTCTCCAGGTCTATGATGGGTGCTACATTGACAGGTCTGGTGTTAGAAAATGTTGGCAACAGTACCCTGAAGTGGGAGACAACCCGCAAGTTCAATGCCGGTTTCGAGACAAATCTTCTTAATAACCGCCTGCATGTAGGATTCAATTACTTCGCTTCTTGGACATCCGACCTGTTGATGCTTCAGCAGATGGCATGGACTACCGGTTTGGCACAGAACTGGACAAATGACGGAAAGTTGCGCAATTCTGGCTTTGACTTCTCTGCTGACGTGAAGGTCATCAATGACAAGGACTGGAAGTGGGAGCTTGGCGCGACAATGGGTCATTACAAGAATAAGCTCACTGACCTCGGTAATGGTTCAGACAGACTTCTGACATCAGCGTATGGTGCTACCATCATCTCAGAAGTAGGTGGCCCTGTAGGACAATTCTATGGCTATAAGACAAATGGAGTATATTCTACAGAGGCAGAGGCACAGGCCGATGGCAAGTACTATCTTGACCAGTCAGGTAACAAAGTCGCTTTCCAGGCAGGTGATATGAGATTTCAGGATACAAATGGTGACGGAAAGATTGGGGAAGAGGATCGTGTCGTAATAGGTGATCCAAATCCTGACATCTATGGTAACTTCCGCAGTCACCTGAAGTGGAAGCGTTTCGCCCTCGATATGGCATTCACATACTCAATAGGTAACGATATATATAACTATCAGCGCAGCATTCTGGAGAGTGGAAAGTATTTCTACAACCAGACAAAGGCGATGAACAGCAGATGGACAACAGAAGGACAGGTAACTGACATTCCAAGACTCTCTTATCAGGATCCTCATGGCAACAGCCGTTTCTCTGACAGATGGATAGAGGATGGCAGCTACCTCAAGTTGTCTAACATTACACTTTCTTATGCAATTCCTATCAACAGAACTTTCTTGCAGGGTATTACAGTATGGGGTGCAGTGAACAATGTGTTTACTATTACAAAGTATCTCGGAAGTGACCCAGATTGCACAGCATCAGGCAATGCTCTCTTGCAGGGTATTGACAGAGGCCTGCTCGGACAGAGTCGTTCTTTTGCAATGGGTGTAAAGGTAAACCTCTAAACGATAGAATATAATATGAAGATGAAAGATAAATTTTTAGTATTATTGCTGCTCCTCTCATTCATGTCATGTGGGAAGATGCTAGAGATGGATTCCGAAATAGTGGAATTCGATAACACTTTGGATACTCCAGAGGACACACTTTACAGCGTGATGGGTATAATCCGCAAGATGCAGGTTGTTGCCGACAGGACAGTATTGTTGGGAGAAATACGTGCTGACCTCATGCAGGTTAACGACAAGGCTACGACAGATATCAAGGCTCTTGCCAATGTCCCAATGACAGACGAGCCGAATATCTATAATCGTATCAGCGATTATTATGCTATCATCAACAACTGCAACTACTATCTTGCAAATGTTGACCCTAATGCACAGAGATATTCCAAGTACATTTTCAAGAGAGAATATATCGC
>JAFVGI010000016.1 GCA_017475005.1 Prevotella sp. | reverse complement strand
TGAGAGAGATTGCAAAATTAAACAAAAAAAGCGAAAAGACAAAGCAAAGTTACCAAAATTGAAAAAAAATCCTTACTTTTGCATCAAAAATCAATGAAAAAGTTCTACGATGTCATAGTAGTAGGTGGTGGACATGCTGGTTGCGAAGCTGCTCATGCAGCTGCCATGATGGGTGCCAAAACGTGTCTTGTCACAATGGACATGAACAAGATAGCACAGATGTCTTGCAATCCTGCTGTGGGTGGCATCGCCAAGGGACAAATAGTACGCGAGGTGGATGCACTCGGTGGCGGTATGGGACTGGTGACCGATATGACGGCGATACAGTTTCGCATGCTCAACAAATCGAAAGGTCCTGCCATGTGGAGCCCGCGAGCACAGTGTGACCGTGGAAAGTTTATATGGCAATGGCGAGAGATGCTAGACCACACACCCAACCTCGACATCTGGCAGGATCAGGTAGAGGAACTTATTATTTCTTCCTCTCAGATGCCTTCTCAAAGACAAATCACTGGCGTCCGCACCATATGGGGATGCGAGATATATGCCCCAGCTGTCATCATTACCGCTGGTACATTTCTCAACGGACTAATGCACATAGGGCGCAAGATGGTGTCTGGCGGACGCTGTGCCGAACCTGCCGCTCTGCACCTTACAGAGAGCATCGCAACTCTTGGCATACGTCACAACCGTATGAAGACAGGAACACCAGTGCGCATAGACCGCCGCTCCGTACATTTCGAAGACACAGAGCCACAACCTGGCGAGAATGTGACAAGCCTCTTCAGTTATATGTCAGAAACTGGTCGTCCTAGTTTACCTCAGTTACCTTGCTACACTTTCAACACCACGCCAGAATGTCACGATATACTACGTAGCGGATTGGATGATTCTCCCCTCTACAACGGACAGATACAATCCATTGGCCCACGCTATTGTCCCTCAATAGAGACGAAACTTCACACCTTCCCCGAAAGGAATAGCCACCCTCTCTTCCTCGAACCTGAAGGCACTGATACCAATGAAATGTACCTCAATGGTTTCTCATCTTCGCTACCAATGGACATTCAATTGGAAGCCTTGAAAAAAATTCCTGCCTTGCGCGACGTAAAGATATATCGTCCTGGATATGCCATAGAATATGACTTCTTCGATCCAACGCAACTTTCCCACACCTTGATGTCTAAGCTTTGCAACGGACTATTCTTCGCTGGACAAGTAAATGGCACTACGGGATATGAAGAGGCAGCAGGTCAGGGACTGATAGCAGGCATTAATGCCGCACTCCTGGCCGGAAGTAAGGCAAGTTCAGAGAGCACTGGTAAAAATAAATTTATCCTGCATCGAGATGAGGCCTACATTGGCGTCCTTATCGACGACCTCGTAACAAAGGGCGTCGACGAACCTTATCGAATGTTTACTTCAAGGGCTGAATATCGTATACTGCTTCGTCAGGATGACGCCGATGCGCGCCTCACTAAGAAAGCCTATGAAGTAGGAGTAGCGACGACGGAACGCTATCAGTGGTGGAAAGAAAAGCAGGAATATGTGGACGCTATCATAGACCTCTGCAACAATACCAACGTAAAACCCAAGTACGTAAATGCCATGCTCGAACAGGCTGGTTCTACCCCACTCTCTGTTGGGTGCAAACTACGCGAACTCATCGCCCGTCCTGGCATAGATATATGGACCATAGCAGAAGCCATGCCGAAACTGAAAGCCATGCTCAACGCTCCAGCTAACCGTCATAGAGAGATAGCAGAGACTGCTGAAATACAGTTGAAGTATGCAGGTTACATAGAACGTGAGAAGATTACTGCTGAAAAGATGCATCGACTCGAAGACATACACATAAAAGGTCACTTCAAATATTGCGATATACAAGGCCTATCGACAGAGGCACGCCAGAAACTCGACAGGATAAATCCAGAGACCATCGCTCAGGCATCACGCATTCCTGGTATATCACCATCAGACATAAACGTGCTGCTGGTACTTATGGGAAGATAATCAAGACAAAAACAAAAATAAAGAAAGATATGAACAACAAAAAACTATTAGAAACACTGAGAGCTATCCCTGATTTCCCAAAACCAGGAATAAACTTCCAAGACATTACACCACTGTTTAACGATAAAGAGTGCCTGCGTATAATGCATGACGAGATTATCGACATGTATAAAGACAAGGGTATTACTAAAGTGGTAGGCATAGAAAGCCGTGGATTCCTTCTTGCTACAACAATAGCATTGGAACTTGGGGCAGGCGTTGCAATTTGTCGTAAAAAAGGAAAACTGCCAGGCAAGGTGGTAGAGGAACATTACGAGAAGGAATACGGAAAGGATACAGTATGCCTTACAGAGGATGCTATAACATCCGATGACGTCGTACTAATACACGATGACCTGCTTGCTACAGGAGGCAGCCTTCTCGCAGCATACAATTTGGTTAAGAAATTTAATCCGAAAGAGATACATGTAAACGTTATTATCGAACTTCTTGGAAGAGGACTTGAAGGACGAAAAGTACTGGAACCTGTGACAGACGTTACCACTCTACTGAAGGTACAGGGGTAATGTTTCACGTGAAACAAGTATAATATTAAGTGTCTAGAACTGAAGACTCTGAACGACTGGAAAGGTTGAAGCGGATTGTTGCAGCAATGCCCGATAAACCTGGTTCTTACCAATATTACGATAAGGACGGGGTAATTATATATGTCGGCAAGGCCAAGAGCTTAAAAAAACGCGTTTCTTCATATTTCCACAAAGAGGTAGACAGATTCAAGACCAAGGTTCTTGTTTCAAAAATCTACGATATAACATACACAGTAGTAAATACTGAAGAGGATGCTTTATTATTGGAAAATTCGTTAATAAAGAAGTACAACCCACGCTATAACATCCTTCTGAAAGACGGTAAAACATACCCCTCTATCTGCATCACCAACGAACCTTATCCTCGAATATTCAAAACGCGTAATATAAATCGAAAACACGGCACTTATTACGGACCATACTCCCATCTGGGAAGC
>JAFVGI010000015.1 GCA_017475005.1 Prevotella sp. | reverse complement strand
TAATAGTAAGGAGCGTAGCATGCTACTATTATCTTTTTATTCATAAAACCAATTACAAACAAGCTTGATTGCTTTTCTAAATAAAAAGAGATACCCATTCGGGGCATCTCCTTACTATTACTACGCGGAGAGAACAGGATTCGAACCTGCGAACCGATTTTGTCGGTTACACGCTTTCCAGGCGTGCCTCTTCAACCACTCGAGCACCTCTCCAAAAAATGTTTGCGGCTGCAAAGGTATAAAAAAAAAATATTATTACAAAATTTTTTTTGTCAAAAGTCTAAGGTCAATGGTCAAAGGTGTTTTTCTTACCTCTTATCTCTTACCTCTTACCTATATAGCACAGTAAGTACATCGTCTTTCACCTGAAAGTGTATGTCTTTCCCATTGTACTCCATTCCGTAGATGCGGTCGGGGTCGTCGTGATAATGCGGACGAGGGTCCTGTTCCAATATTTTTCGTAATACAGGATCATCGGTACCTACTACCTTCAGGGGCTGCCAATCGGTAGTGTCAGTAAATCCGCCACGAGCGTCAGGATGGCTGTCGGTATAGGGTATGTAGGGCTTTATGTCGAGAATGGGTGTGCCATCCATGATATCGGCTCCCAGAACGTGTATCACAGGACCGTCGGGGGCATCATAATCAATGTGGCTGATGCGTACGGAGGAGAGTCCTATAGGATTGGGACGTTGCGGGGAGCGCGACGCAAATACTCCAACGCGTGTGTTGCCTCCCAAACGGGGAGGACGGACAGTGGGGGAAGAGTTAGTGGCAGAAGGCTGCCATATAATCCATATAAAATCGAACCCTTCCAGACCCCTGACAGCATCAGGAGTGCGGAAGGGCTTCTCGAATATTATTGTTCCAGGTATCTCACTCACTACACCCGCTTGGCGTGGTATGCCGAACTTGGTGGAAAAAGGGGAGTGAAATATGGCTACTGGAGTCATTTACTAATGTACGATGTATGAAGTATGAGGTAGGATGTGTCGCTGTGCGAGTAGGAAGTACAATGTACGATGTGGGATGTATGAGGTACGTCAAACTTCTAACTTCAAACATTCACCTCAGCGAAAGCCGATACATCAAACATCAAACTTCAAACTTCATAATTCATTTACTTCTCCATATATGGATTAGTGCCGAGTACGGTAGAAGCGAGACGCTTAGTCTTGTCGCGAAGAGCGTTGAGGTCTGCATCTTTTTCACCATAGCAAAGTACTACACCCAGACGGCGGCCGAAGTGTGCATCAGGCTTTCCGAAGATACGTACGCGAGTACATTCTTCGTTGAGGCAGTCATTGAAGTTGTAGTTGATTTCGCTTGCACTATGATAGTCCTTGTCAGCCAGAACAACAGCAGAGCATCCTGCATGCTCAAGACGGATGTCGTGGATTGGCAGGCCCATAACGGCACGGAAATGGAGTTCGAACTCTGAGAGGTTTGTGGTGTGACCGAGTGTCACCATACCTGTGTCGTGTGGACGTGGTGAGAGCTCAGAGAATACTACACCAGTATCGGTGAGGAAGAACTCTACGCCCCAGATACCGGCACCTGTGAGAGCTGCTGTCACCTTCTTTGCCATCTCCTGTGCATCCTTGAGGTCTTTCTCTGAGATAGCGTAAGGCTGCCAAGACTCACGATAGTCACCACCTTTCTGAACGTGGCCGATTGGTGGGCAGAAGATTGTCTCGCCATTCTTCTGGGTTACTGTGAGGAGAGTGAATTCTGATGTAAAGTGGATGAACTCCTCGATGATAACCTCTTTCACGTCACCACGAGCACCTTCCATAGCATCGTCGAATGCCTTGCGCAACTGGTCAGGAGATTCTACAGTACTCTGTCCGTGACCGGAAGAGGACATAAGAGGTTTGATGACACATGGGAAACCGACTTCACGGCTTGCTGCCTCGAGCTCTTCGAAGGTCTTTGCATAGAAGTACTTTGCTGTACGCAATCCCAGCTCTTTTGCTGCGAGGTCGCGGATAGCCTGACGGTTCATGGTGTAGTTTACGGCACGGGCAGATGGTACTACCTGAACGCCTTGTTTCTCGAAGTCGAAGAGACGTTCTGTGCGGATAGCCTCTACTTCCGGTACGATGATGTCAGGCTGATGTTTGTTGACAACTGCTGCCAATGCATCACCATCGAGCATTGAGAATACTTCACGCTCATCTGCTACCTGCATAGCAGGAGCATTGTCATAGCGATCACATGCGATTACATACTGTCCAGCGCGTTTTGCTGCGATTACGAATTCTTTACCCAGTTCACCTGAGCCAAGGAGAAGGATTTTTTTCATTAAGCTTGTAAAGTTAAAAGATTGTATTTCTTTCGAATTATGCTAGAGAGAAGTTTTGCAGTCCCTTCCCATCCGAGGATGGAGGAGTTGATGCAGATGTCATAATTCTGGGCTGCTCCCCAGGTCTTTGATGTATAGTAGTTATAGTATTTGGCACGTTCTGCCTCATGCTTTGTGATGAAACGTCGTGCTGTCTCGATATCGCTGTTGAGGCGTTTTGCCACCTCTCTGCAACGGTCTTCCTCGTCGGCAGTAATGAAGATAGAGAACAGCTGCGGATTGTTGCGCAGGATGTAGTCAGCACAACGTCCCATGATGACGCAGTTCTCGGTCTTGCCGATTTTGAAGATTACCTCACTCTGTATCTGGAAGAGATTCTCGGAGGAGATGCTGTTAGAGTAGGGGTTGAACAGTTTTTCGACGAAAGCCCCGACGGACTGTATGATGCCGTGATTCTCGTCGTTGCGCTCGAAGATTTTTGGATTGAAACCACTCTTCTCAGCAGCAAGATTGATTATCTCTTTGTCGTAGAACTTGCAGCTGAATTCTCGTGCAAGCATCTGGGCTATTTCACGTCCGCCACTTCCAATCTGGCGACCTACACTTATAATCAGATTATCCATGGTGATTTAGAATGGTTTTTCTTTTTTTACTTTACGAATATAAACGGCTATCATAGCATAAGCCATAATTGCTGCTATGCCATCAGAGAGAGGCATTGCGAGCCATACGCCATTGAGGCCCATAAATTGTGGCAGGATGATAATCATCGGTACCAGAAATATGAGCTGTCGTGAGAGGCTGAGGAATATAGCCACCTTTGCGCTTCCGATACTCTGGAAGAAGTTTGTGATGACCATCTGGGCTCCTATTATAATAAACAGAGCCATAATATATCGCATAGCCACAATGGAATGCTCTATGAGAGACGGGTCAGTCGTGAACATGCTTGCTATGAATCGTGGGCACAGCATAGCGAGGAAGAAACCGATGGCACAAACTATCGTACCCGCAATGGCAGCCAGTTTCAAGGCCTCCAGCATGCGGTTGTAGTTCTGTGCTCCATAGTTGTAACCTGTAATAGGCTGCATGCCCTGACAAACGCCAAGTGTTATCATGACGAAGATAAACACTATACGATTGGCTATACCGAAGCCACCCACTGCCATATCGCCACCATAGTGCATAAGGCTGTTGTTGATGAATATGACTACCAGGCAAGCGCAGGCATTCATGGCGAATGGTGATATGCCGATGCTGATGATACCCTTTACAATGGCTGACTCAAGACGCATCTTAGAGCGCTCGAAATGTACCAGTTCTTCCTTTCGGCTGAACATCCACCATTGACATACCAATGCTACTGCCTGAGAGAGGATAGTAGCAACAGCGGCTCCTCGTATGCCCATATCCAAGACATAGATAAACAGAGGGTCGAGGATGGCATTGAGAATTACCGTTGCAACAGTAAGATACATAGCCTGTCGAGGCTTTCCTGCTGCTCGCAGCATGGCATTCAGTCCCAGGTGAAGATGTGTTATGGCATTTCCCAAGAGAATGATTACCATGTAGTCGTGAGCATAAGGCAGGGTAGCATCACTGGCTCCGAAGAAACGCAGTATGCCATCGAGCCAGAAGAGACTCACGGCAGCAAAGAGAATACCTACAATGATGTTAAGCAAAACGTTGTTACCCAGAATGCGGTTGGCTATGTCATAATCGCGTTGTCCCAACTTTACGCTAAGAAGTGTGGATGCTCCGACACCTATTGCTGCACCAAAGGCAGCACTGAGATTCATAAAAGGAAACGTAATAGCCAAACCCGCTATGGCAAGAGCTCCGACGCCTTGCCCGATAAAAATGCTGTCCACCACGTTGTACAGCGACATAGCCACCATAGCAACAATAGCGGGCAATGCATATTGTACCAACAATTGACCAATTGGTCTGGTACCTAATTCTAAAGCGGTTTTTTTATTTGACATTATAGTGTGTTTATGCAATGCGGATGCAAAGGTATGAAAAATATATGAGAAAAAAAAATTTACTTGTCAAAAATATGACCCTTTTATTAAAATAGTTTAACGCATGCGTGTGAAGGCCGAAAAAATGATTACCTTCGCGGCTGTGCTTATCTTTAATGACGATAATGAACAGTTGAGTCTTTCTGAAGCCAACAGTATGGTTCGGGCTGCCGTAGAGTCTGTTTTGCCGGATGCTATGTGGGTTCAGGCAGAGCTGATGGACATCCGCGAAAAGGGCCATTGCTATATGGAACTGGTGGAGAAGGACGACAGCGGAAATACCCCAATAGCACAGGCGAGGGCCTGCTGCTGGAGTAATACCTGGCACGAGGTAAAGGAGAAATGGATGCAAGTGATGGGAGACACCATCATGGAGCGCGGCATGAAGATGTTGTTTCTGCTAAAAGCCAATTTCCATGAGGCCTACGGCTTTTCGTGGACGGTATTGGATATCGACCCTACCTATACCATTGGCGAGATGGCAAAGAACAGGAAGGAGATAATCAGAAAACTGAAGGAGGCAGGCATCTATGACATGCAAAGAGAACTCCCGATTTCGCCATTTGCAAAGAGAATAGCTGTTGTCAGTAGCCCCTCGGCAGCAGGTTATGAAGACTTCTGCAGACAGCTGGAAGGAAACGATTACGGCTTTGCCTTTGAGACAACCCTCTTTCCTGCGACTATGCAAGGTGAGAACATAGAGGGTAGCATCATAGCAGCCCTGAATGCCATCAATGAAGAATTGGAGAAATATGATGTGGTGGTGATAATCAGAGGTGGAGGCAGTGGTGCCGACCTGTCAGGCTTCGATACTTTGGCATTAGCAGAGAATGTCGCTAATTTCCCTCTTCCCATTATAACAGGCATAGGACACGAAAGAGACGAGACGGTAATAGACACCATAGCATGTGTAAGTCTGAAGACTCCGACAGCGGTTGCTGCATTCCTCATAGACAACCTTGCGGCAACGCTGGAGAAACTTGCTAACAGTGCTGTCCGCATAACACGAGCTGTTGAAAGACGGCTGGAGACAGAGAAAATAAAGATAGAGGGATTGGGAAAACAGCTGACGAGCAGTGTCGCAATGTATTTCGTGAAGCAAAAGCATACCCTGCAGATGATGGAGCAGAGAGTAGGGGCTGCAGACCCGATAAACATCCTCAGGAGAGGATATACTATGGCGATACATAATGGCAAAGCCGTGAAGGATGCTACTTTGCTGAAGAAAGGAGACCAGCTTACCCTCATCGCTGCGAAAGGGGAGAGGGAGGTGATAGTTGACAAGTGAGGACCCCATCCCGACCTTCCCCAAGGGAAGTGGTTAGATGTGTAATTATGAATTGTGAATTATGAATTGTGAATTAAAATACGAGGCTGCTTTGAAGCAGTTGCAGGAGATAGTAGAGAGATTGGAGAGTGGGCAGATGGATATTGATGCCCTTGGGAAGGAGATAAAGAATGCTCAGGCCCTCATAAAAATGTGTAAAGAAAAACTAACAAAAACTGAGGAGGAAATAAATGCAATTATATCCTAAACTTATTACGGATGCGCTGGCTACTGTGATGTATGCCGGTACGAAGAAGAATCTGATAGAGAGCGAGATGCTTGCCGACCAGCCGAAGATAGACGGCATGAAGGTAGAGGTGATACTTGTCTTTCCAAAGGAGACAGACCCCTTTATGGCATCTACCGTAAAGGCTGCAGAAGCTGCTATCCACTATCATGTATCGAAAGATGTGGAGGTGACGATAAAGACAGAATTCAAACAAGCGTCTCGTCCTGATGACGACCACCTGTTGCCTGACGTTAAGAATATCATCGCTGTCAGTAGCGGCAAGGGAGGGGTAGGCAAGAGTACTGTTTCTGCCAACCTCGCCATCTCGCTGGCACGACTGGGATATAGGGTGGGCCTGCTCGATACAGATATCTTCGGCCCTTCTATGCCAAAGATGTTTAATGTGGAAGACCAACGCCCTTATGCAATAGAGAAAGACGGCAGACAACTCATAGTGCCAGTAGAGCAGTATGGCGTGAAGCTATTGAGCATAGGATTCTTTGTAAATCCAAATACTGCAACACTATGGCGTGGCGGAATGGCTTGTAGCGCCTTGAAACAACTTATTGCCGATGCCGATTGGGGAGAACTCGACTACCTGATACTCGACACCCCTCCAGGCACCAGCGACATACATCTGTCATTGCTGCAAACCCTCGCTATTACGGGAGCAGTTATTGTAAGTACACCACAGCAGGTAGCTCTCGCAGATGCCAGGAAGGGAATAGATATGTACACCAATGATAAGGTAAATGTGCCTATCTTGGGATTGGTGGAGAATATGGCATACTTCACACCAGCCGAACTGCCCGAGAATAAATACTATATCTTCGGGAAGGAAGGATGTAAGAACCTGGCAAATGAGATGAATGTGCCCCTTTTGGCACAGATACCAATAGTACAAAGCATCTGCGAAGATGGTGACAAGGGAACCCCTGCTGCCCTCGATGTGGCATCACCGACAGGACAAGCCTTCATCGCTTTGGCACAATCCGTCGTAACAGTAACAAACAGGCGTAATGCCGAACAGAAAAGGACAGAAAGGGTTCAGACAAATTGAAGAAGATATTGACGATAGCTATCATGACTATGGGTGTGAGCATATATATGTTTGCACAAAGTTATGATGCCCTTTGGAAACAGTATAGAGGTTTTGCTGACAAAGACCAGCCTAAATCTGCCCTTGTCATTCTTGAAAAGATAAAGACAAAGGCGGAACATGAAAAAAGTTATGGAAACCTGCTGGCAGCATTGATGCGAGAGGTAAGACATCAGGAGGAAATCAGCAACGACTCTGGAAAGATATTCAGAAAGCGCCTTGATGAACGCATGAAGAATACCAATGATGGTGTGATGAAGACCCTCTATCGAATGGCAAAGGGAGACAGGATTGATGTCGATTCGCTATTGGCATCACCAGATGCTATGCTGTATAAGAAGGCAAATAGTACAGGCCCGTGGGTGCCTTTCCTCACAACAGGAAAAGATAGTAAGATTTTCAATAACGACCTGCTTCATGTAATATTGTATGAAAAAAGAAATCTTGCTTTTTTAGATAGTATTTACGGCAAAGGTAATGAATATGTCAGCTATAAGTACACCAATGAAAAACAGGTGAAGACGGAACCGATGTTTCATGCAAATTTAGAAAAGAAGGTTTCGAGTGCAAAAGACATAAAGATATACTTAGATAGAATAAGGAATCTGAAAGGCATAGAATGTACCATACATCGTGTCGGCACAAAGGAAAAACGTCAGATAACAAAGGTATTTCCACAGCATTTAGAAGAAGAATCTTTTAAGGACTCGTTGGATATAGGCTCTTTGCCGGAAGGCAGATGGGTGGTAACCCTAAGGGATTCGGAAAAGAAGACAGAACCTGTTTCGGACACCATTACGGTATCGGATACAAGGTTGATACAACTCGCGTTGCCCAATAAGCAGAAAAGATATGTTTTTGTTAATGCTATAACAGGAGAAGAGACTACCCCAGACAGTTCGCTGATAGACAGGCGGCGTTGGAATGACTATACATATAACAGCAACAAGGGCTATAAACAATATACCGATATATATACCGACAGAGCTATATATCGCCCTGGGCAGAAGATAGAAGCTGCCATTATAAGAAGCTCTGTTACGAATGGCATCGAGACAAGTGTCGTTGCAGGAGAGAAACTGCACATACGACTGCTTGACAGCAAGGGCGAGAAGAAGGCAGAGAAATATGCTGTTACTGATGCTTATGGAACGGCGGCAGTTGACTTCACCATTCCGGATGGAGACATCAGAAGCGGATACTGGCAGCTGCTCACAGAAGGAGCAAGTGCATCATTCAGAGTAGAGGAATATAAGCGTCCCACTTTTGAGGTGAAACTGAAAAAGAACAAGGATGAATATATAGTTGGAGATACCGCTATTGTCAGTGGTATCGCAAAGACATATAACGGCATACCTCAGCAAAATAGCAAGGTGGTCGTAAGTTATTACGATAAGAAAGATACCTTATTCACAGACAATGACGGCATGTTTGATGTAAAGGTGGTTATAAAAGACCCGTTAGCACAATCGAATGGCAGAAAAATATACTACCCTTGGTGGCGCTATGTAAAAGTGGCAGCAAGTGTGACAGACGGAAAAGGAGAAACCCAAAGTGCGGAATGTCATCTGTATGTAAAGCATACAAAGCAGCCGGAAACGCCAGAAGAACCAAAAGCAGAAGTTAAGAAAGATACTACGAAATATCATATCTACTATACTGTCTTTGCAGGCAATAAGGTGTTGGAGAGCAGTAAGATATACACTGATACTGCCTCATTCGCAAATGCCTATACCTATAAAGCAGAATATGGAGATGGTGCAATGATTTGTTATGCATGGTGTAAGGATGATGTTATACAATCTGCAGAAAAGGTTATCAGACGCCCGTTACCATCAAACAAGTTGAAAGTAGAGTGGGGAACCTTTAGAGATAAAGTAGCACCAGGCAGCAAGGAAACATGGACTCTCAAAATCTCCCCAGAAACTGTCAATTCTCAATTCTTGCAGTCGGGCGTGCAAACCCTTGGTGCAAGCGGACAAGCCGAGCGGTCAATTGTCAACTGTCAATTAATGGCAGTATTATACGATGCTTCACTGGATGGCATCAGAAAACATTCGTGGAATATTCATGACAGAAGACGTCTTGCTATTCCGTCTTCATCATGGTACACACCATATATCGGTCATGTGTTTATGTCTGGAAGGGCAAAAGATTGGGTGAAGTGGCGTGACTTCGATTTCACACATATCAATAAAGAATGTATAATAGATCCTTACTATGGAGTATTTGATTGCGTTGAAGTAGCTGCCCCAAGACTCATGATGGCGAAGGGAGTGGCAAATAGCAAAGCTATGCGACTTGGTTCGTTGTCAGTAACTGGTGCTACAGCAGATGGTGTAGTGATGAAAGCCTCAGAGGTGGCAGATATGACAGAAGAGGTGATTCCTATGCGAACCAATTTCGGAGAGACTGCATTCTTCTATCCAAAGGTGGAGACAGACGACAAGGGAGAAGCAACGTTGGAGTTCACCCTTCCGGAAAGTCTGACATCATGGCGCTTTATGGGTTTGGCTCACGATAAGGAAATGCGTGTTGGTATGATTGACACTATAGTAATAGCCCAGAAGCAGTTGATGGTACAGCCCAATATGCCACGATTCTTGAGAATAGGAGACAAAGCGACAATAACGGCAAATGTTACAAATAATTCTACTGAGGAGTCGCAGATTACTGTGAAGTGTTATGTGGGAAGGAAAAATTCGTCTAAAAAGGAGGTCGTAAAAATTCAGCGCATAAAACTGAAAGCAAGCGAAACTGCTCCGGTTACCTTCCCTGTAGAAGCAGGAACAGATACAACCACTCTGACATGCAAGATTGTTGCATCGAATGGAAAATATAGTGACGGCGAACAGCATGAGATTCCTGTACTGGGAATAAAGCAAACATTAGAGCCTGCTATTACTATATATAAGTCTCCAGATGATATTATGATGGCAGCACTGCCAGACCTGTGTGTTCCAAAGAGCAGATGTGCTATCTGTCTCTCAAATGCTTTGTATGCCAATGTACTGGCAGCAAATCTTCGTGACACCTTGGTATCGCCGGCAAATGATAACGTCATGATGCAACTTTTAAATCTGCAACGCAGCGATGGTTCGTTTGCGTGGTATCCAGGTATGGAGGGAAGCAAGTATATGACGATGGCAGTATTGAAGACCCTTGCCCGCATGCAGAAAATAACGGGTGGAAAGGGAATACATACTGCATTGGCATCAGCAGTGGATAAAGCCTATGACTACATGCAGAAAGCGATGGATAAGGAAGTTGCTGACATGAAGAAATACAAGACTGATTATCTCAGTAATACCGCCCTCGACTGGATGTATGCCCTTGCTATTGATAAAGAAAGGAATAGCCACAAATCTGCTACATATAAATACTTCCTGCGCCTGTTGGAGGATGCTACTAATAAGGCCGATATGGCGACAAAGGCTGTTGCTGCTATCGTGATGGATAATTCCAAGAAAGGCGATGAGGCTAAGACATATGCAGAGTCGATAAAACAGCATACCGTTTATCGTGAGGATATGGGAAGGTATTTTGATTCTTACAGAACTCATTATTCGTGGTGTGACTATCGAATCCCTTCACAGGTGATGGCAATAGAAGCCCTCTATGCTATTACACCAGAAGACAACTGCACTATTACCCAGATGCAAAGATGGTTGGTATCATCAAAGCGTACACAAAGTTGGGATAATCCTGTAAATACCGTAAATGCTGTCAACGCCTTCTATCTGAAAACAAAGCCTTGTGAGGAAGAAATGCTAAAGATGTACAGACAACCTAGTGCTGAAGAACTGGAAGACATAATAAAAGTAAAGCGTGAGATAATATCTGATAGAACGGATATTTCTGTAGGAGATAAGATAAAGGTTCGCATAACGATAGAAGCAGACAGAGACTATGACTTTGTTTCTGTAATAGACAACAGGGCTGCCTGCCTGGAGCCAGTTCATCAGCTGTCAGGATACAGATATGGGTGCTATCAGCAGATGAAGGATTATAAGTCAGAATTCTTCTTCAATCAGTTATCAAAAGGAACACATGTTATCGAAACAGAATATTATGTCACCAGAACAGGAGAATATATCTCTGGTTCCGCTATTGCTGTCTGCACCTATGCTCCTGAATACAGAGGCTCAAGTGAAGGAAGCAAGATGACAATAAACAAATAATAAAAAACAGACGAACGATGATTCATCCAGAAAATAGTGAAGAATACAAAGGCTTAGTGGTCAATGATGGTGTGGCACAACCAGCCAGCGTAAATCCTTATCTTAACCGTAAGCGTTTTGTCAGGAAGGTATATACTGTTGATGAAATAGTAGATGGGATTCTGTCTGGCAATGTCACTATGCTGTCACAAGCCGTAACATTGATAGAGAGTGTCATTCCTGAGCATCAGGAGAAAGCCCAGCAGGTGATAGAGCGTTGTCTGCCATATGCCGGCAAATCTGTCAGGATAGGAATAAGTGGTGTTCCAGGAGCAGGAAAGTCAACATCTATAGATGAGTTCGGCATACATGTATTGGATAGATTCGGAGGAAAACTTGCTGTCCTTGCCATTGACCCCTCATCGGAACGAAGCAAGGGTTCTATTCTGGGTGATAAGACGCGTATGGAGAAGCTGTCACAACGTCCTGAAGCTTTTATACGTCCTAGCCCCTCTGCCGGTTCGTTAGGAGGTGTGGCACGTAAGACACGTGAGACAGTAATACTGTGCGAGGCTGCTGGATATGACAAGATATTTATTGAGACAGTGGGAGTAGGGCAGAGTGAGACAGCATGCCACTCGATGGTTGACTTCTTTCTCCTTATACAGGTAGCAGGAACAGGTGATGAGTTGCAGGGAATAAAGCGTGGTATCATGGAGATTTCCGACGGCATAGTCATCAATAAATGCGATGGGGACAATGTCAAGCGTTGTGAGATGGCAGCACAAGGATTCAGGAATGCCTTACACTTCTTCCCACCATCAGAAAGTGGTTGGCAACGCAAGGTGCTGACATATTCCGGCTTCTATGGATATGGCATCAAGGAAGTGTGGGATATGATATATGAGTATATCGACTTTGTTAAGGAGAATGGATACTTCGATTTGCGTCGCCATTACCAGAACAAATACTGGATGTATGAAACGATAGAGAATACTCTTCGCAACCGTTTCTACAATAATGCAGAAGTAAAGAAACATATAAGAGATATGGAGAATGCTGTTCAAAGAGGTGAGCTGACACCATTTATGGCTGCAGGAAGACTGCTTGAAATATATAAGAAAAATGATAATTGAGATAGATGAAGGCTCAGGATTCTGCTTTGGCGTAACCACTGCGATAGAGAAGGCTGAGGAGATGCTGAAGAACGGGCAGCAGTTAAGCTGTCTGGGAGATATCGTGCATAATGGTATGGAGTGTGAACGCCTTCGTAAAATGGGACTGAAGACTATTGACCAGCAAGAGTTTCTGGAACTTCACGATAGGGCTGTCCTATTGCGCGCTCATGGAGAACCTCCATCAACATACGAAAGTGCCAAGCAGAATAATATAACGATAGTAGATGCAACATGTCCTGTGGTACTCGCGCTTCAGAAGCGTATAAAGAAAAGATATGAAGAACTGAAGAACGACGGAGAAAAATCCCGAAAAGCGGATATCGTGATATTTGGAAAAAACGGACATGCAGAAGTGCTGGGTCTTGTTGGACAGACAGAAGGAGAAGCTATCGTCATAGAGCATTTTGACGATGTGGAGAAGTTGGACTTCACACACGACATCTATCTGTATTCCCAAACGACAAAATCGTTGGAAGAATTCCATCGCATTATAGATTATTGTCAGGCACACATGGCTCCTGGTGCTACATTCCAGAGTTTTGATACTATCTGCCGACAGGTTGCCAACAGAATGCCTAATATCTGTCAGTTTGCAACAAAACACGACTTGATACTCTTCGTTTCGGGACGCAAGAGCAGTAATGGAAAAGTGCTCTATAGTGCATGTAAGGAGAAAAATCATAATACATATCTTATAGAAGGCCCGGAAGAAATAAATCCTGAATGGCTGAAAGGCATAACCTCTGTAGGAATATGTGGAGCGACCTCCACACCAAAATGGCTTATGGAACAATGTAAAGAAAAAATAGAGAAATATGAAAAAGATAACAATAGCAATTGATGGCCACTCCTCTTGTGGTAAGAGTACAATGGCAAAAGATCTCGCCAAAGAGGTCGGGTATGTTTACGTTGATACGGGTGCGATGTATCGTACAGTTACTTTGTACTGTATGCAAAACAACCTGATAAAAGATGGTAAGATTGATGAGGAAGGACTCAGAAAAGTCATTAGTGATATAAAGATAGACCTGAGAAATCTTGATCCACAAATCCGTTCTATTGAGGTGAGCAATAATGTAAGCCTCGTAGCAGCCATTCCTTTTGTAAGAGAAGAAATGGTGGAGAGACAACGCCTTATGGGTAAGGACAAAGGTGTTGTGATGGATGGTAGGGATATCGGAACAACTGTGTTCCCTGATGCTGAACTGAAAGTATTCGTGACAGCAAGTGCTGAGGTTCGTGCAAAAAGACGTTATGACGAGCTTCAGGCAAAAGGAATGCCAGCTGATTATGAGGATATTCTGAAGAATGTTCAGGAACGGGATTATATCGATTCACATCGTGAGGTAAGCCCGTTACGTCAGGCACCAGATGCAATACTGCTTGATAATAGCCAGATGACTATTCCAGAGCAGAAAGAATGGCTAATGACACAATTCAGGAAGGCGGCAGAATGATAGTTTGTATAGCAGAGAAACCAAGTGTGGCAAGAGATATTGCCAAGGTGCTTGGTGCAAACACCTCGCATGAGGGATATCTGGAGGGCAACGGATATCAGGTAACATGGACTTATGGTCATCTGTGCACTTTGAAAGAGCCAAATGACTATCAGGAAATGTGGCAGCATTGGAATCTGGGTTCGTTGCCGATGATACCTCAACGCTTTGGTATAAAACTTATTGATAGCGAACATGTAAAAAAACAGTTTGCTATAATAGAGAAATTATATTCCAAGGCGGATGAGATCATCAATTGTGGTGATGCCGGACAGGAAGGAGAACTGATACAACGATGGGTGATGCAGAAGGCTGGCGTGAAATGTCCAGTAAAGCGTTTGTGGATTTCATCCCTCACAGAGGAGGCAATTAAAGAAGGCTTCGAGAACTTAAAAGACCAGAAAGATTACGAGCCTTTATATATGGCAGGATTGTCTCGTGCCATCGGTGACTGGTTGCTCGGAATGAATGCTACACGTCTCTATACTATTAAATATAAGGAGAGAACGGCAAAAGACAGACAGCCACTTTCTATCGGTCGTGTGCAGACGCCAACCCTTGCCATAATTGTAAATCGTCAGAAAGAGATAGAGAACTTTAAGCCAACTCCTTACTGGGTTCTGTCAACACTATATAGAGATACGTTGTTTACCTCCACGAAAGGAAAATATAATTCCAAGGAAGAAGGTGAAAAAGCCTTTGAGGAAATAAAAGATAAACCTTTCGAAGTGACAAGTGTTTCAAAGAAGAATGGTACGGAAAAACCACCGCAGCTGTTTGACCTTACAACACTACAGGTAGAATGTAACAAGAAATTCGGATACTCAGCAGAACAAACTCTCAACCTTATTCAAGGGCTTTACGAAAAGAAGGTAACCACTTATCCGAGAGTAGATACCCAATATCTTACAGACGATATCTATAGTAAATGTCCCCAGACATTAAACGGAGTATTTAAATATAAGGTAAATGGTGTGGCCCCTTATGCAGAACTGATTCGTAGCATTGGAGGAAAACCACTTCGAAAGGATAAGAAGGTCTTTGATAACAGTAAGGTTACTGACCACCATGCAATAATTCCGACTGGTGTGACGCCTGTAGGACTCGCTGATATGGAGCAGAAGGTGTATGATCTCATCTGTAGGCGCTTTATTGCTGTCTTCTATCCTGATTGTAAATTCTCTACTACCACAGTAGAGGGTAAAGCAGGAGAGGTGGATTTCAAGGTTACGGGAAAAGAAATCTTGGAGCCAGGATTCAGAGTGTGCTTTGTGAAAGAGAAGAAATCAGAAGAAGATTCTGAGGAGTCGAAGGAAAACAAAGACGAGGAAAAGACATTACCCACATTCGTAAAGGGAGAGTCAGGTCCTCATGAACCGACTTTTACAGAGAAGGAAACAACTCCTCCACCTTATTATACAGAGGCTACTCTTCTTCGTGCAATGGAAACAGCAGGAAAATTCGTAGATAATGAGGAACTGCGTGCTGCTATGAAGGAGAATGGTATCGGACGCCCTTCTTCCCGCGCTAATATCATAGAAACACTTTTCAAGCGCCATTATATAAAACGTCAGAAGAAACGCATCGTAGCAACCCCAACAGGAATAGCACTCGTAGATATAATTCATGAAGAACTGTTAAAGTCACCAGAGTTGACAGGTATATGGGAGAAGAAACTTCGTGATATAGAGGCTCAAAAGTATGATGCAGGTACTTTTATACAAGAATTAAAGGACCAGATAACGCAAATTGTTAATCAGGTTTTGGCTGATAATTCTAATAGAAAACTGTCTTTGGGATAAAATGTGTTGACTCATTTGCACACTCTCTTGCGGGAGTGTGCATTTTTTAACATTTTATAATTGATTAAAATCAAGAAAACACCATTGTGGGCGCACACATGAAAAAATCTTTTGGCGCGAATGTGAAAAAGACATAATTTTGCATCCGAAATCAGATGAAAACTGTTTTATACAGCAAGTAGTCATTAAAAGTAGAATATTATAATTTAATTTTATTAAAAAGAAGATTATTATGAAAAAGATTATCATGATGGCAGTTATGGCTGTAGCAGCTCTTTCTGCAAGCGCACAAGTTTGGATCGGTGGTGAAGTTGGTTTCGGTTCTACTCACACTAATGGTTGGAGCACAGAGAAGACATTTACTATTCAGCCTGAAGTTGGTTACGCTCTCAGCGACAAGTTTGATGTAGCTATCGCTCTTGGTTATTCTTATGCTTCTGATAAGGAATATAAGGAAGGCGGTAAGTACAAGTATTATTCTAATGCTAACTCTTGGGAAATTAAGCCATACGTTCGTTACAAGTTCGTTAAGGCTGGTAACTTCTTCGCATTCGTTGATGGTGGGCTGAACTATGAAACAACTCATGTAAAGGGTGAAGCTAAAAACTGGAATTCTTTCGGTGTATCTTTTGCTCCTGGTATTGCTTATGCTGTTAGCAACAAGGTTACTCTCGTATCTCACCTTGGTGAGGGTCTGTACTACAGCCACGATTGGAAGAACTATGATGAGAATCAGTTCTATGATAACTTCCACGCAAACAGCGTAGGTTTCAAGCTCTTCAATCAGGTTACTTTCGGTGCTTACTACAACTTCTAAAAAATAGTTTTAGATTAGAATATAGACCTGCAGGCTTAGGCTTGCAGGTCTTTTTTTTCTTTGTACTTCAGAAAAATTCAATTACACTGCTGGAAATTCTCAATTGTACGACCTGAAATGTACATTGCAGGTCGTGAAATGTACATTGCAGGACGTGAAATACACATTGCAGGACCTGGAATACAAAATAAGAATACGTTCCTTTTTTGTGCCTGAAGTATAAAAAAATTTTAAATAAACGGCATAAACGGGTGGAGTTTGATAATTTTTTTCTAATTTTGTGCGCAAGAATTTAATCATTAGAAAAATATAACGACTATGGCAAATCTAGATTGGGGTAACCTGGGCTTTGGTTACCGTAAAACAAATTACAATGTTCGTTGCTACTATCGCGACGGCAAGTGGGGCGAAATCGAGACATGTTCAGAGGAGACAATCCCTATGCACATGGCTGCTACCTGTCTCCATTATGGTCAGGAAGCTTTTGAGGGCTTGAAAGCATATCGTTGTCCTGATGGTAAGGTGCGTGTTTTCAGACCTGATGAGAATGCTGCCCGCCTGCAGTCAACATGTCGTGGTATCCTGATGCCAGAACTTCCTACAGAGAAGTTTATCGAGATGGTAGAGAAGGTTGTAAAGCTGAACGAGGAGTTTATCCCACCATACGAGAGTGGTGCAACGCTTTATGTCCGTCCATTGCTCATTGGTACTTCTGCACAAGTCGGTGTTCATCCAGCTACAGAATATCTGTTCCTGATATTCGTAACCCCAGTAGGACCATACTTCAAGGGCGGTTTCTCAACAAATCCTTACGTAATAATCCGTGATCACGATCGTTCTGCTCCGCTCGGAACAGGTATCTATAAGGTTGGTGGTAACTATGCTGCTTCTCTGCAGGCAAACAATAAGGCACACGAGTTGGGATATGCTTGTGAGTTCTACCTTGACGCAAAGGAGAAGAAATATATTGACGAGTGTGGTGCTGCTAACTTCTTCGGCATCAAGAACAATACCTATGTTACTCCGAAGTCAACATCTATTCTTCCTTCTATCACCAATAAGTCTCTCATGCAGCTTGCTGAGGATTTGGGTATGAAGGTAGAGCGTCGCCAGATACCAGAGGAGGAACTCGAAACCTTCGAAGAGGCAGGCGCTTGCGGCACAGCAGCTGTTATTTCTCCTATCTCAAAGATTGACGATCTGGAGACGGGAAAGAGTTATGTCTTTGGTGATAAGCCAGGTCCTGTTTCTGAGAAACTGTTCAACAAACTTCGTAATATCCAGTATGGCATTGAGCCGGATATCCATAACTGGACAAGAGTTGTGATAGGCTAGTGGGAAAAGGAAAATTAGCTAAGTTTGCTGATATGGAACGCTATGAGAATGTGTTCCAGTATCCATATTCCGTTGTCTCCGATGTTCCTTTTGATATGAAGGGATGTTGGAGACAACAGTATTTTCATAATGACAATCCCATCGTGTTGGAATTGGGATGCGGAAAGGGAGAATATACCGTAGGATTGGCAGAGCGATATCCTGAGATGAACTTCATTGGTGTTGACATCAAGGGCGCCCGTATGTGGACAGGTGCTACTGATGCTCTTGCCAAAGGTTTGAAGAATGTTGCCTTCTTGCGGACCAATATTGAGATTATCGACCGTTTCTTCGCACCAGATGAGGTGCAGGAGATATGGCTCACCTTTTCTGACCCTCAGATGAAGAATCCCCGAAAGCGTCTGTCCAGCACATTCTTTATGGAGCGATACAGACATTTCCTTGTTGATGGAGGAATAGTACATCTGAAGACAGATTCTAATTTCCTCTTCACCTATACTTCATACATGGTCGATGTAAACAAGTTGCCCTTGATAGTGAGGACTACAGACCTGTATGGGGAGCAGGAAAAAGAAGTGTTGACGCTTCCAAGGGCGATTCAGACATATTATGAATCGATGTGGATGAATCGTGGCATATCAATAAAATACCAGTGTTTCCGCCTGCCTCATGAGGGAGTCCTTACAGAACCGGAAGTAGAGATAGAACTTGATGAATACCGCTCTTATCATAGGGATAAACGCTCAAGCAAACAGACTGCTAAATAATTGGAGATAAAGAAAAGTCATAAAGCAGATTTGGAACATCGCCGCCCGATGTTTTTTGCTATTGCTCTTGTCGGAGTGGTGGCATTGCTTGCATTGGTGTTGTTCTTTCCCTATAAGACCATTGGCGAGATGATAGAGGAGTCGTTTGATGACTATTCTATGGACCTTGACTTCAAGGCCAACAATCAGGATGATATGATTTCGGCAGCCCTTCCTCAGGAGGAAAAAATAGAAAAGGAGTCCAATCAGCTGAACAAGGTTGATGAAACCCAGGAACTGGCTCCGGAGGACATTGATCCTGTCGAGAATAAAGAGGAAGAGAAGCAGGAAGAACAGCAGGAGGAAGAGAAGCAAGAGCCCATCAATCTTAATGATGCTGAGACGCTGAAGATAGTGGAGCAACTGCCCGAGTATCCTGGCGGTATGGTGGAATTTATGAAGTGGCTCACTGCTATGCTGAAATATCCGGATGCAGCGCTGAAGCGTAAGATTGAAGGCAAGGTGATGGTAAGCTTTATTGTTAATGCCGACGGCTCTATCTCCGACATAAAACTTGTCAAAGGGGCCCATAAACTCCTTGATGATGAGGCCCTTCGTGTGGTTCGCCTGATGCCAAAATGGAAACCAGGTCTCGAAGGTGGCCACCCATGCCGCTCTATGATATCAATACCAATAGTTTTTGAGATATGATTTATAATGCAAAATATCGGATAATTTTGGGGAGAAAATCTTAGTATACTATCTTACCCCAACTTAGTATACTATCTTACCCCAACTTAGTATACTATCTTACCCTAACTTAGTATACTATCTTTATTTTCCCTAATTTATGCAATAAAAAATGCCTCCAAAACGTTTCTTTAATCAGGAATGATACGTAAATTGACCATATTACTTCTTTTGCTCTGTTTTTGTCTTGTGAGCCCCATTCTGGCTCAGGAGTCCCAGACGGTGTATAACTTTCTGCGAATACCCGAAAGCGCACATGCAGCAGCATTAGGAGGAGACAATATATCCATTATAGAAGATGATGCTTCGCTGGCATTGTCTAATCCTGCGTTGCTCAACAGTGTGTCTTCACGTACTGTTACTCTGGGATATATGAACTATATGTCAGGGGTTGGCATGTACACAGCGGGATATACTCACATCATCAATGATAAGGCAACAGTCGGGGGTACCATACACTATCTCAACTACGGCACCCTGAAAGAGTATAACGCCAACGACCAGGAGATGGGAACCTTCAATCCGTCGGATATCACCTTCGAGGCTATGCTTGGATATACCCTTACAAAACGTCTTGCCGGCGGTATCGGTGCAAAATTCATTTATTCCAAGATGGGGTATTACAAGTCAACAGCCGCTGCCGTCGATTTGGGACTTAATTATTACGACCCCAATCTCGACCTGTCGCTCTCTTTGGCAGTAAAGAATCTTGGTGGACAACTTTCTGCATACAATGATGATTACGAGTCATTGCCCATCGATATTCTCCTTGGAGCATCCTATCGCATACAGAATTCCCCATTACGTGTGTCGCTGACCTTCTGCGACCTCAATCATTGGGACTATGCCTTCTTGCGTCATGCCTGCATAGGTCTTGATGTTATCATTATTCCGCAGTTCTATATCGCTGCCGGATATAATGCCCGTCGTGCCTATTCTATGAAGACGACAAATCTTTCAGACAATACAGAGTCGTCACACGGAGCAGGATGGAATTTCGGAGCAGGAATTCTTCTTGAACGCTTTAAGTTGAATTTCTCCTACGGAAAATATCATGTTAATTCTTCAAGTCTAATGTTTAATCTTGCATTCAATTTCTGATGGAAGAGAGAATAAATAAATATATCGATAGCTTACCTCTGAACATCGAACCAGATGGGCTGTATGCTCCCATCCGTTATACGATGTCTATGGGTGGTAAACGCCTGCGTCCAGCTCTTATGATGTTGGCTTATGAGTTGTGGAAAGACTCTGGTGACGACATTCTTCCACAGGCAGCAGCATTGGAGATGTATCATAACTGCACCCTTCTTCACGATGATGTGATGGATAATGCCGAGATGCGTCGTGGCAGACCTACGGTTCATGTGAAGTGGAATGTGAATACTGCAATCCTTTCAGGTGACAATATGCTGTGTTTGTCAATGAAGATGATGGGTACCAATCCTGAGGTGCTGACAACATTTATCGATACTACGATACAGATAAACCACGGACAACAGTATGATGTTGATTTCGAGACGCGTGACGATGTAGCCGAAGAAGAGTATATCGAAATGATACGCCTTAAGACAGCAGTCCTCATAGCTTGTGCCATGAAGATTGGTGCTCTGGAGGCTGGCGCTCCGAAAGAGGATGTGGAAAAGATATATAATTTCGGCATCTCCTTAGGACTCGCATTCCAACTGCAGGACGACTATCTTGATGTCTATGGTGATCCGAAGACCTTCGGCAAGAAGATTGGTGGCGATATCCTCTGCAACAAGAAGACATATATGCTCATCAATGCTATGCGTTTGTCCGAAAATCATGACTGGCTGTATGCCGATTATGCTACTCCGGAAGAGAAGATATCAACCATAACAGGCATATACAATACTCTTGGCATTGACAAACTTGCAACTGCAAAGATTGATGCTTATTATGCAGAAGCCCTCGAAACACTCGCAAGCATCAATTTGCCGGAAGAACGCAAAGCACGTCTGAGGGGGTATGCCTCTAAGATGATGATGCGACAGAAGTAGGCCATGTTCATTGATACCCACATACATCTTGACGGAGAAGAATTCCTTGAAGACCTCGACCAGGTTGTGGAACGCGCAACAGAGGCTGGTGCCGAGAAGTTGTTCGTACCGGGAATAAATCTCGACTCCATAAAGACTGTTCAGGCTGTATGTGAGAGATTTCCAGCCAAATGCTATCCTATGATAGGTCTGCATCCTGAGGATGTTAAGGACGACTGGGAAAAGGTGCTCGACGAGATGGAGAAATACATCAGCCCTCAAGCCATTGACCTTCGACCTTCGACCTTTGACCATCAAACCCCTTGGATAGCGATAGGCGAAGTAGGACTGGATTTCTATTGGAGCCGCGAATTTGAAAAAGAGCAGTTGCTGGCTTTCGAACGTCAGGTGCAATGGGCAATAAAGTACGACCTTCCCTTGATGATTCATTGTCGTACAGCACAGAATGAGTTGCTTGCTATTTTGAAGAAATATGCCTCAGAACCAACCTTGCGTGGTGTGTTCCATTGCTTTACGGGCAACGAACAGGAGGCAAGACGTTTCCTTGAATATGACAACTGGATGCTGGGAATCGGTGGCGTCCTGACCTTTAAGAAGAGCAAACTGCCTGAGACCCTTCGTAATGCAGTCCCCCTGTCACGAATAGTATTAGAGACCGATGCGCCATATATGGCTCCAGTACCTTTTCGTGGAAAGCGTAATGAGTCATCATTTATTCCTTATATAATAAACACCCTCGCAGAAGTCTATTCCACCTCTGCAGAAAATATAGATGACGTAACAACCCAAAATGCGAAAACCATTTTCTCGATATAGCATACAGATACTCCGTTCCCCGTTGTTCTTCTTGCTGGCATTCCTGATGCTGGCAGTATCCTGTGATGAAGCAAGCATAGAGCGTAAGGGCGACAAGGCTCTTGACTTAGGGGAATATTATGTTGCTGGTGAATACTATCGTCGTGCATATTCCAAGACGCCTGCAAAGGAGAAAGAGCTTCGAGGCAGACGTGCCCTGAAGATGGCTCGATGCTTCAACCATATCAATAATACGACAAAAGCGTTGGGTGGCTATCGCAACGCTGTACGCTATGGAACTATTTCTGCTGTTGACCGCCTGGATTTTGCGCGGGCATTGCTGAAAAATGGCGATTATAAGGCAGCATTGGTGGAGTTCCAGTTGTTGCAGGATTCGTTGGACAACGATACTTCTTCGTTTAACGAAAAACATTCCCGCTATACTCCGGAACAGGCTGCTGTATTGGTAAATAACGGCATCATCTCTGCTACCAATGCCCCTGGGTGGAAGCAGGAAGGCTCTGCATATTCCGTAAAGCGAATGGACTTCTTTAATTCCCGTCGTGATGACTATTCCCCTTGCTTGGGTGGCGAGGATAATGATAGACTCTATTTCTCTTCTACCCGCAACGATGCCCAGGGTGACGAGCTGAGTGGTGTTACGGGAATGAAGGCGGCAGATATCTTTGTGTCAGAGAAGGATGACAAGGGAAAATGGAGCAAACCCGAACCTGTTGCTTCTGGCTTGAATACTGCCTATGACGAAGGTGCCTGTTATATCTCGGCTGACGGCAAGGAGATGTATTTCACACGATGCACCTTTGAAGATGCTGCTCCCCGTTATGCAAAGGTAATGATATCCAACCGTGCTGATGCTTCGTGGGGTGAGGCAAAAGAATTTCATTTGACTCGTGATACATTGTCTGCCTTTGCTCATCCGGCTATCTCTCCTGATAGCGAATGGCTATATTTCGTCTCCGATATGCCAGGCGGAGTAGGGGGCTTGGACATTTGGCGCACACGCATCATGGGAGGTATGGCGATGGGAGTAGAGAATCTTGGTGAACCAATCAATACTCCAGGTAATGAGATGTTCCCGACATTCCGCCCTAATGGTGACCTCTATTTCTCTTCTGACGGACATCCTGGAATGGGTGGTTTGGATATCTTTATATATAAGGACAGCACTATTATCCATCCGGGTTATCCTCTCAATAGCCAGGCGGACGATTTCGGTATGACCTTCGAGGGCGTCTATAATCGCGGATATTTCTCCACCTCACGTAATGACGGCAGGGGAAACGACCATATATGGTGGTTTGAGAATCCAGAGGTGGTGCAGCTTATCCAGGGTTGGATATATGAGATAGACGGTTATGGGCTGCAAGAAGCCGAAGCATATATTGTGGGCAGCGATGGTACCAACCAGCATACGCTCGTAAAGAGTGACGGCTCTTTCGAATATGTCGCAAAGCCTGGTACTGATTATATCATTCTCGGCACTTGTAACGGTTTCCTGAATCATAAGGAGGAGATAACCATCCCAGCTGATGTGAAGGAGTCTGAGACATACTCTCTGCTCTTCCCGTTGGCAAATATCTCCGTTCCTGTACTCATTGATAATATCTTCTATGAGTTTGGTAAGGCCCGCTTGCTGCCATCCAGTGCACATGCTCTTGACTCCCTTGTGACAATGCTTAACGACAACCCTAATATCACTATCGAGTTGTCTGCTCATACCGATTTCAGAGGCTCTAATGAGTTCAACCAGAAACTCTCCCAACAACGTGCAGAAGCTGTTGTCAACTATCTCATCTCCAAAGGTATAGCAGCCGACCGCCTGACGCCGGTGGGCTATGGTGAGGAGAATCCGAAACGCATCCGCAAAAAGGTTGCTGACCATTATCCTTGGTTGCAGGAAGGTGATGTGCTGACAGAGGCGTTTATCAACAGACTCAAACCCGATGAGCAAGAGACCGCCAATGCCCTCAACAGACGTACGGAATTCAAGGTGCTCCGCACTACATATAATATGTTCGACGAAAACGGTAATCTGAAGAATATTCCAAAACCACGCAAACCACAAGTGGAAGAACCAACCAAAGAAGATGAATTCTACTTTGACTTCTGATTTCATAACCTATACCCGTGAACTCTTCGGCGAAGAGGTGTGGCAGAAGTATCTTCATTCCTTCGATGAACCTACTCCTGTTTCTGTCAGGCTCAACCCCTTCAAGCCCCTCTCATCTCTTGCCTCTTACCACTTGCCTTTTGGTGACCCTGTCCCGCATTGTAAGGATGGCTATTATCTCACAGAGCGTCCTAACTTTACCCTCGACCCTCTGCTGCATGCCGGAGCATATTATGTTCAGGAGGCATCGTCGATGTATCTTGACAAGATTATCCGCAAGGAACTTTCAACTTTCAACTTTCAACTTTCAACTGTATTGGACATTTGTGCTGCTCCAGGCGGTAAGTCAACCTTGTTGCGTGCAGCCCTTCCTGAGGATGTGAAACTGTTCTCCAACGAACCCGACCGCAAGCGTGCCAATATCCTGATGGAGAATATGCAGAAGCAAGGACACCCCAATGTCGTTGTTACAAATAATTATCCGAGCGATTATAAGAAGTCAGGCCTCCTCTTCGACCTCATCCTTACAGATGTACCTTGTTCTGGAGAAGGGATGTTCCGTAAAGACCCTGCTACTATTAAGGAATGGAGTGTGCAGAATGTTATGAAGTGTCAGCAGCTGCAGCGCTCTATCATCAGCGATATATGGGATTGTCTGCGTCCTGGTGGCATACTTATCTATTCTACTTGTACGTTCAATCGTCATGAGGACGAAGAGAATATAGAGTGGATAAAGGACAACTTCGAGGCAGAACAGATACTACCTGCAAAACGTTTTATCCCTGGTGTTGATAGGGGAGAAGGACTGTTTATGGCTGTCCTCCGTAAGATGTCAACAGACGTCACCATCAAGCGCCAGAATATGCAAGCACTCCGCATAATGCATGATGGGACAAAGGGTCAGGAAGGTCAAGAGGTGCAAAAAGTTCAGAAAGTTCAAAGAGTTCAAGGAAGAAAAGATTCTTCACTCTCTCACTCAGAAGCCTTGTCTATCGCTACTCCGCAGGATAAGTATCCACGTGTGGAATTGAGTCGTGAAGACGCCCTGAAATACCTCCATCGCGAGTCGCTCGTCCTGCCAGAGGAGACACCACGCGGATATGTCATCGTAACATATCAGAACCTTCCCCTTGGCTTTGTCAAAAACATCGGCACCCGCGCCAATAACCTATATCCGCAAGAATGGAAAATCCGTAACTTGAACCCATAAAAAACTATGAAAAAGATTTTTGCAATGATTATCTCTGCCATGATGGTGTCAGCGCCTCTCATGGCACAGTCAACAGAACAGAAGCTTTTACTTTAAGTGCCATAGTTTTTGAAATTTTTTAAAGTTAATAATTTGTGTTTGTGTTTAAGTTTTTCACTCAACTGAGGTGGAATTTTGACAGGTTTTTGACTTTTTGGCGCCTTGTGTGTCATCGACCTAAAAAACTCTGTTTTTTATTTCTTGTTCGCTGGAAATTTATTTCCGTCGAATAGAAAAAAAATTCAGCCTTCGTGAAGGTCATCATTTCTGATTTCCGAGTGCAAAGATAAGGACATTCTGTGAGGTAATAGGAAAAAGTCGCAAAAGTGATGTCATTTTCTCAAAAAATGCGACTTTTTTCAAATATCAGAAAATTGTAGTAGAAGAACCTTCCCAATCCAAAATGTGATTTTTGTGAATTGTGAATCGGGGGTGGTTTACCCCTAGAGAGTATGAAGCTCACCTTATATAATGGGAAGGTTCTTCTTTCTTTTGTAATAATATATATTATTATTTTCTTTCTTCTTCATTTTTTCAAACAAACATATATTTTGTTCTGCTCACACTATCCCCAAATCACGATTCACAAAAATCACATTTTACTTTATAAGACTATAGTCTTATAGAGAGGCCGTTTTCAATTCACATTTTTACCTTTTTGTGAAAAATGGGCATAATTTGGCATGATTTTTTTGCAGATATTGTAAAAAAAATGTACTAAAACGAAAACCAAAACGAATACTTTTTAGGTTAAAGGTTATAGATTGGGCTTGTTTGTCGTGAGACACGCAAGCCTTTTTTGGTGAATTGGTGATTTTGGTGAATTAGTGAATTCTGCGATTAATGGATGACAAGGGACAGGTGAGTGGTGACGATTAATCACAAAAAAGACATTGCCTTTCGGCGATGTCTATGTTCGCGATCTCTCACAAAAAAAGACATTGCCTTTCGGCGATGTCTTCTTTTTGGGGTGCCCGGTCGGGCTCGAACCGACGACATTCAGAACCACAATCTGACGCTCTAACCAACTGAACTACGGGCACCATATTGGTTTTGCGGGTGCAAAGGTAATTAAAATCTTTGAGACTACCAAATATTTGGGGGATTTTTTTCAAAAAATGATTTTATAGCAGGATAGGAGGGCTTAGAAGTTGTATCCTACAAAGACGTATGTGGTTCCCAAAATGTTGCGGTTTACGACTTTTCCGTTTCCTGACTGATAATAAAACATGACGCCTTGGGCTCCACAAAACCATGGTCCGTTGTTCCATAATACCGCAACTCTGGCATTGGCATTGAAGGCGAGGTAGCTGTTGGCAAAGTTGTTGATGGACTTAAAGATGTCGGAGGATGATTCCGGCCTTTGATGGTCGGCCTTCTGGAAGAGTGCACCGATTCCGCCTGTCAGCTCGCCTGCTGCCAGCCAGTTGCGGGCAAAGACCCAGTTGTAGCCATAGCCTGCGGTAAGGGTTATCTCGTTGTTCTTCTGAGAACCTGTCACGTTATTTGTGGGCAGGTTTGTGCCGTAGGTGGAGTTGATGATGCCTGTCAGCCTTTCCCAGTCTACTGTTATGCGGTTGTGGGAGTATGCGGCTCCGAGAAGCAGGGAGCCTGCCGACTTTAGCTGACGGTTGGTCTGTGAGAAGGCTGCCTGATGGCTGTACTTCTTATAGTTTGTGACATAATAGAAGTTGATGCGCGTCATTCCGACATTGATGCCGTCAAAGGGCAGGTCGTGGAGATCTGCGGAATAGTTGACATCATTCATGATAAGGCGCTTGATGTTGTAGTTTCCTCCTACGCGACGATAGAAGAGATCCAGACCGAAGGCGGAGGAATAGACAGAGCCGGCAAGGTCGATGTCATCATGATTGAAGATTGACTTGATGTCGATGTTATATCCGAAGAAGGCAAAGCGCCATCCAAAGAACGGTCCGATACGAGTGCGCACCTTGGGAGCTACGCGAAGGAAGAAATCGTTGCCATTATCGATTTCGTACATCTCGAAGCGATTTGTCAGCTGCACCTCTGCACACCAGTTATAGTAATCCTGAATCTCGATGTATGTAGAGTCGCGCGGTGGGGAGAATATCTTGTCGCAGAAATAATATATGCGCTTGAAGATGTTTTGCTTCTTGGGCTTAACAGCAACGTATGAAGAGTCTTTCTGTGCTGGGGGAATAATGGTATCTTGCTGGGTATCGACTGCAAGAGAATCAATATGGGCAGAAGCACATATTGCGAATAGAGAGAAGAGGAAAGTAGAAAACAATTTACTCAAAACTTCTTCAATATTTTGTCCAAGACCCAGTTGGTTGGCGTAGCGCTAAGTGAGGTGCATTGGCAGTCGCTCTTTCCTTGCAGGGTTGCTACGACATCCTGTATGAGAGGCTGTTGCACATACTTCGGATTCTCGATAACGATTTCTTCCACACCATTTGATGTGTGGAGCGTTATTGGGGTATAGTCGAAGACGGAGAATGACAGGATGCCTTCGGAACCGATGAGTTCTATGCGGTCTTCGCGTCCTGATTCGTGACCGGAGAAGCACCAGGAACCGCTTCCTGGCAGACCGCTCTCGAATTGGTAGCAGGCACTGACGGTATCTTCTGCCTGATAGAGTCCGCCTCTGTTGCAGGAATATCCTCGTGCATAGACTATTACGCCAAAGAACTGCTGCAGGATATCAAACTGATGGGGCGCGAGGTCGTAGAAATACCCGCCTCCTGCGATATCGGGCTGTATGCGCCAAGGACGTTGGTCGGGGGCGTTATAATCCACCTGACGCGGAGGGCATGCAAAACGTATCTGCACATTGAGCACCTTGCCGATGCGTCCTTCGTCGAGCAACTGGCGTACCTTCTGGAAGTAGGGCAGATAGCGACGATAGTAGGCTACGAAGCAAGGGACATGTGTCTCTGCAGATACACGATTGATGCGGGCACAGTCATCATAAGAGGCTGCCAGCGGCTTCTCTACATAAGCGGGCTTTCCTGCTCGCATAGCCATAATGGCATAAGTGGCATGCGAAGAGGGTGGGGTGGCTATATAAACGGCATTAACGTTGGGGTCGTCAACAAGGGCCTGCGGGTCGGTGTACCAGGTAGAGATGCCGTGACGCTCAGCATAGGAGCACGCCTTGTCTGCATTGCGGCTCATTACAGCCACAAGTCTTGACCCCTCTACTTCATTAAAGGCCGGTCCGCTCTTCTTCTCGGTTACCTCACCGCAACCGATTACTCCCCAACGGATTTCCTTCACTATTTCTTCTCTTCTTTTTTGGTAGAGCCCTTCTTGTATGCTTTGTTCAGGCCCTTAACGATTTCGTCAGTAATGTCAATACCCTTGTTGGCATAAAGGATATTGTCACCACTCTTAGAGAGAATCATAGTATATTTTTTATCCTTATTATATTTATTGATGAAGTGCTGTAAAGAATCGTGCAGCGCCTCATTGAATTTTGCTGTCTCGTTCTGGAATTCTGCTGTCAGACGTGCCTGGAGAGCCTCAAGGTCTGCATTCTGCTTCTGCAGATTTGCCTGAATCTGTTCTGCTTGCTCACGGGTGTAGGCATTCTGTTGCAGTTTCTGCTGGAAATTAGCGGCAGCAGACTGTAATGCCTGACCCTTCTGCTGAAGAGTACTCTGGATATTCTGGCTCTTCTTTTCGAGAATCAATGAATACTCCTTGCAGAACTCATACTGTGTCATGATAGAGTCAACCTCAACGTATGCAATCTTAATGGTTGAGGGAACTTGTTTCTTCTCTTCGGTAGAGCTGTCAGCTTTTGGAGAGTTGTCGCAAGAAGCGAGAGAGAAAAGGGCTATGACTGCTGCAGTAATAGCACTAAAAGTAGATGCTTTTGTCATTTTTATATTAAAAGATTTTGTTAATTGCGTCATTTTTACTAATTTTGCATGCAAATGTACGAAAAAAGTTTAAGAGTAGAGAAAAGAGAGAGATTAAAGATAATCGTTTTTTAGTTTAATTAAGAAATTATAATTGTGAATTATGAATTATTAAACCCAAAGGACGTATTTCTGTTTTTTGGTGAGATAAATAAGATTCCTCGTCCGTCGAAGCACGAGGAGAAGATGATATCCTATTTGCAGGATTTCGGTAGGCAGAGAGGTCTTGAGACTATCGTCGATGAAGCAGGTAATGTATTGATAAGGAAGCCGGCCACTCCAGGTATGGAGAATAAGCCAACCCTGACGATTCAGAGTCACATGGATATGGTGTGTGACAAGCTGGTGGATAAGGAGATAGACTTCATGACAGACCCTGTTGTCGCTTATGTTGCTGATGCTGACGGTAAGGCTGATGCCAGCGGTGAATGGCTGACGGCTGACGGTACTACTCTCGGTGCTGACGATGGTATAGGATGTGCTATGGAACTGGCTATCCTTGATTCGAAGACGATAGAACACGGTCCTATAGAATGTCTCTTCACACGTGATGAGGAAACAGGCCTGACAGGAGCAAATAACCTGAAGTCGGATATGCTGCGCAGCAACTATCTCCTGAACCTCGATTCAGAGGATGAGGGTTTGTTCTATGTCTCATGTGCAGGAGGAAAGACCACGACAGCCGTCTTCAACTTTGAGAGAGAAGAAGCCGACAAGACAAAGCGCTGGTTCTTCATGGAGATAAGTGTGAAGGGCCTGACGGGCGGCCATAGTGGCGACGACATAAACAAGAAGCGTGCAAACTCCATAAAACTGCTGAGCCGCTTTATATATATGGAACAGCAGAAAATGCCTGTCTGCATAGCAGAGTTCAATGCAGGAAAACTGCATAACGCAATACCTCGTGACGGTAGAGCTGTCATAGCAGTTCCGTTTGCAGAGAAGGAAACAGTAAGGGCTGACTGGAATGTGTATTGTGCAGAGGTGGAAGAGGAATTCCACGTTACAGAACCCACAATAGAGTGGCACATGGAAAGCACAGAACCTGTGAAGGTGATACCTTTCAATATCGGTGTACGCCTGATGCATGCCCTGCAGGCAGTTCATACGGGAGTATTCTCTGTAGTGCAGGACACTATGCTGGGAGAGATTACCGAGACATCGTCAAACCTTGCTTCTGTACAGACGGAAGAGGGAAGGTGCGTCATCGTGGCTTCGCAGAGAAGTTCGGTAATGAGTAACCTGAGGAATATGGTGAATACCGTTCGTGCCGTATTTGAGTTGGCAGGAGCAGACGAGATAATACATAATGACGGCTATCCAGCATGGAAGATGCGTCCGGACAGCCATATCAGGGATGTTGCGCGGAAATGCTATAAGAAGTTGTATGATAAGGAGCCAAAGATAATAGGTATTCATGCTGGTCTGGAGTGTGGACTGTTTGCTGACAGATATCCTAACCTCGATATGCTGTCGATGGGCCCGACGATGAGGGGTGTGCATTCTCCTGACGAAAGACTGCATATACCATCGGTCGAGAAAGTGTGGAAACTGGTGTTGGAGATATTAAAGGAAATCTGATGAAGAAATATTGTTTAGATATGACAGTGAGTCAGGTGGTGCATATCAATGAGAAATATGTATTGCTGAAGCTGACCCACAAAGACACCTTGCCCGAAATGCTTCCTGGGCAGTTTGTAGAGGTGAGGGTAGATGGTTCTCCAACGACCTTCCTGCGTCGTCCGATATCAATAAATAATGTTGACAGGGAGAAGAATGAACTGCACCTGCTTGTGGCTTGTATCGGAGATGGAACAAAGCGTCTTGGCATGCTGAAGGAAGGTGAGACATTAAATGTTGTCCTGCCCCTCGGAAACGGCTTTACTATGCAGAAGCAAAGACAACTTCTCGTCGGTGGCGGAGTAGGAGTGGCACCACTGTTATATCTTGGACGCAAGCTGAAGGAGATGGGTGCAGAACCGACCTTCCTGTTGGGAGCCCGTTCGGCAAAGGACCTGCTGATGACAGATGACTTCAAGGCTGTAGGACGAGTATTTATTACTACCGAAGACGGCAGCGAAGGAGAAAAGGGATTTGTTACTGACCATACTATTTGGGAAAAGGAAAGTTTTGACCTTATCTCTACATGCGGCCCGGCTCCTATGATGAAGGCTGTTGCACGAAAGGCAAAGGAGAAAGGTACAAAATGTGAGGCGAGCCTGGAGAACAAGATGGCTTGTGGAGTAGGGGCTTGCCTGTGTTGTGTGGAGAAGGTGAAGGATAAGGGCAACGTTTGTGTTTGTACGGAAGGTCCCGTTTTTGACTCAGAGCAGTTATGGTGAAAAGTGATTTGAGAATTGTCTTTATGGGTACTCCGGAGTTTGCAGTCGGAACATTGCAGGCTCTCGTAGAGGGAGGATATAATGTTGTAGCAGTTGTGACGCAGCCGGACAAGCCGGTTGGACGTCATGCATCAGTACTGCATGCTCCAGCAGTAAAGGTGTATGCACAGGAACATGGTATTCCCGTATTGCAGCCAGAGAAGATGAAGGACGAGGCTTTCCTGGAACAGTTGCGCTCGTATAATGCCGACTTGCAGGTAGTCGTTGCCTTCAGGATGTTGCCGGAAGTAGTGTGGGCAATGCCACAATATGGCACGTTTAATGTTCATGCTGCTCTGTTGCCACAATATCGAGGAGCAGCCCCTATCAACTGGGCCATCATAAATGGCGAGACACAAACGGGAGTGACGACATTCTTCCTGGATCACGATATAGATACTGGTCGCATTATAATGCAGAAACCGTTTGATATTCCGGATGATGCTGATGTGGAATATGTGTATGATGGACTTATGACACTTGGAGCACAGATAGCAGTGGAGACGATAGATGCTCTTATTGCAGGCAACGGAACAATAGACAGCATTCCACAGAAAGAAACGGAAGAACTGCATAATGCTCCAAAGCTGACAAAGAGTAATTGTAAGATAGACTGGTCATTGACAGCGAAGCAGGTATATGATTTCATCAGGGGCTTGTGTCCTATTCCTGGCGCATGGGGCGAAGTGACATTGCCGGACGGTACGACGATGGAGATGAAGATATACAAAGCCAGCAAATGTGGAAAACAAGAGGCGGCAGCTGGTGTGGCAGTAGGAACATTGATAAAGGAAAAGAAGCGTATATATATAATGTGTGGTGATGGTCCTTTGGAACTGTTGAAGGTGCAACCCGTCGGAAAGGCAAAGATGGATGCTGCAGCATTTGCTAATGGGTTGAGGATGTAGTAAATGTATTGACATTTGTCAAGCAAAAATACGTATATTAATAATTTTTTTGAAAAATAAATAGGAAAAAGTTGTATAATTAAAAAAAATATATTACTTTTGCATCCGCAATTGAAAAATTGCAAGCGTTTAATGCGGAAATAGCTCAGTTGGTAGAGCACAACCTTGCCAAGGTTGGGGTCGCGGGTCCGAGTCCCGTTTTCCGCTCTTCTTATTGAAACAACAGGAAACAAACGAAGGTTATTTTCTTGGAAAGTCTTATGCCCAGGTGGCGGAATTGGTAGACGCGCACGTTTCAGGTGCGTGTGCCGCGAGGCGTGCAGGTTCGAGTCCTGTTCTGGGCACATACATAAAATAACACGTAAAAGTCGGAGAGGTGGCGGAATTGGTAGACGCGCTACTTTGAGGGGGTAGTGTCAATTGCGACGTGGGAGTTCGAGTCTCCTCCTCTTCACTTTTCCTGATGCGGAAATAGCTCAGTTGGTAGAGCACAACCTTGCCAAGGTTGGGGTCGCGGGTCCGAGTCCCGTTTTCCGCTCTTTTTTCTGTTGTTTTTATTATTCTTCCTCTTTTTTAGAAATGAACTTATACCTAAGATATTTTAATGACGAGACCCTTGTGCATGATGTTGAAGAGGCTCTCGTGTTTCTTTCCAATCTTGATGAAATAGAAATTACTCCGGAGTTGGAGGCTGATTTGCGCGAATATGTAGCAAGTGCAGACTTCTATCCAAAACGTTATAAGGTACACTCTCGTCAGTATTTCATCGTTATCAAGACTGAAGCTGAAAGTTTGCAGGATTTCAAAGATAAGAAAGCCGTTCGTCAGCCTGTTGCTGGCGCTAATGACTCCAAAGCACAAGAACAAAAACGCTTACAGGCAATATTGCCAGGATGGTATGAAGGGACTCTCGATTTTAAGAGAGTTGTTGTCAATCATCTTGGAAAATGCGAATATCGTGATACTACGTTTACGGCACAGTGTAAAGCAGAATCAATACAGGATTGCTACAATCGCATTTGCGATTATCTGCTGACATGTGTAGATAAGCGTTCACAATTCCCTGCAGCACGCGGAAAGAATTTCCAATGTCACTATCTTGGTGCTGAAAAACCACAATCATGAACAAGGTAATTCTTATAGGTAATGTAGGAGCAGAGCCTGAGGTTAGATATTTTGATCAGGACCAGGCTGTTGCAAATGTACGTCTTGCTACAACAGAACGCGGATATACTCTAGCTAATGGTACAAAGGTACCAGACAGAACAGATTGGCATAACCTCGTATTTTATCGTCGTCTGGCAAAGATTGTAGAACAGTATGTTCATACAGGCGATAAGATATATGTTGATGGTAAGATACAATATCGTCAATATGATGATAAGAAAGGTGTACAGCGCACTACTACCGAGGTGATAGTGGATAATCTGGAATTGTTAACTCCTAAACCAACACAACAACAATCCTAAATGGACGACCCTTTATCGCAGATACATTTTTATGCGCCTGGCATTAGTGCTATAATTTCTCTTGTAGCATCATTATTCTTGCTGCTGATGTCAGCATTTGCCAGCGGTTCTGAAATAGCTTTCTTCAGTTTAACGCCAAAGGATTTGTCAGAACTGGATTCTGACAAGGAAAAGGACAAGAAAATCCTGATGCTAAGGGAAGACTCTGAGCGCACCCTTGCCACAATACTTATTACCAATAATTTCATCAATGTGACAATCATCATGTTGCTCAACTATTTCTTTATGCATATAGTTGACTTCGGAACAGCATATTGGTTGCATTTCTTGGTTGTTACGGTATTGCTGACATTCTTGTTGCTGTTATTTGGAGAGATTATTCCAAAAGTGTATTCACGCGTTTCGCCATTGACTTTCTGTAGAAGGGTAGTTAATGGTATATTGTTTTTCCGTCAGTTATTCTGGCCTATTGGTACATTGTTGCTGGGCTCAGGTATATTGGCAGCACGCTTTGTCCAGAGAAGAGAATATGACATTTCTGCTGACGAACTGGAGCAGGCGTTGGATATGACGGACAAGGAGGAAATACGTGATGAGAAAGAGATGCTGGAGGGCATTATTCGTTTCAGCGATGAGATGGTGAAGGAAATAATGACTTCGCGCCAGGATATCGTTGACATAGATATTAAGTCCTCTTTTAAGGATGTAATAGATAATATAGTTGAAAATAATTATAGCCGCATACCTGTTTATCAAGGCAGTATTGATAATATTCGCGGAATACTTTATATCAAGGACCTCCTGCCTCACATCGGCAAAGCAAATTCTTTCCGTTGGCAGACACTTATCAGGCCGGCTCATTTCGTTCCAGAGACAAAGAAGATTGATGATCTCCTGAGGGAATTCCAAACTAACAAGGTGCATATTGCTATCGTTGTTGATGAATTCGGAGGCACCAGTGGTATTATCACTCTTGAAGATATTCTGGAGGAGATTGTTGGAGAGATTAGTGATGAGTATGATGAGGAGGATAATGGCTACGTAAAGCTTGATTATAAGACATATGTATTTGAGGGAAAGACAAAGATTGTGGACCTTTGTCGCATTCTCTCGCTTGATGATGATTACTTTGAAAAATTCGACGAAGCAGACACACTTGCCGGATTGTTGTTGGAGTTAAAGGGCGACTTCCCTGGGATACATGAGAGATTCGAATTTGGAGATTTGACTTTTGAAATCCTCAAGAAAGAACAACGTCGTATAGCAAGAGTAAAGGTAACAATAAAGGGATGAGCTTCACAGCTAATCCCTTTTTCTTTACCTTACAAAAACATTATGAACTTTATCTTATTAACAAAAACTTTCTGTCTTTTAGAGAGAGAGGTGTGAATCTTGTATAAAGAAAACACCCGACAACCATTGGCTATCGGGTACAAAGGTACGAAGTTTTTCGTTATTGGACAATACCTAAGAGTAGGTATTCTTATTTTATTATTCCCTGTTCGATGAAAATATTCTTCAGTATTTCAACAGAACGGTCTACCTGTTCCTTAGTGTGTGTAGCCATTAGAGCATAGCGTACAAGAGTATCTTGTGGTGCACATGCTGGTGGTACTACAGGGTTGATGAATACACCTGCTTCGAATGCCAAAGAGGTGATAAGGAATGTCTTATCGGCATCACGAATATAAAGAGGTATGATAGGAGATTCTGTATCACCAATTTCGAATCCCTCTTCTTTGAAACGCTTGAGGGCGTAGTTGGTAACATTCCACAACTTTTCGATGATTTCAGGTTCTGCTTTCAGAATATCCAATGCCTTTTGAGCAGCTGCTGTAGCAGCAGGAGTATTTGAAGCTGAGAAGATGTATGTTCTGGAGTTATGTCTCAGGAAGTTTATGGTATCCTTGTCACCAGCAATGAATCCACCGATAGAAGCAAGAGACTTAGAGAATGTACCCATGATAAGGTCAACCTCGTCAGTAAGTCCGAAGTGGTCACAAACACCTCTTCCGTGATCACCAAAAACACCGAGAGAGTGAGCCTCGTCAACCATGATAGAACAATTGTACTTCTTCTTCAACTCTACTATCTCTGGCAGCTTAGCCAAATCGCCTTCCATAGAGAATACTCCATCAACGACAATCAGCTTTACAGCTTCATAAGGAAGCTTCTTCAGGAGGTTCTCAAGGTCCTCCATATCATTGTGCTTATACTTAAGCTGTTTTGCGAAGCTCAAACGGCGTCCGTCAACGATACTGGCATGATCTCTGTCATCACAGATAATGTAGTCCTCACGACCACCAACTGCTGCAATAACACCTGCATTTACAGAGAATCCAGTAGAGAAGCAGAGTGCTTCATCTTTATGAACGAATTCTGCTAAGTCCTTTTCCAACTTAACGTGAATGTCGAGTGTTCCATTCAGGAAACGGCTACCTGCACATCCTGTACCATATTGGTCTATAGCTTGCTTTGCTGCCTCACAGATGCGCTGGTCACCAACGAGACCCGTATATGCATTAGAACCGAACATCAATACTTTGTGTCCGCCCATAGAAACCTCTGTGCCTTGCTTGCTTGTTATCTCACGGAAATATGGATATACTCCCATTTCCATGAATCGCTGTGGTAAGCGATACGATTCAAATTTCTTTTGTAATTGTCCCATTTTTTGTCGTTAACAACTATATATGCGTGCAAAGGTATAAAAAATATATGACATGGCACAATTTTTTTCACAGAAAATTTTTTTTTGTGCAAAATAATATATGTTTCCCTTCGTTTTTCTGTCTTTTTATAGACCAATTTATTAATTTTGCAGAGCAAAAGAGTGTCAGGACAAATACATTTCAATGCTAGAAAACAAGAAAATAGTCTTTATCGTAAATCCTATTTCAGGTGTCGGCAAGAAGGATATGCTGCCTGAAGTAGTAGATAAATATATTAGTAGAGAGACAAACGAAATAGAAATAATATCTACGGAATATGCTGGTCATGCTTTTGATATAGCGAAACAAAAAGCACAGGAGGGCGTAGATATCGTAGTTGCTGTAGGTGGTGATGGTACTGTTAACGAGGTGGCCCGTGGTTTGGTAGAATCTAAGACGGCATTGGGCATTATCCCTTGTGGTTCAGGCAATGGTCTTGCGCGTCATCTGATGTTGCCTATCAATATGGAAGGTGCTATGAAGATTATCGCAGAAGGCGTTGTTCATGCCCTTGATTATGGAATAATTAATGACCACCCATTCTTCTGTACCTGCGGTATGGGATTTGATGCTTTTATCTCCAAGAAATTTGCTGATGCAGGAAAGCGTGGCCCTATGACATATATAGAAAATGTCCTTGTAGAAGGGTTGAAGTATAAGCCTGAGACATATTCTATAACCCTCGATGGTAATGAGACTGAACCCCATAAGGCATTCCTCGTTTCTGTTGCCAATGCTTCCCAGTATGGCAATGATGCATATATAGCTCCTAAGGCTTCTATGTCTGACGGATTGCTTGATGTCGTTATCATGGAACCATTTGATATCATTGATGCGCCACAAGTAGGTCTTGACCTTATTAATAAGACTCTTGATAAGTCGTCAAAAATCCGCTCTTTCAAGGCAAAGGATATTCATATAACACGTAGTGCTCCTGGTGTTATACATTTTGATGGAGACCCCATCATGGAGGGTACCGACCTACATGTGCAACTGAAGAGTAAGGGCATCCGCATCATTATCAATGATCATGCGGACAAAAGCAGACGTAAGCCAAATGTCATGCAATCCGCATTCTCGGAATTCTTCAACGAATTGATAACAGTACGGGATGACTTGACGCATCCTGTTTCAACTATGAAGTCCATCTTGAAGAAGGTATAGATGGAAGATACATATCTCACCATATCATCTATTTCCGAAGGTTATTATACGGAGAAACGAAGCAAATTTTATGCTTTTGCTCATCATGTGGAAACACCTGAAGAGGTGAAGGAATTGCAGCAGTTTTACAAGAAGAAATACTATGATGCCCGCCATGTATGTTATGCCTATCGGCTTGGTAGTGACGGCAGTATTTTTCGTGCTAATGATGATGGTGAGCCTTCATCAACTGCTGGCAAACCTATTCATGGTGCTTTGCTTAGTGCTAATCTTACCAATGTGGTAATCTTCGTAATACGTTATTATGGAGGTGTTAATCTTGGTACTGGCGGACTTATTGTTGCCTATCGTGAAGCAGCCCATGATGCTATAGAAAATGCTAAGGCAGAAGGTAGGATAGAGGAGCGGCAGGTTGAAGAACAACTCACGTTTAAATTTCCCTATGAGCAGTTGAATGATGTTATGAGGATAATAAAAAACATGCAGCCTCGCATCCTAAATCAGGATTTCCAGGCTACATGTTCTATTACGTTATCTATTCGGAAGTCTCTTATGCCAGAGCTAACTCAACGATTAAGTCAACTGCGCTCTTAAGACCTTCTGGATTCTTACCTCCAGCAGTAGCGAAATGCGGCTGACCGCCACCACCACCTTGTATCAGTTTTCCAGCTTCGCGAACTATCTGTCCGGCATTCTTACCCTCTTTTACAAGGTCGTCAGAAATTGCAACAGTAAGGTTTGGCTTACCTTGTGAAACACATCCTATTGCAACAACGAGTTTTTCAGGGAATTGTTGTCTCAACTGGAATGCCATATCTTTAGCATTCTGTGCCTCTATAGGTAGCACATCACTCATAATCTTTATGCCGTCTTTCTCACGAGCATTGTTAATGAGTTTCTCCTTATACTGTCCTGCCTGTTGTGACTTGAATTCGTCCACTTGTGCCTGCAGTTCTTTGTTTTCTGCTATGGCCTTGGAGATTGTCTCAAACAGATTTGGGGCATTATTGAAGAGTGTTTTCAGGGAATTCTGGAAATCCTGAGCCTTGTCTATCAACTCTTCTACTGCTTTGCCTGTGATAGCTTCTATACGACGAACACCAGCAGCGATACTGCTTTCGTTGATGATGCGTACCATTCCTATCTGACCTGTTGCAGAAGCGTGACAGCCACCACAGAATTCTACTGAAGAACCAAATTTGACAACACGTACTTTGTCGCCATATTTTTCTCCGAAGAGTGCTATGGCTCCCAGTTGCTTTGCTTCCTCGATTGGTGTATCGCGGAATTCCTCAAGTGGTAGGTTCTGGCGAATGCGTTCGTTGACGATGTGCTCCACTTCGCGTATCTGCTCTGGTGTAACCTTCTCAAAATGTGAGAAGTCAAAGCGTAGATATTCGTCGGTTACCAATGAACCCTTCTGTTCCACATGATCGCCGAGCACCTCTCTAAGTGCTTGGTCTAACAAGTGGGTACAAGTATGGTTGCTTTCTATAGCTTGGCGCTTGTCTGTATCTACACAAGCCATAAACTCTGCTTCGCAGTTTTCAGGTATCTTGTCAACGATGTGTATTGCAACACCATTTTCCTTCTTAGTGTCGAGTACCTTTATCTCCTCGTTTTCAGAAACCAGTACACCGCTATCGCCAATCTCACCACCCATCTCTCCGTAGAAAGGAGTGTTGTCAAGAATCATTTCGTAGGCAGTACCTCTCTTTTGTTGTACCTCACGATACTTTACGATGTGGCAAGGATATTCAGTGTTGTCATATCCTACGAAATTAGATTCCTTGTCCTGTAGCACTACCCAGTCACCCAGATGTACCTCAGCAGCATTTCTGGCGCGCTTTTTCTGTTCCTCCATGCAGTTGTTGAATTCTTTCTCATCCACAGTCATGCCCTGTTCGCGGCATATCAATTCTGTGAGGTCGAGAGGGAATCCATAAGTATCGAAGAGTGTGAAGGCCTTGTCACCGGCAATCTCTGTCTTACCAGCAGATTTTGTCTCGTTGATGATGCCTTGCAACAACTTTATGCCATTCTCCAAAGTACGCAGGAAAGCACTTTCTTCCTCCTGCATCACCTTCATGATGAGCTTCTGTTGTGCTGGCAGTTCTGGGAAAGCTTCTCCCATTTCCTCTACGAGAGTTGGTACCAACTTGTATATGAATGCCTCCTTTTGTCCCAAGAAGGTGTATCCATATCTTACGGCACGTCTCAAGATTCTCCTTATGACATATCCCGCCTTTGCATTACTTGGCAGTTGTCCGTCAGCAATAGCGAAAGCGATAGCACGCAGATGGTCAACGATTACACGCAGAGCAACATCTTTATCTTCTGATTCGCCATACTTACATCCTGCCATGTCAGCCATCGTCTTGATGAGTGGCTGGAAGATGTCGGTGTCATAGTTAGAAGTCTTCCCTTGCAGGGTGCGTACGAGTCGTTCAAAGCCCATACCAGTATCTATTACCTTAGCAGGCAGTTCTTCAAGTGAGCCATCGGCTTTTCTGTTAAACTGCATAAATACCAGGTTCCAGATTTCTATCACCTGTGGGTGGTCCTTGTTAACGAGATCCTTGCCGGGTATCTTTGCCTTTTCTTCTGCAGAACGAGAGTCCACATGCAGTTCAGAACAAGGTCCACAAGGTCCTGTGTCACCCATTTCCCAGAAGTTGTCGTGCTTATTGCCGTTGATGATATGGTCTTTAGGCAAGAACTGTGCCCATATAGCAGCAGCCTCGTCATCGCGTGCCAAGCCTTCCTCCTTAGAGCCTTCGAATACTGTGGCATAGAGGTCTGCTGGATCTATCTTCAGTACATCAACGATATATTCCCATGCCCATGTGATGGCCTCCTTCTTGAAGTAGTCGCCAAAACTCCAGTTGCCCAGCATCTCAAACATTGTGTGATGATAGGTGTCATGTCCTACTTCTTCCAAGTCATTATGCTTTCCGCTAACTCGTAGACACTTTTGGGTGTCGGCTTGTCTGCGGCTCTTAGGAGTCGTATTGCCCAAGATGATGTCCTTAAACTGGTTCATACCAGCATTGGTGAACATCAGTGTTGGGTCATCCTTAACCACCATTGGTGCGCTGGGCACTATAAGATGTTCTTTACTTTCAAAGAATTTTTTGAAAGATTCTCTTATTTCCTTAGCAGTCATCAGTTTTTCTTTAACCTTTAACCTATAACCTCTAACCTTTACTTTTTAGCCAGCAGGTCACGAATTTCTGTCAGCAGTTTCTCCTCGTTACTTGGTTCTGCTGGTGCAGCAGGTGCCTCTGCTTCAGCCTCCTTTGAATTCTTTAATTTTGCCAATCCCTTAATCATCATGAATACACACAGAGCGATGATGATGAAGTTGATGATGGTTTGTACGAAGCTACCGTAGTTGATAGTAGCAGGAGCAAGTTCTATGCCACTGTCAAGAACAACCTTAGGCAGTTCTACTTTTAGGTCTGAGAAGTTAACACCGCCGATGAGCCATCCAATAGGAGGCATGATGATGTCGTTAACGATACTGTTTACGATTTCTCCGAATGCACCGCCAATGATTACACCGACAGCCATGTCGATAGCATTTCCTTTTACTGCAAATTCCTTGAATTCTTTAATAAAGTTGCTCATAATCTTTTCTGTTTTTTATGTTAATGTATTATTTTTATGCCGTCTTTTATAGTCAGGTAGGGGTAGGTGGCTCTAAGTTCTTCTACCGACTTGTCTATTGTGCTGCTTCCTGATGTAGCGAAAGGTATTATGGTCTTTCCTTTCAATCCGGGATTGGCATCAATAAATGTGTTGATGATGCGTGGAGCAACACCCCACCAAATTGGGTAGCCCAAATATATTGTGTTGTATTTCTCCATGTGCTTCACATTCCCCTTCATATTTGGACGCGCCTTGTCGTTAGTCATTTCCACTGATGAACGACTCTTGCTGTTGTGCCAGTCAAGATCTGCCCTGGTGTATTTTGTGGCAGGGATGATACGATATATGTCGGCATGATGCTGTTCTGCTATCTTTTTTGCCAGACGTGCGGTATTTTCTGTAGCAGAGAAAAATACCACCAAAGCCTTCTCTGATGATGCAGCGACTTTGTTCTTGTCCTTCTTATGTGCTGCTGATACCGTCAGCATACATCCTGCGCTAAAGAGTATCGCCAAGATTAATGTTAGTCTTTTCATCTTGCTTGTTCTATTAATGTAAATATGTGGCTGCAAAATTAGTAAAAAATTTTTATTCTGCCAAATATAACTTATTTAAATCCCGTTTTGGTTTTGACCTTCGCTCGAAACTTCCCTATGTCTTCCCCAAATTATGGCACCTGCTATATTATGCCAAACACTGAAGATAGCTCCAGGTACTCCTGCCATCGCCATAGCAGCAAAATGCTGGTGTGCCAGCGAACAAGCCAATCCACTGTTCTGCATACCAACCTCTATGCTCAATGCCACTTTCTTTGGACGTGTCAGACCCGCTAATGCAGCTGCACCATATCCCAACAAGAATCCCATTAGGTTATGTAAGACTACGACAATGAGTATTGTGATGCCAGAGGTGAGTAATGCGTTTTGGTTAGCGGCAACGACAGCCATCACTATCAGGGTGATTGCTATTACGGATACAGCTGGCAGATATACTGCTACTTTGTCGGCAAATGATGATGCATATTGTCGTACTATGATGCCGATGGCAATAGGTAGTATCACCACCTGCACTATGCTGAGGAACATTGTTACGATATCCACTTCTACCATTGTTCCTGCCAAAGCCCATACCAGCATTGGTGTCACGAATGGAGCCAGTAGGGTAGAGATTGTTGTCACTCCTACAGATAGCGCTAAATCACCTTTTGCCAAGTAAGTCATCACATTGGATGCTGTTCCTCCTGGGCAACATCCTACCAAAATCACTCCAACTGCCAAATCTGGTGGTAATTGAAAGATAATGGTCAGCAGATATCCGAGCAATGGCATGATGAAAAACTGTAGCACATTGCCTATTAACACATCTTGCGGACGTGAGAAGACTATGCGCACATCATCCAATTGCAGCATCAGTCCCATGCCCAGCATCACGATGCCCAGCATCCAACTTATCCATGATGCCTTGATGATGTTTCCCACTTCAGGGAATATCATAGAGAAGACTCCCCCCAGCAGTATTATTACTGCCATCCAACGGCTTATGAAGTTAACGAGTTTCAAACTTCAGGTTTCAAGTTTAAGAGTCTTCGTTATTAAAAACCACACTTTTTGCGGATATCCTTCGGAACAGCGTTTTTGTTGACGAGAAAGTCCATGGTCTTTGCTACGATAAAGTTCTTCGACATATACCATGTTCCCTTATAAGCACCTGTCTCGCCCCATGAATTCTTCACCATGTAGTATTCTCGTCCGTTTTGGTCTTTTGCTTTTCCATATATCAGCATTCCGTGATCATCCGTCAGCTCCCAGTTGTCATACTGTTCCTGACGCATCTCCTGAGTCGGTGTCTTCTCTGGTACGTTGGCACCCAGCTTCTTAAGTTTGTCGTTTTTCTCTTTTGCCGATAGCTTTAACCATTTTGCCATATCTGAGCCCTCATTGTCTGCCACTTTCTTGGTATCCACCAATATTGCTAATCCTTCGCGGGTGAAACCATCGTCTGAGACATCACCGCCCCAAGCTACAGTATATCCGTTATCTATGGCATAATCGATGATGCGAGCCATATCATCCATTGGGATATTCCATGACAAGCCACCGCGCCAGTTGTCCTGCACCTCTACAGGGAATTCTGTCCAGAATGGACGGTGTGTATAAGAGGTGATAGAGACATAATCTTTCCAGTCAAGTCCCAGTGAAGCAGCAAAGCTTTGTGGGGTATATTCTTTTCCTTCATAGTTAAATTTCTCTGGTGTCTTTCCCAGGTAAGCATCAATGATGCCCTGCAAACCATTTTTCCATGCTGGTGACAGTTTCTTGGCTTCAGATGTAGATAGAGCCTCCACATAAGGAGTCATTACCTTGAAGAATTCGTTGAAGTTATTCAGAGTGTCTCCATACATCGTACCTGGTGCAGGCATCGCATCTTCAGGGCAAATGCCATAGTTGCTCAGGATATAGTACACATCATAAGCAGAACCACCTTGTGCAAACTGCATATCACCATGCAGGCGAACCTTCATAATTGCTCTGTCCATATAGTTGCGATTGGCAACAAACATCTCGCAGAGGTCATAGGTTTTACCGTTCTTCTTTAGTATCTCAGCCTCAAAGAATGATAGGGTGGAGTATATCCAACAGGTGCCAGAGCGTGCCTGATTTTTGACTGATGTGATAGGAATCTCCTTTATGGTAGTAAAGATGAGACTGTCATTTTTTGTGCTATCACTAACCTCTGTGGCAGAAATATTCAAAAGCGCTGCCGATGCCATTAAGGCTACAATAATGTTCTTTTTCATAATATTTTCGTTTTGGTCAAATGTTTCTCTTCAAAATCTTTCTGTCTGTTATACATTCTGGTAGGTTTTCTTCATAGTGTGTCACCATTATCAATGTCTTGCTTTTATCTTTGCAATACTCGTCAATGATGTTTTTCACCATTTCACTTCGTGGTTGGTCCAAGCCGTGTAGAGGTTCATCGAGAATCAATAGGTCTGGACACTTTACAAAAGCCCTTACTACCAATACTAGTCTCTGCTCTCCGGAAGATAGTTTTATGAACGATTTCTCCGCCAAATCTTCTATGCCGAAAACCTTCATCCATTTTCGACAGATTACATAATCCTCTTCTGTTGGCTGCACATAGAGTCCTATGGTGTCCTTAAGTCCTGATGCTATGATACGCATTACAGGTAGATCTCTGGTATAGGAGCGATGCATCTCCGGTGAAACATATCCTATGTGTTTCTTTATCTCCCAGATGCTCTCACCGTGTCCTCGCTGCATACCAAAGAGGGTTACATCGTTGGCATATGACTGTGGATTGTCACAACAGATGATTGACAGCAGGGTGGATTTTCCTGCTCCATTCTGTCCGGACAAAGCCCATCTCTCGCCTCTGCGGATATTCCAATCGAGGTCTTTCAGAATGGTTCTCGGACCATATTGTATCTTTACCTTCTTGAGGTTCACTATGTCGTTGCTCTTACCTATTGCATACTGCTGTTGAGCTGCTAATAAGTCGCTCACCATCTCGGGGTGTGCTTCCAGTATAATGCTTTTGTCGTTGCTCTTTACTCGCCTGATGTCTGTTATAAAGTCAGGTATCTCTGCTTCTTTCGTCAGTATCAGCACTATCTGCAGTCCGTGTTCGTGGGCCATATCAGCCAATACTCCTTTCAACTGTTCGCGTGTCTCGCTATCCAAACCTATGAAAGGGTTGTCGATAATGAGTTTTTTAGGGCGTCCCATGAGAGCTCTGCAAAGAACAAATTTCCTCAGTTCTCCTGATGACAGCAGTATGATATATTTGTCCAACAGATAGCGCAGATTGAAAATGTCATAAAGGTGTTCCTTGAATGCTTTTCCGTCTTCTGCTCCGCTGTTGCCTGCTTTGTATGCTTTCTCCAATAGCTGCTCTACAGTAGGAGTCTCTGGGTCTATCTCCATCTGGTTCCACCTTTGCTGCAGGTAGTATGTGCGGTCATTGTCGCCACCATAGGTATCACGGAAGGTAATATATCTGACATAACGTGAGGGATTCTCACGAAGATATTTTTCTACCAGTTGCGTCTTTCCGCTGGCATTCAGTCCTACTATCGCTATATGCTGTTCCATTATGAGTTCACCCTGTCTTTATTCTTTGTGGCAAAGTCCTTCCATGAACTATATTTCTTTCCTGTTGATATTGGAGCGTTTGTCTGCATAAAATGGCAGTAAGCTGCAGCTAAGGCATCTGTGGCATCCATGAATTTCGGCATATCTTCTTTGCTTATCTTCAGAATGCGTTGCAACATCCCTGCCACTTGTTCCTTTGAGGCACTTCCGACACCAGTCAGCGCCATCTTTATCTTCAGTGGTGCATATTCGTGAATGGGTACACTATGGTGTATGGCAGCTGCTATTGCAACTCCTTGTGCTCTGCCTAGTTTCAGCATCGATTGCACGTTCTTCCCGAAGAATGGGGACTCGATGGCCAGTTCGTCAGGCAGATATTCATCTATGATACCTGTCACACGTTCGAAGATGTGTCCCAGCTTCAGATAGGTGTCGCTTTCTTTTCGCATATCGATAACACCCATTGCCACCATCTCAGCCTTCTGACCTTGGCATTTTATCACACCATATCCCATGACATTCGTGCCAGGGTCTATACCCATTATGATGCGTTCACTTTTCACCTGTCAAGATATGGATTTGTAGCTCCTTCCAACTTCATCGTTGTTTCAGGTCCGTGTCCAGGATATATCGTTGTGTCGTCAGGCAGTTGCTCCAACAATCTCAATGAATTTATCATCTGGAACATCGAGCCGCTAGGTAAGTCTGTACGTCCTATACTACCCTTGAAGAGAGTATCACCAGTAAAGGCTACACTGTTTTCTTTGTTATAGTAAACCACACTGCCCTTTGAATGTCCTGGGGTGTTTATTACTTTAAAAGTGCTGTTGCCGAAGGTTACTGTGTCACCATCGTTGAGGCAGCGGCCTATGATAGGCAGGTCATAGTCCACCTGATATCCTATCATTGATTCAATGTCTTCTTTGAAGTTCTTGTACAACTCGGCATCTCTTTCGCAGATGGTAGGCTGTAGTCCATATGTGTCATACACCCATTTTCCACCCATTGTGTGGTCAAAGTGTCCGTGAGTCAGCACATAAAGCACAGGTTTCAGTCCCTCTATCTTGATATAGTCGCTGATGGCTCTCTGCTCCATTTCACAAGAGGCACCACAGTCTATTATCATACATTCTTTTGTCTCATCGCTGACGATGTAACAATTCTCGTCCAGCATGTTACAGGGTATAGTCTTTATCTTCATTTTTGTCTGTTTTCGTTATGGTTTTCGTTTTCGTTATGGTTTTCGTTTTCGTTTTAGTTTTCGTTATACTGGTAAGTACAGTACAAACTTTTCCTTAAACCATTCTTCTTCAAAGTAGTTTGTCAGTTCTGTTTGGTCGATGATATTTCTAAATGGGTGTATCTCGCTTTGCAGTTCTCCACCCTTTAGTGTTATGATGCCGTTGGGGAAGGCATTGTTCGATTTCTTTGAGATGTTCTTCTTGACAATCTTCACCAAGTCGGGTAGGGGCATGACAGCTCTCGATACTATGAAGTCATACTGTCCTTTCTCTTCTTCGCCTCTGCGTTGCTCTGCTACAACATTCTTCAATCCTATGGCACTCGCAACCTCTTGGCACACCCTTATCTTCTTCGCTGTGCCATCAATGAGTTTAAAGCTACATTCAGGAAACATTATGGCAAGGGGAATGCCAGGAAAACCACCTCCGCATCCGAAGTCCAGAATCTTTGTCTTGGGCTTGAAGTTTATCAGCTTCGCTATTGCCAAAGAGTGTAGCACATGGTGCAGATACAGGTTGTCAATATCTTTTCTCGATATGACATTTATCTTGCTGTTCCAGTCATGATACAATGCATCCAATGCCTTGAATTGTTCTTGCTGACGCTCCGTTAATTCTGGAAAATACTTCTTTATTAATTCCATCAAATATAATTTTGCGCGTCAAAGGTACGAATAAGTTATGAGAAATACAAAAAAATAAAGATTTTTTTTATTTTATTTCCATGACGGAGTACCTTCAACACGGTTAAAGGTATGAATAAGTTATGAGAAATACAAAAAAACGAATATTTTTAAACGATTTTTTTTGTTTTATTATATAAAAATGTTATTTTTGCAGGCGAAAAGTATATCCAAATAATACAATTATAATGAAATTTCTTTTAACCCTCATCACTTTCCTCGCATTCTATGTGACATCGTTCGCAGCTCCTATTTCTGAAGAAGTAGCACGTGAAAAAGCAGCTCGTTTCATAGCTTCCAAGACGAGCGGGAGCTCTGCTGCAAGGAGTGCTCTCCGTAATGGCGGTTCTGCTGTCTTTGGTGCTTCACTAACAGTTGTTGACAATCAGGAGGCCTACTATGTCTTTAATGTTGATTCCTCTAATGGTTATGTTATTGTCAGTGGTGACGACAGAATGCCGGATGTATTGGGTTATTCCTATAGTGGCTCCTACAATCGTGACAGCATTCCTGACAATATGAAGGCTTGGCTGCAGGGATATGCTGACGAATACCAGTATCTCCAGAGCCATAGTGATGCGAAAGCTGCATCTCTCACATCTGTTACGGGAGATGCTATACTTCCTATGATTCCTACCCATTGGGGACAATCATATCCCTACAATATCTATTGTCCGCTCATAGGTAGTTCGTCAACACTTACAGGATGTGTGGCAACAGTAATGTCGCAGGTAATGTATTATCATCAGTGGCCTAAACAGACAACAAAAAAAATACCGGCTTACACCACCAAGACTGCTAGTATTAGTATGCCAAACATCGCTGTCACTACCATCGACTGGGACAATATGTCTCCTGCGTATGGAGGAGTTACAGAAACTATGAATAAGGCTGTAGCAAACATAATGCTTTTGGCTGGTTGTTCTGTAAAAATGGATTATGGAATAAAAGGCAGTGGCGCACCAGTTGCTTATATTAAGGATGCTTTGCAAGATTATTTTGACTATAAGAATACCATCACATATATACAACGAGATAATTATGGCGGTAGTCAGGATGCTTGGAACCAGATGGTATATGATGAACTGAAGAATAACAGACCTGTTATCTATGGTGGCGTTAGCTCTCAGGGTGGACATGCTTTCGTCATTGACGGATATGACGAAAACGACCTTTTCCACGTCAACTGGGGATGGGGACATAGTGATGGATACTTCCTGCTAAATGTCTTTGATGAAAAGAATGCATATACCACAAATCAGGAGGCTGTCTTTGGTATTGAAGGCAAGGGAAATCCTGAGCATAAATATGCATATGCCGTTTTGGACGATGATGTTCTCACTTTCTATTATGACAATAATCGAGAATCGCATCCAGGCACGATGCTTGATATAGATGGTTTCCCATGGATGAGAAGTGCAGAATATCAAAGTACCATCACAAAGATTGTCATAGATGATTCTTTTAAGGACTATAAGTACCTGACAACTGCCAAAATGATGTTTGCAGAGATGTCAAATCTCACTACTATTGAGGGCCTCACCAATCTCAATACCCAGAACGTCACAGATATGTATGGTATGTTCTATAACTGCCAAAATATAGACAATCTTGATTTCAGTAACTTCGATACCAAGAGTGTTACAAATATGTATTATATGTTCTGTGGTTGCACAAATCTCAGTTCCCTTAATCTTAGCAGTTTTGATACCAGAAATGTAACAAATATGAATGGTATGTTCTTTGGCTGTGAAAAGCTTGATTCTCTTGATTTGAGCAATTTCGATACCAAGAATGTTTCAGATATGTTTGGCATGTTTTACGCTTGCCAAAGTCTTACATTTCTCGATCTCAGCGGTTTCGATACCAAGAATGTTACAGATATGTCATGGATGTTTGCTAGCTGTCAGAATGTTGAGAAGATTTATGTAGATGAGAAATGGACTACAGAAAATGTTCAGTCGAGCAATCATATGTTCAATGGATGTTGGTACCTCGTGGGACAGGATGGCACGGAATATGATTATTATAAAGACGATGCTACCTATGCACATTATAAGGAAGACGGTTACCTCTCATGCTGGCCAAAGGCTTATGCCGTTCTTGAAAATGATACTCTCACGTTCTATTATGATATTCTGAAGCCTGAACGTGAGGGCACTGTTCTCAGTATGGATAAATTTGAGTGGACAGGAGAAACCTACAGAAACAACATAACAACTGTTGACTTCGATGCTGCATTCGAGGATTATCAGGGTCTCACCAGCACTGCTATGATGTTCTCCAGAATGGAAAATCTTACCACCATAAACGGACTAAAATATCTCAATACCGAGAATGTGACAGATATGTCTGCGATGTTCTCTGGCTGTCAGAGTCTTACCTCTATTGATGTAAGCACTTTCGATACTCAGAATGTTACGGATATGTCGTGGATGTTTGGTGTCTGCCAGAATCTTAAGACTCTCGACCTGGGCAGTTTCGATACTGGTAATGTTACAAAGATGAATGCTATGTTCAGTGGCTGCGAGAATTTGGACACTCTCTACATTGACGGCTTCAATACTGAAAATGTAACAAAAATGAACAGTATGTTTGCAGGTTGTAAGAAACTGGTTGCTCCCAACTTCAGCAACTTCAATACAGAGAGGGTGGAGGATATGAATGCTATGTTCTCTGACTGTCAGGCTATCACATCCCTTGATGTGAGCACTTTCGATACCAAGAATGTTACAAAGATGAATGGTATGTTCAGCGGCTGTAATACTCTTGATACCCTCGATTTGAGCAAGTTCGATACCAAGAATGTGACGAGGATGGATAATATGTTCAAAGAATGCCTCGAACTCACTACTATCTTTGTTGGTGATGACTGGAATATGGAGAGTGTAGAAAACAGTAAGGGAATGTTCCTCGATTGTTCATCTATTGTAGGACAGGATGGCACTACCTACGATGCAAATAGTACAGACAAGTCAAAGGCTCACTACGACGAAGGTGGTTATCTCACCTATAAGCCTCTTTACCTTCGTGGCGATGCCAATGGTGATGGCGTCGTAGATAGGGAGGATGTGAAGTTTATTGCAGACATCATCCTTGGCGTACAGGAAGAAGAATACGACCTCAAGGCTGCTGATGCTAATGGCGATGGTGTAATCAATATGCCTGACATTATGTTCATCGTCAACTATATCCTCAATGGGAAATTCCCTGAGCCAGAGGAGGAAGAGGAGTAACGGTTAAGGGTTAACGGTTAAAGATTAAGTGTATATGACGAGAAGACGATATTTTGCATCGTGGGTGCTGTTGGCAGTATTTGTGCCAATGCTGCTCCTCTCGTCGCTCCATCTTCATGAGGAAGTCAATTCTCAGGCAGAGATAGAATGCAATGACTGCTCGCATCACAACTGTCACGGACACCTTGTACAGACAGCGTCATGGGCACACGAATGTGTATTGTGTCAATTCCTGACGCTTCCAATGCTGACAGCTGCTGCAATAGCAGTTACGGTATATGTTCTTGTATGTAAGAAAGACTTTGCCCAGCCATTAAGTGGTCACCATGTGGATTGCTGTGGCAGCATAGTAACTCGCGGACCTCCAACAATCTGATTTTTCGCAGTTTATTTTCATACATATTTATTTAATATAACATATATCCAATTTTATTTGATTTTTCAGAATGAAGAAAAATTATATCATTCTGCCGTTGTTGTGTGTTTGCATGACAATGGCAGCACAAGATAGTACTAAGGTACATCGTCATGCGGAAGACTCTACAGATGTCTTCTACCGCCATTTGAATCTCAATGAGGTAATGGTAACAGGTGTCACTGGCGACACAAAACTGAAGTATGCCACAGCGCCGGTAAGCATCGTAACACCACAGGAGCTGAAGGCAACAGCCTCTACTAATATCATAGATGCCATAAGTCACGAGCCTGGTGTCAGCCAGTTGACGACGGGTGGTAGTATTTCGAAACCCATCATTCGTGGCTTGGGATATAATCGTGTTGTTGTGATTAGCGAAGGAGTTCGCCAGGAAGGTCAGCAATGGGGCGACGAACATGGTGTTGAGGTGGATGGTAACAGTATTGGCTCAATAGAAATACTTAAGGGCCCTGCTTCGCTGATGTACGGCTCTGATGCTATGGCGGGTGTGGTGATACTACATACTCCTGCTATGCTCCCCGAAGGAACAATGCGTGCCAATGTGGGTTCGGAATATCAGACCAACAACGGTCTCTTCAATTATAACCTATCGTTTTCTGGAAACCAGAAAGGCATAGTGTGGGATGCCCGCTATAGCGACAAGATGGCCCATGCCTATAAGAACAAGTATGACGGCTATGTTCCCGGTTCACAGTTTCGTGAGCGTGCCGGCAGAGCAATGCTGGGAATAAGCAAGACATGGGGCTACTCCAAACTCGCTTTTTCTGCCTATCATCTCACTCCAGGCATCATAGAAGGTGAACGCGATGCTGAAACAGGAGAACTGGTTCGTGATGAAGGCTATTCAGGACATAGTTATGGTAAGTCGTTGCCTTTCCAACAGGTGAAACACTACAAACTCGTCTGGGACAATAATATCAACCTCTCGTCAGGAAGCCTGAAAACCATTATTGGCTATCAGCACAACCGCAGACAGGAATATGAAGAGTCACCTGACGAATATGCATTGTTTTTCAAACTCTATACTCTTACCTATGACTTGCGTTATCTGACCCACGAATGGAATGGCTGGAAGTTCTCTACTGGCGTTGGTGGTATGTATCAGAAGTCCAGCAATGCGGGTGAAGAATATCTCATTCCTGACTATCGCCTGTTCGACTTCGGCATCTTTGCTACAGCAACGAAATCTCTTGGCGAACACTGGACAGTAAATGGTGGTGTGCGCTATGACCACCGCAGGCTGCATGGCTATGAGTTGCTCGAAGATGATGAACAGCGTTTTACTGATTTCTCTCGTCATTTCAACGGTGTTACTGGTAGTGTCGGTGCTGTCTATAACATCAACGAGCATTTCAATTTGCGCATGAATCTCGCTCGCGGTTTCCGAACACCAAATATGAGTGAGTTGGCATCCAAAGGTGTTCATGAAGGCTCTGTCCGTTACGAGGTGGGCAATCAGCAACTGAAGGCAGAGTACAGCCTGCAGGGTGACCTCGGCCTCGATTTTACCTCACGATACGTGTCAGCACAGGTGGCGCTCTTTGCCAACCGCATTAACAACTATATCTTCATCCATCGTTTGAACGAAGAGATTGAAGAAGGTTACCTCACCTATGGTTATACCCAGGGTGATGCTCGTCTGTTGGGCTTTGAGGCTGGAGTTGACTTCCATCCTGTCCACTCCCTGCACTTCTCAAACACCTTCTCGTATGTTGATGCTCAGCAGATGCATGCCAGCGATGATACGAAGTATCTGCCTTTCACGCCGGCTCCACATTGGTTTACAGAGCTGAAATGGGAAATAATTCACCATTCACACTCTACGATAAATCATCATCATCATGGAGACCATTCTCATCGCTCTCTGCTCAACAATCTGTATGTGGCTGCTAGCCTTGACAGCTATCTGAAGCAGTCACACATCTATAGCGCTGATGATACAGAGACTCCGACACCTGGTTATGCGCTGCTCAACCTCTCTGCTGGCACAGACATACAGGTAAAAGGCAAGAAGGTAGCAGAGTTCTATGTTACTGCAAACAACCTGTTAGACAAAGCCTATCAGAATCACTTGAGCCGAGTGAAGTATGCTGATGTGAATACTGTCACAGGTCGTTGTGGCGTCTATAATATGGGCAGAAACATAACGTTTAAGCTTGTGATACCAATAACGTTGTAACGTTTAACGTTTAACGGTTAAAGACCTTTGTAGCGTTTAACGGTTAAAGACTTGAAACTAAAAAATCCCGAGGGTGTTTGCCTTCGGGATTGTTTTTATATCTTTTTGTTTGTTATGTGTTACTGCCTTAGGTTTAAAGTTAGTGAAATATATCTATTTCATTGCATTTTGTACCATCTTTTTTTCGTTTTTATGCTTGTTCTTTTTATTTTTATACTTTTGCAACAAAATAAAATCACAAAAACAATATCTAAACGACAAAAATGAAACATTTTTTTCTTTCTCTCTTTCTGCTGATTGCAGGAATGGTATCAGCAACTGCAGCCGAAAACATCACTGTCGATGGCGTAAATCGAACCTATAATGTCTATGCCCCAAGCGCTCTTGGTGAGGGTCGTCCGCTGCTCATCTTCTGTCACGGATACAGTCAGGATGCCAACTGGATGCAGAACAACGAGTTTAAGAACGATCAGGTCAGTATGGAGTCTGTCTGCGATACTGCAAAGTTTGTTGTTGTCTTCCCTAATGGCATCAACAAGGCGTGGGATATCTCAGGCAATAGCGACATCAACTTTATCAAGGCTATCATCGACAAGATGGCAACCCAGTATAAGATTGACCGCAACCGCGTCTATCTCGGAGGTTTCTCGATGGGAGGCATGCTGACCTATCATGCTATGAATAAGATTTCCGACCTCATAGCAGCCTTCGCCCCATGTAGCGGTTATCCGATGGGTGGTGCTACAGCAGATGCTAATGCGCGAGCTATCCCAATCCTGCATATTCACGGTACTGCAGATGAGACATGCGGTTTTAGCGGAGCACAGCCGGCTCTTAATGTGTGGATAAGTCATAATGGCTGCTCTACAACAGAGAAGGTTATCAGCAACTACAATGGTTACAATGGCTGTAAGATGCATATCTGGGGAGGCGGACAAGATGGTTCAGAAGTGCGTCTGCTGGAGCTTCCTAACAAGGGCCACTGGATAAGCAAGGAACCACAGGTATATACTGGTAAGGAGATATGGAACTTCTGTAAGCGTTTCTCTTTGAAAAAGACTGCGCCCATCGTGACAATCACCTCTCCGGCAGAAGAAGGAAAGTGTGTCAGCTATGGTCCCAAGGGCGAAGTGAAGTTTCCTGATGTCACCATCACAGCAACAGCCGAAGACCCTAATGGCACTATAAAAAAGGTGGAGTTCTATGATGGCAGCACACTTATTGCCACATGTACCTCAAAGCCTTATCAGGCAGTTCTCTCCGGAGCCAAGAGCGGCAAGCACAAGCTGCAGGTTGTGGCTACTGATAACGATGGTGAGACAGCTACTGCGTCTGTAGTAATGACAATGCAGACTCCTACTTTGGCGTTAAGCCTTTCAACAAGTTTTAGCGAGGGAAATGCCATCCCTGCAGGATGGACCCTCTATGACAGCAGCGAAAAGCGCTCAGGTTACAGCAGCGGTTTTACGTCAGGCAGTCGCGTTTTGCAGTTTACAGGCACAAAGAAGGGCTTCACTTATGGTCTTTACTTTCGCAATGTCAATGGTACTGCCCATCAAGGTTGGGCAAAGTATGGGCTTCCAGAAGGCGGACATTCGCTCAGGCTCGCCCCAGGACATTATAAAATAAAGTACAGAGTTTGTAACTGGAATATGTCAAACTTTGGTCAGGTAGAGGTCAGCATCGATAAGCTTTCGGACAATACAAGCGTTGCCAGCCAGACCTATACCCCTAATATCAATATCGGCAATTCGGCCGCCAACAGCTTCGATGTTCCTACACAGCAGATCTTCGAGTTCGATATCACCAAGCAAGACGATTATGTCATAGCCTTCTATAGTGCTGCATCAGGATGGAGCGATGGTGTCATTGGTCAGCTCAGCATTGAGAATGTAAGTTATGGAGTGACAGGAATAGATGAGGTTAGCATTGAGCGGTTAGCGTTGAGCGGTGACGCTTGGTACGACTTGCAAGGCCGCAAGTACACCAGCAAGCCAACCACGAAAGGCATATATATAAATAAAGGTAATAAGATTGTGGTAGAGTAGTGGTTAGCGGTTAGCGTTTAGTGGTTAGCGAATATTTAAACAAAAACCTGAAAAAACACACTTTTTTTCGCTGTGCGCGCACCCAAAAATGCGTAAAAATACAGCATGTTATTGTGGGAAATTTTTTTGTAATAATTCAGAATGCCCGATTCCATCGAAATTATTACCTTTGCACCCGAATAATTTGAAAAATTAATAATAAAACCTTTAAATTAAAAAACGAATGAAAAAATTTTTATTTCTAATGATGTCTCTCTTCCTTCTGGGGGGGGGCAAATTCTTATGCGACTAAAAAGTATGCAGATTTGAGTACTGCTAGTGCTACAGGAAGTGCTTCTTGGACTGCTGGAACAAACACTTTTGCATGGACTGCTAGTTCTTATGCTTTTATGGCTGTACCTGGCGGTTCTTTTTCTGGTGACCTTAGCGCATATACTACAATTGGCCTGACTGTGTCTAACGTGGAAAATGCATTTCGTGTCGATATTCTTGCAAACAACAAGACCTTTACAGGAAAATCTATTGCAGGAAATGGCAATATCGTATTGGATATTCTTAATGACTTCAACTTGCAATTTGCAGCGGATAAAATAACTGTTGAAGACCTAAAGACTGTTACTGCTATTCGATTGAATACAAATTCTGCTTCTGGCTCTGCTGTTGTTACAAATTTCTATATTGAAAAACCTACAACTTTGGATTTTGATGCAACAGGAAAGGCTGTTATTGAAAAAGGGGACTTAGTTGCAACAGGTGGTCTTTCATATAATGAAGGGACTGGTGTTCTTACTTCTGATGGAACGGCAGGTACCTTGGAATTAATACTGTCATCTCCTGTAGATTTAAGGAATCTGAAACATTTTAATGTTGTACGCTCTGGTGATGATGATATTGTTAATAGACTCCGTTTTTATGATGAAGATAATTCCTTAATTAATACATGGAATAGTATTAAATGGTCTAATACATGGAATCCTTCTGGAATTGATGATAATGCTACAAATGCATTCATTAATAATAAACCTGTGAAGAAGTTGGTATGGGAGTCTGACGCAGCAGCTGCAAAGAAAGAAATGAGTTTGACCATTTCTTCTGTTGAATTTATGCTTAAAACGATGTCATGTGCAAAGGCTGGTGAAACACAATTAAAGTCTTTACCGTGGAACAAAATTGATGGTTCTGGTACAGCAACTCCTGATTGGAATATGAATGGCACAAGTGATACCTATTATGGTAACTATAGCGGAGATCCTACACACTATGCTGACCTTACTGCATATTCTGAGTTGCGTATCTATTGTAAGAGTAGTTCTGATGGATTCCGTGCTTTCTTTATAAATGCTGATAAATCAGCTACAATCCAAAAAAACACATCAGTAGCAACGTGGCATGAAACGGAGAAATATTATTCTTTGGATCTTTCTACTATTGTAAAATGGGGTGATAAGGTTGCATTAAAGAGCATAAAAGCTGATAACGATGGTGTACATACAGGTCGAAACATAACGAATATTGTGGTTTACAATACTCCTGCAGCTAATGCTCCGCAATATACTCTTACTGGTTGTGGTATGCCACTTGCTGAAACTGTGGCAGCTCTTGCAGATGCTTCTGCAACATGTATTGATGCAACAGGTGTAACAGGTATTACAACTAACTCAGTAGCTGGTCGTACTCTTTTGACAAGTGCTAACCCAAATTGTCTGTTCCTTGGAACGACAGGAAACGGCGCATTGGCAAATACTAAGAATGTAATTACGAGTGGTACTTGCGCTAATCTTGAATTGACAGATGGTAAACCTTTCAAGGCTTCTGGAGACTTTACTGCAACTGCAGCACCTACTTATAATCGTACATTCACAGCTGATAAGACCACTACTGTTTGCCTGCCTTTCGCTTTGACAGAGGAAGAGGCTTATTCACTGGGTACTTTCTATGAGTTTGATAGTGTAGAAGGAAGTACGATGAACTTCACTTCTGTGGCTGCACCTGAGGCTAATAAGCCTTATCTTGTTACTACAACTGCTGGTAGTCTTTCTCTCTCAGAGACAGGTAAGAGTATTGCTGCAACACCTGTAAGCCTTGTCACAACAAAGAGTGACATAGAGTTCATTGGTACACTTGAGGCTACAACAATCCCAGCAAGTGGTGCGGAGTACAGCTACTTTGCTTATAATGATGGCTCATTGGTAAAGATTGTTACAAATGCTGCTACTCTTCCTGCCTTCCGTGCTTACTTCAAAGTGCCAACATCAGTTGTTAGTGGAGCACGCATAGCAGCACGCTTTATTGGAGGTTCTGTAACAGGAATTGGTGAGGTTTCTGAGGCTCAGAATTTCTTGAATCCTGATAGAAAATACATCGAGAATGGTAAGATCGTCATCGTAAAGAATGGCAAGAAGTTTAACGCTGCAGGTGCACAGATTAAGTAATTTAAGAAAGGAGATAAGAACAATGAAAAAGACATATATAAATCCAACACTGTTAGTAGTGAATGTATCTACCGTTGGAATGATTGCCAATTCAACCCCAGTTAACTTGAAAGATGCTGAAGATTATTCTGAAGGTGGCACCATCTCAGGTACTCGTCGCGGCCGCTTCTCTGGATGGGACGAGGACTTTGATAGTGAAGAGTGAAAAGTGAAGAATTCTTTTAGTAGAATGACATTCTAGGATTTTACTTTAATATACGCTTTTGGCTGTTAGCCTTTAGCTCATCCTAAATATAAAAGCTCACACAGATTTTGATGTCTGTGTGAGTTTTTTTTTATGGGTGGAGAATATTATTTTTGTCCGAGGGAGATTTTTCTTTTCTCCTAGAGATATTTTCTGTTCAAGGGCCTGAAACATATGTTCAAGGCCCTTGGACACATGTTTTAGGGCTTTGGACAGGTGTTTTAGGCCCTTGAATGGAATTTTTCCTTAGGGGAAAAATCTTTTCCCTCGGGAGATTAAAACAATTTCCCCCTTAGGGAGACAAAAAAAATAAAAACATTTCAACTTTAACCGTTAACCTTTAACCGTTAACCGTTACAAGGTTCTTTGCCCATTTTGAGGTTCACTGGTAAAATCCTGTGTTTAGCTTGCGCGCAGGGCTTTGAAACAAAAACCGAAATAACATCCCTCTCGTAGGATTCTACCCTTTCAGGGCCTTAGCCGTTGCTGTCAGCCTGTGCAATTGTAAGCAAACTTCCATTGCACCTACTGCCATCACCAGCACCTACCAAGGTAGGCCAATCCTACGGAGGGCAAAAACCCCGGCCTGAGCTCAACGCCGGCCCAGAAAACCAAACAATGTAATTGACTGATTTGCATAATAGTTTAAAAGTTTAAGTGTTTAAGGAGTTTAAGATTCATTGCGCAGCGGTTTTTTCCGCTCATGAGCGGGGTTTTTCTTTTCGAGGGTTGTAATAACGATAGTTATGTGGTAAGGGATGTGACTTAGGCGTAAAAGTTCATTTTTAAAGACAAAGGCATAACACTTAACACAAAGTTCCAACGGAACATACAAACATCGAAAAGGGTTTTCTTTGTTTTTGTTAAAATATAAGAAAGTCAGACACTGGAATATACAGGTGAAACTATTTTGACGCCAAAAATTTGGAGGTTAGGAATAAATTATTTATTTTTGCAAACAGAATTATAACTAAAATGAGAAAAATGCGGAGGATATTGTTTCTATTTGCTTTGTTTGTTGCGATAGCGGCGGAGGCGCAGATTCAGAGGCGTTTCTTCGACCTTGAGCTGGGCGTTTCTACGCGCCAGCAGGTGGAGGAGATGCTGAGAGGAATGGGGAAGGAATTTACCCCTGGGACAAATAGAATAACAGCCCATGATATGGAGGTTGATGACTATGAATGGGCCAATGTGAGGTTTGGCTTCAAAGGTGACAAACTTGTCCTGCTGCTATTGACCAGCCGCACTTATGAGCTGAAGGAGAAGTTTACGGCAGAATCTGATGCTGCATCGGTAAAGGCGCTTATGGAGGACAGATACAGGGATTATCAGTATCTTTTCATGGATGGTGGGAAGATTGTGGCTTACTATGATGAAGTGACGATGGCGGCATTCTTTGAGACACCAAAGACCTTGCAGTTCGGCCTCGCATATGCTGACGGAGATTCTTACATGAATATGCTGAAGCAGTTTAAGTAAGGCCTATAAGCCCTATGGGTCCTATAAGACTTATTGGAATAAAAAAAAGAGGATGCCTTAAAAAGCATCCTCTCTTTGTTTATACTGTGGAGTGGGGAAGATTACTCGTCACCCTTCTCCATCTGTGCCTTCAGGTTTGCAAGTGCGTCGAAGTCGCCAAGTGACTGAGATGCTGCAACATTGTTGATTGAAGCTTCGTCCTTCTTAGCTGCTGGGCGCTTTGCTGTGCGAGCCTTCTTCTCTTCTACTTCCTTCTCTGGCTCGAATGTACGAGAGTGAGAGAGGATGATGCGCTTAGAATCCTTAACGAACTCTATTACCTGGAAGTCGAGCTCTTCACCCTTCTGTGCCTGTGTGCCGTCTTCCTTAACAAGGTGCTTTGGAGTTGCGAAGCCTTCACCACCTTCGTTGAGGGTGATAACAGCGCCCTTCTCCATAACCTCTGAAACAACACCTTTGTGTACAGAACCAGCGGTATAGATTGTCTCGTATGTATCCCAAGGATTGTCCTCAAGCTGCTTGTGACCAAGAGAGAGACGACGATTTTCCTTGTCTATCTCGAGTACTACTACCTCGATTGTCTCACCAACCTTTGTGAACTCTGATGGGTGCTTAACCTTCTTTGTCCATGAGAGGTCAGAGATGTGGATGAGGCCGTCAACACCTTCCTCGAGCTCTACGAAGATACCGAAGTTAGTGAAGTTGCGTACCTTTGCTGTGTGCTTAGAACCTACAGGATACTTCTCCTCGATAGTTGCCCATGGGTCTTCCTTGAGCTGACGGATGCCGAGAGACATCTTGCGCTCGTCGCGGTCGAGAGTGAGGATTTCTGCCTCCACCTCGTCACCAACATGCAGGAAGTCCTGTGCTGAACGCAGGTGCTGGCTCCAAGACATCTCAGAAACGTGGATGAGTCCTTCAACGCCTGGTGCTACCTCTACGAATGCTCCGTAGTCAGCGATAACAACTACCTTACCCTTGATGCGGTCACCAACCTTGATGTTTGGATCAAGTGCATCCCATGGGTGTGGAGTGAGCTGCTTCAAACCAAGAGCAATGCGCTTCTTCTCGTCATCGAAGTCGAGAATAACAACCTTGATCTTCTGGTCGAGTTCTACTACCTCGTGTGGATCGCTTACGCGGCCCCAAGAGAGGTCTGTAATATGTACGAGTCCGTCAACACCGCCGAGGTCGATGAATACACCGTAAGAAGTGATGTTCTTAACGGTTCCCTCATAAACCTGACCCTTCTCGAGCTTAGACATGATTTCTGCCTTCTGAGCTTCGAGCTCTGCCTCGATAAGTGCCTTGTGAGATACAACAACGTTGCGGAACTCCTGATTGATTTTCACAATCTTGAACTCCATCGTCTTGCCTACGAAAATGTCGTAGTCGCGGATTGGATGTACATCAATCTGTGAGCCTGGTAAGAATGCCTCGATGCCGAATACGTCAACAATCATACCACCCTTAGTGCGGCACTTGATGTAACCCTGAACGATTTCCTCATTGTTGAGGGCCTCGTTAACACGGTCCCAACTCTTTGACATGCGAGCCTTCTTGTGAGAAAGAACGAGCTGTCCCTTCTTGTCTTCTTGGGTGTCAACGTAAACTTCTACCTTGTCACCAATTTTCAGGTCAGGATTGTAACGGAACTCAGTAGCTGGGATAATACCGTCGCTCTTGTAACCGATATTTACGATAACCTCTTTCTTGTCGATAGAGATTACGGTGCCTTCTGCTACCTGACCTTCAGACACCTTGTTAAGTGTTGCAGCGTAAGACTCTTCCTGAGCCTCCTTGCTTGCGTTTGAGATACTACCATTCTCGAACTCTTCCCAATTGAAGTCGTCGAGTGGCTGTACATTTTTAAAGTTAGACATAATGTTAATTAAATATTTATGCTCCCCCTGAATTGGGAAAAGCGGATGCAAAGGTATAAAAAAAATCTCATGCGCGCGTATGTATATGTGTGCGCACATACATAATTTATATTTTTTTAACTACTTTATGCCGCGTGCATTGAGAGCAGCGGTATATTTTGCGGCATTTTGGAGATGTTCGGGGTATGTTACAGCAAAAACATGTGAGCCGGAAAGGTCGTCTTTGGCGCACATATACAGGAAGTCGTGATGATGTAGGTTCAACACGGCATCGATACCTGCTACGGATGCTATACGGATAGGGCCTGGAGGGAGACCGGTAGTGTAGTAGGTGTTATAGGGTGATGGGTAGAGAAGCATGTTGTTGTAGATGCGCTTGAGGGCGAAGTTCTGCATTGCAAACTTCACAGTTGGATCTGCCTGCAGAGGCATATCGGTCTTCAGGCGATTATAATACATTCCTGCAACAGTGGGCTTCTCGGGCAGATAGTTGGTTTCTTCGTCAACAATGCTGGCAAGAGTCTGAACCTCAATAGGAGTGAGTCCCAATGCTTTTGCCTTAGCTTTGCGCTCATCATTCCAGAAAGCTTTATGGTTCTCCTGCATCTTCTTCAGCAACTTGCGTGGAGAAATGTTCCAATATACCTCATAGGTATAGGGCATGAAGAGAGCGATAACAGTACAGGTGTCAATGCCTGCTCCAAGAAAGGCGAGGGAATCGTTATTGTTAAGATAACGCATCAGTTCCTCCTTGCTCATCATAAGGTTGGGAGCTATTATGTCGGCCAGTTTTTCGCGAGTGCGAACCTCGGAAATGACGAGGTTGAGGGGTTCTTGTTTACCATTTCGCAGATTGCGGAACAAAACAAAGGCATTCGTTGTTGGAGTGATGGTATAGCGACCTGGACGGAAAGTGCCTTTGTTGAAATGACGTGAGAGAGTCATAACAGCTGTAGCACCATAGTCGTGACAATGTTCATCCATCTTATTGAAGAGGGAATCTGGGGTGTCATCGTCATCGATATAGAGATAAACGTTTTCTTTCTCCTTGCTCAAAGGGGCAAAGAGATAGAAGGCTGTCACGCCAAAGATGATGAGGAGAAAAACGTATATCGCCTTGTGGGAATACCTATTCTTCATCTGGCTCAAGATTATCGATGTCCAAGATATGGAGTTGGAAAGCTCGTGTTACGAGACGAACAGCATTTACTCCGTAGTCGCCGTGTCCGTCAGGGAAGAGCTTCTGTACGAGTTCTGCCTGGCGCTTTTCAAGGCTCTTCACACCAAAAGGCATTCCCTTGAGGTTGGTTATCTGGTCTTTAGTGTATCCGAGTGCCAGATGTCTGAGGAAACGCTCGTCATATTCGTCAATGTCATAAGAGATGGTGGCTTCCATCTTCATGATGCTGCCATTGATGCTGCTGCGGAAGATGTCGATGATTTGCTCCATGAGAGGCTCGTTGAAGACGAACTTCTTGCCGGCCATAACATTCATGATGTCTGTGCGGGTGAGCATCTCGCCGGTCTTAAGGATAATGCCGTCAGCACCAGCATCGAGAACATCTACCCAGAGTTTCTCGTTGAGTAACTCGCCAGTAAAGACCAGAATCTTGATGTCTTTATGGTCGGCTTTCGTGTTGCGGCATAGTTCCACACCGATAGTCGTAGAACCCTGAAGGCCAAGATCCATGAGGACAAGGTCGGGTGTTACTGTGCGCATCAACTTTAGATATTCACCTTCTGTAGATGCTGTTCCGACAATCTCGGCTTCAGGAACCTGTGACTTCAGCAAGCCCTCAGTGCCCTTGAGCTCCAATGGTACATCTTCAACAATGACTACCTTGAATTTCTCCATATTGTGAGTTTTATAGATATATAGTGGGAATAAAAAAAGTCGCATGCGTAATAACATTGCTGTTAGGACGAATGCAACCTTTTATATAATATTATATTATGGTATTCTTACTTGAAAAAAGCCTGAACGTCTTCATTGCGAACCATCTGTTCGTCGAAAATGTAAGCACCAGTCTTAGGGCTTTTTACCATCTTGATAACTTTGCTGTATGCGCGCCCATCAGTAGAGCCTTCGTGAAGGGTAGCGACCGCTTTCTTTGCCATAGTCTAAAATGTGTTTACTTTATTTCCTTGTGAAGAGTCATCTTCTTAAGGATTGGGTTATACTTCATCAACTCCAAACGCTCTGGAGTGTTCTTACGATTCTTTGTAGTGATATAACGGCTTGTGCCTGGCATGCCGCTATTCTTAATCTCTGTGCATTCGAGGATTACCTGAACACGATTGCCTTTTGCTTTCTTTGCCATAATTCTATAATCTTCTTATATTAGAAACTTTGAGCACTTGCCTTAGGCTACTCACCAATAACTTTAATATCTTTCCAATCTACGTGGCCATTCTTAACAGCCTGCTTCAATGCTGCATCAAGACCGATCTTGTTAATGAGACGAAGACCTGCAGCAGAAATCTTAAGGCTAATCCAACAACCCTCCTCTACATAGTAGAACTTCTTGCTAAAGAGGTTTACATCAAAACTGCGCTTTGTGCGATGCTTTGAGTGAGATACGTTGTTGCCGATCATTGCCTTCTTACCAGTAATTTGACAAATTTTTGACATTTCTGTATTTTATTTTTTAGTTCGTTTTTAGTGCTACTTATTCCAAACAGAGTGCAAAGGTATAAAAAAACTTTAACATAATAGTTAGAAGTGTGTCTGGTGATATCTAATTTTAAGATTTTTTAAGGATTGAGGTTGATTAAAATAAATTTTTCCGTTTTTTCTTTTGTATATATCAGGAAATAATGTTATCTTTGCACTCGCAATTCAAAAAAAGGATTAGCGAAGAGTGCCGATATGGCTCAGTTGGTAGAGCAACGCATTCGTAATGCGTGGGTCACGAGTTCGAGTCTCGTTATCGGCTCTAAAAGGGGTTGGGCGATAGTGTTCAACCTTTTTTAGAATGCGGTAATAGCTCAGTTGGTAGAGCAGCGGCTTCCCAAGCCGCAGGTCACGGGTTCGAGCCCCGCTTACCGCTCACACATTCACTGGCTTAATTAAGTAAAGGTATGTCAATTGTTATAGCCTCTATACTTATTATTAGTTTGTTCTTCATTGCTACTGAGCAATGGACTAATGTGAACAAATCGGCTGTGGCTGTGTTCGCATGTACTTTAGGATGGGTGCTTTACATCTCTTTCGGAGCTGACTTCGTGAGCAATCTGCATGCTCATGATTATGCGGAATTTCTTAATGGAATACAGCCGAACAGTATTGCAGTAAAGCATTATATAGCACAGAATGTTTTTGTGCCATATGTAGGCCGCGCTGCAGAAATAGTATTGTTCCTGATGGCTACAATGGGTATTGTCAGTATTCTGCATACAAACGGATGCTTTGACTTCCTGACGTTGTGGATTCGTACCCATAACAGTAAGTTGCTGCTGTGGAAACTGACGGCTATATCATTCATTATTTCTGCAAATCTTGATAATATCTCCACAATAGTCCTGATGTTGACAGTTACAAATATCGTGTTGCCTCGCACAAGGGATCGCATGTTGTATGGCGCAATGGTATTGATAGCTGTAATATTCGGAGGAGCAATGACTGTTATTGGTGACCCGACAGGGCTGGTGCTTTGGAATCAAGGACTGATAACTGCAACAGGATATACAAAGACAATGGCACTTCCTTGTCTGTTAGCATGGATAATACCAACAGCAATGGTGAGCCTGCGTTTGCCGAAAACAGTTGAAGTGGAGCATCCGAGACTGCCGTACAGGGGCGATGATACTAATATGCGCTTCTGGCAGCGAGGAATAATGTTTGTTGTTGCCTTAGGAGGATTGTGGTTCATACCATCCTTTACAGCAATTACTAAGTTGCCGCCATTCTTGGGAGCTTTTTGTGTATTGAGCCTTCTGTGGGTGGTGAACGAGATTTTTAATCATAAGTTGTTCTCGGTAACGCGACGTTTCCGTGCGGATGATACGCCACAGAGGATGATGTATAACACCATTCAGCAGATACTATATATAGTAGGTGTGCTTTTGGCTGTCGGAGTTGTAATGGAGACTGGAGCTATTGCGTGGGCTTCGGAGCGTATAGACAGCTTGATAGGAAATATATGGATTGTCGGCATATTGTCTGGTGCAATCTCTGTGGTGCTGGATAGTTTTGCCTCTTGTATCACGATGGTATCGTTGCATGACGCTTCGACCAGCATACCTTATTATGCTATTGACGGCGCTTATTGGAAGGTGCTCTCGTTTGCGACCTCTGCAGGCGGCAGCATACTTGCCTTCGGAAGCATCAGCGGTGTTGTATATATGCAACGTGAAGGTGTCAGTTTGTCGTGGTATATTAAACATATTACTCCACTGGCACTTATTGGTGGAGGAGTAGGCTTCATAGTGTTGTGTCTTGAACTGATATGAAGGTTACTTTCTTAGGAACAGGAACGTCTATAGGAGTGCCCGCAATCGGGTGCGATTGTGAAGTGTGTCGCAGTAATGACCCTCGTGATAAACGACTTAGGAGTTCAGCATTACTCGAGACAGACAAAGGACTGCGCATATTGATTGACTGTGGTCCGGATTTCAGACAGCAAATCATGAATCGTTTCGGAAAACTTGATGCTGTGTTGTTGACTCATGTGCACTATGACCATGTGGGAGGTGTTGATGACCTGAGGCCGTTTGCGTGGTTTGGTGATGTTGATATCTATGCTCAGCAGGATGTCATTGATACTCTTCATACAACAATGCCATATTGTTTCAAAGAACATCTGTATCCAGGAGTTCCATTATTGAAACTGCATGAGGTAGTCGCTGGCAGGAGTTTCGTTATATCGCGCCCAGAGGAATATGTCGCTCATTTTCCTGGCAGCGGTGCAACATTGGAAGGTGTAATGCGTCGTGAGGGACATACGGAAGTGATTCCTGCTGTTGATGAGAACTTGGAGGTGATGCCTATTGCGGTGATGCACGGCAAATTGCCTATTTTGGGATATCGTATTGGCAAGTTTGCATACATAACAGATATGAAGACAGCTCCAGAGGAGACAATGCGACTTCTTGAAGGGGTAAAGGTTTTTGTTATAAATGCCCTGAGATTCGAAAAGGAGCATCACAGCCACCAATTGGTTGATGATGCAATACAGTTTGCACAAGCAATAGGAGCGGAACAGACATATTTTATACACCTTACACACGACATTGGCACCCACGATATAGCAAACTCAAAGTTGCCAAAGGGCTTCTATTTCGCTTATGACGGACAGGAAATTGATTTTTTTTAACATAATTTTTTTCATTGAAATTTGTTCGTGTTGAGAAAAATATATAATTTTGTAGCCAGAACCTATATATTTCAGGTGAAAGTTAACCTATAAAAATAAGATAAATTATGTCACAGATTACTGGTCACATCTCCCAGATTATCGGCCCTGTCGTTGACGTGTATTTCGACACCAAGGGTCAGGAAGCGGAGAAGGTGCTACCTAAGATTCATGATGCTCTTGTAGTAAAACGTGCTGATGGCAAAACCCTCGTGTTGGAGGTTCAGCAGCATATCGGTGAAGACACTGTTCGTACCGTCGCAATGGACAATACAGACGGCTTGCAGCGCGGTCTTGAAGTGCTTCCTGCCGGCGGTCCTATCAGTATGCCTTCCGGCGAACAGATAAAGGGTCGTATGCTCAACGTTGTTGGCAACCCTATCGACGGCATGAAGGAGTTTACGAACGAAAACCGTTATCCTATTCACCGCGAGGCTCCAAAATACGAGGAGCTGTCAACATCTAAGGAAATGCTTGCAACAGGTATCAAGGTCATTGACCTGTTGGAGCCATACCTGAAGGGTGGTAAGATTGGACTTTTCGGTGGTGCCGGTGTAGGAAAGACGGTGCTCATCATGGAGCTTATCAACAATATTGCCAAGGGACATAACGGATTCTCTGTCTTTGCCGGCGTAGGTGAGCGTACTCGTGAGGGTAACGACCTTATCCGTGAGATGATTGAGTCAGGCGTTATCAAATATGGTGAGAAGTTCAAGGAAGCGATGGCTCAAGGCAAATGGGACCTTTCGCTCGTTGACCCAGAAGAACTGAAGAAGTCACAGGCAACTCTGGTATATGGTCAGATGAACGAGCCACCAGGTGCACGTGCTTCTGTTGCACTGTCAGGACTGACGGTGGCAGAGGAGTTCCGTGATCAGGGTGGTGACATATTGTTCTTCATCGACAACATCTTCCGTTTTACCCAGGCAGGTTCTGAGGTGTCTGCACTTCTTGGCCGTATGCCATCTGCCGTAGGTTATCAGCCTACTCTGGCATCAGAAATGGGTACTATGCAGGAGCGTATTACATCAACAAAGACTGGTTCCATCACGTCTGTACAGGCCGTTTATGTGCCTGCAGATGACTTGACCGACCCTGCTCCAGCAACAACATTTACTCACCTTGATGCTACAACGGAGCTGTCACGTAACATTGCACAGTTGGGTATCTATCCTGCCGTTGACCCGCTGGGTTCTACATCACGTATCCTTGATCCACACGTGGTTGGTAAGGAACACTATGAGTGCGCTCAGCGTGTGAAGCAGATACTGCAGAAGTACAAGGAGCTGCAGGATATCATTGCCATCCTCGGTATGGACGAACTCTCTGATGAGGATAAGCTGACAGTGAACCGCGCACGTCGAGTACAGCGCTTCCTCTCACAGCCGTTCGCTGTGGCAGAGCAGTTTACTGGTGTAAAGGGTGAAATGGTGTCGATAGAAGATACCATCAAGGGCTTCAACATGATTCTCAATGGTGAACTGGACGACCTGCCAGAGCAGGCATTCCTCAACGTGGGCACTATAGAGCAGGCTATTGAGAAGGGTAAGAAGTTGCTTGCGCAGGCACAAGGATAAATATAAGGTTATTAGAAATCTGAAGCATTATGCTTACATTAAAAATAGTAAGTCCTGAAAAGATACACTTCAATGGCGAGGTGGAGTCTGTCAAGGTGCCTGGTATGTTAGGAGAATTCGAGATTCTCAATAACCACGCCCCGATTGTCTCCGCGCTACAGAAGGGTAGGGTGGAATACACTACGAAGGACGGCAAACAGCAACTCAACGTAGTAGGCGGTTTCGTGGAAGTGCTAAAGAACAATGTGAGCCTGTGCGTAGAACTATGGCAGGACACTTAGTTTTGATGATAGCACGTATGGTCGTGGCGCTGGTACTATATGCTATATGCATGTATCTGGTAAGCGACGACCTTTGGAAAATGAAAGTAGTGACAATAAGTTTTCTCGTAATCTATTTCCTGATGCTTATATTTGAAACGACGTACTACTACATATCTGCAAAGAAAAAATGAAACATAAAAAGATAATATTCTTTCTACTGGCATCCCTTCTGATGACTCTCCCCGCCGTTGCAGCCGAGGAGGAAGGTGAGGAGGGAAAGATATCCTTGAAGGAGATTCTTTTCGGGCACGTGCAGGATAGTTATCAGTGGCATGTCACAGACATCAACGAACATCCTGTGGTTATCAATCTGCCCATGATCTTCTACAGCCAGAATTCCGGTTTTCACGTTATGTGCAGTTCGCAGTTCGAACACGAACCGAATGCGGAGTTGCTGCGTGAGGGACCTGATGGCTTCTATATCAAGGGAGCAGAGGATGAAAAGGGCGAGATAGTAGAGATGGTTAACGGTACGTTGGAGCCCGTATGCCTTGATATCTCGATTACGAAGCAGGTTATGGTGCTCTTCATCGATGCCATACTGCTTGTGATATGTATTCTCGTTCCTGCACGTTGGTGTAAGAAACATAAGATTGACGACCCTGCACCGAAGGGATTCACAGGCATGATGCACATGTTCGTAATGAGCGTTTACAACGACCTCATCAAGTCAACACTTGGAGAGAAAGCTGACAAGTATGCTCCCTATCTGCTGACGTGCTTCTTCTTTATCTTCTTCGCTAATCTCATGGGTGTGATGCCATTCCCTCCAGGTGGTGGTAACATTACGGGTAACATCGCCGTTACTGCAGCATTGGCATTGATGACATTCCTCATCACCAACTGCACAGGTAATTCCCATTACTGGAAGGAGATATTCTGGCCGGAGGTGCCTACATGGCTGAAATGCCCAGTTCCTCTGATGCCTGTCATAGAGCTCTTCGGAGTATTCATTAAACCGATAGTCCTTATGGTGCGACTGTTTGCCAACATGCTTGCAGGACACGCCATCGCTATATCGCTGTCATGCATGATATTCATAATGTTTGCACTTGGCGGCTGGATGGGTAATCTGTTGGGCGGAATCATAACGCCTGTCAGCGTGGCTATGAGCATATTCATGATGTTCCTCGAACTGTTGGTATGCTACATCCAGGCAATGGTATTTACGTTGCTCAGTGCTATATATATAAATATGTCACATGCGACGCACGAATAGGAAATATAGTCAACAATAAATAACAACAACAATAAAAACCTTTAAAATTTTACAATTATGACAAGTTTAGCAATTCTTTTGGCAGCTGATGCACTTGCAAAGCTCGGTGCAACAGTAGGTGGTGGTCTCGCAGTAATCGGTGCTGGTATCGGTATTGGTAAAATCGGTGGTCAGGCAATGGATGCTATGGCTCGCCAGCCAGAGATGCAGTCAAAGCTGCAGTCTTCAATGATTGTTGCTGCTGCTCTCGTCGAGGGTGCAACCTTCTTCACACTGATTATCTCTATCCTTGCTCTCTTCGTTTAATCCCGAAGCAGCAGAAAAGAGAAACAGTAATTTTAAATCCATAAATCTGTAATCCAGACTATGTCATTAATAACGCCCGCTTTTGGTCTCTTCTTTTGGATGACTGTCGTCTTCCTCATTGTGCTTGTCATATTGAAGAAATGGGGCTTTCCCGTTATCGTCAATATGGTGAACGAGCGCAAGGAATATATCGACAGCTCTCTTGCTAAGGCACATGAGGCAACGGAGAAGTTGGCCAATATACAGAAGGAAGGTGAGGCACTATTGCAGGCGGCACGTGAGAAACAGGCTCAGATACTGAAGGAAGCCAAGGAAACTCACGATGCTGTTGTGGCTAAGGCTGATGCTGATGCTCGCGAGCAGGCAAACAAGCTGCTCAGCGAGGCAAAGGCACAGATAGAGAACGAGAAAGCTTCTGCTATACGTGAGATAAGAGCGCAGGTGGCAGAACTGTCCGTTCAGATAGCCGAAAAGGTGGTTCGCCAGAATCTGAGTACCGATAAGGCTCAGATGCAGTTGATTGACAAGCTGCTGGATGAAGTCTCTGTTACGAAGTAGGATATGGACATCGGTGTTATATCAATGCGCTATGCCAGAGCACTGTTGAAGGGCTCAATGGATGCTAAGGTCGAAGAGAAGGTATATAAGGAAATGCAGACTCTTGTTGAGAGTTATGCCCAGGTACCGGAACTCCGTAAGACCATAGACAATCCCATGATTGATAAAGCCCGGAAGTCAGAACTGCTGCTGGCTGCAGCAGGAGGGAAGGTCAGCGACATGACGCAGAACTTCATTAAGCTGATCCTTGACGAGGGTCGCGAGAAAATGACACAGTTCATGGCATATTCCTACCTCACTCTCTATCGTCAGCAGAAGAATATCATCCGCGGAAAACTCACAACGGCCGTTCCTGTATCATCTGATATGGAGACGAAAATGCAGAAAATGGTCGAGAGTAGTACTAATGGAACTGTGGAGTTCTCTACTGAGGTTAATCCGGACATACTCGGTGGGTTCATACTCGAATATGATACCTATCGTCTGGACACCTCTGTGAAGTCACAGCTCAAGAATATTCTTAAGGAACTATCATAGAGTCAACGACTCTACATTCCCCTAAAAAATAGAAAACAAATGTCAGATAAAATTAAACCAAGTGAAGTTTCCCAGGTGCTCCTTGATCAGCTCAAGGGCTTGTCAACTTCAGCCAATTTAGATGAGGTGGGTACCGTCCTTACTGTCTCTGACGGTGTGGCTCGTATCTATGGCCTGCGTAATGCGGAGGCAAACGAATTGCTGGAGTTCGAAAATGGCACGATGGCTATTGTGATGAACCTTGAGGAGGACAACGTCGGTTGTGTCCTGTTAGGTCCTACCAGCGGCATCAAGGAAGGCCAGGTGGTAAAGCGTACCAAACGTATCGCTTCCATCCGCGTCAACGACAATATGCTCGGACGTGTTATAAATCCTCTCGGACAGGCTATTGATGGACAGGGCGAGATAGACCTTTCTAACGCATACGAAATGCCTCTTGACCGCAAGGCTCCAGGTGTGATATACCGTCAGCCGGTGAAAGAACCGTTGCAGACAGGTATCAAGGCTGTTGACTCCATGATTCCTATCGGACGCGGCCAGCGTGAGCTCATCATCGGCGACCGCCAGACGGGTAAGACAGCTATTGCCGTTGATACTATCATCAACCAGAAGTCTTTCTATGAGGCAGGAAAGCCTGTATATTGTATTTATGTTGCCATAGGTCAGAAGGCAAGTACTGTTGCCGCTCTTGTGCAGAACCTAAAAGAGCGTGGCGCTTTGCCATATACCATCATCGTTTCGGCTACTGCTGCCGACCCTGCTGCTATGCAGTATTATGCACCATTCGCCGGAGCTGCTATTGGTGAGTATTTCCGCGATCGTGGTGAGCATGCTCTCGTAATATATGATGACCTGTCAAAGCAGGCTGTGGCTTATCGTGAGGTATCACTTATCTTGCGTCGTCCTTCTGGCCGTGAGGCTTATCCGGGTGATGTCTTCTATCTCCACTCACGTCTCCTTGAGCGTGCTGCCAAGATTAACGAGCAGCAGGAGGTGGCAGAACAGATGAACGACCTGCCAGAATGCCTTAAGGGTAAGGTGAAAGGCGGAGGCTCTCTGACGGCGTTGCCAATCATCGAGACTCAGGCAGGTGACGTATCAGCTTATATCCCGACGAATGTGATTTCTATCACTGACGGACAGATATATCTTGAGTCCAACTTGTTCAACCAGGGCTTCCGTCCTGCTATCAACGTAGGTATTTCCGTATCTCGTGTCGGTGGTTCGGCACAGATTAAGTCCATGAAGAAGGTTGCCGGTACGCTGAAGATTGACCAGGCACAGTATCGTGAGTTGGAGAGCTTCTCAAAGTTCTCTTCTGATATGGATGCCGTTACAGCGATGACGCTTGACCGTGGACGTAAGAATAACCAGTTGCTCATTCAGCCACAGTATTCTCCTATGCCTGTAGGCGAACAGATAGCAATCCTCTATTGTGGTACTAAGGGACTGATGTCGGCTGTACCTGTAGAGAAAGTGCGCGATTGTCAGGATTCGTTCCTCGACATGATGCGTGCAAAGCATCAGGATGTTATCGACCTGCTCGGCTCAGGTGCTATCGATGACAACGCCACAAAGGTGATTGAAGAAACTATGGCAGATGTCTGTGGCTCCTTTAATGCATAACAGATGGCAAGCTTAAAAGAAATAAAGACACGTATCGGCTCCGTCCAAAACACCCGTAAGATAACGAGTGCTATGAAGATGGTGGCATCGAGCAAGCTGCATCATGCACAGGTGATGATTGAGAATATGCTCCCTTATGAAAATATGCTGGAGAGTATTCTGAAAACATTCCTTGCTGCTGATGTGGATGCTCGTGGTATCATCACAGAGGAACGGGAAGTGAAAAAAGTCGCTCTGCTTGTTTTCTCGTCAAACTCCAGTATGTGCGGAGGCTTCAACTCTAATGTCATCAAACGCATGACACACCTCGTGGAGGAGTATCAGGCTAAAGGTGTTGGCGTTGAGATTTATCCTATCGGCAGGAAGGTGTATGAGAAAACTGTGAAGTTGGGCTATCCTGTCTGTGGTAATTTCAATGCCCTTGCAGATAAACCTAATGCAGGAGATTGTACCCGCATCGGTGAGGAACTGGCCGAGAAGTATGTCAATGGTGAGATAGACCGCGTAGAACTGGTATATCATCATTTCAAGAGTGCAGGTTCACAGATACTTACAGTCAAGAGGCTTTATCCTATTGATATTGAGGAAGCAATGAACTATGATCATACGCGCGACCTTAAACATCAGTATGTGACGGAAGATGCTGCCAACTATCTTGAGAAACAGGGCGGACATCATGCGTTGCAGGGAACATCGTCCAACTCTCAGGCACAGAAACTGAATGATAACTTCATCGTGGAGCCTGATATGGAGACAATACTTTATACGCTCATACCCCGATATGTCAATCTTATGATTTATACCGCGTTGCTCGATAGCAATGCATCGGAACATGCAGCACGTATGGTGGCTATGCAGACAGCAACCGACAATGCGGATGAGTTGTTGCGTGAACTGAATCTCCAGTATAATAAGGGTCGTCAGCAGGCTATTACAAGCGAACTGCTCGACATCGTTGGAGGTTCGGTAAATAACTAAAGAAAGCCTGTTTAGATAAAAAGAGTTGTCACCTTTCGAAAGAAAAAGTGACAACTTTTTTTGTTATTTTTTGGTGGTTTGGATTTTTTTTCTTAATTTTGCGACCTAAAGTGTACATATACTGCATGGAAAATATACGTAATTTCTGTATCATAGCCCATATCGATCATGGGAAAAGTACTCTGGCAGACCGTCTTCTGGAGTACACAAAGACTATAGAAGTTACACAGGGCCAGATGCTTGATGATATGGACCTGGAACAGGAGCGTGGCATTACCATCAAGTCTCACGCCATACAGATGCAGTATGAGGGCTATATGCTGAATCTTATTGATACTCCGGGACACGTGGACTTCTCTTATGAAGTGTCACGCAGTATTGCTGCTTGTGAAGGCGCTATACTAGTTGTTGATGCTACTCAGGGTGTTCAGGCTCAGACAATCTCCAATCTGTATATGGCAATAGACCATGACTTGGAGATAATACCTGTTATCAATAAGATTGATATGCCTGCTGCCATGCCAGATGAGGTCGAAGATGAGATTATCGAACTGCTCGGATGCAAGCGTGAGGAAATAATACGTGCTTCGGGTAGGACAGGCGAGGGCGTCGAAGACATATTGAAGGCTGTCGTAGAGCGTATTCCTGCACCGCATGGTGACCCGAAACAACCTCTGCAGGCTTTGATATTTGACAGTGTTTTCAATAGCTTTAGAGGTATCATCGCATATTTCAAGATTCAGAATGGTGTAATCCGTAAAGGTGACAAAGTGAAGTTCTTCAGTACCGGAATGGAATACGATGCTGATGAAGTCGGAGTTTTGAAGATGGATATGGTGCCGCGTCAGGAACTTGGTACTGGCGAGGTCGGATATATCATCTCTGGCATTAAGGATGCTAAGGAAGTAAAAGTCGGCGATACCATAACACATGTCGCAAATCCATGCAGCAAAGCTATTGAGGGTTTCCAGGAGGTGAAGCCTATGGTCTTCGCAGGTGTGTATCCTATAGATCCTGCTGACTATGAAAATCTTCGTGCTTCGTTGGAGAAACTGCAGTTGAATGATGCCTCTCTGACATTCCAACCAGAATCATCTGTGGCATTGGGATTCGGTTTCCGTTGTGGTTTCCTGGGATTGCTCCACATGGAGATAATACAAGAACGCCTTGACCGTGAGTTCAATATGGATGTCATCACTACCGTTCCGAATGTATCGTATATGGTATATGACAAGCAAGGCGAATCAAAAGAAGTGCATAATCCTTCAGGATTGCCTGATATAACAATGATAGACCATATTGATGAGCCATATATCAAGGCTACCATCATTACCGATGCTAATTACATTGGTGGTATCATGAAGTTATGTCTTGACAAGCGTGGAGAGCTGATAAAACAGGAATATGTGTCAGGAAATCGTGTAGAACTGCATTTCTATATTCCGCTGGGAGAAATCGTCATCGACTTCTATGATAAGCTTAAGAGTATCTCCAAAGGTTATGCATCATTCGATTATCATATCGACTCGTTCCGCCCGTCAAAACTGGCAAAATTAGATATACTGCTTAACGGAGAACCGGTTGACGCACTTTCAACACTCACTCATAATGATAATGCTGTAACATTCGGCAGACGCATGTGTGAGAAACTGAAGGAACTGATACCAAGACAACAGTTTGATATCGCCATACAGGCTGCTATAGGCTCAAAGATAATAGCCCGCGAAACCATAAAATGCGTACGAAAAGATGTTACTGCAAAATGTTATGGTGGTGATGTGAGCCGAAAGCGTAAACTTCTTGAAAAACAGAAAAAAGGAAAGAAACGCATGAAGCAGATTGGCAATGTCGAAGTACCTCAGAAGGCATTCCTGGCGGTATTGAAACTGGATTAGAGATATTAATACGCAATACAAACCTAACCTTACCTTAAAAAAATGAGAGAAAATTTCAGATCTATTAATGTAACAATCAGAGACATCGCGCGAGAGTTGGCGCGTCGTTTCAGCACCATGACACATGGTGAGATAGATGTCCTTGAGAGCATTATTATCCCGATGAAGTTCAAAAAGGGCGAAGAGTTGTTGAAGCATGGAGAGATTAGCAAGTATATCTTCTACATCCATCAAGGCTTAACACGTCAGTATTACGTTAAGAACAATAAGGAGATGACCTCTCGTTTGTGTATTGATGGTGATATTGTTATGAGTGTTGAGAGCCTCTTCCGTGATAAGGGCAGTAACGAGATTATCGAAGCCCTTGAGACGTGCATTGTGTATGCATTGCCAAAGCGCAGATTGGAAGAAATTGCTCTCCACAATCAGAATATACAAATCCTTTATCGCAAGATACTTGAGGAGGCCCTTATAGAACAACAGTCGCATGCCGACCTGGTACGTTTCGAGTCAGCAGTAGACCGTTATAAGCGCATCTGTAAAGAGATGCCACAGGTAGTGCTCCGTGCACCGTTGGTCTTCGTGGCAAGTTATCTTGAAATGACCCCAGAGACGTTGTCTCGTGTAAGGTCATCAACATCAACTGAATCTCTTCTGTGACAGATATACACATAAAGGATTTTGCCTACGATTTACCAGATGATCGTATAGCGAAGTATCCGCTTGTCGAGCGGGATACCAGCAAACTTCTTGTCTATAACAAAGGCAACATATCCCACGACATATTCCGTAATATTACAGCGTACCTGCCTAAAGGTGCGCTGATGGTGTATAATAATACCAGAGTCATTCAGGCTCGCTTGTTCTTCCAGAAAGAATCCGGTGCTCGCATAGAGGTTTTTCTGCTAGAACCTCATTTGCCTCGTGACTACGAGCAGATGTTTCAGGCTCGTGGTATGTGCGAGTGGAAATGTCTTGTGGGTAACAGCAAGAAATGGAAAGGCGGTCTTCTGCATCTTTGCAAAGGAGCAGAAGGTGAAGACAATAGCTTGGACGACATCAATATGCAAGTGGAGCGCCTTGATGATTCTATCTGCCGCTTTACATGGCAGGGTGACCTCTCGTTCGCAGAACTTCTTGAGAGAGTGGGGGAGTTGCCGATACCGCCATATCTTAACAGACGCTCTGAGCCGAATGACAAGATAACCTATCAGACGGTCTATGCACGTATCAAGGGAAGTGTTGCAGCGCCTACTGCAGGCTTGCATTTCACAGATCGTGTGTTGCAGGATATTGATGCTCATGATATTGAGCGTGACGAGGTGACTCTACATGTCGGTGCCGGCACTTTCAAACCCGTTAAGAGCGAGACAATAAGCGGACACGAGATGCATAGTGAGTTTATCAGTGTCAAGCGTTCCACAATAGAACATCTCATAGCTCATGGAGGTAAGGCTGTGGCTGTGGGAACTACGAGCGTCAGGACATTAGAGAGTCTCTATTATCTGGGTCTTAAGGTAAGGAACATGAGTCCTGCTTCGGTTGCTCATAATGACGACGACGAACCAATGCTTGAAGTCGGGCAGTGGGAACCTTATGAAAATGAGGAGGCTACGATGTCGTCTGTTGAGGCTCTTGAGTCGCTGCTGTCGTGGATGGATGCTAATAATCTTGATGTCCTGCATGCTTCCACACGCATCATTATTGTTCCAGGTTATAAATATCACATTGTAGAACGTCTCATAACCAATTTTCATCAGCCGCAATCAACCCTCTTGTTGCTTGTGTCGGCTCTCATAGGTGATGATTGGCATAAAGTGTACGACTATGCCCTGAGCAATGATTTCAGGTTCCTGAGTTATGGAGACTCCTCTATCTTAATACCCAACTAAACTCACTCCCCTTCCACTCCCTTTTCACTACCCTTTAAACTTTTAACAAATATGAATAACTACGGCTATATAAAGGTTGCTGCTGCTATACCACCGGTAAAGGTCGGTGATTGCAACTATAATGTTTCTGAGATTGAGAAGATGATAGTCCGTGCTGAAGGCATGGGAATAGAGGTTATTGTCTTTCCGGAACTCTCAATAACGGGTTATACATGTCAGGATTTGTTTCGTCAGAAACTCCTCATTGATGCTGCAGAGATGTCTGTAGTGAAGCTGCTTGATTTCTCGCGCCAGCTGGATATCATCAGTATTGTCGGTGCACCAGTCATCGTTGGCGGATTGCTGCTCAACTGCGCCATAGTAATACAGTGTGGAGAGGTGCTGGGCATCATACCGAAAACATTCCTCCCTAACTATAGCGAGTTCTATGAGAAGCGTTGGTTTGCATCCTCTCAGGACCTTCATCCTACTGACATCCTATATGCCGGCAGTAAGATTCACGTAACGCCGCAGCCTACAATTTTCCACACTTATACGGGTGCCACATTCGGCATCGAACTGTGTGAGGATGTGTGGGCTCCGGAACCGCCGTCAACACAGCTTACGCTCGCAGGAGCTGACATCATTTTCAACCTCAGCGCCTCTGATGAACTGATTGGCAAGCACACCTATCTCTGCAATCTCCTCTCCCAGCAGAGTGCCCGTACGATGTGCGGCTATGTATATGCTGGCAGTGGATTTGGCGAAAGCACACAGGATGTGGTGTATGGAGGAAATGCTATCGTTTACGAGAATGGCAAGTGTCTCAATGAGAGCACACGTTTCTCTTTTGAACCTCAGATGATTGTCTCGCAGATTGATTACGAGTGTATGCGCAGTGAGCGCCGTAACAATACCACCTTCGTCAATGCACAGAGGGTTGCACGTGAGGCTATGCATAAAGACTGCCACAGTATTACCATAAAGGACTTCGAACTCATTCGCGATGTCAATCCGACGCCATTCATTCCTAAGGAAACCGATATGTCGGCATCGTGCGAGGAGATATTCAGCATCCAGGTAGCAGGTCTTGCAAAGCGTCTTGTGCATACTGGCTGCAAGAATGTCGTTGTCGGCATCAGCGGTGGCTTGGATTCTACTTTGGCCCTTCTGGTGTGCGTAAAGACCTACGATAAGTTGGGCTATGACCGTAAGGGTATCATAGGTATCACAATGCCAGGCTTTGGCACTACAGACCGCACACATACCAATGCCGTGCGTTTGATGACGGAACTGGGGATTACCCAGCGCGAGATAAGCATTCGTGATGCCTGCATACAACATTTCAAAGATATCGATCACGATATTGATGTCCATGATGTGACGTATGAAAACAGCCAGGCCCGTGAGCGCACGCAGATTCTCATGGATTTGGCCAATAAGGAAAATGCCCTTGTTATAGGTACCGGAGACCTTTCAGAACTGGCTCTTGGATGGGCTACATACAACGGAGACCATATGTCGATGTATGGTGTTAATGTGTCAATCCCTAAGACCCTTATAAGATATCTCGTAGAGTATGTGGCAGAGACCTCTCCATCACGTGCCACCTTGCTTGATATTGCTGATACACCTATTTCTCCGGAACTGACGCCAGCAGATGAGAATGGCGATATAGCACAGAAGACGGAAGACCTCGTAGGGCCTTATATGCTGCACGATTTCTTCTTGTACTACTTCCTGCGCTATGGCTTCACTCCCCAGAAAATCTATATGTTGGCGCAACATGCCTTCAAGGGCACTTTTGACGACGATACAATAGAGAAGTGGCTGAAGACATTCATCCGTCGTTTCTTCTCTCAGCAGTTCAAACGCTCTTGTCTTCCTGACGGACCGAAGGTGGGTTCCGTATCCCTTTCACCACGTGGCGACTGGCGCATGCCGTCCGATGCCACATCAGCCCTCTGGTTGGAAAGTTGACCTTAGACCTTTGACCTTAGACCTTTGACCTTAGACCTTTGACCTTAGACTTTAGACCTTATTATGAAATTCGCAGAATATATTAAAACAGTAGAGATTGATGCCCTTTGGGGTAAGCGGAAGCATATCCTGTGGCATCTTGACAGACATGTCAATATTCTCAGCGGCGTTAATGGTATCGGTAAGAGTACTATTCTTCGTAAGACGCTTCTGAATTCAGATGGTGTCCATCTAACCCTCTTTCCTGAGGATGCTACGGAACTCCGTTGTGATGTTATCGAGAAATTCACCATTGAGCCCGATGCGTTGCTTGATAAGTTGGAGAAGCAGTTCGTGGAGTATAAAAGTTCTGCGGACGAAGCCAGAAGTGCAAGGATACAGCTCTTCTACGACTATGTTGACAAACTCTACGGACAGACGGAGAAGGCTATTCTGCGTGAAGCTGATGGCATACGCCTGATGCAAGAGGGTGACATCCTGACGACGCGGCAGCTGTCCTCTGGTGAGAAGCAAATGATGCTCATATTCCTCACCGTCCTTCTTGAAGACTGTCAGCCCTATGTCCTCTTCATGGACGAGCCTGAGGTGAGCCTGCATGTCGATTGGCAGCAGGAGTTGGTAAGCATCATTACAGAGATGAATCCGAACATCCAGCTCATCCTCACCACCCATTCCCCAGCTGTCATCATGAACGGCTGGCTCGATAAGGTAACTGAAGTCTCCGACATCACTGTTAATTGACAATTGATAATTGATAATTGATAATTGACAATTAATTCTTCACTCTTCACACTTCACTCTTCACTCCCAGTGTCCTCCCTAAAGCATCATATCAGTTCCGACTATTTCTCTGCAGCGAATACTCTGCGGGGAAAGAATAACCGACGTCGCATCGTGGCTTATGTGGAGAGCTATGACGATGTGTTCTTCTGGCGTATGATACTGAGTGAGTTTGAAGATGAAACACGTTATTTTGAGGTGATGCTCCCCATACGCTCCAATCTCTCGAAAGGCAAGAAGTCAGCCTTCCTTTCACTTATGCGTAATGGAATGGGAAAAGATATGATAGCCTGCGTAGATGCCGACTATGACTACCTGTTGCAGGGAGCCAATCACGACTCGTCCTTCATGCTCGACAATCCTTATGTCATACACACCTATGTCTATGCCATAGAGAATTACCAGTGTTATGCACCTTCCCTGCATAATGTATGTGTTATGGCGACACTCAATGATGCCCCTACCTTCGATTTCGTTGATTTCCTGTCCCGTTACAGCCGTATCATATTCCCGTTGTTTGTATGGAATATAATGATGTATCGTCGCAGGGAATATGGCTCCTTCACTATAACGGACTTCAATACCGTTGCCCGCATTCAGCACAAACGCACAGAACAGCTCAACGAGGTGTTTAATAAGTTGCATCATAAGGTGCGTGTGAAAATCAATGAGCTGCAGCGTCGTTTCCCGAATATGAAGGAAGAATATCTTCAGACCAAAAACTCACTCCTCTCACTTGGTGTAACACAAGATACGACATACCTTTACATCCAAGGCCATCATCTTTTCGACTGTGTCGTAGTTCCTACCATGCAGACCGTCTGCGAAGAGTTGCGCCGTCAGCGCGAGACTGAAATCCGTCGCAAGGCAAAACACGTCGTGCAGATGCAGAATGAACTGTCAGCCTACCAGCGTTCTGTCAGCGATATCAGCGAAATGCTTAAGAAGAACCTCGGCTACATCAAATCCGAACCCTATCAGCGCGTCCTCCAGTCGATAGAGAAAATGCTGAGTGCATGAAGGTCATAGGTCGTTGAGTATTTTAGCTAATTTTTCTTGCGTGGTTAAAAATTTATTCTTACTTTTGCAGCGTGATTGCAAATGAAACCACTAACCTAACCCAAACAATGGTGCGGAAATTCTTTGAAAATATAACAAGAATTAACAGAAATAATTTGGCTATGTCAAATATTTTTGTACTACCTACCTACCTACCTACCTACCTACC
>JAFVGI010000014.1 GCA_017475005.1 Prevotella sp. | reverse complement strand
CTCACCTGCCTTTATGGATGCATTCTCAATGGTCAGTGCATCCTGTGCGAAACCTGTCACAGCACTCAGCAGGCATGCAATTGCCAAAATATACTTTTTCATAATTGCTATGTTTTTTAATTGTTAATACTTAATTTTCACCGTTAATGATATCAATAATCAAGGAAACGTCTGTGATGTTGATTTCTCCGTCACTGTTTACGTCAGCAGCATCCGCGTTGAAACCTTCGGTGCTGACACCATTGATATAGTCAAGCACATATGATACGTCAGTGATGTTGACTTCTCCGTCACCGTTGGCATCACCCTTCTTAACTGTTGCATCAAACTTCACCTGGCGAATCTTCAGGTTGTCGAACCAGCTACGACGAGCTGGGAAGCCCTTAAATCCAGATGCTGTAATCTGGAAGGATGCAGGCATAGTCAAATCAGGGTTAATATCAACAGGTGTTGTATATACAGTTCCCTTAGAAGTCTTTGCAATGATGTACTGCTTCATATTCGCATAGTCAAGCACAACATCCCAGTGAGTATAATTACCATCTGCTACGAAGGCCGCATCACCAGCTGTATTTGCAACAAAGAAGTTACCTATGTCACTTCCCAATCCGAATGTGTCATAGTCAACAACTGATGAATTGTATTGGCTGAACTTCAGACCGGCAATACGAGTACCATCCTCATCAAGTACCTGGAAGCCAAGCTGCGCATCAGTCAAGCGACCGAACCACCAATCCATAGATATGAGGATAATATTCTGACCAAGGTTAGCGGTATTGAGGTTAACTGTTGCATTAGAGCCACCTACACGGAGCACTCCCTCAAGATCCTTGTAACCTCCCTCAGCATCTATACCAAACTCATAAGGGAATGCAGTACCAGATTCTGTTGTCTTTTTGAAGCTTGTAACCTCCATAGAACCTACAGCACCAACGATAGTTGCTGCACCGCCTTCTTCAGTATAGTTCTCAAGATTATCATACAGTTCTGACGTTTTCTCGAAATCGATATCAGCATATGTTGTGCCGAAGTATTCTGAAGAGATAGAGTTCTTACATGTCTCCATAGCAGCTTCGAGGGCAGCTACCTCAGCAACAATCAGAGCAGCATTCTCCTCGCTGTACTCGCCAGCCCACATTTCTGTATTAAGAGCAGTAGCCTTTTCAATCTCTTCATCAAGGGCAGGCTTGCCGGTAGAAGCACTATAAATGCTCAACCCACTCAGTTCCGTAGCTGCAGCAATCTTGGTGCCGAGGCTCTTCAGAGTGTCGTTCAACGCAACAATCCTTCTGTTAGTTGCAAGCAGATCCTTCACATATTTAGTATATACTTCATATACCATCTGTGACTCTTCCTTAGTAGGATCATTTACATATGTGTCAGGATTAAAGGTTTTAACAATAGCAGCAGTATCAGTAAACAGTGCATCATACTTTTCCTTCATGGCAAAAATAGAATCCAGACATGCTGTTACACCAGCCTTACCCCATGGATATTCCTCTGAAGTAACATATCTATCTGCTTTTGCATATGCTGTATCACCAGCTGTTATCTGCTCCTGGACTGCTGTTACATAGGCAAGCTCTTCAGCAGAATATTCAGAGAAAGACTTACCATACAGTTCTGGCCAACGGAAATAAACCTGACCGCCATACTTACCTGTATAACGACGGTTTGCCTTTATGTGCATTGTATATTTTCCATCAGCAGGAACGACAAAGGCAACAGACTTTGTAGTCCACTTGAAATCGACATCTGTCTCAAGCCCTGTAGAGTCAGAAGATGCAATAACATTGCCATCAGCATCAGTAACATATACAAAACCGTCACATGATGTCAAACCATAATTTGTATTATAGTTGTTATTAGCTGTATTCCACATCTGATAAGCGACCATATCAGCCTTAAAGGTATATCCGCCTTGGAATAGGGTAAACTCCTTTGACAGTTCAGCAGTTGAGAATTCATTACCACCGCCATAGTGTCCGAGGTCAACCCATCCTTTACGCCAGAAACCACGAGCACTTGGAGAAACGACAGTCCAAGTACCAAGAGCAGTATATTTCTGCTGGTTATAACCTGACTGATATCCCAGATGCTCTCCACCGTCTGCAGTTACATCAATGTATGCAGTAAGCTGTGTTTGCTTGAAAGTATTGTAGTTAGTTTCATATTCAGCCAACTGCTTTGTGTATTGGGCATAGTCATTAGTAAAGCCTGGACACATTTCAGCTATTTCATCATCAGAATAGCCTCCGTAGTCAGCCAGATAAGCCTTCATGTCATCAGTGATTTTTGCCACCTGACCATATGCCTTGATAAGATTCTCAGCAGGATAAACATCTGTCCCTTCGTCATCATACTTGCTCCAATCTGTCAGGTTGTAAACAGAAAGGATGTAGTCTGCCTTTTCTTTAGCATCACGATCGTCAGCAACCTTCAAGGCCTGTTGAATCTGGATATCAGTAATCTGCACGTCGGTACTCATACCTGTGAGGCTGATAACGAGATCACGGGCAGTACCATCACCCTCGATAGCATAGCAGTAGGTAATCCAATCTGTTCCCAACTCATCTGCCCTATTGTAGGTAACGGTGTTCTCAGAGCCTACTCCAGTAACTGTAGCCAAGTTCGCACCAGCAATAGATGTCAGAGTAGTAGAAGTAGTAACAGGAATAGTAGGAGCAGCAGCAACAGCATTTCTCATCTTGAAAGAAATGACATAAGTGGTACTTGCATCCAACACTTTGGTGGTATATTTCATACCCTCACCAGCAGCGTCTACAAGACTCTTAGCATACCTTACTTGAGTTGCTGTGTCCAATCCGACTTCAAAATTGTTAGCCATAGTGCTACTTCCTGCAGTAACGACCTCCCAGCCATCAAGATTGGCAAAAGAGCCGGCAGTTCCCATCAAGTTCGTCTCACCAGTGATCTGGAAGCGTCCTTGAGGGGTGTAAACGTAAGATCCGACTTCCACAGCATTTGCAGAGAAAGCGAACAGCGCTGAAACAGCGCAAAAAAGTAAACGTTTCATCATTGTTAATAAATAGATTAGTTAATAAATTATATGAATATATAAAGATGTTTTGTCATCACGTTCTTCGGCGCAAAGGTAAATATAAATTTTGATACATAATACAAAAGGTGCGTCCGAGAACGCACCTTTTATATTTTTTTAACGATAGAAAGTTAAATCTTTACTTCATCACCTCTATTGTCTGCTTACCACCTTCTGAATCTATAATCTTCAGGATATAAACACCTGCTGGCATATTCCTATTGAAGAAGTCATCCTTGGCAGTGCCAACAGTAGAGTTATATGAACCAACCTTAACACCACCGAAACTATAGATATCAACAATAGCTTTCAGACCTGAGTTATTCGTAGTCTTAATTCCAGTTGCCTTAACGACCTTCAAGACACCTGTAGAATTACACAGACCGGAAGTATCCCACTCCAAACCACTTGGCAGTTCTGGCAAATCGAATGTAGGAGTACCGCTGAATGTTCCACTAACCGTCCAAAGCGTCTTTGAATAGCCCTCTGTAAAGGTGGTATTATGTGTAAATTTAACTGTTCCGTTCATGACCAAGTTGGTCGTCTTGAGATTTCCAGTTCTTCTTCCGGAAACCATGAAATGAACGAGACCGCCTTCATTTACTGTAAGAGTATTATCACATGTGATAGAGCCTGGTGTTGTCTCTGATGTAAGAGAACCACATGGAACAAGAGTACCACCGCTGTTGACTGTTAGAGAATAGAGTTCACCCTGACCAACAATGCGGGCGCCATCATTAATGATAGTAGCATATTGGCCATTAACAGGTACGGCAGGAGATGCATTATAGAAAGCAACTGTACCTTCATCAACAGTAAGGACACCATTCATATTGCCTTCTGTGATAGTCATCTTTCCTGAACCACGCTTAGTCAGAGGAGAAGCACTCACACCTATAGTGCCGCCGTAATCGTCTGTGCGTTCGGAGGTGATTCCCACCTCTGTAGTCAATGTAAAGTCTTCATCACTATCGACAATCCAAGTTCCGGAACCTATCAATGCGCCCGTACCACCAAACTGTTTCACGCAGATGCTCTTGCCCTGATTGTCAGCACGTGTCTTGGCATTGATGTTAACGACAGCCTTCGGCATACCATTAGTATTGCCAAAATAGAATATTGGCTCGTAGCTCTTTTTATTCTGACGATTGTTCTTACCTATATTAATAGTCCCTTCAAAATTGCTCCAGTTACCATTAAAGTAAGAACGTATTCCACCTGTATACACATTGAAAGTACCTTTACCCGTTAGCGATCCAGTGTATGTACCACGGAATGAAGAATAGAATGTTCCTGTCTTACCTTCTGGGACAACAAAGTTGGTAGTATTGCTTACTCCGCTACCACCTTCCATATTAGCGCCCCAAACAACACCATTCTGGAATTCAACAGTCTTTGGAAGGGTTTCGGCGTTAGAAGTGTTATAATTGGAAGTAACAACACCTTCTTTGACAATCAATTTAGTAAAGGTATTTGAGATTGTGCCCAGTTCCATGGAACCGGCACCAGTCTTGTTGACAATAGAATTATTTCCACCATTATCTCTGATTGCCTTGTTAAAGATAATACTCTTTGAGGTAGGAACCTCAATTGTTGTCTCTCCGCTGACATATAGTCTTTGGTCAGTAATTATAGTACCATTGGTAACCAATGTGGTACCATCCCCCATTGTTATGTTTGAATTAGAATTTCCGAGTGAGCCCCAATCCTGACCAGAGTTATTTGCCAACATTGACACATTCACTTTACCACCATTGATAACTGTATTACCAGAATGATTAAAGTTATTGAAGGTAACGGTTCCTGCACCATTCTTTGTTATTGGAGCTCCCGCAACAATACTGTCACCAGAGAAAGTGTAATCCTTTGTTACATTATTAAATGTTACAGACTTCGGACTTACAGCACCACTGATTGTAACGTTTGTTGAAGCAGCTGCATCATCAAATATAACATCATCTCCTGATGCCATATAGCTTGTCTCTCCTTGGTAAAGGAAATTCTCACTTATAGCCTGTTGCCATGTATTATTATCAGCTGTACCATTCCACTTCACCTCTCCTGGATCACGCATGCCCTCAACAACGAGATACAATTTTCCTTCGCTATAGCTTAGTGAAGACTTAACACTCTTGCTTACGCCTTCGATAATAATATCAGAGACATTACCAGAAACTGCACCTATAGTACCCAGTTCGTAAGTTCCTTCTTCCAAAGTGCCTGTATAGTTAATCTCTATAACTGGAGTCTTGAAACGAGGGCCGAACTCTATCCATGCTTCATCAGTCTTTGCCTCTATAGTCATATTGTTGGCAATTACTTTGTCCATCACTCCATTATTACCGTCAATAACTATACGTGAACCGAAACCGAGATTAATGGTTGAAGCTGTTATATTACCAATATTTTCCTTTCCACCAGGATAAATCTTTGCATTATAGTCTGCCTTCAGGCCTCCCATAAATTTACCACCATTGGAGACGAGCGTGGTGTGACGATTAAGCCATACAGGGCTTGACTCCATTGTACCATCAAAGATAAGAGTTCCTTGCCAAATATTTGTTTCACCAGTATGTTTTTCTGTTACATTAGGCAACACGAGCACGCCCTCACCTTGTTTGACAAGACGAGTTGCGCCACTGAAAGCGCCACCAGTCAATGTCGTAGTGTATGTGACAACAGTCTGCTGTGGTTGCTTTGGCGTTGAAGAAGTTGCCTGCTGTGAACCACTGCCCTTCACCCACGCGGGCGTGTTCACTGTTAATATATAAGGCTCCGCACCATCTGTGACAGATATAGTCTTATCCTCATAACCAGAAATGAGCAGGTGGTCTGTTGTTGTGTTTATTGTACCTGTAACCTCTTTGCGTCCTTCCAATGTCACTGCTGGCGGCTCTTTGGTAATGCCTTCCATTTCGCCAAGGAAGAAAGAAATGTGAGGAGGTTGGTTATAACCAACAGACTGCCATGCCATACCATTACGATACTCATGGTCATACCACAATGAAGTGATACCCCAAGGAGACGAGAAACTGGTAGTCTGAATAATCAGTGCATCACTTGTACGACTTACAATTTCCTCACGCCAGTCGCCTATGATATCGCCCAGGAAACATGGATTATTTTTTGAGGAATTGTTCAGGTTACCCTGTCCCATCCAACAACGATTATCCTGATAGCTGCGACCTGTGCCGACCTCCTGCTGACCAGGTGCCTTATATACGGTAGGAGAACGTTCCACACCCGGCGAATCCATAAACTCATCCAAGAGGTCACCATCCCAATATACACGCATATTCTTATGATCATCACTAAAACCAGTCAATGCAGCAATAGCCTTATCTGCCACGAGGCTTATGCCGGTATTATCAATACCTATTGCACCAGGATAACTGTTATAGAAGTTTCCAGCCATACAACGTCCATTGTCTGACCCACCACCTGTTGTGTAACGCAGAGTAGAGGTTGTCGCATCAGTGTATGCTATACCAGGAACAGTTGAACCTTCCAGGCACACAAACTGCTCCAGACCCCAACGATAAGGATCAAGATCTCCACAATGCTGAGCATCACCATGTCCGAAACCTGTTGTAGAAAGGCCATAGCCTGTATCATCAATCATCATAGAACCAAACACTATCTCGTCACGTCCATCCATGTCAACATCTGCTATAGCATAGTTATGGAAGCCGTTGCCGAACCATGGAGAAGAAGAATCATAACAGTTCCATCTCCAACGTTGTGTCAACGTGTGGGTCACAGGATCAACATCGAGAGCACAGAACTTATGGCGTGTATAAGCACCACGGCCCAAGAAAATGCTCGCATTACGTCCATCAAGGTATGGAGCTCCCATGTAAATCTTCAGAGAACGGTGACCAGTATCAGAAGTTCCCCAGACTGCTGCATATTCTGCAGCAGTTGCGTTGTTAACATCGGCAGCCTCACCCACCTCAAAACGTGGCAGAGGGAAAGCCTGTGGAGTCCAATTATCACTTCCGTCCCATCCGTAAGGTTCACCTGTTGAACCATTTATATATAAAAGGTATTCCTTTCCTTGGTGAGTATATTCATCACGTGGTGCATAGTAGCTCATGTCACCAATCTTGATGGTCTTTCCTGTTGCAGTATGGATAATCATATTGTCAGCACCACGCATTACTGCTTCTGCCTTACCATCCTGATCCCAGTCATAAAGAATGAGATCGAACTGCTCATCTGGTCCTGACATCATATTTGGTCCCATGTCAATCCACCACAGACGAGAGCCATCCATCTTATAGCACTCATGAAGGTTGAAATCGGTAGTATTACCGGATGTATTCAGATTTCCTATGTCATTACGACGTTTCACAACAAATTCCATCTGGCCATCACCATCGACATCAGCTACAGAGCAGTCATTTAGAGAATAATTGCCGTCATCTTGTGAATAGCCATTGGTTACATCAACACCATTACGATTCAGTACGGCTGAAACCTTAATCTCCCAATACTGGTGATCCCAAGGAGTACATTCTGCTGCCAAGTCATTACGTTCAGTTCCTTTTATGACAGGCACGACCTTATAGACAGAAGTCTTAGTCCCTGAATTGTCCTGATAGTTAGATACTGTCAAGTCGCTTGCAACTTTAGTACCATCACGATACAAGTTATACTTTGTGTCATAATACTCCGAGGGTAATATACGCCAAGTAACAAAGATTCCAGAGCCGGTGGTTCCGTAACGAGAATCCTGGCCTGTCTTGTCACCTTGCGGAATAGCAACCAAACCACGACTGAGTTGGTCGGTCACACGCTGTGCAGCCACTGAATTACTAAATAGCATCAGCACTGCCATGGCCAGTAGATACTTTGTTTTCTTCATTTTCATTTTTTTAGAATAGTAGTTTTAAAATTTTATAATATGATGATTTAATTTCCGTCTGGTTTACGAGAATCATAATAAATAGACTGCGGCCAATAGAAGTCCTCTGCTTTGTCCGGATTCTCCGGAGAGAAATCCTCCCATTCAGGACGCAGATACTGTATCAATGGCGAATTCATCTGCTTTAGGCCCATAACAACGAGCTTTGACACTTCATAGGCTCCAAAAGGATTGAAGTGTGTATTATCTGCAAAGTCCTTATTCATCCAAGGGAAGTCGCCTGCTTTGTAATGGACAAGGAGTTTTTTTGACCCTTCCACTCCCATTGTCTCGAAGAGCACCTTGGTGCTAGCATTCAAATCGATGAGTGGTACATTTTCTCTAACCGCTACAGCCTTCATAGCATCAGGGAAATCTCCATGTGTATTGCGTATGGTATTGCCATCAAAGAAGCGGCGCTGTGTAGGAGTACAGAGAATTATATTACCACCCTTGGCACGAACCTGATCAACAAACTTCTTGAGATTAACAGTATAATGATACCAAGCTCCTGTGCCTGGACCTTTTTCCTTTTCATCATTATGGCCAAACTCACAGAACACGTAGTCACCGGGCTTCATCATAGAGAGTATCTTCTCAAGACGATTCTGTGCCAAGAAAGTACCTGCTGTAAGTCCACTCTCTGCAACATTGCACACAGCAACTTTATCATTGAACCAGAACGGGAATATCTGTCCCCATGATGCCCACGGTTCCTTGCCCTGATCAACAACAGTACTATTGCCACAAAGGAATACTGTAACCGCAGTAGTATCAGGTTCAATCGTTATGCTCTGCACACAAGGAGAGGCACCATTAAATTCAAGAGTCAGCTTGTCATCCCATGAGAAAGAGTCCACCTCACCTGGCTTAATCTTCACTTTAGATGCCGGACGTTCCTTGTCACCTATGGTATAGGCAGGTATATCAACAGAGCGTTTATTGACAATGAAGGAGAACGTCTGTGTCTGTCCTTTTTTTAACACGACCTTCTGTTCAAATAGACGGCGGTTTTCTGCACGAACACAGGTCTCCGTATTTTTCTTCTTGCTGCCTAAGACTATGGTGACACGATAATTACCATCTGGAACATCAACTGAATAATAATACGGATACTGCTCCGTAGCAGGAACCTTGAAGGTCTCTGCTCCAACAGACATTAACATGGCACCAAAGGCCAATAAAATGAGGATTCTCTTTTTCATTTGATTTATTTACGTACCGTCATCGTTTGTCGATTGCCGTTTTCACTACTAATGCGCAGAATGTACATACCCTGAGGTAAAGGAGTATGACGGAAATCAGACTTCACAGCGGAATATATACTCTTATAGGTCATCATCGTCACGCCAGAAGTACTAATCACCTCAACAGACACCTGTTCGTCAGCACCGATAGGTTTGATACCTGTAGCTTCGCGATAACATACAGAGATTATACCATTTTTTATCTGACTGCAGTCATAATAGAGGTGGTCACTATACTGTGAAAGGTCTGGTAATTCCAATATCACATCCCCTATTGAGCATGAGTTAGCTTGGAAGATTGTATATACATCAGGTTTGTCTTCTGATTTTATATAGTTCGCTGGATTAAACAACTTATGGAATGACAGAGAAATAATAGCTCCATCTTGCATATTCAAAGTTCCTACATTTGTCAAACATGCTGCACTACGTGCTGTTCTTGTGACAATACCAGCCATAATCTCCAACTTACCACCACTATTTATGGTCACATTCTTTCCACCCATATTGGCATATGAATAGTTGAAGATTGTAGTACCTTCACAACAAGGATTTATTGTTCCATTAACAATATATGATGCATTGGTCATTGGTATATTTGCAGCAAGATCTTGTGACGTTGCCGTAAATCCAGACAACTTCGCGCCAGCCTCAACAGTCAATACGCCTTTACCAAGAGAACCAATCATAGAACTTGCTGCTTTGGTAAGAACTTTTATCTCTCCTTCCTCAATAGTTACTGTCCCAGAAGAAGTCCACTTGCCCGTTGCACCAACACTCATCGTGCCAGTTCCTTTCTTGATAAATTTATCTGATGCAACAACACCTCCATTGAAGGTAAAGTCTTCGTCATTACCAACTTGCCACGTATTAATTCCGGTAGCACCATCATTTGCAAAAGAACTATAGCCACCTAATAAGCCATCGCCGGTTATTTGACCAATACGGAGGTTTTTTCCACTGTTTTGCACTACAATACCAGAAGGAATATTGAGAGTTAAAGAGTCTGAACCATTTGCTGTATCAAACGTAAAACGCCCATCCGCTGCATATACAGCCTGAGCTACCAAGGTACCTCCGAAGCCATTCATATTAAAGCGCAGAGGTGTACGAGTCGCATACCAATCTGTTCCCTTAACAGCACTACTGTAAACGGTAATTTGTCCACTGCCTATCAGTGTATTGGAATAATTTGCTCTTTCTATTGCAGTAAGTGTAGCTTTAGCGCCATTTAAAATCTGCAAAGGAGACGACGTAAATGCTGCTCCAGACAAAGAACCACCACCAGCGAGAATCACCTTATTTGAATATCCGCTAGACATAGCAAATGTACCACCTTCGACACGAAGGCTCTTTGCCATTAAGCTTCCTTGCATATCGAAATAGCCACCTCCTCGCTTTACCAATGTATCACCTGTAATAGCCTTTTCTTGAGTGAATGTAGATGAATTTACAATAACACCTTCAGCAAAAACTCTTATCAACGAACCATTCTTTACAGCTGCTGTTGTACTGAGAACCGCGCCATCTTCTATAGTAAAGGCTGAAACGCCTGACTTAACATTACCCAAATTACCATATGGCTGCGTACTATTTGCTAAACTGTTAACAGACGTTACGCCACCACGAAGATGAACATCTCCTGTATATGTGTGGTCACCGGAAATAACAACGGTACCATCACCTGATTTAACGAAATTACCTTTGACAATCTTACCTGTGCCACCGAAAGTATATCTTTTTGAAACATTTTCAAAGAATACAGTATCAACAGCCAATTCCAGACCTTCCTTGATGTTCACGCTGAAATTCTTTGCATCATCAGTAAAATGTACCCTATCTCCTTCAACAAATATCTCAGGTGTCTGTGTCTGGTCATTTGAAACAAAGTTTTCTGTGTTTGCATAATCCCATATAGTAGAAACATTTCCTTGCCACCTGATATCTCCGGCATCACGAACTCCTGAAAGTGTAAGAAGAAGTTCATTATCTGCATTCATTGACAAAGAAGCCTTAAGCTTTGAGATACCTTCAATCTTGATATCATTAAGATTTCCAGTTACAGCATCAATCTTACCAAGCTTATAAGTTCCCGGAGCTATCGCCTCCTCTCCACTTGCCGGATGAGTTACAAATTCAAAAACAGGAACAAGATATTTTGGCCCATATTGCCAATCTTTCTTTTCTATTACCAGACTGGGAGCAATTATTTTGTCTGCACAGAATCCTTCAGAATAGATATCAAAAATCACGCGTGATCCAAAGCCCAATGATACAGTTTCTGCTGACGTTATCTCACCAACAGCATCTGCACCACCAATATTTACCTCAGAACCATAATCTGCTTTTAAGGATTTCACAGAGATAGACTTTGCCGGAGTATTAAGAACTGCAAATCTATTGAGCCAAACAGGAGATGAAGCAAGAGAACCATTAAGGTTTACCGTACCATTCCAGATATTTGTCTCACCGGTATATGTCATATCAACAGTAGGAAGCGTCAGTATACCATCGCCCTGTTTAACGACACGTGTAGAACCTGCCAAAGCACCGCCATCAACAGTACAGGTAAAGTATTGGTAGTTAATAGGTGTCTTTTGAGCGGTAGCGCCGCTAGCAGCTGTTCCTTGCACCCAAGATGGTACGTTGAAAGTAACCATATATGGACTTGCCCCATCTTGTATTGTTACCTTTGTATCATTTGTCTCACATACCAACAGATGCTCATCAACAGATGTTATCGTACCGCCATTTGCGATTTCCGTACGACCCGTCATGGTATTTGTAGGAGGAGCTTGAGTAATACCCTCCAACTCACCTAAGAAGTATGACTTGTGAGGTGGTTGATTATACCCCATGGACTGCCACACCATTGCGTTACGATACTGATGATCAGACCATAATGTCGGGATACCATAGTTCGTCGGTTCTTGAGTAGTATATACCAATATTGCATTATTGTTATCGCTACGCATTACCAACTCCTCACGCCAGTCACCAAGGATATCACCTATGGCACCTGGATTGTTTTTTGACCAGTTGTTACATTTGGAGCCTTGGAAATTCCAACGTCCTCCACTAGTTGTTTTACTTGCTGGCTTATAGATTGCACCATAGCCTTCTGTTCCGGGGCTATCAAAGTATTCATCAAGAAGGTCGCCATCCCAATATATACGTTGGTTGAGGTCGCCCCAACTGATAAAGGCATCGCCATTTAACTCTGATACAATCTTGTCAGCACAAGAGCCAATCCATCCAGAACTAACGGAACGTCCAACAGAACCTGGGTAGTCATTAGTAAAATTCGCCATCAACCCTCGACCATCATCACCAGAACCTGTTTGGCGATAGTACAACTGTGACGTTACTGCATTACGATAGTTATTGGCCGGCCTATCCTCATTACATGTGAACTGTTCCTCATATTTACGATATGGGTCGAAATCCGAACAATGCTGAGCATCACCGTGTCCCAAACCTGTGGTTGATAATCCCTTACCATTATCATCAATCACCATAGAACCGAAAATAATCTCATCACGTCCATCCCAGTCAACGTCACCGATAGCAAAGTTGTGGAAGCCCTGTCCAAACCACGGGCCAGACGATGCGCTATTCCATGACCATTGCAATGTCAAAATATGAGTTGCTGGATCCACCTTAAAGGCCTTCATCATGTGTTTTGTATAACATCCACGTCCCAAGAAGATACTTGCATGACGACCATCGAGGTATGGAGCACCAAAATAATGTTTTGTAGAGCGGTGACCCACAATACCTGTTCCCCAATCACTATCCTGACCACGTGGATTGGGGAAGTCCATATAGTCCGGATGAGCAGCCGGGCCTATCTGATATGGTTTACCTGTTGCACCTTCGAGATAGAGAAGATATTCGTTGCCAGAAGAAGTGTATTCAATTCCATTCCAACGGGTATCAACAGTCATATCTCCTATTTCCAGTTTTGAACCGTCTGGATAATGTATAATGGCATTATCCTGTATTCGCATCAAGACTTCAGCCTTGCCGTCTTCATCCCAGTCAAACATTACAGCATCCCACTGTTCATCGGCACCTGCCAACATATTAGGACCAAGATCTATCCACCACAAACGATTTCCTTTATGATCATAGCAATCAAGAACATGGAAGCAATTATTCTGTGAAACATTTGCCGCCTGACTGCAAGGACGCTTTACTATAAATTCCGATATACCGTCACCATCAACATCTCCGAGGGAAATATCATTGAGGGTATAATTGGCTGTCACATCAGTACCGTCACGTCCTGTTATCTTTTGCGTCGGTATAGTAAGGCAGTTGCTTGCCCATGGAGTTACTGCAGGACATTTCTCCTGCTCCACTCCGCGTACAACAGCTGCGACCTGATAAGAACTGGATGTCGTTCCAGCAGAATGAGAATAGTTAGTTTTCTTCAAATTAGAAGCAATCTTTGTCCCATTGCAATACAGATTATACGTAACATCATAGTATTCCTCACCCAGCATACGCCAAGAAACGAACACACCCGATGAAGCCTTCGTGGCTACCAAGCCGCGAGAAAGTTTATCTGTATATCTTTGAGCTGACATGCTCAAGCATATGGCAGCTAACGCAAAAAAAGTAAAAAATAATTTTTTCATAAAAGTTTTAAAAGTTGGATTAGGCTTGTTTGAGTATTATTTCATTTGTTAGTTTGTTAATTAATCCGTAGTTCCCACGCAGTATTTTCCGCGCACGTATATTTTTATTTGGGTGCAAAAATAATTTTTTCCATCTTTCCACCAAAGTTTTTAAGACTTTTTTACACATTATTTAATAAAAGGATGTTAATTATTTGTGAATGGAGTGACTTTTTAGTATTTTTGCATGCGAATTTTATACTCTCGTTTCAAACTATCATAAATATTCAATGAAAAAATTTCTGAAATACATATTCGTCGCATTCATCGGCATCGTTGTAACAACAATGATAGCATGTATTATCGGGATTGTAGCACTTGTTGGTATTATCACAAGTGACGATGAAGGGGTGTCAGAAGTTAAGGATAACAGCGTATTGGTAGTAAAATTGAGCGGAGACATTGTTGAGCATGCAGAAAAGGGAAGTCCATTAAGTGCCCTGACTGAAAAAACAGAAATACAAGGGCTGGATGATATCGTATCAGCCATTGACAATGCAGCCGAATGTAAAGAGATTTCCGGTATCTACATTGAGGCAGGCTTTTTGCAGAGTGACTATTCCGCACTCCAAGAGATACGCCATGCACTATTAAAAGCAAAGAAAAACAAAAAGTGGATTATATCATATGCCGACGCATATAGCCAAGGCGCTTATTACGTCTGTTCTGCTGCCGACGAAATATGGATTAACCCACAAGGCGTGGTTGACATCCATGGTCTCTCAGGGCAGACGACATACCTGAAAGACTTATTGGAAAAGGTTGGTGTCAAGATGAAGGTTATCAAGGTTGGTACCTACAAAAGTGCAACAGAAACATATACCGAGGATCACATGAGTGATGCCAACAGGGAACAGTCCACAAGATATATTCTGGGAATGTGGAACATCATTGCACAGGATATTGCTGAAGGTCGTGGACTAACCTTTAAGGACGTGAATTCTCTTGCTGACACGCTGACAACATTGCAGGATACAAAATTCTTGATGGATAAGAATTTAATTACAAGAACGTTGTATTCAGAGGACGTAAAGAAAGAAATCAAGAAGATACTAAAACTGGGGGATAACGATGATATTTCCCAGATTTCATGCAAAGACCTCGCAAAACTGACCAAGAAATCTGGTTCAGAAAATAAAATAGCCATCTATTATGCCCAAGGTTCTATAGTACAGAATGCCGAATCGGGGCTTGTGATGGGCGATGCTGGTATCGTCAGCAAAAAGATGGTTAGCGATTTAGAAAAGCTGGCGAAGGATGACAATATAAAAGCTGTTGTAATAAGAATCAATAGCGGTGGAGGCGATGCATTCGCTTCTGAGGAGATATGGCACTCTGTCATGACTCTTAAAGATAAGAAACCTGTTGTTGTATCTATGGGAAGCATGACAGCGAGCGGTGCATATTACCTTTCATCAGGGGCATCATGGATTGTTGCACAACCAACCACATTAACTGGCTCTATCGGCATTTTCGGATTACTCCCAGACGTAACAGAACTGATGCAGTCAAAATTAGGCATCAAATTCGACAAAGTAATAACAAATAAGCATGCGGACTATGCATCTGCCTTGACAGCGCGACCATTGTCAGCAGAAGAGGAGGCAATGCTGCAACAATCTGTCAATCGCGGTTATGAACTTTTCTGCAAACGTGTCAGCGATGGTCGAAAAATACCAGTAGATCAAGTCAAGACTGTAGCAGAAGGACGTGTATGGATTGCTGCAGATGCGAAAAGTCATAAACTCGTTGATGAAATAGGCGGATTAAAGAATGCTATCGACAAAGCTGCCAAGTTAGCAAAATTAGACAAATACGAGACATCATGTTACCCTGCCAAGAAAGCGTGGTACGAAGATTTGTTTGACAATATAGAGGAAAGAAACAATAATTTGGACGAGCAACTCCAATCCACACTTGGAGTATATTACGAACCTTTCAAAATGGTGAAGGACATAAAGAATCAAAATCCGATACAGGCTCGCATCCCTATTCTCATCAGCGTAGAATAATAAATGGAAGGCGATTACATAAAAATCAACCACTGGCTCAAACCTCTCTCCTGGCTATATGGCATAGGAGTATGGATTCGTGGCTTCCTGTTTGATAATAGAATCATCAAGAGCAAGGAATATCCATTCCCCATTATCGGAGTGGGTAATATTACTGTTGGTGGCTCTGGAAAAACGCCTCATGTAGAATATCTCGTCAAGATATTGCACGAAACGCTACAGATAGCGGTTTTGAGCAGGGGATACAAGAGAAAGAGCAAAGGTTTTGTACTTGCTAAAAGAGATACACAGATGACGGAAATAGGCGATGAGCCATTCCAGATGCATAGAAAATTTCCAGATATCCATGTTGCAGTCGATGCGAACCGATGTAGGGGTATAGAAACCATTATGTCTGGAGAAGAAACTCACAATACAGATGTCATAATACTTGATGATGCATATCAGCATCGATACGTAACACCCGGGCTGAATATTCTGTTGGTAGATTATCATAGATTAATTTCCAACGATGCCCTATTACCAGCCGGAAGACTACGCGAGCCTGCATCTGCCAAATGGCGTGCCGACATTGTCATCATGACAAAATGTCCAACAGATATGAAACCCATGGATTACCGTATTCTACAACGTGCCATGAGTTTGATGCCATTCCAGAAGATGTTTTACACTACAATGGTACAGAAGCCTTTGACTCCTTTATTCCCCCGAGAAGCTCCTGAAATAAGAGATGATTCACAGCTACCTACCGTATTGTTAATCACGGGCATTGCCTCACCTGAACATATGATTGCTGATTTTGAAGGAAAATGCAAGAGACTTGTTCCAATGAGGTTCCCCGACCACCATCCTTTCTCTGCTTCTGACGTTGAGGCAATAAACATGCAATATCGCATGATTGAAAAGCCTGCCATCATCGTCACAACAGAAAAAGATGGTATAAGACTAAGTGAGGCACCTGGATTGACGACGGCAGTTAGACAGGCTATTTATGTACAACCTATCGAAGTACAATTCATACAAGACGAAGAAATATTTATTGACACTATAGAGAAATATGTACACAAAAGTAATAGATACAGCAGCATGGCTACGAGAGCAACTCAGCAATCTAGCATTGCAGTGCCCCGCCCCACTCCACTGCCAAGAGAAGGACAACCTCAACCAACAGAGCGAGACGCCGTTCCAAATGCCGAGAACAGCAATAATACTTGGAACAGGCCTAGGCCAATTAGCACAGGAAATCAAGGTGGTACAGGAATTCCCATACAGCGCCATCCCTCATTTCCCGGTTTCGACAGTTGAGGGGCATGACGGAAAAATGATTTTCGGATACCTTGGGGGCAAGAGTGTACTTGCTATGAAAGGCCGATTTCATTACTATGAGGGATATAGCATGCAAGAGGTCACCTTCCCTGTACGTGTAATGTACGAATTGGGAATCACCACACTTCTTGTCAGCAATGCAGCAGGAGGAGCGAACAAGGACTTCCGAGTAGGAGACTTAATGGTCATAACAGATCATATCAATCTTTTTCCAGAGCACCCACTAAGAGGGAAAAACATACCAACAGGACCACGCTTTCCTGACATGCATGAAGCATACGATAAGGGCCTAATCTGTTTAGCAGATAAAGTTGCAGAAGAGAAAGGGATTCGTTTAGTACATGGTGTATATTTAGGCACACAAGGTCCCACCTACGAGACACCTGCGGAATATAAAGCGTATCACATGCTAGGAGGTGATGCCATCGGTATGAGTACAGTACCAGAAGTAATCGTGGCACGTCATTGTGGTATTAAAGTGTTTGGCATCAGCATAATAACCAACATCGGACTCTCCGATACTCCAACAGAAGCGACACACGAAGAGGTGCAGGAGGCTGCAAATCAAGCACAGCCAAAGATGGCAGAAATATTTAGAGGAATAATACAGAATGCAGATATTTAAAAGCGATATAAATACATTGGTCAGTACCAAGATGCTGATGGAAGGTGTACACTTCGATCTCACATATATAGACCTTCAGCATTTAGGTTATAAGGCTGCCATGATAGGCATGAATGACATATTTGCAGGAGGTGGAACGCCTCGCTCTGTGATAATGTCATTAGGGCTTTCCAAACGTTTCCAGGAGCCCGAAGCTGAGGCGCTTCTTGACGGAGCAAGGATGGCGTGTGAGAAATGGAATGCTACCTTGGAAGAAGGAGATAAAACAGCATCCCTGACTGGTCTTGCAGTAAATGTAACATGCATTGGAGAAGCCAATGACAATGACATAATACTACAAAATGGTGCTAAAGAGACCAACTTGTTATGCGTTTCTGGTGACCTCGGAGCTGCATACATGGGACTTATGCTTTTAGAACGTGAGAAAAAGGTTTACTACGAACAACTAAAAGAGGGAAAAATCAACAAGGATGAGGCATGGCAACCTGACTTTGCCGGCAAGGAATATCTCATTCAACGCCAGATGGAGCCAGAAGCACGAGGTGATATCCTTAAGAAACTGCGTGAAGCAGGAATACATCCCACTTCGATGGTAGCTTTGTCATCATCACTGTCTTCTGCAATAATCAATATCTGCACAGCGTCAAATACTGGTTGCAGATTGTTTGAGAAATTCATACCCATTGATTATCAAACAGCAGTAATGGCGGAGGAACTGAACATGAACCTTACCACATGCGCAGTGAATGGAGGTGATGATCAAGAGTTATTGTTCACATGCCCAATTGGAGACAATGAGACTCTTCAAGAAATGGAGGGCGTAAAAGTCATCGGACATATTACCAAGCCGGAACTTGGATTACAACTCGTAGCACGGGATGGAAACGAATTTGAGATTAAAAAACTAAATAATTAACTATTTAATTTTCAAAAACTAGATTATGAAACCAACTCTTTTTCTACTTGCTGCAGGTATGGGTAGCCGCTATGGTGGCTTAAAGCAGCTTGACGGACTCGGTCCTAACGGTGAAACCATTATGGACTACAGTATCTACGACGCTATTCAAGCAGGATTTGACAAAATCGTATGGGTTATTCGCAAAGATTTTGAAGAGCAATTCCGTACACAGATTCTCTCAAAATATGAGGGCAAAGTAAAATGCGAACTTTGCTTCCAGTCTATAGATGCACTTCCTGAAGGATTCAGTGTACCAGAAGGCAGACAAAAGCCATGGGGTACAAACCATGCTGTACTAATGGGTAAAGACATCATCAAGGAACCTTTCTGCGTCATCAACTGTGACGACTTCTATAATCGTGATGCTTTCATGGTAATTGGCAAGTTCCTCTCCGAACTACCTGATGATGCCAAAGGCCAATATGCGATGGTTGGATTCCGTGTTGGTAACACCCTATCTGAGAACGGAACAGTAAGCCGTGGTATCTGCTCAAAGGATGCTAATGGTTGTCTTACAACATGTGTTGAACGTACAAAGATAGCTCGTCTTGAGAATGGTCAGGTAGCATACCGTGCTGATAACAAGGATGATGGCGAGTGGGTTAACATTGAGGACAATGCTCCTGTTTCCATGAATATGTGGGGCTTCACACCTGATTATTTCCAGTACAGCGAAGAATATTTCAAGGAATTCCTGTCAGACCCTGCAAACATATCAAATCTGAAGTCAGAATTCTTCATTCCTCTGATGGTCAACAAACTCATCAATGAAGGAACAGCTACATGTAAAGTGCTTGACACTACCAGCAAGTGGTTTGGTGTAACATACTCCGAAGATCGCCCAGACACAGTTGCTCGTATAGCAAAACTTGTTGAGGATGGCACATATCCTAACAAACTGTTTTAATGAATATTGACATTATAGATAATGCGAAACTGGAGGAATTACGGAAACTTGTTAATTCCTCCAGCAACGTTCTTCTTTTTTGCCATACCAATGCCGACGGCGATGCTCTCGGTTCGACATTGGGATGGGCTGAATACCTGCGTCAGCAGGGTAAATCAGCTACAGTCGTAGCACCAGACAAATACCCGGATTTCCTTGACTGGTTACCTGGGCAACAAAATATAATACAATACGATAAGAACCAGGAAAAAGTTCATGCGTTATTAAAAGAAGCAAATCTTGTATGCTTCATGGATTTAAACTCCATTCCCCGTGTAGGTGAAGAGTTGTCACACTATATAAAAGAAAATTATACTGGCAAACAACTTCTCATTGACCACCACCTCGCACCTGATATCCCTACAGATGTATGCATCTCTTTTCCAGAACTGTCAAGTACGTCAGAAATCACTTTCAGACTTATCTGGCAACTAGGGGGATATGAAGCCATGACGTATGAAATGGCTCAGTGTTTATACTGTGGAATGATGACGGATACTGGCGGTTTTACATTTAACAGCACACAGCCAGACATTTTCCACATAATTGCACTATTGTTAAGTAAAGGAATTGACAAAGACAAGATATACCGTAACATATATAACGTTTTCAGTTTAGACAGGTTACGGCTTTCTGGCTATATACTATATCAAAAGCTAAACGTCCTGACACCACTACGTGCATCATATTACACCATTTCAAAAGAAGACCAGAAACGTTTCCATTTCAAAAAAGGAGATGCAGAAGGTTTAGTAAATATACCACTACAGATTAAAGGACATCGTCTCTCCATATCACTTCGTGAGGACACAGAAAAGCTTAATCTTATATGGGTTAGCCTACGTTCCGTAGATGATTTCCCATGCAATGAAATGGCTGCAGAATTTTTTAATGGTGGAGGGCACAAAAATGCAGCAGGAGGACGGTTATTATGTACCCTTTCTGAAGCAGAAGTTATTACACGAAACGCTATAAAAGCATATAAAGACAAATTATGAAAAGATACACACCTTTTTATCTCTTTGCTATAATATTACTAGGTATTACGGCTTCCTGCAACGACACAGAAACGTATGCAGAACAGAAAGAGTATGAAAATAGCCGCATCAACGCCTACATTGCAAAACATCACATCAATCCCATCAGCGAAGTTCAATTCCACAGTCAAGGAGATTCCACATCGGTGGAAAAGAATGAATACGTGCTATTTGCCAATTCTGGTATTTATATGCAGATTGTAGAAAAAGGCTGCGGACAGAAACTGAAGAACGGAGAAAGTGGAGATGTTTTATGCAGATACCTGGAATGGAACATTAATGGCGACTCACTCCAAACCTACAATGACAGTACTTTTATAAGGACACTGTCCTATGACAAATTCACCGTCCGAAATGTAAGCGGTTCATTTACAGCCACTTTCGTCTTCGGTGTTATGCCAAACACTTATGGTAGCACTCAGGTTCCGACAGGATGGCTGGTACCATTAACATACATAAATCTTGGCAGACCGGAGAGCGAGAAAGACAAGATTGCACACGTAAAGATTATCGTGCCACACAACCAAGGACAAGCATATGCTACAAGCAATGTATATGCATGTTTTTATGATATAACTTACCAAAGAGGATTATAAATATATGTCACTTATTAAATCAATTTCTGGCATCCGTGGTACAATTGGTGGGGCCACGGGTGATACTCTCAACCCACTAGATATCGTAAAATTCACAACAGCGTACGCAACATTTATCCGTAAGTCAACACCCAACGGCTCCAACAAGATAGTTGTTGGACGAGATGCGAGAATTTCCGGTGAGATGGTTAAGAATGTAGTTTGTGGAACACTCCTTGGAATGGGCTACGATGTTATCAACATTGGCTTAGCCTCTACACCAACCACAGAATTGGCTGTTACAATGGCAGGAGCAGATGGCGGAATAATAATTACTGCATCACACAATCCACGCCACTGGAATGCATTAAAATTACTGAACAACAAGGGAGAATTCCTTACTGCTGCTGACGGCAACGAAGTTCTTGCGATAGCCGATGCTGAAGCTTTTGAATATGCTGATGTTGATCATATCGGGAAATACTGCGAAGAAAATTTCGACGAACGTCATATTGAAGCCGTATTAAATCTGAAATTAGTAGATAAAGAAGCTATTAAGAAAGCTGGCTTCCGTGTCGTTGTTGATTCCATCAATAGCGTAGGAGGTATAATACTCCCTCCACTACTCGACCGCCTGGGTGTAAAATACACCTTCCTAAATGGCGAAGCAAATGGCGATTTCTCTCACAATCCAGAGCCACTCGAGAAGAATCTCGGCGGTATCATGGATATGCTAAAGGGTGGTGGCTACGATCTCGGCATTGTTGTTGACCCTGATGTTGACAGACTGGCATTCATACAAGAAGATGGCAAGATGTTTGGAGAAGAATACACTCTCGTATCAGTTGCCGACTATGTTCTCAGCCATACTCCTGGTACAACAGTATCTAATCTCTCTTCTACACGTGCTCTTCGCGATGTTACTGAGAAACACGGAGGAAGCTATAGTGCTGCTGCAGTTGGAGAAGTAAATGTAACAACAAAGATGAAGGAGGTCAATGCTGTCATTGGTGGTGAGGGTAATGGCGGAGTCATATACCCTGAGAGCCACTACGGAAGAGATGCTCTGGTTGGTATTGCTTTATTCCTTAGCAGCCTAGCACAAAAAGGATGCAAGGTCAGCGAGCTACGTAAGACATTCCCAGAATATTTCATTGCAAAGAATCGCATAGACCTCACTCCTGAAACTGATGTAGATGCTATCTTGGCAAAGGTGAAAGAGATGTATTCTGCACAACCTGACGTAACAGTTAATGATATAGATGGTGTAAAACTTGATTTCCCTGACAAATGGGTTCACCTCAGAAAAAGTAATACAGAACCCATTATCCGTGTCTATAGCGAAGCTCATTCTATGGATGAGGCTGATGACTTAGGCAAGAAAATCATGCAGGTTGTTTACGATATGCAATAAATATATCCTAGCATACAAAAGAAAGAAGGCACCTCTTAACGAGATGCCTTCTTTTTGCTATTCGTTTGAGCCTCTTGTCGGATTAGATATCCGAAAAGCCTGCCGGCGGCTAGCTTTCAAACAATTAGCAGGAAAATCCCTTGAAAGTCCACTTTCAGATGATTTTCCTGCTATTCGTTTGAGCCTCTTGTCGGATTCGAACCAACGACCCCGAGATTACAAATCACGTGCTCTGGCCAACTGAGCTAAAGAGGCAGGTGGGCAGCTTACTATATCGCACCGCTACAACCAAGTACCTTTGCTATGTTCCCATCCTGGAGGATTCCGAGGGAGCTGGTCGTATAGGACTGCCCATGTTTATATGCATTATGCATCAAAAGCGGTGCAAAAGTACAATAAAAGTCTGAAAAGTCCGTCATTTATTCCGCAGTTAACATAATTTTTAAATTTTCTTAAGAAAAAAACGTTCTTATAGTACCTACATCTTAAATATTTTATGTAACTTTGCGCCCAACTATATATTCCGCACATATACGCGCACGTAAACACGAAGGACAGATGATATCCTCTGCAGATTACATACAACTAAAAGCATATGCTCGCCAAGATGGTTTATTCTTTGGCATATTGTGGATAATAACTTTTGCATGTCTTGTATATAGCATGCAAGATCCATCGCTGCAATTCGGATTTATAATTGGAGCAATAGCCACACCATTTTTGGCATACTTTCGGCTGAAGCATTTTCGCGATAAAGTCCTCGAAGGGAATATCTCGTTTCGCAGAGCCTTTGCCTTTATAACATTTGCGATGGGATATGGCTCTATTATTTTGGCTGCAGCAACGTACATATACTTCTATTTCCTTGATCACGGAACATTTATTAGCGTTCTGCAGCAAAGTTTCTCCACACCGGAAGTTCGCGAATCAATCAAGCAGGCCGGAGTGAATATACAGGAAATGGAGAAGCAGTTACAAGCAATGTCACAGATACGTCCTATAGATTTTGCTTTCAGCGTATTCTCTAATGGCATAATCAGTGCCTTCTTCATGGGAGCAATTATAGGATTCATAGGAAAACGTCAAACAACCACAGAACAGATTTAACAAAACAAAAACACGTCCGCTATGACAAACGAGACTGATAACAAAATTGATATTTCCGTAGTAATACCCCTTTTCAACGAAGAGGAGTCCATACCTGAACTATATGCTTGGATAGAGCGTGTAATGACTGCTAATGGTTTCTCTTACGAAATCGTATTTGTCAATGATGGCTCAACAGACCACTCATGGGATGTCATCGAAGACCTTGCGAAGAAGAATCCCAACGTCCACGGTATCAAATTCCGTCGTAATTACGGAAAATCCCCTGCCCTATATTGTGGTTTTGAGATTGTCAAGGGAGATGTTGTCATCACAATGGATGCCGATCTTCAGGACTCTCCAGATGAGATTCCCATGCTTTATCGCATGATAAAAGAAGACGGCTACGACCTCGTCAGCGGATACAAGCAGAATCGTTCCCAGGGTGACCCTCTGTCAAAAACCATTCCAACAAAGCTCTTCAATGCAACAGCACGTAAAGTCAGTGGCATCCACAATCTGCATGATTTCAACTGTGGATTAAAAGCATATCGCATTGATGTTGTTAAAAACATAGAGGTTTATGGTGAGATGCATCGCTATATGCCTTACTTGGCAAAGAATGCCGGCTTCACAAAGATAGGAGAAAAGCCAGTACATCACCAGGCTCGTAAATTCGGTACCTCAAAATTTATGGGATGGAACAGATTCTTTAATGGATACCTCGACCTTATCACACTATGGTTCCTAAGCAGCTTCGGCATGAAACCGATGCACGTCTTTGGATTCTTGGGAACAATAATGTTCATAATCGGTTTCTTTTCTGCAGCATGGATAGGTCTTGACAAGTTGTCAGCCATCAATCAGGGCATACCGCAACGCCTTGTTACAGATAGTCCGTATTTCTATATTTCCTTGACAATGATGATAATTGGCACACAATTATTCCTCGCAGGATTTATTGCTGATTTGATAAGCCGTTCTGCACAAGGAAGAAACGATTACCAGATAGAAAAGACTATATGAAAAAGTGCCTCTCATTTAGGTCTGCATTTATAATTTTATTGACAATCGTAGTAGTGACAACATCATGCTCATCCATAGATTGTCAACTCAACGGCAGTGTGTATTGTAAATATCAGTTGAAAGACCAATACCTCAATGATGTCGCATTCGCCTACCCTCTCACCGTCACACTTTGTGATACCGACAGTGGTGACTACGTCATAATCAATAGCGAAAGTAACGTCAGCGCAATTGACATACCAATGAGCTATGGAAATGCTACCGATGTGTTAAAATTCACCTTGATGGTAACTGATACCATCGCAGATGAAGACACTGTATATTATGTAACGACCCCACATACGGACATCATACGTATCACTAAGACTAATGAGCCATTTTTTGAGTCTATCGACTGTGCCCCACGATATAATCATACCATAGAGGAAGTGCAGTCATCACATAATTTCATCGACAGTCTCGCCATCAACAATAAGAAAGTCACAAACGATGCTTCGAAAAAAAACATATACATATTTCTTCCTTCTGCTAATTAGTCTGTACATTCCCCATTCTGCCTTTGCTCAAGGCAGAGTACAGGAATTGGAAGAAAAGGATACCATACAGCTATTTCGTGGATTTGGCATTTCCTACGATTTGGCTGGTACCATAATGCGTATGGTCAGTGACTATGGACAATATGAAGGAGCTGTACACGTCAATCTACGTGACAGATATTTCCCCATTGTTGAATTTGGTTTAGGGGATGCAAGACACGAAACAGATGCCGTTACAGGCATTGCAGCAAAGGTAAGAGCACCTTATGCACGTATCGGATGTGATTTTAACATAGCCAAGAACAAACACGATGCCTATCGTGTAATGGTTGGAGCGCGATATGCTTTCACATCCTTCAAAACAGAAGCTTGGGGTAATATCAAGGATCCTTATTGGGGATATTACAATCCTTATGAGGTAACTACAAAGAATTGTTTCTTCCATTGGGTAGAACTCGTCTTTTCTATTGATGCAAAACTTGCTGGTCCGATACGCATGGGGTGGAGTTTCCGCTATCGCAGGAAGATAGGAAGTTCTGATATCGGAGAGAGCAATCATCTATGGTATGTCCCAGGATTTGGAAAAAGTAGCAACGTGCTTGGCGGGACGTTCAATATTGGTTATCAATTCTGGAGAAAGAACAAAACAAAGAAACAGTGAAATTTACATCAATCATAAGCATCTTCACAATTCTGCTGACAAGCTGTGCTACAGAGTCTTACATCAAGGACTCTGGAATGATTTTTGGCACCACCTATGCCATCACATATCAGCATAATGAAGACCTTAAAAGCGATATTGAGGCTGTAATGCAGCAAGTGGATAATTCTCTGTCTCCATTCAACAAGTCATCTGTCATAACAGCCATCAATAACAACACCTCTATGGAGGCTGATGAGAATGTCACAAAGGTTTTTACTCTTGCCAAGACAGTAAGCATGGAAACCAATGGAGCATTCGATATCACTGTTGCACCCCTCGTTAACGCATGGGGCTTTGGTTTTAAAAGTGGCATAAAACCCACAGGTGAACAGATAGACAGTATTCTCGCTTTTGTAGGTCAGGAGAAGGTAACACTTCAAAATGGCAAGATTACGAAAACAGATTCTCGCATCATGCTTGACTGTTCCGCAATTGCAAAAGGCTATGGTGTTGATATGGTAGCAGAATTCCTTACAAGCAAAGGGATAGCGAACTATCTGGTAGAAATTGGTGGAGAGATTTCTGCACGTGGTAAGAATCCTAACGGCACAGAATGGAGAATTGGTGTTACCAAGCCTGTTGATGACTCCCTTTCTATCAACCAAGAGAATCAAACAGTGCTGCAGATTACAGACCAAGCATTAGCGACTTCTGGTAACTATCGTAATTTCTATTACGAAGGGGGGAAGAAATATGCCCATACCATCAATCCCCACACAGGCAAGCCAGCACAGTCTGACATTCTCTCTGCTACCGTCATTGCTCCATCATGTGCCATTGCTGATGCTTATGCAACAGCATTCATGGTGTTAGGAAGTGACAAAGCAAAAGAAATACTTAAGAAACATCCGGAACTGAAAGCATATTTCATCTTATCCGACTACAGCATATGGCAATCAATGTAAATAACATATCAGCTATTGCTCATCCGACCTTCACAAGACGTGAAGCCCTTCTAAAGGATATGCCCCTTTTCATAGGTCTTTCAAGAAAGGACCTTGAGGAGGCTATAAAACTGATACATTATAATCGCAAACATTACAAGAAAGGGGCTGCAATAGCGTCAGAAGGTACACCATGCGAGTCTTTATTCTTCATCAGCGAGGGGTGGATACGTATCGTAACGGAAAGTGACAACCATGCCTATCGCCTTGAGGAGACGATGCAGGCTCCTGCAATCATAGAGCCGGACAAGCTTTTTGGCATGACAACATCTTTTCATTCTACATACATAGCACATACCACATGCGAAGTTCTTGAGGTTTCAAAAGACGAGATAATGAGACTGATTGAACAGTATTTGATAGTTCGCCTGAACCTCCTGAACATAATCTGTCGCAAAACACAGCATTTGGAGCATTTGCCTTGGACAGCATGTACAGACAATGCTACCAGCGCCATAACGGCATTCATAAAATCCCATGTCCACTACCCTGCTGGCAGGAAAGTTTTGTATATAAAAATGGCACAACTGGCAAAAGAACTGGGCTATGGAAGATTGGAGATATCTAAAGCATTGAATAGTTTGGCTGACGCAGAACGCATAATACTTAAACGTGGAATAATAGAGATTCCAGCACTACAATTACTATGACAAATCCATTTTTCGAGAAATATACCACGCCACACGAAACGGCACCATTTGATAAGATAAAACTGAAACATTTCGAGCCAGCCTTCATGGAGGGAATGAAACGTGACAAGGAAGAAATAAATCTTATCATCAACAACCCCGAATCCCCGACATTCGACAATACTATCATTGCAACACAGTTGGCGGATAAGGAGGAATATTTCTCACTCAGCGATAAGGTTTCCACCGTATTCTTTAATCTCTTGTCTGCAGAGACAAATGATGATATGGAGGAGTTGTCACAGAAGATGCAACCTATTCTGACAAAGCATGAGAATGACATTATACTCAATCCTCAGTTCTTTGCCAGAGTAAAGGCTGTCTATGACCAGTATCACAACGCGGCAGAAAAGCCAGAGAGGGTGCTGAGTCCAGAAGAGGAAATGCTTCTGGAGGTTACCTATAACGGATTTGTACGTTCTGGTGCACTGCTTGACGAAGCAGGAAAAGAGAAATTACGTTCTCTTACAGAAGAGGCAGGACTGCTGTCGCTACAGTTCTCACAGAATCTGCTGAAGGCCACAAAGGCATATACCCTTCACATAACTGACGAGAAAGATCTTGCAGGACTTCCTGAAACACAGATAACAGCTGCCCGCGAAGCAGCAAAAGAACGGAAACTCGACGGATGGGTTATAACTCTCGACAGTCCTTCTTACGGACCTTTCATGCAGTATTCTGAAAACAGAGAATTGCGTCATACCATCTTCATGGCACGTAATACTATGTGTATCAATGAAAATGCACCAATATGCCAAAGATTGGTAAACATACGCAGAGAACTGGCACAACTGTTGGGCTATGACACATATGCTGACTATGTGCTGAGCAAGCGTATGGCATCAAACAAGGAGACGGTCTATAACCTGCTGCACGACCTCATTGATGCATATAAACCTACTGCCATCAAGGAAAAAGAGGAGCTCTATGCAAAGGCAAAGCAGATGGAAGGTGAGGACTTCAAACTTGAGCCTTGGGATGCAGCATTTTACTCTCACAAGCTGCAGCTGGAAAAATATAATGTTGATTCAGAGATGTGTCGTCCATATCTGGAGCTTTCAAAAGTCATCAAGGGTGTCTTCGGACTTGCTACCAGACTGTATGGAATCACTTTCCGCGAGAACAAGGACATACCTGTTTACCACAAGGATGTTAAAGCCTATGAGGTATTCGACAAGAATGGCAGTTTCCTTGCTGTCTTCTATGCAGACTTCCATCCTCGCAAGGGAAAACAAGGTGGTGCATGGATGACAGAATACAGGGGACAGAGCATTACCCTGAAAGGTGTCAATGAACGTCCACATGTCAGTGTGGTAATGAACTTTACAAAACCGACAAAGAAGAAGCCTGCACTGCTGACTCTTGGAGAAGTAGAGACATTCCTGCATGAATTCGGACATTCATTACATGGCATGTTTGCGAACACTCGCTTTGGTTCCCTGTCAGGAACAAATGTGTGGTGGGACTTTGTGGAACTGCCTTCACAATTCATGGAGAATTTCGCACTCGAAAAAGAATTCCTCCATACCTTCGCTTTTCATTATGAAACTGGGGAACCAATGCCTGATGACCTCATCGACCGTCTCATTGCAGGAAGAAACTATATGTGTGCCTCAGGATGCCTGCGACAGGTAAGTCTGGGACTTCTCGATATGGCATACTACACACAGAAGGATGAGTTCAAGAGCGACATCATACCATTCGAGAAAGAAGCATGGAAAGATGCTATCATCGACAAGCAGCTTCCTGACACCTGTATGACAGTACAATTCTCTCACATCATGGCAGGAGGATATTCTGCCGGATACTACAGCTATAAATGGGCAGAGGTTCTTGATGCTGATGCTTTTGCTGTATTCAAGAAAGAGGGAATCTTCAACCCCGAGACAGCACAACGTTTCAGAGACTGCATCCTTTCAAAAGGTGGCACGGAACATCCAGCAATTCTATACAAGCGATTCAAAGGTTCAGAGCCTACCATTGATGCTCTCCTTGAACGCAACGGCATAAAGAATCCAATGAATAAACAGACACAATTAGATCAGCGCTATCTCCGGATGGCACAGATATGGGCAGAGAACAGTTATTGCAAACGTCGCCAAGTGGGAGCCCTCGTCGTAAAGGACAAACGCATCATCAGCGATGGATACAACGGTACTCCAAGCGGATTTGAAAATATCTGCGAAGAAAACAATGTATCTTTCCCATACGTATTGCATGCAGAAGCAAATGCCATAACAAAACTAGCCCGCTCCCATAACAACAGCGATGGTTCTACATTATACGTTACAGCATCTCCATGTATAGAGTGTGCGAAACTGATTATCCAGTCGGGCATCAAACGTGTTGTCTATGGGGAGAAGTATCGCCTCGATGATGGTTTAAAACTGCTCGCAAGGGCTGGAATAGAAACCATCTTAATGGAAAACGTCAATAAAAGCGAATAAACAAGAGAAGTATGAAGCAACGTTATATGCCCCTATTGATGGCACTCAGCGCTGTCATTGGAATACTGATAGGCTCTTTCTACGCCAATCATTTCTCCAGTAACAGGCTCAGCATCATCAATTCCGGAACAAACAAATTAAATAACCTCCTTCACATTATCAATGACCAATATGTTGATACTGTGAATATTGGCAATCTTGTTGAGACCGCTATTCCCCAGATACTCTCGGAACTCGACCCACACTCTGTTTATATCCCTGCCAGCGAGGCACAGATAGTGAGTGATGACCTGAAGGGAGAATTCTATGGTATTGGAATAGAATTTGTCATCAGAGAAGACACCATCCACGTTCAGAATGTCATTGATGGTGGCCCTGCACAACGTGCCGGTGTCATTGCCGGAGATAAAATCGTCACTATCGACGGAAAGCCATATGTTGGTGACACTATCAATAGCGAGGGTGCCATGCGCCGACTCAAAGGTCCCGATAAGACAAAAGTGCGTGTAGGTATAAAACGTTACGGAAGTTCCAAGCCTCTGTCTGTCGAGATAACACGTGGAAAGATAACTACCAAGAGTATTCTGGCTACCTATATGCTTGATGACAAGACTGGATATATCCGTGTCAAAAATTTTGGAGAGCATACCTACGAGGAATTCCTTGCTGCTCTTGCAGAATTGCAGCAGCAACGTTTCTCAAACCTTGTCATCGACCTTCGCGACAACACTGGAGGATACCTTGAAGCTGCAGTACAGATGGCAAACGAATTCCTGCCAAAAGACAGGCTGATTGTATATACCCAGGGACGTCGCTCTCAGCGTCAGGACTATAAGAGTGACGGACGTGGTTCTTATCAGGATTTCCCTCTCGTTGTTCTCATCAATGAGATATCTGCATCTGCATCCGAGATTTTCGCGGGGGCAATGCAGGACAATGATCGTGGTACCATCATCGGAAGACGTTCTTATGGTAAAGGATTGGTACAACAGCAGATTGCCTTCGCTGATGGCAGTATGATTCGCCTCACAGTAGCTCGCTATTATACACCTTCCGGACGTTGCATACAGAAGCCATATGCTAAGGGCGATACTAAAGACTATCAGCAAGATATCATAAACCGTTATGAGAATGGTGAGTTCTTCTCAAAAGACAGCATAAAGCATGAGGGCCCAGAGTACCATACCATCAGTGGTAAACCCGTCTATGGTGGTGGTGGTATCACTCCTGACATCTTTGTGGCTGAAGACACAACAAATATCACGTCCTACTATCGTGAAGCAAGCATGACAGGCCTCATCATGCAGTTTGCATTTACATACACAGATGATAACCGTCTGAAACTGAACAACTTCAAAGAGATGCAGGCTCTTGCTGACTACTTGGTAAAACAGCATACTGTTGATAAGTTTGCCGACTATGCAAGCAAACGTGGTCTGCAACGTCGCAACCTCATGATTGAGAAGTCACATAAGTTGCTTGAGACATACATCAACTCACGAATCATCTATAACATTCTTAATGAACAGGCATGGGTGGAGTATCTCAATCAAGATGATAAGGCAATAGAAGAAGCTCTGCGCTTTTTCCAACAACAAAAGAAGAGTAACACAACACAAACGAAATAAGAAAATATGAAAAGAATTGCAATACAAGGTGAAGTCGGTAGCTTTCATGATATTACGGCACATCACTACTTCCCGGATGACCAGCTGCAGATAATATGCTGCTCTACCTTCGAAGAGGTGTTCAAGAATATGCATGACGATCCTACTGTTATTGGCATCGTTGCCATTGAGAATACTATAGCCGGTTCCCTACTCCACAACTATGCCCTGCTTCGCGACAGCGGTTTCACTATCGTTGGCGAGCATAAGACGCACATCAGCCACTGTCTCTGCGCCCTTCCGGGTCAGACGAAGGCCGACCTGAAAGAGGTTCACTCCCATCCCGTTGCTCTGGCACAATGTCAGATATACCTGTCCCAGTATCCATATATGAAGATGGTGGAGACAGAAGATACAGCTGGTTCTGCCAAGAACATCGCTGTAAATAATCTCATGGGAGTAGCAGCCCTCTGTCATGCTGATGCAGCACGTCTCTATGGGCTAGAGGTCTTGGAGGATAAGGTTGAGGACAACCCTCATAACTTTACACGTTTCCTTATCGTCTGCGACAGCAGAAAGGCTGACTTCCTACGTCCTCTCAACGAGGCTAACAAGGCGAACATAGTTTTCTCCCTGCCCCATGAAGAGGGTTCTCTGTCACAAGTACTATCGATACTCTCATTCTATAAGATAAACCTCACCAAGATACAGTCATTGCCCATCATCGGCAGAGAGTGGGAATATCTTTTCTATGTCGATGTCACCTATGACGACCTCATCCGATACCGTCAAAGCATCGACGCCATAACGCCGCTGACAAGAGACCTCAGAATACTCGGTGAATACACAGCAGCGAAGTAAGTGAAAAGTGAAGAGTGAAGAGTGAAAAGTGAAGAATAAAACTATAAACTGTAAACTATACATGATAACTCCCGCAGACAGACTAAATACAGTACAAGAATACTACTTCAGCCGTAAGTTGAAGGAAGTGGCAAAGCTAAATGCTGAAGGTAAAGATATTATCTCCCTCGCCATTGGCTCTCCTGATATGCCACCATCTCAGAAAACCATCGATACACTCTGCAAAGTGGCCTTTGACCCTAATGCTCATGGGTACCAGCCCACTATGGGTATTCCGGAATTGCGTGAGGCAATGGCTTATTTCTATAAGAGGTGGTATAATGTGGATCTTGACCCGAAGACAGAGGTACTTCCCCTGATAGGTTCGAAGGAGGGCATTCTTCATGTCACTCTTGCATTCTGTAATCCTGGTGACGAAGTGCTGGTACCGAATCCCGGTTATCCCACATACACATCGCTCAGCAAGATTCTCGGACAAAAGATTGTCAACTACGACCTGAAGGAAGATGACGGCTGGCAGCCTGATTTCGAGCAACTGGAGGCTATGGACCTCAGCAAGGTGAAACTAATGTGGACCAACTACCCCAATATGCCTACTGGCGGTAATGCTCGCAAGGCCACATACGAACGTCTTGTTCGTTTTGCTCAGGAGCACAATATCGTCGTTGTCAACGACAACCCCTACTCCTTCATCATCAACGACTGTCCACAGTCACTGCTACAGATACCAGGGGCAAAAGAATGCTGCATAGAGTTCAATTCTATGTCGAAGAGCCACAATATGCCTGGATGGCGTGTAGGACTCGTTGCGACCAATGCAGAGTTTATCTCTTGGATACTGAAGATAAAGAGTAATATCGACTCCGGCACCTTCAGGGGCATTCAGCTGGCAGCAGCAGAGGCTTATCACAATAGTGATGAGTGGCATAAGGAGTATAACTACCAGAATTACAAACGTCGTCGTGCCATCGCTGAAGAGATAATGGATGTGCTCCATTGCACCTATGACACCAAGAGTGTCGGTATGTTCCTATGGGGCAGAATCCCTGACAGCTATGCCACCTGCGAAGAACTGACAGAGAAGATACTCCACGAGGCTCGTGTCTTCATTACTCCGGGCTTCATCTTCGGCAGCAATGGCGAACGTTATATCCGCATCTCCCTCTGTGCAAAGGATGAGAAGATGCAGGAAGCTCTCGAAAGAATAAAATCAATAATGTAAAATAAAAACAACACAAAACCCATGGAATTAGAATTACAACCATTAAACCTACCTAGGGACACCGAAAAGGGACCATTCATCATTGCAGGTCCCTGTTCAGCAGAAAGCGAAGAGCAGGTAATGACAACAGCCAAACAGCTGGCAGACAAAGGATGCCACATGTTCCGTGCTGGTGTATGGAAACCACGTACCAAGCCAGGAGGCTTCGAGGGACATGGTGAGCCAGCTCTGAAATGGCTCAAGCAGGTAAAAGAGGAAACTGGTATGCTCATCGGTACAGAGGTAGCTACCCCAGAACATGTACAGCTCGCCATGAACTATGGTATTGACATCCTGTGGATAGGAGCACGCACTACAGCAAACCCATTTGCCGTACAGCTGCTGGCAGACTCTATGCACGGACTCGACATCCCTGTCCTCGTCAAGAATCCTGTCAACCCAGACCTCGAGCTATGGATCGGTGCTCTGGAGCGTATCAATGCTGCCGGCATCAAGCAACTGGGCGTCATCCATCGTGGATTCTCTTCATATGAGAAGTCTATGTACCGCAATGCTCCTATGTGGCAGATACCTATAGAGCTGCGTCGTAGAATCCCTGATTTGCCTATCTTCTGTGACCCTTCTCACATGGGTGGCAAACGTGAGCTTATCGCTCCCCTCTCTCAGCAGGCTCTTGACATCGGTGCCGACGGACTGATGATTGAAAGCCACTGCGACCCAGACAAGGCCTGGAGTGATGCAAAGCAGCAACTGACACCAGAGGTATGCGACTATGTTGTCAGCCTCCTCGTCTCTCGTGAAAAGACATTCACTACAGAAGGCATCAAGCAGCTTCGTGTGCAGATTGACCAGATAGACAATGACATCATGGAGTTACTCGGCAAGCGTATGCGTGTATGTCGTGAGATAGGTCAGTATAAGAAGGAACATAACATCCAGGTGCTCCAGACAGGTCGTTATAACGAAATCCTCGACAAACGTGGCGCACAAGGTTCTCTGCTCGGCATGAGCGACAGCTTCGCAAAAGAAATCTTCGAACACATCCACGAAGAATCCGTTCGTCAACAATTGGAAATAGTAAAAGGATGAAAGTATTGATTTTAGGAGCGGGCAAGATGGGATCGTTTTTCATCGACCTCCTCAGCTTCGAACACGAAGTGGGAGTCTTTGAGAAAGACCCAAAGCGTCTGCGTTTCACATACAACTGTCAACGTTTTACCGATTTGGAGGAAGTAAAAGCCTTCAAACCAGAGTTGTGCATTAATGCTGTGACGGTGAAATACACCATCTCAGCCTTCAATGAGGTGATACCATATCTTCCCAAGGAATGTATCCTCTCTGATATCGCATCCGTAAAGACAGGACTCCATGACTACTATAAGAGTACAGGACGACGTTTTGTCTCTACCCACCCTATGTTTGGTCCTACCTTTGCAAATCTCAACCAACTCAGTGAGGAGAATGCCATCATCATCAATGAGGGTGACTATATGGGGAGATGTTTCTTTAAGGACCTCTACAGCAAGCTCGGCCTTAACATCTACGAATACTCTTTTGAGGAGCATGATAAGACCGTAGCCTACTCGCTGTCTATTCCTTTCGTCAGCACTTTCGTATTCTCTGCTGTCATGAAGCATCAGGATGCCCCAGGTACAACGTTCAAGCGTCACCTGCGCATTGCGAAGGGCGTGCTCAATGAAGACGACTACTTGCTTCAGGAAGTCCTCTTCAACCCCTACACCCACGATCAGGTTGACCAGATACGCACAGAGTTGAAGGAACTCCTTGCCATCATCGACAACAAAGATGCAGAAGGCATGAAGGCCTACCTCTCAAAGATACGTTCCAACGTCAAACGGGACGTCGAAGCCCTGAAATAGACTTCGTACGAAAACGAAAAGAATTGGGCTGACTCTCAAATGAGAATCAGCCCAATTACTTATCTTATCTTAACTAAATCTTACTGAACAACCTTTACACCGTCCTTAACAACGATGCCCTTGTAATCAGCACCAACCTTCTGACCAGCGAGATTGTATGTTACGCCCGTCTTCTGAGCAGCAGCCTTAACTGCCTGGACGCCTGTAGGAGTAGATTTTGGAGTGAAAATCAATCCAGCAACATTGATAGCTGCATCTGCTGTAATATAGACTGTACCTTCAGCAACTGATACCTCATAAGCTTTGTAGTACTTTTCGTCAACTTCCTTACCATCTGGAGCTGGTGCAGTTAAAAGAGTTTCTTCGTTTTGAATAACTGAGAAGTTACGTACCTCTCCAGACTTACCCGTCCTAGTACAAACTGTTAATATACCATCCTGAGGCAAAGAAATAGTAATACTACGCTCTCCTCCGTCGGTCTTGGTTATACCGCCACCTGGCTTCCACTGATAAGCAAATGTGATAGGTGTTGACTCGCTGTCAACAGCAAATGTCTGTGATTTCGCCTCTACTGAAGCCTTTGCACCACCATTAAATACCACATTGCAGTTATCATCTCCGATAGTAATTACATTAGCACTACCTGCAGCTGCTGCCTCAGTGAAAGTCAGAGTAACAGGTTCGTCACCGCCGCCAGGTTCGTCGCCACCGCCAGGTTCGTCGCCACCGCCTTCGCCATCAGCAACAAACTCAAATCCATAGAAGTTCAGTCCATTTACTGGATATTCAATACTTACTGTTCCTGCTGCAACTTCAACTGCAATAATTGGATAAACATTAGTTTCTTTTGCAGGATCCGTTTCGTCAAGTCCTGCAACAGAGATAGCATCTTCCTCCTTTACGACTTTATTGTACAATTCTGTCGTTCCCTGCTTTAGTATAAGTGTACGGGTTGCATCAGAGTTACTTCCTGTACGAACACAAATCTTAAGTTTACCTGCAGAAGGAATTGTCAGACTAAGAGCATTCTTGGCACTACTTTTACCACCCGTCTTCAGACGATGTGTAAGCTTGGTCTGTGCTGTTGCATCTCCGAAATAAGCATTGTTGGCATCAATCGCCATTTTGCCATCAGTATCAACAGCTGTAAGTACGAAACCTGTGCCATAGGTTCCAGCTACTTTTCCCTTTTCAACAGCAGCATCCCAAGTAATAACTTGTGCCTGAACACCAAGTGCCAGAACAAATAATGAAATAAGAGTAAAAATTTTTTTCATAGATTTTTTGTTTTGGGTTAAAATACGATTTGAAATATTGGCGCAAAGGTATGAAAATATACACAAAAACCAAATAAATATTTGGTATTTTTGTCGATTAACACGCTAAAATACGAAAAATCCGATAATTTTTCCACCTGTTTGGCACTTATTTAATTCTTTTTTCTTACTTTTGCATCGTCAATGCAAACCAATAATGACTACTATCCAGAAACTATGAAACGAATAATATCACTTCTATTTTCTGTCTTAATATATATTCTAGCCCAACAAGTTTCCTATGCGCAGCCCTATTGTGATGTCAGGACCTTCAGCATGCGAGACGGCCTTTCTGCAAATGTTATCTCCGACATGGGGCAGGATGCCAACGGCCTGATGTGGTTCTCCACATACAATGGTCTCTGCTGTTATGACGGCTACCGTTTCATCACATTTCGCGGAACAGAGGGAGTTGACCAACTGACCTCCAATCGTATTTTTAAAATCAAACCCGAAGGGAAAGCAGGAATCTGGGTAATAACCTACGACCGCAGACTTTATTTCTTTGACACTGCAACCTGTACATATCTTGATATTAGCAACGAGGTTCAGAAGAAGACAGGGCAGCTATTTCTTGCCAGGAACATCTATACGAATGAGGGATACTCCCACACATGGATTCTGGGACACAAGACCACAACATGCCTGCGCATTAACACGAAACCATCTCCACATCTTGACAGTTTAGAGGTACTGACGTCAAAGGAATCTCCTCTCATCCAACAGAAAGTCAGGAAGGTATGGTCTGATGAAATCGGCAACGAATGGGTATTCACTGATAGGGGCATCGCCTTGTATAGCACGAAGCTGTCGCAAGAAGGTGATTTTGAGCATATCACCAAGATTGCCGATAAAACCTATATAGCACAATCCAGCGGCCTGTTATGGTTATACATCAAGGGAGCAGGCAAACTGAAGCGAATCCCAATTGCTCAGTCTCCAAAAGCCATAAACTGCATCAAAGAAGGTCCATACAACCAACTCCTTATAGGTACAGAAAATGGTGTACTGGCTTTTGATGTCAAGACAGGCTCAAGCCAATATATAGTTTCTGCTGTTGGCAATGTCACGAATGTGAACGTTGACCGTCAGAACCGCATCTGGGCCTATACCGATAACGGAAGTATCTTGTTGATACACAAGGACAGCAATACTCTGCCCCATAATGCATGGCAGTTACGTCAGTTCTCCTCTGCTCTGTTCCCCATCGCCTCCCATCTTACTACAACAGCGCAGTCGATATGGGTAGAAGACAGGCAGGGAACCATCTGGATGGCCCCCAAGGATCATGCCCTTTGCTATTACGATGAAACAGATGCACAACCACATCCTTACGCCCTTCGCTCACGCGGTTACGATTATGCCATACCGTTTATAAAGAAGAGTTTTATTGATAGACAGCATAATATCTGGCTGACATCGACACAGTTCCTGACACTCGTAAACCTGAAGTATCACGACATTAAGATTCTGCCCCTGCAGGCAGGTCAGGAGACGCGTTCTCTGATGTCCTTGCCTGATGGCACTACATGGGCAGGTACAAACGACGGTATCATCGGTGTTTATGATGCCAAGGGACAGCTGACAGGATATGTGGACGGCAATGGTCGCATCGTCCCATCTCCCACTATTATTATGGGAAAGATAAGTGCCTTGTACAGAGACTCAAAGGGACGCACATATATTGGAACACGTAATGATGGTCTGTTTATCATCGAGAATGGCAAAAACACCCATTATGTACACAATAATGACGCCTACTCCCTCAGTTCCGATGAGATTTATGCCTTTGACGAAGACGAACTTGGCAATCTGTGGGTAGCCACCTATGGTGGAGGTCCTAACCTCATAAAGCGACAGGATAATGGTGCGCTGCGTTTTATCCATGCTGGCAATGAGATGAAGCAATATCCTATCAGCACCTTCAACCAGATACGTCGCATCACACACGACGGTAAGGGGGCAGTCATTCTCTCCAGCACCTCTGGACTTGTAACCTTCAGCAATCGTTTCACACAGCCTTCAGCAATCCATTTCTTCACTACAGGCTACCATCAAGGTGATACCGCTTCTATCCGCACCGCTGACGTACTGCAGACCCTCATCACTCGCAAGGGCGACACCTATATCACTACTATGGGTGGCTGTGTCCAGCAACTCACCTCTGGTAACCTGCTCCTGAACGACCTACGCTTCAAGACAATAAACCAAAAGACCAGAGGCAATGTTCTCTCCCTTATAGAGGATCGTAATGGTAATGTCTGGGGAGTACATGAGGCATCCCTTTATATGTACGACCCCAAGAAGGATATTATCACCGAATACGGTCCTAACAAACTTGGCGACCATATCGGTTTCACAGAGGCACAACCCGTCATCGACCAGAGTGGACGTCTGATAATGCCAACGATGGGTGGAGTGGTAATGCTCCAACCTGAAGAATTGAGGAAGGACGACTACAAGCCTGAGATTGCCTTCACATCAGTACGCTTCCAAGGAGAGACACCACAACCTCTGCTGAATATGCCAGTACTCGATGTGCCCAGTGACAAACGCAACTTCACACTGACATTCGCGGCCCTCGACTATCAGGACAACGATTTGGTAAAATATGCCTATAAGATTGAAGACATCGACGATGACTGGATATATGTCGGTGCAGAACATCAGGTACAGTTCTCCCACATCCCCGCAGGACGCCACCGATTAATAGTAAAGAGTACCAACAGCGATGGCGTGTGGACAGATAATGAGACAATACTTGAAATATATGTTCACCCCACCTTCTGGGAGACCATCTGGGGCAAACTGCTGCTGGCACTGATAGCAATTGTTATCATTGCATTCCTCATACATGTCATACTGCTTCGCCATCGTGCTAGAATGCTGCGAGAGATAAACACGATGAAGATACAGTTCTTCACCGATGTGAGCCACAAGCTACGCACTCCATTAACCCTCATCGAAGGACCTGTCAGCGAGGCGTTGAATGAGAAGAATCTCCCAAAGGAGGTACGCCAGCATCTGGAGATGGTGAAACGCAATGCTATGCGCATGCTGGTACTTGTCAACAAGATGCTGAAGTACAGCAAGCAACGAGGTGTTTATATCACAGAGGCAGAAACAGACGACATCTCGACACCAGCGGCTGACATCCAGCCACAGGATAGCACCAAGCAGGCTGTGGAAGAAGGAGCACCAAAACTCCTCATAGTGGAAGACGACAACGACCTGCGTGCCTTCCTCTTCTCTATCCTTTCAAATAAATACAATGTAATACTGGCCGAAAATGGTAAGGTGGGACTGGAGAAGGCGACATCAGAGCAGCCTGACTTCATCATCACTGATGTCACAATGCCTGAGATGGACGGCCTTACAATGGTTCAGCAGATTAAGCAGAACCCCGATATCTGTCACATCCCTATCGTAGTGCTCTCAGCAAAGGCTTCTCTCGAAGACAGGTTGCAGGGCCTGAAGGAAGGCATCGACGACTATATCACTAAGCCGTTCAGTGCCACATACCTCCGTCAGCGCATTGAGAATATCATAGCACAGCGTCATCTGCTGCAACGTACCTGGCTGGGACAACTGGGCAGTTCAGAAAATGCTCTGTCCGACAACGCACATTATACAGAGGAAATTAAGACGGAAACTCCTCATCGCGAATATCGCCTGGAGGCTCCTGAGATAGTTGATACCGACCAGGAGATGATGGAGAAGCTCATGAAGTTCCTTGAGGCAAATATCAGCGAGCAGGATCTTAAGATTGAGGATATGGCGGATGCCGTAAACCTTGGGCGTACTGTGTTCTATGGCAAGATAAAGAGTATTGTGGGTATGGCGCCATTTGACTTTCTTCGTCATATCCGCATGCAGCGTGCTGAGGACCTCATCAGCCGCAGTCAGATGAACATCTCCGAGGTCGCTTATGCCGTAGGTTTCACAGATCCGAAGTACTTCACCAAGTGTTTCAAGAAGGAAACAGGCATGACCCCAACAGAATACCGCGACCAGAAAGGAATGACTACGGAATAAAAGCGCTAATCCAGAAGTCGCTGCGGAGTGGAAAAGCCACATCTACGATATCCTTAGAGTTGTAGGAAAATGGTTTTTCTGCCAAAGGCGGGGTTTTTCTTTTTGAAAGTTTAAACATCCGTTAGGATAGGTCCTGATGTCGGCAGAAAGATGGTGGAAGTTTACTTACGACCAGATTCATGACGATAGCAGGACATAAGCACAAAATGCTAAAACTTTCGAAAAGGGTTTTCCCGGTTTTTGTTTTAAAGAAGAGCCAGCGAAATTATTTGTCTAAACACCATCACTTCGTGATTCTTATCCAGTCGGCGTCAAGCCAACCCCTGTCCGCCTTGGCGTCAGTCTCCGCAGATATGTAACCGAACTTGGCTCCAATCCACTTGCCCTGCCTCATCTGGAATTTCTCCCCGCAGTCAGTAAACTTCTTGCCATCAAGGCTATATGAGAAGCTTACAATCGGTTTGCCCTCATAGCCACCATTACGGTTCTTCAGCTTGGCAGCATCAGGTAATGTCACACGCAGACGCAGATATATATCCTCATGTATTCCTGGCTTATAGTCTATCTTATCCTCAGCCGTAGGCTTCAGCGTTGCAAGAACTGTCTCTGTCTGGGGCTTCCCCTTGTCAGCCTGCATGCAGGTCATCTGAACCAGCTGAAACTCCTTCCCCACTCTCTTCACTACCAAGGCAGAATAGTCAAGGCCCATCATTATCAGTCCTCCAAACTGGCCGTCAGCCTTTGACGTAAAGCGCACCTTTGTTGTTACAGTAAACTCATCAGCAGGAGTTTTTTGGAGCAGCATGTTTGGCACCTCCCAGAAATTCTTCCAACCATCAGAGAGCTTGTAGGTATATATGCGATAAGTTCCGAAGGCCGTCGCAGTACCAAACTTCTCATCGTAGTTAGCGTGCCACTGCCACTGCTTACCCAGTTCCGACGCGTTGAATTCGTCAGAGGAGTG
>JAFVGI010000013.1 GCA_017475005.1 Prevotella sp. | reverse complement strand
TCTCACCTGCCTTTATGGATGCATTCTCAATGGTCAGTGCATCCTGTGCGAAACCTGTCACAGCACTCAGCAGGCATGCAATTGCCAAAATATACTTTTTCATAATTGCTATGTTTTTTAATTGTTAATACTTAATTCTCATACTTAATTCTCAGGCTCAGCGTTGGGCTCAACACCGTTGATGATGTCAAGAATCAATGAAACGTCTGTGATGTTGATTTCTCCATCACCGTTTACGTCAGCAGCTTCCTTGTTGAAACCTTCGTTTTCAACACCATTGATATCGTCAAGCACATAGGATACGTCAGTGATGTTGACTTCTCTGTCGCCGTTGGCATCACCCTTGATAATAGCAGCAGATGGATCGAATACTGGAGCTACTGGGTCACAAGAGTTTGTCTGAGCACCTAAGTAATCCCACTTTGCACTTTCAAATCCATAACCAGTAAGCGTCCAGTTATCGAATGGACACCAGTCTGTGTCATTAACTGGTCCCTGCTTCTTTATACCTATAGTAGTTGTATCAGTTGGGCTATAAATAGCAAAGTATATACTATTTACATAGTAGTCACCAGCATCAAAGAACTGTGAAACAGATGAACGCATGTTTGGAACATACCATTTTGTCTCATCACCCAGTTCAGCAAATGGAGTGAAGGTTACCATATTACCGAAGCCAGGATCTTCATTTACTGCCTCAGCAGTAAGGTGACGCAAAGGACACTCGAACACTTCCGGATCATATCCTTCTGACTGATTAATCGTGTAGAGAACGGCAGCAGAAGGAACACTATCAACCAATACAGTCCAATCATTCGCTACAGAACCTGCACGATAGAAGCCCTGAACTTTCAACTCATATACACCTGCTGGAAGATTAGTGAGTTTCTGATATACATTGTAGTTCTCCTGATTGTAGAATTCAGCAACCTTTGAGTCATCAATACTCATACTGCCTTCTTCTACAGTCCAACCAGTTGCTGAAGACATGTTGGCATTCTTGATTACACTTGTGAAGTCAACAGGATCATCGTCAGAACCTGCTTCCTTAGGAATCTTCAGAGCCTCGATAGCTTGAGCAATCTGTGAAGTGATAGCCTTTGCTTCATCAGTTGTTACTGTTGGCAGAAGAGTTTCCTCATCTTCGTATGCATCAGAAGCAGTTCCATCCAACTTTCTTGCAGCTTTAAGAGCTTCTTCTGTAGCTGTTTCCTTATACTGCTGTATTGCATCCTCAAGGTCCTTAGTCTGCTTGTTCAAATCTGCGAATACTTCCTCAGAAGAAGCCTTCTTAGTATTGAATGCGTAGATCTCACTCAGAATATCGAACATAGCCTTACCCTGTGTACGAGAAACTGCATCAGCACGCTCCTTAAGATCCAGCATCTCTGCCTGCAGCTCTGTTCCGATGTGAGCTGTAGCAAGAGCTTCTACTGCCTTATTGAATTCTGGCTCAATGATATCTGCCTGGAATCCCTGATATGTCAGTTTGAAGTTAGTGAAGATACACCAGTTGTCAAGTCCATAGTTGTTACCCTTGACACCAATACGCAATGGGTCACCTTCTTTTGCTACAAGACCGAAAGCAGAAACTTTATATTCACCAGCCCCAAATGCGCGGCCACCCTGTGCCATAGTGTTTGGATACTCGTATTTACCAAGAGGATCTGTATAAAGATCTGTTGTAACACCATCATAGAATTTTTCTTCTACAGCATGCGGATAAGCATAAGAGATAGACAAATCGCCTGTATTATCGTTCAGATAAACGTTAGCCTTGTTAGGTGTCCAGTCGCCGAATATAGGAGTTGGAAGGAGTTCACCAGTGGTTGAGTCAAAGTAGCAATTCCAAGAGTCATTACCACGCTTAGCACGTGTGAAGCCCTGTACCTCAATCTGATATACACCTACAGGAGCATTCTCAACAATCTGGTAGAAGTCGAAATCATGACCGTTCCAGCACTCACCGCACTTGTCGCCTGTGCTGATACGCCAGTTACCACCGCCTTTTGTACCATCGATACGCCATCCCTTGGTAGGGTCACCTGTATTGATACCGACAATGTCCTGTGTGAAGTAAGCATTCTTAAGATATGTATCTGTGATATCTGTACCTGGCTGGATGTGAGACTTCACATTATTCATTTCAGCTACAACTGCATCATATTCAGCATTCAGCTCTGCTGTGGTAGGATCATTCTCCATTACATACCTCTGCTGAACCATACCAGCCAGTGTAGCTGAGTAATCAGCAAACTGTGGGTCTTCTGCCAAAGTCTGAGCGTCAACGAGAATAGCCTCATACTTAGCCCATGCAGCGATATTCTTTGCTACTACAGAGTCTTCATACTCCTTGGCAGTATTATAAGCAGCCTGGATAGCTTCGTCACCTTCAGCAACTCTGATAGCAGCAACCTTATCTGCCAGACCCTTTACATACTGTGGAGAAGCTTTTCCCTCATAGTTTACATCGAAAGTATTTGCATAACCATCTGCACCAAAACCTAAATACTTAAAGCTGAAATCATCAACGCAGTTCCAAGCATTGCCAGTATCGCTTGACTTGATACCAATTGTTATATCTCCAAGACTAGTAGCTTCGTACATGAGAGAGTATCTGTTTGAAACTTCAATAAAGTCAGTTTCTTTGTCGTTTACGAATAATTTAGCCTTACCATTAGAAGAATATACATTAGCAGAAAGTTTATACATACCTGCTGGCAAACTCTTAATAGTCTGAGAAGCTGACCAATCACCATTCTTATGCCAGAACTCTGCATAGTAGTTGCCGACCACTCTGTCGAAAGACTTGTTTCCCTGAGCTCCATAGAGAGAAGTTCCACTAAGTGCAGACCAACCACTCATATTACCAGTCTCAAAGCCTGGGTTTTCAAGAGCAACCTCTACTGCAACTTTGCCACCTTCGTTAAACTTCCAAATCAGATAATCAGCATTCATCTGAGCAATCAGCGCATTAAGACGCTCAGCATTCTCAACAGTACCTAACTGCTCACCAATCTGCGAAGCATAAGGTGCTACGTCAAACTTTTCTTGAGACTCTTCATAAATCTCCTGCATTCTTGTCATCAGAGCATTAGCAGCATTCCATTCTGCGACAGCCTCAGGAGCACCCATTGACCACAGAGACCATGTGGTAGCGACCTCTGTACCTGCATTGTTAATAGTGTAGTCACCTTTAGAACCAGTTGCAGGATTATCACCACCAGATACAAGGCCTACATTCTTGTTTTGATTCATGTAAGACACGAATGTACAATTGTTGTCTCCATCAAAGGTAAACTTCCAATAAGTCTTGTCAATGCCCTGATTGTTGTAATCGGTATAGATTGTTCCAGCATTGTCGAAGAGATACTTAAACGAATTTTCCTTCGCGTCCTCAATTTGATAGAAGCCCTCATGGGTTGTCGTATCCTTGAAACGGATCTTATAACCATAAGGAGTTTCAGTTCCAGCAAGATCTTTGGCTGAAACACAAGCCTGTGTCCCCCATTCGTTACTTGCGATGAACCAATTTTCTACTGCCTCATTCTTGAGATAGTAGACTGTAGAGCCATCTGCGATGATTGTGGTCGTCTTGGTCAGCGTTCCTGTCGGATCATTCCAACCTTCCGGCTGCGCGAAGGACATCAAACTTGACAGAAGTCCTACAACTAAAAGAAATAGATTTTTCTTCATAGCTTTTGTTTTTTAATTGTTAGTAAATAAAGTTAGTTATAAAAAAATTTGGAATGTTGATCTTTTCAATCAGCACACAAATATACCTATTTCCTTATATATCCACAAGAAAAAAATGTAAAAATTTCATTTCTCATCTTAAATTTTAACATTTCACCCCCAAAATTGCAATTTTTATATAGCAAATAATGGTATTGAAGGATAATAGAAACAGAAGTTAAGGGGGGAGTTCCTTTTTTTACTATACATTTCCAATTTCGCACAGGAGAAAATTTTATTTCCCCGAGAGAGATTTTATGTTCAAGGGCCTAAAACATATGTTCAAGGCCCTTGAACTACTGTACACAGACCTTGGACAGGTGTTTCAGGGCCTTGAATGGAATTTTCCTCGAGGGGTAAATTCTTTTTTCTCACGATAGAAATAATTTTTTTCCTTCAAAAGAAGGAATTTGTCAGAACGTTAAAATTTTTCAAAAAGAAGGTTTTTTCGCGCGTATATTTGCGTATTCTAGAAAAAAGAAGTACTTTTGCGCCAAACTAACTATAAGCAAAAAGAATAGTAATGAAGAAAATCCTAATCGCTATGATGTGCCTGTGCTCTATGGGAGCATCAGCACAAACAACAGCTTTGAAGAAAACAGACCTTGAGGCATTGAATGCTGCAAAGAGTCAGCAGGAAGTCAGCATTCATGACCCTTCAATAGTATATAATGAGAGTGATCAGTATTACTATATTGTGGGTTCGCACATGGGACTTGCCAAAAGTAAGGACCTTGTTGACTGGCAAGGCATTGACAACGGAAAATGGATTGACGGACATTGGTGGGAGCAGGATGGCAGCTACCTCTTCAACAAAGTTTTCTGGGAGGCCTTTAAGTCAAACCCAACTCATGAGGTAAAGTTGGCAAATGGCAGTACAGGGACCTTGGGTAGCTTTGACGCAGCAGCTTACTGCTCTATATATGCTGCAGATGAGAAATCATGGGTACAGGGCGACATGTGGGCACCAGATGTTATCTACAACAAGGAGATGGGGAAATGGTGCTTCTACCTTTCTCTGAACGGCAACCACTGGGCTTCTGTCATCGTGCTTATGACTGGCGACAGCCCTGTAGGACCTTTCACATATCAGGCTCCTATCGTCTTTGGCGGCTTCAACAACCAGTCATATAGCGGAAAGAAGGTAAACTACAAGGATACCGATCTGGAACTGGTATTGGGAACACTGAGCTCTCTGCCTGCAAGATATAATACAACCATTTGGGGAACATACTACCCTAACTGTATTGACCCAAATGTCTTCTATGACGAAGATGGTGAACTGTGGCTTATCTACGGTTCTTGGTCAGGAGGCATCTACTCACTGAAGTTGGACAAGAGCACAGGTCTCAGAGACTATACAGTAAGATACAATGGAACAGGAACATCTCCAAATACTGGCGATGATGCATACTTCGGAAAGAAGATAGCAGGCGGCTATTATGTTTCAGGCGAAGGTCCATATATCAGACATATCGGAGACTATTACTACCTCTTCATGAGTTATGGAGAGTTTGCTCCTAATGGTGGTTACGAAATGCGAATATTCCGCTCTACCAGCCCTACAGGACCATTTAAGGATGGCAACGGTAACCTGGCCACCTACACAGGAGGAGCAAGAAACTATGGAGCTTCTTCTACTGACAACAGAGGCATGAAACTCATTGGTGCATACAATGAATGGGGCAACATGACAGTAGGCGAAACTGCTCAGGGTCACAATTCTGCGATAGTAGGTGCTGACGGAGAGGCTTATGTAGTATTCCACACCAAGTTCCACAATGGTACTGCAGACCACCAGGTACGCATTCATCGTCTGTATATCAACGAAAAAGGTTGGCTCGTAACAAGCCCATTCCGCTATACAGGAGCAGAGAATTCTGTTGCCGGCATCAGCACAACAAAACAAGAGGAGATAGAGACAACACAACCTTTCGATGCTGAGCAATTGGCAGGAGACTACCACCTTATCATACACCCCTACAGGCTGAACAGCACAAATATGAACGAGGCTCTGCAAGTGCCTGTAACACTTACAGCAGACGGAAAGATAACAGGCGAGAAAACTGGTACCTGGGCTTATACACAAGACGGAACATCATACATCAAACTCGTTATCGGAGGTGTAACCTATTATGGTGTAGTATGCCAACAGGGTATTAATGGCGGCTGCAAGAATGCTGTTTCTATCACAACAGTATCAAATGGAGGTGTTCCAGCATGGTTGTATAAAGAGGAGGCACAAAGTGCTATAGCATCTAACTATACAAATGTTTCTGCTTATGTAGGAACAAAAGTAGGAGGAACAGTAGATGTGACGGAAAGCGCTCCTGAAATGAAGGAGAATGCAACTCTGACATTCACCTCAAAGAATACTGATGTAGTAACCAATGATGGCAAGATTATTCCACAGGCAACAGATACAAAGGTTGCTATAACTCCTTATACTATCTCTTGTGGAGACTACTACTATAAATACTCTACCTTCATGGCTCAATACCTGAATGTAAAGGCAGGAGATGCTGAAAGCGGAGCTGTTGCACACTATGCACTCAATGCTCTTGACAACACTAACGAATATAACCCAGCAGAGAAGATGACTGCTCTCAATAGCGGAAGTGTTTCAAAACCAAGCATTTACAACGATGCTGAAAGAGGTAATGTAATAAAGCAGAACTATGGTGCAACAACGACAGCAAACAGCTATGTTCGCATGCCAAGCCCTCTCTACAACTCTTCTGCTGACGGATTTACCGTAAGTTTCTGGGTTAAGCCGATATCAAGAAGCGCTTGGGGAGCATACTTCTCATTCTTTGAGGGCGAAAAACCTTCTGCTGAAGGAGGAAGATTCTATCTTACTGACAATGCATATGTTGGTTACAATGGTGCAGCAGGATGGTTTGACATCAACAAACCTGATACTGTAACATATTACGACATTCCTATGGACGAATGGTCTATGGTTACGATGACTGCCTCATCAACAGGAGTACAGTACTATGTAAATGGTTATCCTCACGCTCCAAAGCTTTGGAAGTCGGGAACAGGAGGCACAGAAAAAGATTTTGACTATGCTGGAATGATGGCAAACATCAATACTTATCCATATATGTATCTTGGTACTGGCGCTTGGTGGGGTTCTGCATCCTGTTATCTCAGCGACTTGAGAGTATATAACAAGGCTATGGGAAGCAGCGATATTCAGGCTCTGATAGCAAAGACAGAGAATCCAACAGGTATCAAGGAATACAAAGCTCCTGAGGTACAAAGCAACCTGAAGTCTGGCAAGTTCGTAGAGAAAGGAAAAATCGTTATTTACAAGAATGGTAAACGATATAACCTACAAGGTCAGAGGATAGATTAAAAAATCCTTTGGAAGCACAACAAATAAGGCGGCCCAAAACTGAGCCGCCTTATTTTATATCCTATTATATTTTTTACTTTATCTCCTGTCCGGAAGAACTATACTTCTTTCCATCTTTATAGATAACTATCTTACCATCCTCAAGGAACTTACCCTTTTGTGTTTTCTCCTGAATATTACCGTTTGTCTCCTTTATACCAGTAACATTATTCAGTTCCTTCCATAAAGGCAGTTCATCTTCGCTGATGATGATAAACATCTGCTTTGTGGCACTATCAGCATAATCGAATGTAGCAATCGGGAATGTACCATATTCCTTTCCAGCAGCAGGAACAGCAACGCTCATAGCCTTGAAACTTCCTGCTGAAGGAGTCCAGGTAAACCAATATCCATGAGTCGTAATCTCGCCCTTCGATGTAGAATAAGTAACATCTCGACGATCAGGCATCAGCTGGAAATTATAGTCATCGGGCTTTGATGATGGAGAATTACCTGTTGACATCGTAGAAGCTGATGTACTACTTGACTGATTAGTAAGATAACGTTCATACTTCACATTCTTGAAGCGATAATATCCCTGTTTTGGAAGATATTCTATGTTCCATGCTGCAGAATCACCCACCCATGTGGCATCAGCAGAAAGTACATCCTTCCATCCAAGAGAGTAGAAGATTGAGTTCTTGTACATACACATCAAACTGGTACCTAATCCGCCTTCTACATCCTTACACATAATATAGTACTTCTTGTTGTCATCGAAGTTGAAGGTGTATCCAGCAATACCATTATGCTGTGTGACAGAAGAGCTGGAAGAGGTTGGGTCAAGACCATCAATAAACATTCCATAAAGCAGAGCAGAACCACCTGCATACTGAAGTTCAATATGTTTGTCCTTATCAGAACCATTGATGAACCAGTCATAAGTAGCATTCTGTCCCCAGGCATGAGTTCCGTCGCCTACCCAAACCTTGTTTCCATCAGCAAAATCTATCTTGGTATATTCATTCTCAAGGAAATGGTATATCTTGTTTGCCTCTCTTCCATACCAATACCAAGAGTGAACATTAGTATCCCAATAACGCTGCTGAGTACCCACACCTACTCCATGTCCTGTCTCATGGAGAACAGTTCCTATTGCCTGATTGGCAGCATTCTGGGAAATACGCATCCAGCCTCCATAACTACAGTCAGCAGTTCCACCACCAGCGCCAGCTCCTGGTACATAGTGTCCACTAAGATGGAATCCCATAATTCCTGTCCATTCGTTGAAATAGTCAATTGTCTGCTTTATAGCTGTACGACATCTGTCATTCGTGGCATCATCAGGACCTGCTTCATCCCAAGACCAAGTACAATTACCAGCAGGATGGGTAACAACCTTAACCTCATCACCATAAGCCACCTGATATGTCTTATTCATAATGTACGGGCGCATGTAATATACTGTAGCAGGAGTAAGTCCCTCTGCAACGAGAATGTAACCATTAAGGCTCCACGTCTTTGTAGAACGGTTATCAGTAACAACAGGATTGCGATCTGTACTCCAGCAGACACCTCTTTCGAGAATATTGCTGCCAGCAAAAGTAGCTCTCAGCATAGCCTTAGTAGCACCTCCAACGAAATCTGGATTGGTATAGGTTACAGCAGGAGCCACACCTGTTCCTTCTGTTGCATTTGCAATATTGAAGGCCAATTCCGCATTATCCAGTTTCACGATTTCTGCTGCCAGTTCTGCAGAAGAAGCCTGATCATTCTGGCTTAAAAGGATAGCCTCATCAATAACGGCTTTAAATTCTGCTGCTCCATTCTTGCTTTCATCATAAATCTGTTGAGAATTTGCTATCTTATCAGACAGAGCCTGATATTCTGTTATGCTAGCATCAGCAACCTCAATCGCATTTTGCAATAGAATGGTAACATTTGCATCGTATGGTTTCGAACCAGAGGTTATCTCCTTTGCAGAACTGATAGCATTATTGAGACCATTCTTGGCAGAAGCACTCATCATGCTTGACAGCAGACTTTCTGCATTTGTCACAATACGAGACAATTCCTCTATGAGAGCTGCTTCATCAATAAATCCTATCTGATAGATACGGAAGTTGTCAAGTGCTAACCAGTTTCCTGTTGCACCTTCAGCTTTAACACCAATATTTGCTGTACCTGTAATAACAGTAAAGTCAACACTATAGTCATCTGGAGTATATATTGGAGTCTGCTGATCACCAGCAAAGACATACATACCAGTATTCTTGGTTGAAAGGGAAGCCTGACTCAAGTTCTGAGCCCCAACAGTAAGACGATATATACCATTAGGAAGGCTTATCTGTTGGGAAACAGAAGCATCACCAGCTGCACCTGGCTTCTCAACCCATTTTTCCACATAAATCTTCCCTTTCTTCTTTGAGAATTCAGAATTGCCCTGAGTCTTTAAATCGCTTACTATCCAGCCATTGGTATTATCCTCGAAGCTGGGGTTTGTAATATAAAATACCTCGTAGGGATTTTCAGGCGAGATATTCTCCTCACGATATTGAGCTATCGCTTCAGTCAGGATGCCTTTTTGTTCATAGACTTCATCAGGAGTAGCTGAAGCATTATCATATACCTGCTGAGCCACATCAATAGCAGCTTTCAATACAGAAGCATTATTACCACTACCATCACCATAGTATTGATTTGCAGAAGAAATTACATCTAACAATTGTGCTTTAAGTTCGCCAATTAAGTCAATATCTGTTGCTGTCAATTTCAGGTAATCAATAACAAGGTTTGCGCTATTTCCAGAACCACCATCTCCTGCCTTATATCCTATACGAATATTGCCTGTCGTCTTCGCATTGAGGGTAAACGAAATCTGATCTACTGTCCAAGCCTTGCTGGGATAACTGGAAACGGAAGAACTTATTGTCGTTCCAGAATTAGGAATCCAGGCAAGCATTGACTTACCAGCAGATGCTGTAAAGCCGTTATATGTTGGGACTGTAAGGGTATAACTTCCTGCAGGCAATGTTACTGTTTGAGTATAATAAAAATCCTGTGTCCAACCAGTAGAGAGAGCTAAACCTCCACCTGCTTCACCATCATAGCCAACAGAAGGAACTGTTCCATTATTAAAAGTACCAGCAAAACCAAATTCATAGATACCAGTAATAGTATAATCAATGGTAAAACCTTGAGTCCAACCAGGGATTTCAAGAATTTCCTGTGCCACAGACTTTGTTTGACCAGCCTTATAATCGTAATTGCTGTCAAAGGCATAGTTCGTCAAAAAGTACTTTGTTACATCTGTCTGCGCAACTGTCCACGTCAACATTGATGCTAATGCGAACAAAGTTAATAGTAATCTTTTCATAACTGTTCGTTTTCTTTAATAGATAATTAGGCCGTTATACCTTATTTTATATCGTCAACTAAACGGAATAGACGATTCCATCGAATTCCTTCAAAACCTGTTCTATCAGGATCACTGGACCACCAGATAAGGATTGGCTTACCTACAATATGGTCTTCAGGAACGAAACCCCAATAACGAGAGTCAGCAGAATTATGACGATTATCGCCTTGCATCCAATAGTAGTCCATCTTGAAGGTATATTCTTTCGCCTCATTGCCATTGATGAGAATCTTTCCATCCTCAGTTACCTGAAGATCATTGCCTTCATAAACACGAATAGGACGTTCATAGATAGGGAGATTCTCAAGTGTCAACTCAACAGATTTACCCTTCTGAGGTATCCAGACTGGTCCATAATTGTCACGAGTCCAACCGTATCGTGCATTAAGAGGATATATATCACCAACGATTCTATCGTTATTGATACGTATTGATGCAACAATATCCTTTCGAGCCTTAAGCTTCTTGTATGCCATTTGTGTCAAAGGCATGCACCCCTGTTGATTAAGTTGCACCAAGTCTTCTTGAGAAATACCAAGTTCTTTTATAAGATCTTCTGGTATCATCTCCTTCAACTTTATATAATATGTATATTGCACATTATCTGGCTCCTTATTAGGTTTACCATCTAAATATACAATGCGATTCTTTATCTGAAGGGTCTGTCCTGGAAGTCCTACACATCGTTTTACATAGTTCTCACGACGATCTGCCGGACGAGCTATAAGTTTACCATATTCGTTCGGATTATTCAGAATATATTGCCTTCCTGCAGCATATGCCATACGATAGTACTGACGTAAAAGCATTGGTGACAGAGAATCCAGATTAGCCTCTACCCCACTCTCGTGAAGAATCTGCTGTCCATAGGCATAAACCATCTGATAGTAATCATTCGGCTGCCAACGTGGTTCTGAAACAACGGTATCTCCTGCTGGATAGTTAAATACTACAATATCGTTAAGTTGTACCTTTCCGAAGCCAGGAGCACGACGATAGTCCCATTGAGGCCACTCTACATAACTTTTTATCTCACCTACAGGCAATGTGTGTTGTGTCAAAGGCATTGTCAATGGAGTCTGTGGAATACGAGGACCATAACTAACCTTTGATACAAACAGATAGTCTCCTGTCAACAACGATTTCTCAAGAGAACTGGAAGGGATGACATAGTTCTGAAAGAAAAACAGGTTAATGAAATATACAGCTACAAGCGCAAAGACGATAGCATCCACCCATGACATTATCATTCTCATGGGATTATCAAGGTCTTTCCACCAATCCCATCTGATTTTCTTGCTTATATATGCATCATATATAAATGGTATAACAACGAGTCCCAAAAGACTCTTCAGCCACCACAGGAATAAGAGATAAAGCACAAGGACTACTACGAATTTCGTCCATTGCAGCTTCATATTTACTTTTGTTTTTACTTTCATTGATTAAAATTTGAACATGTCATCAATAGTAAGCAATCCTTGGTGCTCTGCAGTATACTCTGCAGCAAGAACAGCTCCGAGAGCAAAACCCTGACGGGAATGTGCGTCATGTGTTATGGTAATTATATCGGCTGGTGAGTCGTAACTGATGCTATGTATTCCAGGAACCTCTCCACGTCGTATATCGTCAATGCGGAGAACATCTTGAGCAGTTTCATGTAGCGCCCATCTCTTCTTGCGATCAAGGCGCTCTATAATCTGTTCTGCAAGAGTTATAGCAGTTCCTGAAGGAGCATCCAACTTATGAACATGGTGTGTCTCAACCATATTTACGTCATACTGAGGGAAACCATTCATAATCTTAGCCAGATATTTGTTTACAGCAGAAAAGATGGCAACTCCGACGCTGAAATTACTTGCCCAAAACAATGTCTTTCCACCTTCAGAACATGCCTTTCGGACATCGTCACCATGATCCTTAAGCCACGCAGTCGTTCCACTTACAACCTTTACACCTGCGGCCCATGCTTTGAGATAATTACCATAAGCAACAGCAGGATTCGTAAACTCTATTGCAACATCAGCAGAAGCGAAAGCAGGGCTTTCAAAATCCTGTTGATTGTCAATATCAATGATACTAACTATCTCATGGCCTCGAGAAAGAGCTATCTGCTCTATCATCTTGCCCATCTTACCATATCCTATTAACGCTATTTTCATCTTTGACTTAATTTATATTGCTTCTTTTTCAGAATATGCAGCCGCCTCAGCAGCTGCTATTATTTCTTCACGACTTAATTCTTTTGCTGACAAATCATCAAGAGATAATTCGTCAATTGCTTGTTCTGTAGCAGTAACCTTCAAAGAAAATTCTGTCTCTTTTGCTACTTCCTTCTCTGTTTCTCCTTCTAGTTGTTCAGACGGCACGACGATAATCTTATCAGCAAAATTCTTGTCTGTCCTCAGTTTATTAATAGTCTTTTCGCTTGCCATCTGCTGAGCTTCCTTCTTGGAATATCCCTCACCATCGAGACAGACAACACCATTAAGCACTACTGCATAAACAAATATCGGCGACCCATTCTCGTCCTGCGACTGAGAAACCATTCTATACTCTAACTGCACCTTATTTTTCTGGGACCATTCAAGCAACTTAGACTTGAAATTCATCTCCTTGTAAGCAATCTTGTCAGCATTAAGATATTCCCCCATAACACGCTTATTCCAGAATGTCATACAGGCATCGTAACCTCGATCAAGATAAAGAGCTCCAACAAGAGCCTCAAAGGCATTACCACCAATGTAACTATTATGTTGTATGGAGCGTCCACTTGCCATGATGAGTCTTGTAATTCCCATCTGCTGAGCCAAGTGTCCAAGAGTTTCACGCTGTACTAGCTTCGAACGCGTATTGGTAAGAAAACCTTCTGGCTTTCCTTTATAACGCCTATACACAAGGTCTCCTACTACTGCATCAAGTATTGCATCGCCCAAAAATTCCAATCGCTCATTACTGACTCGCTTACCAAGACGCTTTGTCTTAGGATTGAAATCACGATGGCCTAGACTCTTGTGCATCAAGGCTACCTTATAATATTGTATCTTCCTTGGCCATACGCCAAGTATCTTATATAAAGCAGCATAAAGTTCCTTTTCCTTGCGAGGCAAGAAAAGAAACCTTATGCTATTAATGATTTTAGCCAACATATTTCTTGAATATCACACAGGCATTATGTCCTCCAAAACCGAAAGTATTGCTGAGGGCAGCACGTACTGTACGCTTCTGTGCCTTATTGAATGTGAAGTTCATCTTATAATCTATTTCTGGATCCTCATCACCATCCTCATGGTTAATTGTAGGAGGTACTATATCCTCTTGAACAGCCTTGACACATGCCATTGCCTCAATAGCACCAGCAGCACCAAGCAGGTGTCCTGTCATAGACTTAGTAGATGAGATATTCAGTTTATATGCCCATTCACCAAAGAGATCCTTGATGGCTTTTGCTTCAGAAATATCACCTACTGGTGTAGATGTACCATGAACATTGATATAATCTATATCCTCTGGCTTCATCTCGGCATCTTTCAATGCCTCAGACATTACCAACTTAGCACCAAGTCCCTCTGGATGAGAAGCTGTGATGTGATAAGCGTCAGCACTCAATCCAGCACCTACCATCTCACAATAAATCTTTGCTCCACGTGCCTTTGCATGTTCTAATTCTTCGAGGATAAGACAAGAAGCGCCTTCACCCATAACGAAACCATCACGACTTGCAGAGAATGGACGACTGGCTTTCTGTGGCTCATCATTTCTTGTAGAAACAGCATGCATAGAGCAGAATCCACCAAGTCCTGGATCAGTAATCACAGCCTCTGCACCACCACTTACGATGACATTTGCCTTACCAAGACGAATAAGGTTGAATGCATCAGCCAATGCGTTTGAAGAAGAAGCACAGGCACTTGTAGTTGCATAGTTTGGTCCATGGAAACCATATTTTATGGAAATCTGACCAGGAGCGATGTCACCAATCATTTTAGGGATAAAGAAAGGTCCGAACTTTGGAGTATCCCTATGCTCAGTATAATATTCCAACTCTTCCTGCATGGTACGCAGTCCACCGATGCCTACACCGAAGATAACACCTATTCTGTCTTTGTCAACAGTATCAAGGTTCATGGCAGAGTCCTCTATAGCCATTGCTGCTGAAGCCATCGCAAATTGGCAGAACTTATCCATCTTACGCACCTCTTTTCTATCAATCCATACGGAAGGGTCAAAGTCTTTCACCTCACAGGCAAATGTTGTCTTATAGCGTGAAGCATCAAACTGTTTGATAGTGTCAGCACCACTAACACCTGCAAGCATGTTTTTCCATGTCTCTTCTGCTGTAAGACCAAGGGGAGTAACGGCACCAAGACCTGTTACAACAACTCTTTTTAATTCCATACTTTATCTTTTAAAAATAAAATAAGGTGATGGTTGGAGTACTCTCTCCTACCATCACCCGTGTATAATTTTGCTGAGCAAATAGGTTTTTACTTGCCAGCGTTCTCGATGTAAGCAATAGCGTCGCCTACAGTTTGGATCTTTTCTGCGTCAGAATCAGGAATTGTTACACCAAATTCTTTCTCAAGCTCCATGATGAGTTCTACAGTGTCAAGAGAGTCAGCGCCCAAGTCATTTGTAAAACTTGCTTCTGGCTTTACCTCAGCTGCGTCAACACCAAGTTTGTCAACGATAATGCTTACTACTTTAGATTCAATTTCAGACATAATTTTTAATTTTAAGTTTATAAATGAATTGTCTAATCTTATTATTCTCTTCTTTGTCAAAGAGACAATTTTTTATTTATTTGGGTGCAAAGGTACTTCTTTTCTATGACATATACAAATATTTTTAAGAAAATTTCGTCCTCCTCTGCACAAACCCCTATATTTTGTGCACTAAATTAATTTTCGTCAATTTTATTTAATGCGCACTTTACTATCTCACTATCTTCGTTAAATATGCGGAAATATTCATTGATAGACCATAAGTCTCGGGCTATGAGCGCTTTAAGGTTTCTACGCAAGGTCTTTATTGTCTGCTCCTTTTCAGCGTTATCCTTAGCTTTTACTCCATTCTTTTCTCCTTCCGCAATAATTTCATCAATGAAAGACTGTGGAACCTCATAACTTTGTTCAAAGGCTATAAAACCCTCACTCTTGCCTCCATTTTCCGTAGTACCTTCCTTACCATATTTTTTAATTAGAGTCTTGCGATTTTTCTCAGCAAAACGCAAATTCGTATTAATAATGACAGACTTTGCAGCCAACTCACGATGATACTTTGTATATATTGTTGTATCCAGTGGCACAAAATAATCAGGCATTACACCACCGCCGCCATACACAACACGATGTTTTTTTAAAGTCTCAAACTTCAGGGAATCAGCAAAATGAATAGAATCGGCATTTGTTAATTCTCCATGCTGATAGCGTTTTTCCACATCCATATAGTAGTCCTTTTTGTCTCCCTTCACATAAGGTTTCTGAATGCAACGTCCTGAAGGGGTATAGTAATGGGCTACTGTAAGGCGAATCATACTTCCATCAGGAAGATCTATTGGCCTCTGTACCAATCCCTTACCAAAGGTGCGACGTCCTATAATAATTCCTCTATCCTGATCCTGTATAGCTCCAGAAACGATTTCCGCAGCTGATGCAGTAAATTCATTCACAAGAACAATTACTTTTCCCTGACGAAAAATTCCGTTTCCACGAGCTCTGTATTCCTGTCGCCTAGAAGTTCTTCCTTCTGTATAAACAAGGAGATCATGCTGCTCCAGCAATTCATTGAGCAACTGAACTGCTGCCTGAAGGTATCCACCACCATTATCTTGCAAATCAAGTATAAGGTTTTGCATACCAGCACCCTGCATCTTTTTCATTGCATCTGTCACCTCTGTTGGAGTAGTTGCTCCGAAAGAAGAAAGACGGATATATCCTACCCCTGGTCGAATCATATAAGAAGCTTCTACTGTATTAAGAGGTATTTTGTCACGAACGACCACAAAAGTAAGTAAATCTTTAATGCCAGCACGCTTAACTCCAATCTTTACCTTTGTTCCTTTTGGTCCGCGGAGCCTCCTCATAATCTCCTCTTTTGACATTTTCACACCTGCAATGGCTGTATCATTTACAGTAACGAAACGATCACCAGCAATAATTCCAACCTTCTCCGAAGGACCATCATTTATAGTTTGTACCACAAGTAGTGTATCTTCAAGAAGATTGAATTGCACACCTACGCCCTCAAATCCTCCTTGCAGGGGCTCATTAAAAGATTTTACTTCCTTTGGCGTGAAATACGTAGAATGCGGATCTAACTTCTCCAACATACCACGAATAGCATCCTCCGTAAGTTTCTTATTGTCAACACTATCTACATAAAGATTTGAGATCGCCATTTGCGCGATTGCTAATTTTCGCAATGGGGAATCTTCACCAAGAGTAGTCGTTTTTTGTGCCAAAGACGAGATTGCAATAGCACAACCAATTAATAACAAAAATTTTTTCATGCCGCAAAATTAGTAAATTTATTCTAAACACGCAATTTTTTTTCCCTTTTTCTTGCATTTTCCACAACTTAATTGTACCTTTGCACCCTATAAAAAGCCCTATGAAAATAAGACTCTATAATGCACGCATTCTGACGATGTCCCCAAAAGATGACAATATCTTCATGGGAGAGATTGTTGTTGAGGACGGGAAAATTGTTGCCGTTGGCACCGATTCTGTCAATGATCGGTATGACAAAGAAATAGATTGCCAAGCAAACCTTCTGATGCCAGGATTTAAGAATGCTCATGCCCATTCTGGCATGAGTGGTCTTCGATCCCTTGCTGATGATTTACCACTTAATGAATGGCTTACAAAAAGTATTTTTCCTGTAGAAGCACTCATGACGGCAGATGACATATATTGGATGTCACAGTTATCCGTGTTAGAATATCTTACCAGCGGTATTACCGCTTGTTTTGATATGTATATGGAACAAGTATCTGTTGCGAAAGCTATGGATGATATGGGATTCCGCTGTGTCCAGACAAGCGGAGCCAACGATTTCTCCAAGGACATTCGAGAGATGAGCCGATTATATGATATAATCAATCTGCCGAATTCTCTACAGTCCTATATCCTCGGATTTCACGCAGAATACACCACAAATATAGAAAATCTTAAAGCAATAGCAGCACAGATAGAAGAGAAGAAGAGCCCTTGTTATGTACATGCCTGCGAAACGCAGCAGGAAGTGGAAGGATGTTTGCAACGATATGGTATGACACCCGTAAGGTTCTTAGACAGTCTGGGGATGTTTAAATATGGTGGTGGAATATATCATGGTGTTCACATGAGTGAAGATGATTTTGAAATCATGAAGAAACGTGGACTTTTTGTCGTAACTAATCCAGGATCTAACACCAAACTGGCCAGCGGCATTGCTCCTATAAAAAGATACATGGAACTCGGCATTCCTATTGCCATCGGAACTGACGGACCTGCTTCCAACAATTGCCTTGACTTTTTCAGGGAGATGTTTTTAGTTACCGGTTTAGCAAAACTACGCGAAAATGATGCTGCTGTCATTGATGCTAAAGAGGTTCTGAAAATGGCAACGGTAAATGGTGCAAGAGCTATGCACCTGACAGAATGTGAAACTTTGTCGGTAGGACAAAAAGCCGACATCATAATGATAGACCTGCAGCAACCCAATATGCAACCAATAAACAATATTGAGAAAAACATTGTCTATTCTGGCTCAAAACAGAACGTAAAGATGACAATGATAGAAGGGAAAATACTGTATTGGGAAGGAAGATTCCTGCATGCTGATGCCCAAAAGATATATCAACAGGTAGAAAAAATAAAAACACGACTATGTAGAGAAGTACATGGATAAAGAGTTATTTGCATATACACCATATAAGCACGGATTTACCACCGATGTTCAAACAGAGATAATCCCAGCAGGTTTGACAGAAGATATCATAAAACTTATCTCTGCCAAGAAGGGAGAACCTGAATGGATGCTGGAGTTCCGTCTTAAAGCCTTCCGCCATTGGCAAACGATGAAGCAGCCTACATGGGGACACGTCAACATCCCACCTATTGATTATCAGGCTATATCATACTATGCAGATCCAATGTCAGGAAAGAAAAAAGGGAAAAAGGAGATTGATCCTGAATTGGAAAAGACCTTTGACAAGTTGGGAATTCCTCTTGAGGAGCGTCTGGCACTTTCCGGAGTTGCCGTAGATGCTATCATGGACTCTGTTTCCGTAAAGACTACATACAAAGAGAAACTAAAAGACCTCGGCATCATATTCATGTCCATTGGAGAGGCTGTAAAAGAACATCCTGACCTCGTAAAGGAGTATCTTGGTAGTGTAGTACCTTATCGTGACAATTTTTTTGCTGCTCTTAACTCTGCAGTATTCTCTGATGGCTCTTTCGTCTATATACCCAAAGGCGTGAGATGTCCTATGGAATTAAGTTCATATTTCCGCATAAATGCCGCCGGAACCGGCCAATTTGAGAGGACTCTTATCATTGCCGATGATGACTCTTATGTGTCGTACCTGGAAGGATGTACTGCCCCTATGAGAGACGAAAACCAACTTCATGCTGCCATAGTTGAGATTATCGTTAAGGATCGAGCAGAAGTAAAATACTCCACAGTACAGAACTGGTATCCTGGAGACGAAAACGGCAAAGGGGGTGTTCTGAATCTAGTTACAAAGCGTGGAGACTTACGTGGAGAAAGTTCTAAACTATCATGGACACAGGTAGAAACTGGTTCTGCTATAACATGGAAATATCCTTCATGCGTATTGCGTGGTGACAATTCTCAGGCAGAATTCTATTCTGTTGCTGTTACCAATAACTACCAAGAGGCTGATACTGGCACTAAGATGATACATATGGGAAAGAACACAAAATCTACCATTATATCTAAAGGTATTTCAGCAGGCCATTCACAAAACAGCTATCGGGGCTTGGTAAGGGCGACACCAAAAGCTATTGGAGCCCGTAACTACTCTTCTTGCGATAGCCTCTTATTAGGTTCACATTGCGGAGCACATACTTTTCCTTATATAGATGTCCATAATAACAGTGCTATTATGGAGCACGAGGCAACAACCTCGAAAATTTCAGAAGAACAGTTACTTTACTGCAACCAGCGTGGTATAAGCACGGAAGATGCAGTAGGACTGATAGTCAACGGATATGCAAAGGAAGTATTACAACAGCTCCCCATGGAATTTGCTGTAGAAGCCCAGAAATTGCTAAGTGTATCACTCGAAGGATCTGTAGGATAAAGAAGAATATAAATATATGTTAGAAATTAAGAATTTGCATGCCCGTGCTGGTGAGAAGGAGATTCTCAAAGGCATAGATCTTACCATCGGCGATGGTGAGATACATGCTCTCATGGGTACAAATGGTGCTGGTAAATCAACACTTTCAAACGTTATCGTAGGTAATCCAGCATACGAAGTCACAGAAGGAGAAATAATCTTCAATGGTCAGAATTTACTGGAGATGACAGCAGACCAACGTGCAAATGCTGGTATTTTTATGTCATTTCAGGCTCCTGTTGAGATACCAGGTGTTTCTATGACAAACTTTATGAAAGCAGCCGTCAATGCACGCCGTCAGGCAATGGGCAAAGAGCCGTTGAAAGCCTCTGACTTCATAAAACTGATGAAGGAGAAGCGACAGTTGGTAGAGATAGACCAGAAACTGCTGAAGCGCTCTGTCAATGAAGGCTTTTCGGGAGGAGAGAAGAAACGTAATGAAATTTTTCAGATGGCAATGCTGGAACCGACCTTCTGCATTCTTGACGAAACAGACTCAGGTTTGGATGTAGATGCTCTGCGTATCGTTGCGACAGGATTCAATACCTTGCGCACACCTGAAACCAGTGCAATGATAATAACCCACTATCAACGCCTGCTGGATTATATAAAACCCGATGTCGTACATGTTCTCATAGACGGCAAGATAGTAATGACAGGAGACGCTGATTTAGCCGAAAAGATAGAAAACGAAGGATTTGATTTCATTGTCAAGAGTCTATAAGGAAATCTTCTTTAAAGCAAATGAATAACGATTTCAATCTATACGACATAATATCCCCCCTCCTCAAGGAGCAAAAATATGTGGAACGATACCGCTATACCGATATAATGGCGGCATTGGCACCCAATTATGGAATATTACCAGCAGCATATACCATAAAAGGGGTGCCATACGTATATCCTGCAGATGAAGCACCTACAGACATAACACCTTATTTAGGCAAAATAGCGGACAATAATGACCCTATGACCTTCCTGAATACTAAATTCTGTGCTGCCCCACTCGTGATATACATTCCCAAAAACGAAATCGTAAAGGCTCCTATCCGAATTGAGAACACCCTTTCTGGAGAACAGGACACTATGGTTGTCCGACGTATTCTCGTTATAATGGAAGAGAGTGCTGAGGCAACTATATTCCTTGTAGATCATACTAAAGGCGAAAAAAAATACCTTACCTCGCAGGTGATAGAAATTTTCTGCAAAGCTAATTCACACCTTGATATGTATGATCTGGAAGAAACCACCGAACAATGTAGTCGTTTCTCCAATTTATATATCAGTACAGAAAGAGATGTTGTAGTAAATCACAACAATATAACCCTTTCCAATGGTATTACCCGTAATGGCATTGATGTTTTCCTACGTGGAGAGAATGCCGAAGTGAACCTTAACGGAGCAGCAATAGCCGACCGTAATCAGCATATAGACAACAACACACTCGTCATACACGAAGTACCAAAATGTACTTCCAAAGAACTATATAAGTATGTATCTGACGATAATGCTGTAGCTGCTTTTGCAGGCCGAATACTAGTAAAAGAGGGAGCACAGCAGACATCGTCACAAATGACGAACAACAATATGTGCTGTGCTGATACAGCAAGGGTTTTTACACAACCTATGCTGGAGATTTATGCTGATGATGTAAAGTGTGCACATGGTTCTACAGTCGGTGTAATGGATGAAGGAGCTCTTTTCTATATGCAACAACGTGGTATAGACATAGAAACAGCACGGACCTTGCTCAAAAACGCCTTTATATCACAGGTTTTGGACGAAATGCATTGGAGTGCCTTTAGAGACCGACTACATATCCTTGTAGATAAACGATTAAGTAAAGAAGAGAAATGCGGAACATGTCAGATATGCAAATAAGAGAAAAATTCCCCATTTTATCGAAAAAGATATATGATAAGTATCCTCTTGTATATCTTGATAATGGTGCTACCACACAAAAGCCCTTGTGCGTACTGGACGCTATGAGAGAGGAGTATCTCAATGCTAATGCCAATGTACATCGCGGAGTACACTACCTTTCACAACAAGCTACAGACTTACATGAGAGTGCAAGGGAAAAGGTACGCCATTTCATCAATGCAAACAACACTTCAGAAATTATCTTCACTCGTGGCACAACGGAGTCTATCAATCTCGTTGCCTCTAGTTTTGTAGAGGCATACATGAAAGAAGGGGATGAAGTTCTTATATCTGCTATGGAACATCACAGCAACATTGTTCCTTGGCAACTACAAGCAAAGAAAAATGGTATTGTGATAAAAGTAATACCCATGTCCAATGACGGGATATTGGATATTAAAGCTATTGAAAACCTCATTACAGAGCGTACAAAACTCATCAGTGTCACTCATATCAGTAATGTTCTAGGCACGATTAACCCTATAAAGGAAATTGTTGCGATTGCCCATAAACACGACATTCCATGTATGGTGGACGGAGCTCAAAGCGCTCCACACATGAAAATCGACGTACAGGATTTAGATTGCGACTTCTTTGCTTTTTCTGGTCATAAAATGTACGGTCCCACCGGTATTGGAGTTCTTTATGGTAAAGAAAAGTACCTTGAAGAGATGCCCCCATATCAGGGAGGCGGTGAGATGATTGGTACTGTTTCCTTTGAAAATACCACTTTTGCCGATTTACCTTTTAAGTTTGAGGCTGGTACACCAGACTATGTTGCCACACATGGTTTAGCAACAGCAATAGACTTTATGGAGGATATCGGCATGAGTAATATAGAAACCCACGAACGAGAATTGACATCATACGCATTAACACAGATGCAGACAATTCCTGGGATGAGAATCTTCGGTCCATTGGATGCAGAGCGGCACGATGCCGTCATTTCCTTCCTTGTTGGAAATATCCACCACCTCGATATGGGAACTCTGTTAGACAGGTTAGGAATTGCTGTACGTACAGGTCACCATTGCGCAGAACCACTGATGCATCGTTTAGGGATAAATGGTACAGTACGAGCTTCGTTTGCCATATATAATACCAAAGAAGAAATAGATATCCTTGTGAATGGCATAAAGAGAGTTAGCCAAATGTTCTAATGAAAAAGACCACTGCCCTTGAGATGAATCGCCTCAGCATTGAGGAATACCACAATGCTGAAAAACTACCCCTCATCGTTGTTCTTGACGATGTGAGGTCGCTATATAATGTCGGCAGTGTCTTCCGCACTTCTGATGCGTTTAGAGTTGAGGCTATATACCTCTGTGGTATTACTGCCACACCTGATAGTTCTTTGAAAGCTTCTCAAGAAATCCACAAAACAGCATTGGGAGCAGAAGATACCGTTACCTGGAAATATTTCAAAGATGCAACAGACGCGGTGGAATCGCTAAAAAAAGAAGGATACAAGGTCCTTGCCATAGAACAATGTCACGGCTCCACAATGTTGCATGACTATTGTTTTGGAAGAGAAAAGACCGCTATTATCTTGGGGAATGAGGTAAAGGGGGTTTCTCAAACTGTTATTGACATTTGTGACGGACACATAGAAATACCACAGTACGGAACAAAACATTCTTTGAATGTCTCAGTAACCGCAGGTATCATTATCCACCACATTTTCTCAGCTTTAGGCCTCCAAGAATAAAAAATAACAGTATTCCATAAATCATTCCTGCCATGACATCTATGGCATAGTGAGCCTGTATGTATACTGTTGAGAAACACAATAATACAAAAGGAATTGCGAGTATCATAAGCCATTTCCACATCTTCATTCTTGTAACAATTAGCATTACCAGCGTTGCTATTGCTACATGACTAGAAGGAAATGCTGCCGTCGGGCGTTCTCCTGCCTGATGTGCCAGTTGGTTAAGCCCATAGAAAAAACCTTCCCTCCATCCTGGTGCTGTAAGGCATGCTTGTGTATCCGAAAAGAATTTCCCTATATCCTGAAAATTTCCTGCTACAACACTTTCTTCACCTATAGCATAGAAATAATACTGAGGGCCTGTTACAGGTAGAAAGACATATATCACATAACACAAGAAGAAGCCCGTAAAGATCATGAATGTGACAGGTCTCAACTGCTTGTAATCCCTGAAAAAGACAATAAATATTGTGAAAACGAAGAAAAGGTAATATGACACATATCCTGCATACATCATTTCTGAAAAGAATGCTGAAGGGAAGGTCTTAGAGAACACATAAGCAGGTTGAAAGCCAAATAAATTCTGCTCATACTGCGCAAAAATATTGTCAAAACTACCAAATTGGTTATTCAGTTCATATGTATCTGGATACCACTTACCTAACATCAGCAACAAATACGCTATCCTACACAGCATAATTATCTTTGAGGGCCATAACCTATAAACAATCCACAATGCAACTGTCCCAGATACCATCGTTACTCTTTCCCACAACAATCCTGATGGATTCTGAAAGTTTGTCCAAGTGAACAATATCAGCAATACCGTAAAAGCAGCATAAACAAACTGCGCAATCTCTGCTGACAGAAATCCTTTATCTACTTTACCTTTGTTTTTCGACATTTCTAACAATTTTGGATGCAAAAGTACACATTTTCCATAAATTACACAAATAAAAAAAGCAATTTCCTTTTTTATTTCACTCGTTTTTTATAACTTTGCAGCAGAATGCAAGAAGATTTTAACATACATGCTGAGCGGCAGGACAGTTCTGAAAAAGAATTTGAGAAAGCCCTTCGCCCTCTCTGTTTCGACGATTTCGCCGGACAACAGAAGGTGGTAGATAACCTCCGCATATTTGTAGAGGCAGCAAAATATCGTGGTGAGCCGCTTGACCACACCCTCCTACATGGTCCTCCCGGATTGGGTAAGACTACATTGTCAAATATCATAGCTAACGAATTGGGAGTCGGTTTTAAGATTACTTCAGGACCTGTATTGGATAAACCTGGAGATTTGGCAGGACTCCTTACCTCATTGGAACCCAATGATGTTCTATTCATTGATGAAATACACAGATTGTCACCCATTGTGGAGGAATATTTGTATTCTGCAATGGAGGATTATCGCATTGATATCATGATAGACAAGGGTCCGTCAGCTCGCTCTATACAAATAGACCTCAACCCCTTCACTTTGATTGGAGCAACTACCCGTTCCGGACTCCTTACAGCACCTCTGCGAGCTCGTTTCGGCATTAATATGCATCTGGAATATTATCATCCCGGTATGCTATCCAAGATAATACGCCGTTCTGCAGGCTTGCTGCAGATGCCTATCAGCGATGCTGCATGCGAAGAAATATCTCGCCGTTCACGAGGAACACCACGTATTGCTAATAGCTTGCTCAGGAGAGTTCGCGATTTTGCCCAAGTTAAAGGTGATGGCAGCATCAATATGGAGATAGCAAAATTAGCCCTTGAGGCATTGAATATAGACGGATACGGACTTGACGAAATCGATAACAAGATACTGCTTACCATTATCGACAAGTTTGGTGGCGGTCCTGTCGGCATCAGTACAATTGCTACCGCCATTGGAGAGGAAGCCGGCACCATAGAGGATGTTTATGAACCTTATCTCATAATGGAAGGATTCATAAAACGCACATCAAGGGGCAGAGTAGTTACAGACCTTGCTTACCAGCATCTCGGAAGAAATATGTATTCTTCAAACAACCCTTCATTATTCGACTAAATGAAAATTGCAATATTCCCAGGATCATTCAATCCTTTTACGAAAGGACATCACGACATTGTATGCCGTGCACTCACTATTTTTGACAAGATAGTGATAGGCATCGGTTACAACCCCGACAAACCACAGCCCGAAGATTTGCAGGAACGCCTTCAACAGATAAAGGCTCTATATAGCAATGACTCCAGAGTGGAGGTAGAAGCATACAACGACCTTACTATAGACTTCGCAAAACGACACAATGCAACAGCTATCGTAAAGGGTGTACGAAGCGTACAGGATTTTGAGTATGAACGTACCCAGGCGGAATACAACAAGATGCTCAGCAATGGTATTGAAACAGTATTTCTGTTTGCCAATCCTCTGTATGCCAGCCTTTCGTCATCTCTTGTCCGCACGCTGAAAACATTTGGAAAAGACATTTCAGACCTTCTGCCATGATTACATATAGCAACGAAAATATCCCCTTCCCTAAAATCCGACGTCGTGAAACGACAGCATGGATAAAAGAGGTTGCCCTATCTCATGGATATAAGGTAGGCGAAATAGGATATCTATTCTGTAATGATGCGAAAATACTAGAGGTGAACAATGAATTCCTCGGACATGACTACTATACAGATATCATAACCTTCGACTACGATGAAGGCAATACAATAAATGGTGACATTGTCATTTCCCTTGACACAGTAAAGAGCAATGCCGAGAAATACAAGAAAGACTATGACGAGGAGCTCCATAGAGTCATTATACATGGAATTCTGCACCTTTGTGGTATAAATGACAAAGGACCAGGTGAAAGAGAAATAATGGAAAAGGAAGAAAATAAAGCACTACAATTATGGAAAAAGTAGATAAACTGGACAGGAAGATATTATCTATCCTATCAAAGAATGCCCGCATCGCTTTTAAGGACGTTGCAGAGCAATGCGGAGTTTCACGTGCAGCAATACATCAGAGAGTAGAAAGACTCAAAGAAGACGGAGTCATTACTGGCAGTGGATTTTCTATCAATCCCAAAAGCATCGGCTATGGCACATGTACCTATGTCGGCATCAGCCTGGAACGTGGCTCTATGTACAAGAATGTAGTAAAAAAGCTTCAGAACATTCCTGAAATTGTTGAATGCCACTTTACTACTGGTCCTTACACCATGATGGTAAAGGCCTATGTACGCGACAACGAACAGTTGATGAAACTTCTCAATGACACATTGCAATCCATTGATGGTGTAGTATCAACTGAGACACTTATCTCTCTTGACCAGTCCATCAAACGCGATGTTCCTATTCATACCGAAGAGTAATGAATCCATTAATTGGTTTAACTGGTAATCATAGTGACATTGACGTAACCCTCCGCGATGCTTATCATAAACAGATAGTAAGAGCTGGCGGTGTGCCTGTCATTATACCACCCGTTGATGATGAACAGGTTATTATTGACACTCTAGAGCGCTTGGATGGTATTATCTTCACAGGAGGTGGCGACTTTGACCCTAAATGGTTTGGTGAGGCTCCACATCCAAAGCTTGGCACTATAAATGCTGTCAGAGACCATGCAGAATTGCTTACAGCGAAGCATGCCTACAACCGCAATATCCCAATGTTGGGAATATGCAGGGGCGCACAGACTATTGCCATAGCTCTTGACGGGCACATAGCACAGGATATCAGCGACAGGACAACACATAATCACTCACAAGAGGAAGACAGGCCTGTCACCACCCATAAGGTAATAGTTTCCGATAGTTCTATCCTATCCACCATTTATTCTTCACTCAAATTACAAGTCAACTCCTTCCACCATCAGGCAGTAGATAATCCAGGAAAGCGTTTCAGAACTACTGCTACCTCCCCTGATGGCATTATTGAGGCAATAGAAAGCACTGAACACAAACCGATAATGGGAGTTCAGTGGCATCCTGAATGGCTTGGAGATGATGGACTTCCTATTTTCCAATGGCTTGTAAATGAAGCTCGCACCTTTCAACAGGCAAAGGCTTTGCATCAGCATATTATAACTCTTGATACCCATTGTGATACACCAATGTTCTTCCCTAAGGGTATCGATTTCCTGAAACGTGACCCAAATATTCTCGTTGACCTTCCTAAAATGACAGAGGGACACCAGGATGCTACCATTATGGTAGCTTATATCCCCCAGAAATATGATGAGGGTTCGCCAAAGGAATATGCCGACAGTATCTTCGATAAAATCGAACAAATCGTAAATAGTGCCCCCAATCGCCTTGCCCTGGCTCGAACAGAGGAGGATATAATCCTTAACAAGGAAGCAGGCAAGAAGAGCATCCTTCTAGGTATCGAGAACGGCCTTGCCATCGAAGATAACATAGAGAACCTGCAACACTTTGCTGAACGTGGCATTGTGTATATGACCCTATGTCATAATGGCGACAACCTTATATGCGATTCTGCTAAAGGTAACAATACTCATGGTGGAGTATCAAAATTTGGTGAGAAAGTAATACATGAGATGAATCGTCTTGGTATCATGGTTGACCTTTCGCATGGTGGCGAGAAGTCTTTTTATGATGCTCTGAAAATAAGTAGCAGCCCTATTGTCTGCTCCCACTCTAACTGTAAAGCCTTATGCGACCATCCTCGTAACCTTACAGACGACCAGCTAAGGGCCATCGCAAGGGTTGGAGGCGTTGCCCATACTACCTTCTATCCGGGATTCCTACGCAAAGATGAAGAAGCAAGCATTCTCAATGGAATTGCTCATTTAGAGCATGCCATAAAGATAATGGGCATAGACCATGTAGGTATCGGTACAGACTTTGATGGCGATGGTGGTGTGCCAGGAATGGCTTGTTCTTCTGATGCCATTAATTTCACCATGCACTTGCTCCGCAAACGTTTCTCTGAGGAAGATATCAGGAAGATTTGGGGCGGAAACTGGCTGAGAGTGATGAAACAAACGCAATGCATAATACATAATTCATAATTCATAATTAAATGTCTAATTCTCAATTCTTCACTCTTCACACTTCACTCTTCACTCCTATTCTCCTATGCATCATTCTTTGTGGATGCAAAAGCAATAAACCTGTGACAGAGGAGGAGGCTTCCCTTTGTGGCCCTACGTTCTGTGAGGACAGCGCCTATGTCTTTTGTGCTGAACAATGCCAGTTTGGTCCTCGCACTATGAACTCTGAGGCTCATGAGCAATGTGCAGAATGGATTATCAACAAGTTCAAGAACTATGGCTGTACTGTAGTCACTCAGAAGGCCAATCTGCAAGGATGGGATGGCACGATGCTCTCCTCCACCAACATTATAGCGAGCATCAATCCGGATATCAAGCAGCGTTATCTGCTGTGTGCTCATTGGGACAGTCGCCCTTGGGCTGATAATGACATCGACGAGAAGAACCATCACACCCCTGTTATGGCAGCCAATGATGGTGCCAGCGGTGTTGCCGTGATGCTCGAGATAGCACGTATAATCGGCGATAGCATCGGCATCGACTTTGTTTGCTTTGATGCGGAGGACTATGGCTCTCCACAATGGTCAGACAACCACGATGAGAAATCATGGGCTCTCGGCTCACAATATTTTGCACAGCAATATGCCAATGGCTCCTCTGCCATAAAAGGCCCTTGGCAAGGTGCTATACTCCTCGATATGGTTGGAGGACAAGGAGCCCACTTCTACCAAGAAGGACTTTCCATGAGATATGCTCCCCAGACAGTAACAGATGTATGGCAGGCAGCCAATGAAGCTGGTTATGGTTCACTCTTCTTACATGAAATTAGTGGCACCATAACAGATGATCACAAACCTCTCAATGAAGCTGGCATTCCTACGATAGATATTATACCATACTATCCTGATTGTGAGCAAAGCAGTTTCGGACCTACCTGGCACACCGTTAATGATGATATGCAGCATATCGACAAAACGACTCTAAAAGCCGTCGGACAGACCTTAATACAATACTTTTGCTCTCAGAACTAATCATATCACAACTGACATTTGGGAAACTGAGCCTGCTCGATGCCAAGAAAGCATTTGACGAGAAGGGTTCGGCGGAAGAGGCTTTGGAATTCCTCTCATCCCACATTTCTGCTGATTTCCCTTCTCTTGAGAAAAGGGCAAAGGAAGAATTAGAATGGTGTAATAATAATAAGGTACGCATAGTCACCATCTCCGACCCTGATTATCCTCAGCGGCTGAAGCATTGCTGCGATGCCCCTATGGTGCTTTTCGTTCGTGGAAAGGCCAATCTTAATGCGCAGCATGCTATCTCCATTGTCGGCACACGACAATGTACAACCTATGGCAAGGATTGTATTGACAGGATTGTCGATGAAATGACAGAAAAAATCCCTGATGTGCATATTGTCAGCGGCCTTGCCTATGGTATCGATATAACAGCTCACAGGGCAGCATTGAGAAATGGTATCCCCACAATAGGTGTTGTAGCTCACGGACAAGGAACCCTATACCCTGCCCACCATCGTAATGAAGCCAACAAGATGGTGCTCGGCAATGGTGCTGTAATAACAGAATTCTTTCACGATACCTTTCCTGAAGCCCGTAACTTCCTCCAAAGAAATCGCATCATAGCAGGCATGAGCGATGCTACTCTCATACCAGAAAGCGCCATACATGGAGGCGGAATGGTTACTGCCCGCCTTACTATAGATTATAATCGGGAACTCTTCGCTATCCCTGGCTCTATTACCTCTCCCATGAGTGAAGGACCAAACGCCCTTATACGAGACAACAAGGCTGTACTCGTAACGTCCGCAGGAGATATTATAAAAAATCTTGGATGGCACGCAGAACAGGAAATACAGCAGGCTCGCAAGAAAGGTATTGAAAGAGAGATTTTTACCGATTTTTCTGACGATGAGAGAAAAGTTGTAGAAGCCCTCCAGAAAGGTGACCAAACAAAAGACGCCCTCTGTGTAGAGACAGGACTTCCTATCAGCACCCTCTCAGCTGCTATCTTCACCCTTGAGATGAAAGGTGTAATAAGAGCCCTTTCAGGAAACCAATTCCACCTTATAAACCCATAAGGGTAAGACAAGTATTTATTCCCACGCTGGGAACGTTTTATTCCCACCCTGGGAATATTTTGTTCCCAGGGTGGGAATAAAAGATAAGGGGAGCACAACGGGAGAGATGAGAGATTTTTTGAGAAATATATAAAATATCAGAAAAATGCAAGAAAAAGAACTGAATAGCAAAGATATTCCTTATGGATATCAACTTTGTTTCAACGAAGAATGCCAACTGCGCGACAGATGTATGCACTATCAGGCTTGGTTGCTGAAGGCTGAATACCGGCTTGGCGGGCCAGCCGTCTATCCGAATGCCTGGAAAGATGGTCAGTGTCAGCGGTTCAGCGAAATAAAACAGACGAAGAAAGGTGGGGATTCACACATATTTATGATAATGTGCCACACTATCTGAAGGCTGAGGCACGCCGTTGTGTAAAGAATTACTTCAGCAGGGGCTGCGGACCATATTATCGCTACCATCATGGCGAGAACAAACTCACGCCCCATCAGCAGCAAGAAATCCTGAATATCTTGGCTCAATACGGCCCTACAGACGGCCTGACCTTTGACCACTACGAAAAAGGTTGGGATTTTGAGTGATATACCAAAAATTAAGGTGCAACTTTCGAGGTTGCACCTTTTCTATTCTAATATGACAATTTTAACATTTCTGCCAATTATTACAAAAAAAAAGACATAGGTTGTGTGATAATGCCATTGTTTTGACCTAAAACATAATATTTTCTGCATTTATTTGGCCGTTTTGTTTGAAAAGTGTATTTTTGCATCGTCTTAACCATCATGTCAGACAGATGAAGCAAGATATATTTTCTAACAAACACAAGATTATGAAAAGGATTTCTTTATATTACGTTTTGGTTCTGCTGTGTGCAGTGGTACAGGGAGCATGGGCACAGGCGCCGACGCCTTCTACCGAGTTGGAACCGTACTTCACGATGAGTAACAGAATGATTTATAAGTTCAACTACCCATCGACCAGTGTGACGGGCGAGCCTGCTGTGCTCTCGTCGCTGCTATGTTGCTGGGCACCTGCTACGCCACCTGAAGATGCAGCTATCGAGTCCGTCCACCTGTATAGTCACTATACTGTATCTGCTAATTCACAATGTCCCACCAGTGCTACAACGAAAACTGCCGACTTTGTGGTTCTCTCCATCTTGTTTGAAGGCGGTGACTATGACGAGCAAACTCCTTTCAGATCCGTCGTCAAGCGTAGCATCGCCATTATGCCCGACTATGAGGGTTATGGCGTGTCGAGTGACAGGACGCATCCCTATCTGGCTGAAGATGTAACGGCCCAGCAGGTTGTTGATGCATTAACCTACGGACTGGAGCTTTATGCTAAACTTGACGGAGCCGATAACACCCTGCCACTGAAAGACGATTGGCGTTGTTTCAACATTGGATATTCACAGGGTGGTGCAGTGGCCCTCGCTGTGCAACGTTATATCGAACAAAATAATCTCAGCGACCAGCTGCACTTCCGTGGCACCTTTTGTGGTGACGGTCCCTACGACCTCATCGCCACTATGCGTTACTATTTGGATGACAACGGCACCAGCTATGGTGTGACCACTGACCATCGCGAGGACCAGGTTACCTTACCCGCTGTACTTCCTATGATTATGAATGGTATGATTGTCAGCAACCCCACCATGTCTAACTATAAACTTAGCGACTATTTTGCACAATCGTTCCTCGATACTGGCATCATGGACTGGTTGAATAGCAAGACTATGAGCACTGACGACATCAACAATGCCTGGCTCAGCCAGATAGACAATGGCTCTGTCACCATTGGAGAGAAGACATACCCTGCTCCTGACAATATGAACGAGATGTTCTTCAAACAAGAGGTTCCAGGTATGATTTGGGGAACGCAGACGGTTGCGTGGGCCAAACTCGACAAAATCTTTACTCCAGATTTCTACAACTATATGAAGAATCCTGCCAACTTCAACAGTGAGCCTGCGTTGACGGGCAATGCCTATGAGGATATGCGCTATGCCCTGGAGTCCAACAATGTCTGCACTGGCTGGCAGCCTCAGCACCGCATACAGTTTGCACACTCGAAAGGTGATACGGTTGTGCCTTACGGCAACTACCTTGCCTTCCGCGATGCCCATCCCGACGGTGAAAACGATATATACCGCATTGACGATACCTTCAGCACTAGCGACCATCTGAAATCTGGCAGCACGTTCATGACAAAATTAGCCATTGATTTTATCGATTATTTCGAATGGATTGACGCTGCACAGCCCACAGGAATCAAGACGATGTCTGATGTAAGAAGTATGATGTCTGATGTATGGTATGATCTGAATGGTCGTAAACTTACAGGCAGGCCCACTAAGAAGGGCGTGTATATCCACCAAGGCAAGAAGGTCGTAATAGCTTCCGGACTTCAAATAAAAATTCCCAAAACGAAGCATTTTCGCCTTGGGAATTAATCTTTATTGGCTTTCTGTCGGATGATGTGCTATGCAGGATTGAACTTAGACTTTGGCTGCTTGCAACGAGGACACTTCCAGTCATCGGGCAGGTCTTCGAAAGCAACGCCATCGTGCTCTGCGGGGTCATAGACATAGCCGCAAATAGAGCAGACGTACTTGCCAGAGGCTTCCTGCTTGGAGAAATCGACTTCGGCCAAAACAGTCGGCACAGGATTGTCGAGGTCCATTACACGCTTAGCTTCAAGATTCTCATAGCCTTGTGGAGTGTGGGTACCACAATAAACAGTAGGATGTTTGCGGATAAACTCACGCACGCGGTTGAGGGTCTCACGGGCTGCTGGCAGGTCGTCAAAGACGATAGATAACTTGTCCTCGTAGAGTGCTTCGTCCACATAGGTGATGTCGCCGTGAATCATGTAGAACAGTCCGTCCATCTCCACTATAATGATACTGTTGCCCTTAGTGTGGCCCTTGGCCATTATGTAGTATACACCGTCGGCTATCTTCTGGCTTTCGGGAAAATTGTAGTAGGCACCATCGGTATAGCTGACAGGAACAATATTCGTGAGTCCCTGCAACTCAGCGGCATCTGTCTCCTCTTCGTTCACATAAATCTTCGCATTGGGGAAACTCTTCAGCTCGCCGGTATGGTCAGCATGTTTGTGGGTAACCAATATCTTCGTTACCTGCTCAGGCTTGTAGCCGAGGGCCTTGAAAGCATCCATATAGCTACTGATGTCCTTGCCGATGAAGATTGGCGAATCTTCATTGGGCACTTCCTCTGGGAATCCTGCAGGCAGGCCGGTATCTACCAGTATCACCTCGCTGCCCGTGTCAATAAGATAGTTTTGCAGACTTCCACGATAGCGTATGTTCTTGTCAAACTTCTCTTGTCCCTCTTCGCCTCCGAACACGAAAGGCTGGGTATAGAATCCGTCTCTGCGGAATTTTACTGCTTTGATTTCCATAATAAATCGTTTGTGATTATTATATTTACCTTCTTTTATTTTGCTAATGCTTTCTCGATGCTCTCTTCCATTTCCTGTGGCTCTGTGGTAGGCTCGAAGCGGCAGATAACGTTGCCTTCGCGGCTGATGAGGAACTTTGTGAAATTCCACTTGATGTCGGGCTTCGATGCGTAGTCAGGGTCAGCCTTGGTAAACATATCGTCAAGAATTTTCGTTAGCGGATGTTTTGGGTTGAAACCAGCAAAGCCAGCCTGACTTTTCAACCACTGGTAGATGGGGTGAGCACCATCGCCATTGACCTCAATCTTCGACATCAGAGGGAATGTTACTCCGTGGTTCAAACGGCAGAACTCTTCTATTTGCTCGTCAGTACCAGGCTCCTGATGACCAAACTGGTCGCAGGGAAAACCTATGATGACAAGTCCCTGGTCCTTATACTTCTGGTAGAGGGCTTCCAGACCATCATACTGAGGGGTAAAACCACATTTGCTGGCAGTATTTACTATCAATAGCACTTTACCCTTATAGTCGGCAAAATTCACTTTCTTACCCTTATTTGAGAGGGCAGTAAAATCATAAATTGTATTCATATCGCTTATATTACTTTTGAATGACAGTAAAGTCATGGTCACCGTCATAATTAATAAAAAAGTATAGATATTTTTTCTCTTCATCTTTCTATTCTCAAGCGGGCTGCCACTTGCAACGGACGGGTGAAACGATGGAACCTTCCTTCTTTAACTCAGCAAAAGCCTTGTCAACTTCTTTGCGGTCAATACCTGTGATTTCCGCAATCTTGCCAGCGTTTACGGGAGCACCGAACTCACGCATGGCCTGTAAAACCTTCTCTTTCATAATTGTAATTGTTTAGTCTGTTGTTTTAGAAATCGTTGCAAAAATACGATTTTTTTTTCATATAACCAAATTCTAAACGAAACAATAACCGACTAAAACAAAACAAATTCAATTTTTTTTATATTATCTTTGCAGCAGAATCTGTGCGACGATGTATAACTTGAAGGAATTTTGGCAACTGAGAAACCACAACCTTCACCCGATTCTTCAATAGAATGAAGGGCATGAATCCGAGGGAGTTCAGGAAGGGAAAGTGAATTAAGACGTGATATTTCTGGGATGATGATGTTCTATCTCATCCCTGAGGGTGGTCATATCGATGTGGGTGTATATCTCCGTCGTGCCGATGCTCTCGTGCCCTAACATGGCCTGAATGGCACGCAGGGAGCAGCCGCCCTCAAGCAGTGCGGTGGCAAAGGAATGGCGCAAAGTATGCGGTGAAATGGTCTTTTTTATGCCGGCATCCTTGGCATACTGTTTTATCATAATGAGTATCATGGTGCGCGTAAGGTGGGCTCCACGACGGTTGAGGAAGACATAATCTTCCTCTCCTTTTTTTATTACCATCTTATTGCGGTCGTCATACCACAGATGCAGTTCCTTGATGGCATCTTCGGAGATAGGGATGAGACGCTCCTTGGAGCCCTTGCCCATGACGCGCACATAGCGTTCCTCCTCATAGACCTGCGACAGCTTCAGGGTTACCAGTTCCGACACACGCAGGCCGCACGAGAAGAGCACCTCTATGATGGCGCGGTTGCGGTGTCCCTCCCATTTGCTGAGGTCTATGGCGGCCTTCAGCATATCGACCTCCACGGTAGAGAGCACTTCCGGCAGATGCTTTGCCTGTATGGGTGACTCCAGCAGTTCCGAAGGGTCCTGGTCGATAAAACCGTCTATCTCGAGAAACCTATACAAAGCCCTCACACCGCACAATATGCGGGCATGCGACGACGGAGCAATACCCAAGTCGAACAGCGAGGCAGAGAATTCCTCAAGGTCAGCAAGTTTCAACTGTTTTATTTTGTCATCAATAGAAGCATCCCCTCCTTCTTTCTCCGCTACCCACGAAAAGAGCAGCGACACATCATGCAGGTATGCCTCCAACGTATTTGGCGACAAACCCTTCTGCAGACGCAGGTAGCGACGAAACTTTTCCTTGATATTTTTCATTCTTTCTGCCTGCAAAGATATAAAAATTTCCTATTTAATCCAAATCGGACAATCTTTTTTGGATAATCGAATTAATATTATTACCTTTTACCTTCGTTGAAGGTACACCGTCTCGATAATACCGAAAAATAAAAAAATTATTCTTATTTTTCTTGCATTATTCAAGACTTAATCGTACCTTTGCGCACGCAAAATACTTAATAAGGTAATGAAGAATATAAAATCACACAACACTTTGCATGCAGCATTATGCTTCCTGTTAGTATTCGTACTTTGTGCATGCAATAATAATAAGTTTCAGGTTAAGGGAACAATAACTGAGGCCAAAGACTCTACACTTTATTTTGAGCACATGAGTCTTGAAGGTCCTGTCACGATGGATTCTGTGGTTCTCGATGAAAGCGGCGATTTTGAATTCTCCGGCGACAGGAACGAAGCTCCTGAATTCTATCGTCTCCGCATTGCCGGCAACATCATCAATGTCAGCATCGACTCAACGGAAACCGTTACATTCACAGCCTCCTACCCTACTATGGCATCAAAATATGAAGTCGAAGGCAGCGATGACTGTAAGAGAATAAAAGAACTGTCTTTGCTTCAGCAGCAACTGCTGACAAAGGTCATCGCAATAAGTAATGCCTATGGCATAAGCATTCAGGAGACCGAAGACAGCATCAACAATACCATAGAGCAGTACAAAGACTATGTCCGCACCAACTATATCTTCAAAAACCCAAGTGCTGCATCATCATATTTCGCACTCTTCCAGACGCTGGGCAACAGGCATATCTTCCAGCCACAGGAGTCGGAGATGGACATTCGTACCTTTGCGGCAGTAGCAACAGCATGGGATACTTATTACAATGATGAGGAAAAGGGGAAAAAGGTAGAAAGAGCCGAGAACCTGCATAACATCGCTATTGAGGGATTGAAAGCTCTTCGCATAAAACAAGCAAAGAAATATGGGCCGGCAATAGACCTGGACAAAATTCAGGTAGTATCTGTTTTTGACATACCACTCATCGACAACAAAGGCAAGAGGCGTTCTCTGACAGAGTTTAAAGGAAAGGTGGTATTGCTCGATTTCCATGCATTCTCTATGCCCAACTCCATGCAGAGAATCATGATGCTGCGTGATGTCTATAACAAATACCATAATCAGGGATTAGAGATTTTCCAAGTCAGCGTCGATGACAATGAACACTACTGGAAGACCCAGACGGCAGCCTTGCCGTGGGTATGTGTTCACGACCCAGAGGGAGTGGAATCCGAATACTTACAGAAGTACAATGTGTCGCAAATTCCGACCTTCTTCCTTATTGACAGAAATAATTCACTTGATAAGCGCGACAGCCAAATAAAAGATTTAAACAGTGCCATCCAATCACTCTTGTAAACTCCTGCTCTTTGACTTTGGAGCTGTTATCGTAAATCTCGACAAACAGCGTTGCATCCGTGCCCTGAGGAAGATAGGGTGTGGAGAGATTGCCAGTTATGTTGACGAACACAGGAGCGAAGACCTTTTTCACGAGATAGAATTAGGTGGTTCCAACAAGAATTTCTGTCAGGAGGCACGCGAGAAAAGCGGCAGCAACGCTACTGATGAGGAGATATGCTGGGCATGGAATGAGTTGCTTACCGGCATTCCACTGGAGAAGCTGCGCCTCATACAGCATTTTCATGATACATTAGGATACAAGACAGCCCTGTTGTCGAATACCAATTGGATTCACTGGGAGCATTCAAAGAAATTCTTCAGCGCCGACGGCAGAAAAGCAGAAGATTACTTCGACAATATCTTCCTTTCATGCGACCTTGGAATGATAAAGCCAGACCGAAGAGTTTATGAAGAAGTCATTGAAAAGACAGGCGTGTCAGCAGACAACATCTTCTTTGTTGATGACAGCCTGACCAATAGCATCGGAGCCATCTCGTTAGGCATTAAGACTATTCATGACCCCAGCGGAAATGCCTGGACGCAGCCAAAGGCAGCCATAATAGGAAACTTTGACGGAATACACTTGGGGCATCAACACATCATCGACCAACTGAAAAAGGTGGCGTCAAGCAACCCTACCCCATTGTCCACGATGGCTATTACGTTTGACCGCCACCCCAAAGCCCTCTTTAACACTTCGTTTATACCAAAGTATATAACCACACTGAAGGAGAAAGAACGCCAACTCCTGAAGACAGGACTTGACTGCGTTGCCATTATGCCTTTCAACGAGAATTTCTCAAAAATCACAGCATACGACTTTATGAAGATGCTTCACGATGTAATGGCTGTAAAAGTTCTTGTTGTGGGATATGATAACAGGTTTGGTGCAAAGCAAGAAGGAAAAGAAGAGACCTTTGAAGACTACCAGAGATATGGAAAAGAGATTGGCATAGAGGTAGTTCAGGCCACACCGAGGGAGGATTCGAACAAGCATGTCTCCTCTTCCGTAGTAAGACGTCAGCTGCTCAGCGGAGACATCGAGGCAGCAAACGAAAGTCTGGGACGCAGATTCTCAATAACAGGCAACGTTGTCAAAGGTCATCAGAATGGCAGGAAGATAGGTTTTCCAACTGCCAATATCATACCCCAGGAAGACCAGCTACTGCCTCCCAACGGGGTTTATGCTACCAGAGTAGGAGACCACAAGGCAATGACAAATATCGGCACCCGCCCTACTTTTGACGGACATCGTCTGACAATAGAGACACATATCCTCGATTTCAACGAAGACCTGTATGACAAAGAGATTACCGTAGAATTCGAGAGATACATAAGGGAAGAGAGACCTTTTTCATCGCCCCAGGAACTTATGGAACAAATAAAAAAGGACATAGAAGGAATATGAAAAAAACCATTTTATACCTTTTTGTTTTCGTTGCAGCACAACTACTTACAGGTTATGCTGCCAACACAATATCAAAATTATGGTTTCCCTGTACTGATTCTTCGACGTTACTGCTCATCAGTTCCGCAACATGTTCCATCTTTGTCATAATCCTTTTCACCACCCTAAAATGGTGTCCCGTAAACCGGACATACTTACGCACAAAACCATGGGCTACCCTGATATGGTCCGCACTTTTTGCCATTGGTGCCATCATACCGATAACATGGGCACAGGAATTCATCCCCGAAACATTGCGTAAAGACATCATCGGAGAAACTCTTGCAGAAATGCTAAAGAGCAGAGAAGGATATTTTGTAATCTGCGTGCTGGCACCACTTGCCGAAGAGATTATATTCAGAGGTGCCATCATAAGGGCTATAGCAAAATGGTGGAAAGAAAAAGGCAAGAGTAATGTTTCCTCAGAATGGTATGCTATTATCATCTCTTCAATACTCTTTGCTGCCGTTCATGCCAATCCAGCACAGATACCAGCAGCCCTTGCGTTCGGAATCTTCTTAGGATGGATTTTCGTAAAAACTGGCAGCATTGTTCCAGGAACAATCGTACATTGGATAAACAACAGTTTTGCATATGTCATGCTGAATTTGTTCCCCACAATACCTATTGACGCTAAGATAGCAGATTATTTCCACGGCAATCAACTCGCTGTTGCGCAAGCTATAATAGCATCACTCTTCATCGCTCTTCCCTCATTATACCAACTTATAAAGACAAAACGATGCACACCACATATTTCGGAAATATAAAGTGGTATAGTGAACTTCTTGCGACCTTGCAGGATTATGGTACGACAGAAGTTTTAGAAAACATCATTGACAATAGTGAGCGATGGCAGAAACAGACAGAACGCAACCGCTGCATGATTGCTACTGCCAACGGCACTCAGATGCTTACCGTTCCAGTTTCTGTTCCTACAAAAGAAAATAACAACATCACCACGGGAGACATCCTTATCAGTGACCACGGAAACTGGAGACATCTTCATTGGAATGCTTTATCTTCTGCCTACGGAATGTCACCGTTTTTCGACTACTATGCTGATGATATAAAGCCGTTCTTCTCGGAGAAATGGGAACTTTTGGCAGATTATAACCTTGCCATCACAAAGAAAATGATAGAACTACTGGGTGGGGATGATATCCTAAGGCAGAAGACTTTTCAAAAACCATCCGACAATACAGAGGCAAAACAATATTACCAGACTTTCCAAAAGCGTCATGGTTTCATTCCGCACCTTTCTGTCTTAGATTTGCTCTTCAACGAAGGACCTGACAGCATATTATTCTTGTAATATTACAAATAGTTTTTATTTCTGTTAATTTTTCAGCCATTCTATCGTTTTCTGAAAAAAAAGAAGTATCTTTGCATTCATACAACAAAAAAACGATTTTATTTTCCTAAAAGAAAGACTATGAACAATCTATTTAACATCAAGGACTACGTTGTAGTCATCACAGGTGGAACTGGCGTATTAGGCCGCAGTATCGCAAAATATCTCGCTCTTGAAGGTGCAAAAGTTATCATCGGAGGACGTAAAGAAGACGTTGGAAAACAGATTGTAGGTGATATCACAGTAGCCGGTGGTGTCTGCGAATTTGTCAAGATGGATGTTATGAACAAAGAAAACATTCAGCAGGCATGCGATTATATCGTAGGAAAATACGGCAAGGTAGATACTCTGCTCAATGCTGCCGGAGGAAATATGGCTGGTGCAACAATCACTCCAGACCAGAATTTCTTCGATTTGCAGACAGAGGCTTTCCAGACTGTATTGAATCTCAACCTCACAGGAACTGTCATTCCCACACAGATATTCCTCAAGCCTATGGTAGAAGCTGGCAAGGGAAGCATCATCAACTTCTCTTCTATGGCAGCTTTCCGTCCTATGACCCGCGTTTGCGGATATGCTGCTGCTAAGGCAGGTATTTCTAACTTCACAGCATATATGGCTACTGAATGTGCTAAGAAATTTGGTGAAGGAATACGCGTTAATGCTATTGCTCCAGGTTTCTTCATTACAGAACAGAATCGTGCTCTGCTCACCAATCCTGACGGCACATACACACAGAGAGGTCAGGATGTAGTTCGCCAGACACCATTTGGCCGAATGGGTGAACCAGAAGAACTCTGTGGTACAATACACTATCTGATGTCTGACGCTGCAAAATTCGTAACAGGTACTGTCGCAGTCGTTGATGGTGGTTTCAATACTTTTGCAATGTAATTTAAATTCAAACTATGGTAAAAACATGGCGTTGGTTTGGCAAGAATGATAAGATTACTCTTGCCATGTTGAAACAACTGGGAGTAGAGGGTATAGTAACAGCTCTCTATGATGAACCACTGGGACAAGTATGGTCACGCGAAAAGATTCGTGATCTCAAAGAATATATTGAGAGCTACGGCATGAAGTGGAGTGTCGTAGAATCTCTTCCTGTAACAGAAACAATAAAATATGGTGGTAAGGACAGAGACCAGCAGATAGAGGTTTATAAGGAATCTCTGACAAATCTGGGCAAGGAAGGCATACATTGTGTTTGCTATAACTTCATGCCTGTACTTGACTGGGCTCGTACCGATATCTATCATGAGAACCCTAACGGAGCAACAAATCTGTATTTCTCATGGCCTAAGTTTGCGTATTTCGACATCTACCTCCTTCAGCGCAAAGGTGCTAAGGAGGAATGGGAAGCAATAGCAAAAGGTAACGGCAGCAATGCCTCAAAGGCTATAGCAGGCCGCGACCTGATGGCAGAGATAGAGGCTTTCAAGGCACAGCAGACACCAGAGAAAGACTTCCAGTTAGTTGACGACATCGTCATAAAGACGCAAGGCTTCGTAGCCGGAAACTTCAAGGAGGGCGACGAAAAACCTCTAGAACTATTCCGCGAACTGCTGGCACTATATGATGGTGTTACAAAAGAAGACCTGCAAAGGAACATGAAGACTTGGTTGGAAGCTATTATGCCTATATGCGATGAATATGACATCGATATGTGCATACATCCTGATGATCCTCCTTTCCCAATCCTCGGATTACCTCGTATTCTCAACTGCGACAGCGACATACAGACATTCCTTGATGCCGTTCCAAACGTACATAACGGCTTGACCTTCTGTGCTGGCAGTCTCTCTGCAGGTGGACACAATGACATCACCTATCTTGCAGAGAAATATCACGAGCGTACACACTTTGTACATTTACGCTCTTGCCACATCTTCCCTAACGGCGACTTTACAGAAGCAAGCCACCTGGGAGGACGTGCAGACCTCGTAGAACTGGCTCGTATTTTTGAAAAGGAGGAGCAGCGCAGAAAGCAAATCCGCAAGCCTACAACACAGGATCTCCCAATGCGCGTAGATCATGGCATGACTATGCTGGGTGACGAAGACAAGGGCTATAATGCTGGTTACTCTTTCTTGGGCAGAATGTTTGGCTTGGCTCAAGTAGAAGGTATTCTCGCGACTGTTGACAAGGAATTAGGCATAAAATACGTACAGCCAGGTTTCTTTGAAGATTAAAAAGACACACTCTACATTATTTTAAGTATGAAGTACGCACTTGGCATAGACATTGGAGGAACCAATACTGTTGTAGGGTTGGTTGACAAAGAAGGTAATGTTCTCGGCACTGACTCTGTAAAGACACAATCGCTTCCCGTTTTGGAGGAATATGTGAAGACAGTCAGTAAGATGGCGAAAGACCTTATTGCTAAAAACGATGTTTCCATCGATGATATCGTCGGTTTAGGAATAGGAGCACCCAATGCCAACTACTATACCGGCAATATAGAGAAGGCCCCCAACCTTCCTTGGAAGCAGGACAAAGTTCCCCTTGCAGAGATGTTCCGCAAAGAACTCAACATTCCTGTAACCATTACTAATGATGCCAATGCTGCTGCTTTGGGCGAAAAGATGTATGGTGTTGCAAAAGGCATGGACAATTTCATCATGATAACACTTGGCACAGGTGTTGGCTCAGGTATTGTCATCAATGGACAACTAGTATATGGTCATGATGGTTTTGCCGGTGAATTGGGACATGTCATAATAGAACGTAATGGTCGTCTATGCGGCTGTGGCAGAAGAGGATGCCTTGAAACATACTGTTCTGCTACAGGCATAGTAAGGACCGCAAAAGAGAGAAACACTCCTTTCCTTACCTCAAAAGATATTTATGATGCTGCCGTAAAGGGTGACGAAACAGCTATTGACATCTTTAAAGAGACAGGCACTCGTCTTGGAAGAGCATTAGCAGATATGGTTGTCTTCTCAAGCCCTGAGGCATTTGTTCTCTTTGGAGGACTTGCCAAAGCCGGCGATTTCATCGTGAAATATACAAAAGAGGCAATGGAAGAGGCTATAATGCCTATCTTTAAAGGAAAGGTGAAGATACTTCTTTCTACAATGAAAGATGCCGATGCTGCCGTATTAGGAGCATCTGCATTAGCTTGGCAGTAAGGTGTTGATTATTTTATAGTCAATACTATCTCACGCTTCTTTTCCTTCTTCTTGGTCGTCAGCACGATACGATATAGGTTTTCTCCCCACATACCCTTCAAGTGATCATCAAGAAGCTCTGAACAGTCTTCAACACTTGCGATAACAACCTTATCCTGATAAGAGAGAGTGTGGTTACCAAGAATTATCTTTTGTTTCTTGAGTTCAGGCTTTATGGTTGTCATGAAATAAAGTCGTGTGGGCTCAATAAACTTTTGAAGGGTATAGACATCCGTAATCTTTATCTCTTCCCCCTTTAGCTCTACATCACGCATGTAGTCCTCTATCTTTGCTTCTTCCGGATATGCTTTCGTGAGATTCAGCAGATAGTTGTCGCTAAGTTTCTCTTTACCATGCTTATGACCTATCATTACTAAGTCTGCAACGTATTCTTTTCCTTCTTTCTGGTTAAAGCCATTTACCTGTGGACAGTTATGATACTGACTCTGCATAGTCCATATATCGTAGCGTTCCTTTGAGAAAGTCTTAGCTGTATATTCCCCTACTCCACAATCGATAAGCAAAGGCTTGCCATCAGCAAAAATCTCCATTGTTCCAAGGTCGTTATGATTATGGCTCTCTCCATTATTGCCACCTTTGAATGCTACAAACAAGCCACCTTTGCTACGCATAGTTGCTACATTGAGATTTGGATAGAAAGCCTCCGATTTTGGTTCTTCAGCCTTTATCCTGCTCAGCTTATCAATATTCTGTAGCAACAGAAGTTCCCTTCCAAGTGTTGGGAAGTTTCCGCTCTTAGCATATAACGCAGCCGGATTGCTCCAGAAATTCTCTTTCTTTGCCATAAATGCGGAGAAACCGGCCATTTTCTTGTCTTTTATAAATTCTGAGAAAGGGAAGAGGATGTTCAGCTGTACAGCACTCTTGTTATCATGTGCATCAGCAAATGTTACGACATAGTCATTTCCTATATACATATTATATATATAGGCCCCCATCCTGGCCACTTTGTCCCTTTTGTAGTTTAGCATTGTGACTTTTGCCATCTCATCGTTCTTGATTAGGTCAAGCAGATAAAGGCATTCGTAATAACTGGCAGCAGCCCTGTCCCAATAGCCTGTTCCCTCATCGCAACCGCCATCCTCCGGATAACTGTCTATAAAGGCCTTCATGCAGCCTTCTATCTCCTTTACTGCCTGCTGCATTCTCACTTCATCGCTCTCATAAAGATACAAGCAAGCCAACCAGTTGGAGCAAATCCAAGGATTCCAGTTCATGCCGGCAGTCTTCCACCAGTCTTTACTTCCCAAAACAGGTTGCAGCATTCTGTGGTGTATCTCCTTGCTAACCTTTGCTGGCAATGTAGGACGCACCTTTGTCAATGGACGCTCCAACCTGCTACAGGTCCAAGCCAACAATGCTGCTGACTCTGCATTAAAGAGGTCTATTGTCTGCTGATTATAATCCGGTTCTGCCTTGCTGTAGTGAGCAGGAATACCCCACCACGGCTCTCGCATCATAGAGTCAATGCCCACTACTATCTCATTGATGAAACGCCCCTTTCCCTCTATTATCTCTGCCATAGCAAGAGCTGCCAGATGGCGCCTGCGTTCAAACACCTGTCCTTCATACTCCACCCTGTTGCCATCAGTCTTGAAACGAGCAAACGACTGGCGCGACAAAGCAGGCCAAGGCTGTGAAAGATAGCTTTCGCCATATTCCACATAAGACTGCCTGTTGAGTGTTTGCTGAGCAGAAACTCCTACACTAACGGAGATGAAGCATAGAAAGGATATGAGAAATCGTATCATGGGGCATATCTTTTTTCAATACCACATACAAATAAATCAGTATGAGACAAGTATTTACGAAAAGCTGAATGGCAGTATTAGGCCAATCTGTATAATTCATTATGCAGAAGAAGACAAATGTCAATGCTACATATCTGCCTATACCCTTGAGGTCATATGCTATTGGATATTTCTTCTGTCCTACGAAATATGACAGCACCATTGCTGTTCCATATCCTGCCACACCTCCCCATGCACAGGCCATATAGCCATATTCCGGAATGAATATTACATTCACAGCTATCAACATTATACAGCCAGCCATCGAGAACCATGCGCCCCATATTGTCTTGTCTATAAGCTTGTACCAGAAAGAGAGGTTGAAATATACACCCATCATTATCTCTGCCACCATAACTATTGGCACCACACGAAGACCTTCACGATATTCTGCTCCGATGATATGCTGCAGTATCGGCATATAGCCCACTACACACAGGAAGGCAAAGAGTGTGAAGATGAGGAAGAACTTCATCGCAGTAGCATAGTATTCCTTCTTGTCTGCGTCCTTTGACTTTGCAAAGACAATAGGTTCGTAGGCATACCTGAAAGCCTGTGTTATCATTGCCATAATCATAGCTATCTTAGCACAAGCTCCGTATATTCCCAGCTGTACAGCTGCCGGTGATGCTATTATTTCTCCCATTTCATCGACTTCGACAGGATGACTCTGCGAATAGACAAATGGAAATATCATCTTGTCTATTGTCTGGTTCAGTATTCCTGCTATTCCCAGCACAAGTATAGGCCATGAATAGCTGAACATACGCTTCAGCAGAGCAAAATCTACTATCTTCAGCTGTTCATCATGATCTATGGCATAGCGTCTTGAAGCAAAGTGTTCATGCAGGAACTCTGGAATGAAGAAGAATGTGATAATTCCTGTACAAACCAGGTTCAGGGAGAACACATAAAAGACATCTGTCTTTCCCAATACTACGAAATACAGCAGGTTCAGAGAGATGTTCATTATAATGAAAAGCAGCTTCAGCGAAGCAAACTTTATAGCATTCTTTTTATATCTAAGGTAGGAAAAAGGTATTGCCTGAATAGCATCCAAACATACTACACAGGTCATCATCAATATATAGTTCTCACTCCCTACATAACCCATGAAATCAGCGATTCCTTCGATAAACAAGAAAACAAAAGCAAAGAAAATCACCGATAATGTCGTGACCATCACGAAAGATGTTGAAAAAACCGTATGAGGGTTTTCATCATCCTTATTAGAAAATCGGAAGAATGTGGTCTCCATTCCGAAGGTCAGTATCACCAATATCAATGCCACATAGGCATATAGGTTGGTCACTATACCATAACCCCCACTCTGTACCGCCAACACATGAGTGTAAAGCGGTACGAGTAGGTAGTTTAGGAATCTTCCGACTATGCTGCTAAGTCCGTATATAGCGGTATCCTTAGCAAGACTTTTCATTGAAGCCATAAACACTTCAATTTTCTAGGAATCGTTTTTAACAATTATTCTTCAGTCTTTGGAGCCTCTTCTGCTGGCTTCTGTCCTTCATTGAAGCGTGTTGGACGAGACTTTCTGTCTCTTCTTTCGCCTCGTTCAGGACGTGCAGGTCTGCGCTGTGGCTCTACATAACCTTCTGGCTTTGGCAGGAGCACCTTTCTTGAGAGTTTATACTTACCAGTCTTTGAGTCAATCTCCACCAGCTTAACTGTTATCTTGTCGCCCTCCTTGATGCCAGCTTCTTCTACTGTCTCAAGGCGCTTCCAGTCAATTTCTGAGATATGGAGCAAGCCATCATTTCCTGGCAGAATCTCTACGAAGCAACCGTAAGGCATAACAGAACGAACTGTTCCCTCATATACCTCACCAACTTCTGGTACTGCTACGATAGCCTTAATCTTAGCAAGAGCAGCATTGATGGCATCCTTGTTAGGAGCGCTTACCTGTACCTTTCCTACACCATCTTCTTCATCGATAGTGATAGTAGCACCAGTATCTTCCTGCATCTGCTGGATAATCTTACCACCAGGGCCAATCACAGCACCGATGAACTCCTTAGGAATCTCTATCTGCTCGATGCGAGGTACCTGTGGCTTGAGTTCTGCTCTTGGCTCAGCAATAGTATCTGTGATACATCCAAGGATGTGCTCACGACCAGCCTTAGCCTGTGCCAGAGCCTTCTCCAATATTTCGTATGACAAGCCGTCACACTTGATATCCATCTGTGTTGCAGTAAGACCATCCTTTGTTCCAGTAGTCTTAAAGTCCATATCGCCAAGGTGATCCTCATCACCAAGGATATCAGAAAGTACTGCATACTTATCCTCCCCTGGGTTCTTGATAAGACCCATTGCGATACCAGAAACAGGCTTCTTCATTGGAACACCAGCATCCATCAGGGCGAGTGTGCCGGCACAAACGGTAGCCATAGAAGAAGAACCGTTAGACTCCAGTATCTGGCTCACTACACGAACTGTGTAAGGGAAGTCAGCAGGAATCTGACCCTTCAAACCTCTCCATGCAAGGTGTCCGTGACCTATCTCACGACGTCCTACACCTCTCTGTGCCTTTGCTTCGCCAGTACAGAAAGGAGGGAAGTTATAGTGCAACAGGAACTTCTGATAAGAACGCTCCAGAACATCGTCAACGAGTTTCTCGTCAAGCTTTGTACCGAGTGTTACTGTTGACAGAGACTGTGTTTCACCACGAGTGAAGATAGAGCTTCCGTGAGGCATTGGCAATGGAGATACCTCACACCATATTGGGCGGATATCTGTTGTCTTACGTCCATCGAGACGCACACCCTCATCGAGGATACAACGACGCATAGCATCGCGCTCTACATCATGATAGTACTTGTCAACAAGAGCCTTCTTCTCTTCCAGCTCGTCCTCTGTGAGGTCTGTGTGAGCAGCAGCATAAGCCTCCTTGAAGTCTTCCTTGATTTTCTCGAAAGCATCAGCACGCTCATGCTTCTCAAGAGCCTGCTTCACAACGTCATAAGCCTTCTGGTAGCACTCTGTCTTAACCTGCTCCTTCAGCTCGTCGTCATTTACCTCGTGGCAATACTCACGCTTAACATCTGTGCCGAGTTCCTTCATCAGCTCCTCCTGCATAACACACATTGGCTTGATAGCCTCGTGAGCAGCCTTGAGGGCATTCAGCAAGTCAACCTCCTGCACTTCGTTCATCTCACCTTCTACCATCATGATGTTGTCCTTTGTGGCACCCACCATCAGGTCCATATCAGCATCAGCCATCTGAGCCTTTGTAGGATTGATGACAAACTCTCCACCTATGCGAGCTACTCGTACCTCAGAGATAGGACACTCGAAGGGGATATCTGAACAAGCCAGAGCACATGAAGCAGCGAAACCAGCGAGAGCATCAGGCTGATCTACACCATCGGCACTGAACAAAATAACGTTTACGAATACTTCTGCATGAAAATCGCTTGGGAACAGTGGGCGCAGAGCGCGGTCCACGAGACGACATGTGAGAATCTCATCATCATTAGCTTTTCCCTCACGTTTTGTGAAACCACCAGGGAAACGTCCAGCAGCAGCATACTGCTCACGATATTCTACCTGCAGTGGCATGAAATCTGTGCCAGGCACTGCGTCCTTTGCTGCACAGACAGTGGCGAGAAGCACAGTATTTCCCATTCTCAGGGTACAGCTACCATCAGCCTGCTTCGCCAACTTTCCTGTCTCAATGGTGATGGTACGACCATCAGGCAGAGAGACCGTCTTTGTAATTACATTCATCTGTTTTCTTTATTGTTTTTACTGAAACATCAAATATGGGTTTCCCCCATAAAAATACATTAAATTGCGCAAATTTAATCATTTTATATGAGGTATGCAAATTATACACCCTTTTTTTATGTTTTTTTTACAATCTACTGAGCCGAGAATTTGTAGGTTTTTCCTGCTTCCGTAGTGATATCATACTCATAAACCTTCTTCAGTTTTGGTGTTTCTGACTGAGAAATCTGGGCAGCTGTTAAAGGTTTGCGTATCTCGGCAGGAGCCATCAGGGCATTAGGACAAGCACCTTTTGCCTCCTTCAGTTCTTTACCCTTCAGCGGCACATAGGAGCGAAGCCTCAACACTCCACCAATGGTAGATTGTACTGTTGCAGAACTCAGATTGCCGTTTTTCCACTCTTCTTCTACGATGAAACCGCCTCGTCCACGCAATCCGCTAACCTTTCCTTCCTGCCAACTGTCAGGAAGAGCAGGCAACAGATGCAAGGCTCCATCATGACTTTGCAGCAACATCTCGCAGATGCCTGCCGAAACACCAAAGTTTCCGTCTATCTGGAATGGTGGATGGGCATCAAAGAGATTAGGATATGTCCTGCCTTCAGGATAATTTCTTGCCTCTGCGTCAGAAGGCAAGATATGAAGCATATTCTTTATTATCTGGAAAGCATGATTGCCATCCAGCATCCTTGCCCAGAAGTTTGTCTTCCATCCAAGGCTCCATCCTGTTGCCATATCTCCACGCTGCTTCAAGGTGTTCAGGGCCGCAGCAAACAACTCTGGATGAGAATAAGGAGAAATCTGGTTAGAAGGATACAAGCCATAGAGATGTGAGATGTGGCGATGTTCGTCCTTTGGATCGTCAGCATCTATTATCCACTCCTGCAGCTGGCCATATTTTCCTACCTGCATTGGTGGCAGATTCTGAAGTGAATAGTGAATATTGAATAGTGAAGAATCTTCTTTACCCAAGATTTTGGCGGCTTCTGTCACTGCTGAAAGCACATCGAAGGCTATCTGGTTATCCATTGTAGAGCCGGCAGTCACATTGGTACCCTTGCCCATAGGCCCATGTTCCGGAGATACTGTCGGAACAGTCATCACCCAGCCAGCAGCCTGCTTTACCTCACCTGTCTTGGGATATTCCTGCATATAGTCAACAAGGAAGTCTGCTGCTCCCTTCATTACAGGATAGTATTCCCTAAGAAAATCCTTGTCGCCAGTAAAGAGATAATGCTGCCATATATGTGTTGTCAGCCAGGCACCACCTGTTGGGAACATTCCCCAAGGAGTACCATCCACAGGACCTGCTATTCTCCAGATGTCCGTATTATGATGTGCCATCCATCCACCACAGCCATACATCGTCTTTGCTGTCTCTGCTCCTGTCTGGCTGAGGTCTTTCACCATAGAGAATAAAGGCTGCTGTGTCTCTGCCAGATTGCCTACCAACGCTGGCCAGTAGTTCATCTCGGCATTGATATTGATGGTATATTTTGAATCCCAAGGGGCATTCTTCTTGTCGTTCCACACTCCCTGCAGGTTGGCTGGCTGCCCTCCCGGCTGTGAAGAAGAGATAAGGAGATATCTGCCATACTGCATCATAAGAGATACCATATCGAGGTCCGAACCATCAAATTTTGCAAGGCGTTCGTCAGTAGGAAGATTTTTCAGATTATTCTGATTACTCAGATTTAAACTCACCCTGTTATACTGCTCCTGATACTTTGCGATATGTCGCTTCAGGAGTTCCGGGAATCGTTTCTGCTCTGCCAGGTTCAGGCGAGCTTTGTTCTTTGCTTCCGCATTGCCGCTGATATCGTGATAATTCACGAAATTCGTGGCAGCAGAGATGTATATTGTCACCTCTGTAGCATCCTTCACTACTATGCTGTTGTCAGGATAAGTGACACCAGCATTCTTGCCCTCTACCCTCATGCTTGCATGACATTGTGCTGCCAAACCGGCCTTGATACCTTCCTGCTCTACTCCCTGAACTGTTGCAAAGAGTCGTCCTCCACAGTTTCCTGAACCACTGGTCAAGGCACATTGGCAGGTATGCTGGGTTTTTGTAGTATATGGCATCTGGCTGCCAAACGACATCGTGAAACTGATGGCATCCTTCTTGTTTGCCTTCAGGTGAATGATGATAACACTATCTGTCTGTGAAGCGAAAACTGTTCTTTCATACTTCACCCCTTTGCAGACGTAACTCGTTGTTGCTGTGGCATTTGCAAGATTCAGGGTTCTCTTGTAATCTGTCACATCCTTGTGTCCGAAATGCAGCTTCAGACTTCCTAAAGGCAGAAAACGCATTCCATGAGGACCTTTTACAAAGTATTTATCCAATAGCTTTGCAGCCTCACCTTCCTTGCCTTCGAAAATCAGTTTTCTCACTTCCGGCAAGTATGCCAGCGATTCGTGGCTGTTGTTATTATGAGGCTCTCCACTCCAGAAGGTTTCCTCATTCAGCTGTATCTCCTCATCATTGGTTCCTCCATAAACCATTGCTCCCAAGATGCTGTTTCCAACAGGGAGAGCCTCCAGCCAATGACTGGCAGGACGAGAATACCACAACTGATGCTCCTGCGCCCCAGCCACAAAAGCCACACCAACCAACACAATACTCAAAAGAAACTTCTTTCCCATATTTATTATATTGAACATTGAAAGCCGCAAGCACTTAACCTTTGACCTTTGACTTTTGACTCCTAACTCCTCCCTCCCCTTGGGAGGGTCGGGGTGGGGTCACTCTTCACTATAAACTTTTAACTATAAACTTCACTACAATCCCTCCCCTTGGGAGCAGTTTCACTGTTTTAGGCAGTTTCTTTAGCGTGGAGATTTCCCACTTCTGGTCCTCTTTGTCAGCAAAAACTGTTATAGCAGCAGCCTTCGATAGTTCCGATGGAATCGCTAAATTTAGCGCTATTGGTTCATCACTGCCATTTATTCCTGCTACATACCAAGTGTTGCCGCTTCTGCGAGCTATCACCACACTCTCGCCAGGATATCCTCCCAAAAGTCTTGTCTCATCCCATGCTGCAGGCAAGTCTCCAAGGAAATCCTTCACCTCCTCTGGTTGTGCCAAGAAACTCTCAGGCCTGTCTGCCAGATGCTGTAAGCCACTCTCAAAGAGTACTGTCAGAGCCAGTTCGTGGGCATTGGTGGTGATATGTGGATGCTGCGAATTGCTGAAGGCACAAGGGGTATAATCCATCGGACCTACCACATTGCGAGTAAAAGGAAGTGTAGCATTATGGCTGGCTGCCTGCTTGGTGAAGGTAGCTACATTATTATACCACTCAGCCCCATAGACACCTTCTGTAGAGAGCAGGTGAGGATATGTCCTCTGCCATCCTCTCGGAATAGTGGCGCCATGAAAGTTCACCAGCAGATGATGCTTTGCAGCACTCTCGAGCAAGTCGATGCAATAGTCCATATTCTTCTGGTTGTCGCCAGAGAAAAAGTCTATCTTCACTCCTTTCACCCCAATCTTCTCACACCAGGCAAACTCCTTTTCCCTGTCTTCTGCCTTGTTGAGGCGATACTTTGGTGTTGGAGCGCCATCAACCCATCCTACGGACGAATTATACCATATCATCGGCTTTATGCCCTTCTCAAGGGAATAGGCAACAGCATCCTCTATGGTTTTTCCGTCTTTCATAGTGTCCCATTCGGCATCTATCAGCACATAAGGCAGATGCAGGGCGACAGCCAAATCAACATACTCCTTTATTATATTACAGTCGTTGGAACCGTGATTATTTGCCCAATAAATCCACGAAACCACTCCTGGCTGAATCCATGAAGTGTCTTCCAATCGGCAAGGTTCGCTGACATCAGTAACAAGTGTTGACTCTACTATATCAGCCAGTTTTCCGACTATCACCACCCTCCAGGGTGAGTGCTTTGCCTTTGTCTCGTCAAAGGTTTTGTCAGGAACCACCTTGAATCTCTCCCCATCGTTATAGAGGCATGAAGCACTTTGTCCTCTCTCGATATTTGCTTCTGTGATAAGTGCAAACACTCCGTCTCTTGGCTCCAGCAAGGCAGGATATCCCCACCTGAGGTTATTGCCCTCTGCATCCTTTGTGACAGCACTGTATGAAGGCAGGGCTTTCACCTTACAGGTCGTTGTGAGAGGAAAGAATCCCTCATAAGAGTCAGCCCATTGCTGCATCCATCTTTTTGTGCCCTCAGGAATGTTATATGTTGTCACTTCCTTTGTCTGCGAAACAGGAGGAACATCCTGCCATTCGTATCTGAAGGCTACACCATCATCATACAATCTCACCACTAAAGTGACGCCTTTATCGAGGTTTGCACGATATTCTGTTGCCTCATTCATGCAATGCCTCTTCTTGCCGGAAAGCATGATATAATCGCTGTTTATCTTGCCAGAAGGAGTGAAGAGCAGCTGTTCCTGTTTCATTCCCTCATATCCAAGGGCTGATATCTCCACAACAGGCTGCTTCTGATAGCATATAACACATCCTTCACCCTTTGGCTGTATGGCAATAAGCCCATTTGGCGATGCTGTCTTTGGGGCAGCAACAGCCCACAATGCCGCACACAGCATGCAACTTAAAATAAGAAATCTCTTGTACATTATTTCGTTTTCGTTTTCGTTTTCGTTT
>JAFVGI010000001.1 GCA_017475005.1 Prevotella sp. | reverse complement strand
TGTTGTTAAAGATATAATCACCATCCATTCCTGTTCCGGAAGAGGGGACAGACTTGATGTGTATGTACATGGTGCCGTCTGCGTACTCCTTATAATATGAGCCCTTGGTGACATCATACGGAATGTTCCTGATGGTATATTTTCCTATAGTGAGATCACCCATGACAGTGGCTTTCAGTTCATGTTCTGGAATGATGACGTCGATAGTGTTGTCATTATTCTTCAGAACCTGATAGAGGATAGTGGCATGATATTCAAAAGAGCCTCCGACGAGAACCTTGTTGTCTCCAACGAAGAGAGACAGGTTTTCGTTAGTTACCTTGACAGTATCATGTTTGACAACCGTGATGGTGTCAGAAGTCGTCTCCGGCATATGAACATTATCCTGCGTACAGCTGCCTAAAAAGGCCATAATAGCAAGAAAAAACAATAGTTTTCGCATTTTTTGATATTCTTCTTTGACAAAAGATGTTGCAAAGGTACAATTTTTTTGTGAATTTTAAAATACTGACATTTAAGTATTTTGAAATATGATACTTTTTTGTACCTTTGCAGCCGAATTTTGTTGTTTAATTAAATAAAAATGTAACAAATTATTCAAAAATGAAAAGAATTTTTACTTTTTTTGCTGCTCTGACGGTAACAATGGTTGCTTTTGCACAGATGCATGGAGGAATGTATTTTGTCGGTGATGCAACATTCAGTGCCATGGGAGCAAGCAAAGAGCAAAAGAAAGACACGTTGATTGTAGAGTTGGGTAACAAGAATGCCGGCACATCAGACAAAATCACATTCCCAGACATGGTGTTTTCACCAAATATGGTGATAAAGTCATTTATTGTGGACGGGTTGGCTTACACAATGGTGGGCAAGTATCCTAACATGTATTTTGAGTGGAATGCAGATGAGTTTTCTGCCACAACCACCGGTACTGACGGTCAGGAGAAGCAGGTTTCAGGAAAGCTGAATGCAAAGTATTTCCACACCCAAAACAAATTTGCTGTAACGGCAGAGTTTACCTACGGCGGTATGCCCCATTCGGTTTCTTACACTTGTGAAGCTGCGTTCTATCTGAAGACAACATCCATGCCACTTACCGTAAACGTTCTGAGTACTGACTATGCTCCTGCAGAAAATGTGGAGTATCAGACTCGTAAGTATGTGGAAGAAGATGTGGAGAAGCTGGATGTAGTAATTCCTGCTTACAGCCTTTCAGGAACCCCTATGGGAGATTTGGAGGTTGGCAGCTACACTGTATGCGGCCTTGTATATGACGGGACTCTTGGCGGTTACTTCAAGGACTACAGCAAGGATGGCTTGACAGTACATCTCAAGACATATCCGGCAAAGGGTCAGGGCCTTGACGGTGACTATGCCCTCTCTGCTGACGGTACAACACTCTTCGTGCAGTATAATGGTAACAATGTTGTTTATGTAGAGAACAACTTCACGCCAGGTGCAATGCCATTCCCAATCCTTGCTACATCGGGAGAAAAACTGATTACAGAGGTGAAGGCTGTAGAAGCAGAAGAGACACAGCCGGCTGTTAAGTCATACAAGAGAATAGAGAACGGCAAGTTTGTCATCATCAAGGATGGCAAGAAGTACAATAGCGTTGGACAACAGCTTTAGGAACAAATGGTGAGATGTCAGCCCCCTGGGCTATCATCTCCCTAATCATAGTTGACGAGATAGGTATCTCCCCATTTCTTGGGTAGGTACCTATTTCATATTGCCACACTATATCCTTCCAATGCCTCCAGCGCTCCAGGCGTTTCCAGTTGTCGCCACCGACGATGAGGATGAATTCGTCATTGGGATAGTCCGCCTTCAGATGCTGCAGAGTGGTCCACGTATAGGAAGGCTGGGGGAGGGAGAGTTCATAATCCTTTGCTATAAGACGCGGTTCGTCAGCAAGAGCCTCCTTCACCAAGAGAAACCTTTCTTGGGCATCGGGAAGGGCCCTGTCAACCTTGAGAGGGTTCTGCGGACTGACCATAAACCATACCTCATCGAGACGCTTGTGTTCAAGCATCCATTTGCCTATGGCAATATGTCCGTTATGAATGGGATTAAAGGAACCCCCAAAAAGTCCTATTCGCATACAATAAATGAACGTATCACTCGTTTGTTTATTGTATGAAAGACATTACTGTTATATTGCTATTGGCCTTTGCCATTTCTCTTATATTCACCCTGTTTGTTACTCCGAGGGTCGTAAAAGTGGCCCATGCCCTGAAGTTGTATGACCTTCCCGATGATGACAGGAAGATACATAAGTTACCCATTCCGCGTCTTGGCGGCATGATGTTTTTGCCGGTAATGATGGTGACGATGACCATCATCGTTGTAGTGCTGATGAGGCTTGGGATGTACGAGAAATTATGTGGTAACCTCAGCATGGAGCATTGGATGGCTTTTATTGCCGGTGGCATGATGCTGTTTTGTGTCGGCTTGTTTGACGACATCAAGAGGGTGCCATATAAACTTAAGTTTTCTATCCAGATGTTTACGGGCATCCTGATGTGTGTCTCCGGATTGTGGGTAGCAGATATGGCGCATGTCTTCTTTATTGACGAAGTGCCATGGTGGTTTGGCATGCCATTGACGATATTGACGGTAGTGTATGTTACTAATGCCATGAACCTCATTGACGGCATTGACGGCCTGTCGTCAGGACTCAGCATAATAGCCCTGATATGCATAACATTTCTGTTTGTCATAACAGAACAGTATTTCTGGGCCCTCTGTTCAGCGTCTCTGTTAGGTGTTGTATGCGCTTTCTTCTATTATAACGTCTTTGGAAAGAAAGATAAGACCTTCATGGGTGATGCAGGAAGCCTTACCCTGGGCTTTACGCTATGCTTCCTGCTGCTGCACTTCTGGCAGCGTAATCCTGTATGGAATCCGGCAATGCATAATATCGGCATCGTAGCTGTCAGCACACTGATAATACCATTGTTCGACGTTACACGCGTCACATTGAGTCGTCTGCGCGACCATCGTCCGGCCTTTATGCCTGACAAAAACCATATCCATCACAAGCTGATGCGTGCAGGATTAGGACCACACATGACAATGGTGACCCTGATACTACTGCAAATAGGATTCATCGTAGTGAATTATCTCGTGGCATCGTTTATGTCACAGACATTGATGGTGGTAGCCGACATAGTACTCTTCACCCTAATGCATATCATCATCAACTGCTTCATTTACAGGAATGTAGGACGCAAAGATATAGAGTGGAAGAGAATTTTTTGATAATTGACAGTTGGGATGTTATTCACGCAGGACGAGAGATCAAGAGCTTTAACGCTTTATCGGCAGTTACACCGCGAGTTGGATGGTGTGCTGAAGGATAGTGATGCCCGTCGTGTGAAAGATATTCTGGCGAAGGCTGTTGCAGAGGGAAGCATACAGCGTGATGCCTTCGGACTCAATCCCATCTTGATGAGCCTGGAGACGGCATGGCTGGCAGTCAGCGAAATCGGAGTACGCCGTGATGCCGTAGTTGCCATAATGCTATGCTCTATTTCCGAAGGAAACGATATAGCGACAGAAGAACTGGAGAAGAACTTCGGAGAATCTGTTGCACGCATCATGCGTGGCCTTGAGAATATCCAGCAGCTCTATAGAAAGAATACCGTAATAGAGACAGAGAACTTCCGTAACCTGCTCTTCTCGTTGGCAGAGGATGTGCGAGTGATACTCATTATGATTGCCGACCGCCTCAACCTCATGCGCCAGATAAGAGATACCGAACAGGAAGAACTGAGACGCAGGGTTAGTGAGGAGAGTATGTTCCTCTATGCCCCACTGGCCCATAAACTGGGTCTCTACAGGTTGAAGTCAGAACTGGAAGACCTGTCCCTGAAATATACGGAGCATGATGCCTACTATCACATTAAGGATAAGCTGAATGAGACAAAGGCCAGCCGTGATGCATATATAAAAAGTTTTATCGGACCTATCAGCGAGCGTTTGCAAGAGGCAGGTCTGAAATTCCATATCAAGGGACGCACGAAATCCATACACTCCATCTGGCAGAAGATGAGAAAGCAGCGCTGCCCTTTTGAAGGAGTGTATGACCTCTTTGCTATCCGCATAATCCTTGACAGCCCTCTTGAGAAGGAGAAGATGCAATGTTGGCAGGCCTTTGCCATCGTGACATCGATGTACCAACCCAATCCAAAGAGATTGAGAGACTGGGTCAGTGTGCCCAAGACAAATGGCTATGAGAGTCTACATATCACCGTCGTGGGTCCGGAACAGAAATGGGTAGAGGTACAGATACGCACCGAGCGCATGGACGAAGTGGCAGAACGAGGCGTTGCTGCCCATTGGCGCTATAAAGGTATCAAGAGCGAGGCTGGCATGGACGACTGGCTTGCGGGAATACGTTCTATGCTTGAGGAAGGAGGGGCACCTGCCACTATCGACCAGTTTAAGATGGAGCTGTATGAAGATGAGGTCTTTGTCTTCACTCCTAAGGGAGATATCTACAAATTCCCGAAAGGTGCCACTGTACTCGATTTCGCATATCGCATACACTCTAAGGTGGGTAATACCTGCACAGGAGCACGCATTAACGGAAGAGCTGTACCATTGCGTTATCAGCTAAAGAGTGGTGATCAGGTGGAGATACTCATGGCAGCAAAGCAGCAACCGAAACAGGCTTGGCTGAACATCGTAAAGACATCGCATGCCAGAGGAAAGATACGTCAGGCGCTCAACGAAGCACGTTCTCAGGAAAGAGTGCTGGGAAGGGAGATGCTTGAGCGAAAGCTGAAAAACCATAAGATGGAGATTGATGAGAATGTCCTCCATCCGCTTATCCGCAAGCTTGGCATAAAGGAAGCAGGTGACTTCTATATCCAGATAGCAAGAGGCGAACTGGATTCTACACATGTCATAGACCTCTATGCCGAGATGCTCCAAAAGAGCGCAGAGTCTCCTGCGACCCCGACAGAGAGTGCTTCAAACTTTATATTGGATACTGCAAGCATCAACAGTGATAATATAAAGGATGATGTGCTGATAATAGACAGAAAGCTGACTGGGGTGGATTATCACCTGTCACGATGCTGTAATCCTATCTATGGTGACCCAGTATTTGGCTTCGTCAGCGTCACGGGAGGCATAAAGATTCATCGTATCGACTGCCCTAATGCACCAGAGTTGCAAAACCGTTATCCTTATCGTATCGTTAAGGCGAAATGGAGCGGAAAAGGTGGCTCCACATATGCTGTGACATTACGTCTCGTGGGAACTGATGACATCGGTATCATCAGTAATGTCACCAGTATCATAAATAAAGAGGATAAACTGACCCTGCGAGCAATAAATATCAGTTCCAGCGACAATATCTTCTGCGGAAATGTCACCATCCTCGTCGATGATACAGCACAGCTCGAGGTGCTGATAAAGAAACTACAGGGCGTCAAAGGGATAAAACAAGTAACAAGACAATGAGAATGAAGGATTAGCGCCAACAGTGTCACAGATACAAAAAGTGGAAGTAATTGAGGTTACTTCCACTTTGCATTTTCTCTCATTATGAACTGTATCTTTGACTTCTTGGGCAGTTGAGGCTTTTGCCATTCTCCACCAAGAATCTGTATGGTGACAGTCTGTTGTCCCTGTGCTGCTGCCACAGCATCTTCCAACGACATGAAATCACCACGTCCCTTGCTGTCAACGGTATAGTCAGCATCACAACGATATTTCTTCAGTAGCGGAATTTCTTCGCACAAGGCATCTGCCAACAACTTTGCTACCACATGGGCACCATAGACGTTGTAGTGCGTATTGTCCTGACGCCCTTCCGGAACACTGGGCTCTTCGCCTGGCTTGAACCACATATGGAGTTTCTTTGAAGCCTCTGTGCCCAAACCCTGTTCCAAGTCGTGGGTAATCTTGTTGGCATCAACGAAATGGACATTCATGCGCTGAGCGACATCGCGAGGTGCCACACGATACAATCCGTGGGTATCGATAAGAGTGTCACCCTCTATCATCTTCACCCCGTCCTTGAATGTCGTAGTGCGTAGTTTCTCGTCATCATCATTCTCTGGGACATTGATGAAGAAGTTACGACGCACCACACAGTTCATCAAAACAGGAATACCTCCATGCTCACGCGTTTCCCGAACGTAGCGTGCCAGCATATAGTCGAAGGTAGAACCAGGGTCAGTGTGACGCTTCTCGCCGGGCTTTTCGTCATTATGTCCGAATTGTATTATGACATAGTCACCAGGCTTCATCTTTTCCAGCACCTTTGTCCAACGTCCCTCATTAAAAAAACTTATTGACGAGCGTCCGTTGACAGCATGATTGTCGATACGGATGTCGTCAGTAAAGTAACATTGTAAGGCCATTCCCCAGCCACGTTCCTTCTTGCCGTTAGAGATGTCTTTATTGGCAGCAGTAGAGTCGCCAATAACAAAGATGGTAGTGGTCTTGTCTGAATCAGCAGACGTGAGTGCCATTATCATGATGGCAACTAGGAAAAGACAGCTTAGGGAAGAAAAGAAGTGTTTCATATTGCGGACAAAGGTACAAAAAAACGAGTGAAACACCAAATATTACTAAATAAATTTGTGTATTCACTCGTTTAATCGTTTTGGCAACAGGTGCAGCTAACCTGCTGCACCTATCGCCTCGATTTCTATCAAGGCCCCTTTTGGCAACGTTTTTACTGCTACGGCAGAGCGTGCAGGGTAGGGCTCGGAAAAGAATTCTGCATAGATGGCATTCATATCGGTAAAGTCTTCCATATTCGTCAGGAATACAGTTGTCTTCACAACATCGTTTATCGTGAGGCCAGCCTCTTCAAAAATGGCTTTGATGTTGTTGAGCGCTTGACGTGTCTGCTCCCTGATGTCGCCAGACACTATGCTGCCAGTTGCGGGTGAGGTGGGTATTTGACCAGAAACGAACAATAGGTTTCCCACCTTGATGGCTTGACTGTAAGGCCCGATAGCAGCAGGGGCTTGCGATGTGGAAATAACTTTTTTCATAAATAATAATTCTTTTCCATAATAATGATAGAAAAATATGTCTTTACAGCGGATAATCCTCGAAAGCGTAGAGAACGGTTGACAGGTAACGCTCACCTGTATCTGGCAGTAATACTACGACATTCTTACCCTTATTCTCCGGACGCTTGGCAATCTGGGTAGCGGCATACAATGCTGCGCCTGCAGATATACCAACGAGTACTCCCTCCTGTTGTGCTACTTCACGGCTGGTACGGATGGCATCGTCGTTTTCTACGTCAAACACTTCGTCGATGACGTTGTTGTCGTAGTTCTTTGGTACGAAACCGGCTCCGATACCCTGTATCTTGTGAGGACCGCTTTGACCACCATTGAGTACTGGTGAAGACTTTGGCTCTACGGCAATAACCTTCACGCCAGCTTTCTGCTCCTTAAGGAATTTGCCTGTACCGGAAACAGTACCACCTGTACCGACACCAGCAACAAGGATGTCAACCTTTCCTTCTGTATCACGCCATATCTCAGGGCCTGTTGTAGCATAGTGGTTTGCTGGGTTTGCAGGGTTCTCAAACTGCTGTAGTATGATGCTGCCTGGTATGGAGTCACGCAATGCTTCTGCCTCGCGGATAGCTCCGGGCATACCGTCCTTACCTGGTGTCAGACGTACTTCTGCACCATAGGCCTTTACGAGGTTACGACGCTCCACACTCATCGTCTCAGGCATTGTGAGGATGAGGTGATAACCCTTTACAGCACTTACCAATGCCAGACCAACACCCGTGTTACCGCTGGTAGGCTCAATAATTGTTGCACCTGGCTTTAGGATACCCTTCTTTTCTGCATCCTCAATCATAGCAAAGGCTATACGGTCTTTTACGCTTCCTGCAGGATTGAAATACTCTACTTTCGCAATAAGAGGTGTCTCGACTCCCTTGTTACGTGAAAATGTTCCTAACTCCACCAATGGGGTGTTACCAATAAGTTCCGTCAGTTTTTTTGCAATCTTAGCCATAATTTTCTCCTTTCATTTTCGACCCCCTCCCGTCCTCCCCAGGGGGAGGAGTCATAGTCCTTTCCGGAGGGACAGGGTGGGGCTCTATTAAACTATTTAAACTATTAAACTACTTAAACTATCTCCTTTCCCCTTCCCTTGGGAAGGTTGGGATGGGGTTATTTAAATTCTCTCAAATGCCTGTTGCAGGTCTTCAAGGATGTCGTCGATGTGTTCTGTTCCTATTGACAGGCGGATTGTTGATGGTGTTATGTGTTGTGCCTCCAGCTCCTCTGGTGACAGTTGCGAGTGGGTCGTTGTGTATGGATGTATCACAAGGCTCTTCACGTCAGCAACATTTGCCAGGAGAGAGAAGATTTTCAGGGCATCGATAAACTTCCAAGCCTCTTCCTGTCCGCCCTTTATTTCGAATGTGAAGATGCTTCCACCGCCATTGGGGAAATACTTCTTATACAGTTCGTGGTCATGATGGCTGGCAAGGGCAGGGTGGTTTACGTGTGCCACCTTTGGATGCTTGCTCAGGAAATCAACCACCTTCAGGGCATTCTCGACGTGTCTCTCTACTCGCAGACTTAAAGTCTCAACACCCTGCAATAATATAAACGCATTGAATGGTGAAATTGTTGCGCCAGTATCTCTTAAAATTACGGCACGAATGCGAGTGACATAGGCAGCAGCGCCTACAGCGTCTGCAAAAACGATGCCGTGATAAGAAGGATCAGGCTGTGCCAATGTAGGGAATTTCTCTGGGTTTGCCTTCCAGTCGAATTTGCCACCATCAACGATTACGCCGCCGAGACTGGTACCATGACCGCCGAGGAATTTTGTTGCAGAGTGAACTACGATGTCGGCGCCATGCTCTATCGGACGGATGAGGTAAGGCGTGCCGAAAGTGTTGTCAACGATGAGAGGTATGCCGTGCTTGTGAGCTACGGCAGCTATGCCTTCGATGTCGAGCACATCGCTGTTAGGGTTGCCGAAGGTCTCAGCATATACCACTTTTGTGTTAGGTTTGATTGCGGCTTCGAGGGCCTCCAAATCATTAATATTAATAATGGTATTACTGATGCCCTGAGTGCTGAGAGTGTGGGTGATGAGGTTGTACGAACCTCCATAGAGGTTGTCGGCAGCCACGATATGGTCGCCATTCTGCAGGATGTTCTGCAGAGCATAAGTGATAGCTGCTGCTCCTGATGCTACAGCAAGTCCTGCTACACCACCCTCAAGGGCTGCCACACGATCCTCAAAAACTCCCTGAGTAGAGTTTGTCAGTCGTCCGTAGATATTTCCTGCATCTCTCAAGCCGAAACGGTCTGCAGCATGTTGACTGTTGTGGAATACGTAACTGGTGGTCTGATAGATAGGCACAGCACGTGAATCGGTTGCTGGATCAGCCTGCTCTTGGCCCACATGAAGTTGTAGTGTCTCAAAACGATAATTTTTTGCGCTCATAATTTTACTCCTTTCTTTTTATAATTAAATATTAATAAGTCTAATAGGTCCAATGGGACTAATGGGACATTTATTTGTCTTGATTTCCGAGTGCAATGCTCGTGCAAACCGAATGTAATCAAGCTTGTTTGAATTGCTGAGGTGCAGCCGAGTATCGCAGCCAGAATAAATCTCTGTTTAAGAGATTGCATCTTAAACGTTCAGTTTTAGATGCTTATCGAGTTTTTTTATCTCGATTTCTGGATGCAAAGGTACGTACTTTGGAAATTTCCACCAAATTTCTTGTATAATTCGGAATAAATTGCTAATTTTGCAGCGCAGAAAGAAAATATTTCGGATTTGGGCATTCGTAAAGCCCTTTAACAGAATAAAATTCTACAACTATGGCAGAAGTACTCGACGAAACCGACTTGCAGATACTAAAAATACTGCAAAAGAATGCAAAATTAACCACAAAAGAGCTTGCAGATGCAGTTCATTTGACCCCAACACCTGTTTTTGAACGTCAAAAACGTCTTGAGCGACAAGGGTACATAAAAAGATACTCGGCAATACTTGATCCTGAGAAGTTGGGACAGAGTCTGCTGGTATTCTGTAAGGTAAAACTGAAGCAGATAAACCACGAGATTGCAGACGCCTTCACCTATCGCATACAGGCACTCCCAGAGGTCATAGAGTGCTACAATACGAGTGGTGCCTATGACTATCTCCTAAAGGTACGCGCACGCGATATGAAGCAATACCAGGAATTCGTCCTCACCAAATTAGGTGATATCGAGGACCTTGGCTCCATAGAAAGTACCTTTGTCATGAGTGAGGTAAAGCAAACCTACGGAATTAATCTTTAGTATAATTTATCAAGATAGGGGATGATTTTTTTATTGAAATTTTTATTAAAATCCGAGCATTTTAGGTAAATGAACATTAATCTGTTCTCAAAACCGCAAAGAAGTGTTAAAAGAATTGTAAAAGATAGCCTTTTCAAGTTAACAAAGGTTAATTTTTGAGAAATGTATTGATATATGTTAAGTGTTATCACATTTTTATCTTTATATTTGCAAAAACTTTTGAACAATAACTCTATAAACTATTAAATCCGTTACAATTAAATTAAAGTAAAGTTATAACATTAATTTTAAAATAACCGTGTAACAATTCAAAAACTTAAAACTATGAAAAAGATTTTTTTAGCAGTATTAGCAATCGTAGGTGTTTGCAATACAACAAGTGCACAGTACACTCCTCAGAAGAATGACATCTCTGTAGAAGTTGGTTTTACACCATTCGCAGCTCATGGTGATGTATTTAAACTGAATGACGAGGCACAGTTCAAAGTACGTTGGATGGTCTCTGACAAGGACGCTTTGAGATTCAAATTAGGTGTAGGTATTGATAACAATACAAATACAACAGATTATACTACTGGTGAAAAAGTAATAATAAATCCTACTGCACCTTCTACTTATACCTACGGAACTCAAGAGACAAAGAATAAGAAGACAGCTTTTTCTATCAATGTAGGTTATGAGCGTCATTTTAATATCTCTGATCGTATTGACCTTTATGCTGGTGGCGAGTTCGGCTTCACAACAATTTCTCGTTCTGCTACAGAGAACGACAATTATGTAACAGAGGGATATGATGCTAATGGAACATTGGTATCCACGGGAACATGGTCTGTAAATAAAGAATATACAAGCATGGATGCTAATAGAAATAATAGTTTAAATCAGTTTACAGTTGCAGCATTGGCTGGTATTGACTTCTATGTTTATAAAGGTCTGTATCTCGGTGCAGAACTTGGTATTAAGTTCGCTACTGGTAAGTCAGCAAATAAGGGCTACTATACACAATCAACCTCTATGAATGGTTATGATTATACCGCAAAAACAGCACAGTCTTCAATTACGAATTATTCATCAGAGACTGGTTTGACTACAGGAACATATACAGATGGCGCAACAACAACAATAGTTAACCAGTATGGTCCTAAGGAAGTTTATGAAACTTCAAACACATCTCTTAAGTTCTATGTAGAGCCTGCTTTCCGTTTAGGTCTGATGTTCTAATATTCCTAAAATCCGCAACTATCATCCAATACACGATTAAGGGTAGATTTATGAGTCGTTAGTAGCAGCTTTCAGTAAAAAGCAACAGCACAACATCAATATGTAGCCACCATCCCCTTACCCCACGATGCGACTTGAGGTA